>NZ_JBVHLD010000004.1:281159-322051 GCF_055559175.1 Streptomyces sp. NPDC024632
ACCCCTCTCTTCTTTTTTCCCGCCTCGTTCTTCCCCCCCCCCCCCCCCCCCCCCCCCACCCCTACTCCCCCCCCTCCTTCTTCTCTTCCCCCCCCCCCCCCCCCCCCCCCCCCCGGCGGGCGCGGCGGCCGAACGCACCGTTGTCGCCATGGCAACCACCACCCAGATCCGGCCCCGCGCCCTCGTCCGCGCCTTCGGAGGCCCCCGCTACGCCGTCGCCATGACCGTGGACGCGCTCGGCACCGGCCTGCTCCGGCCGTTCCTGCTGCTCTACGGGGTGACGGTGCTGAGCCTGTCCGCGCCCGCCACCGGCATCGCCATGACGGCCGGTGTCGTCGTGGGGCTGGTGTGCGTGCCCGCCGTGGGGCTGTGGCTGGACCGGGGCGCGCGCAGTACGGCCGTGGCGGCGTCGATGCTGGTGCGCGTGCTGGGCGTGGCGCTGCTGCTGGCCACTCCGGCGGGCAACGGCTGGATGTTCGCGGCGGCGGCGCTCTTCCTCGGCATCGGCAACCAGGCGTGGCCCGCCGCCCACGCCGCCGTGGTGGCCACCGTCGCCCACGGCAGGGACCGCGACACCGCGCTCGCGGCGGGCCGCGCCCTGCGCAACGCCGGTATGGGCGCGGGCGCGCTGCTCGCCACCGCGTGCCTGGCGGGCGGCGCCGCCGCGTTGCAGGTCCTGGCGGGCGTCACCGGGCTCGCGTATGTCACCGCCGCCGTCCTGGCGTGGTCGGTCCGGCTGCGCACGGACCCGGTCGCCGCCCCCGCCGAGGGCGGCGACAGCGGTCCCGCGCCCCGGATGCGCGCGCTGCTGGCCGCCAATGTGGTCTACGTCTTCTGCCTCAACGTCCCCGAGATCGCGCTCCCGTTGGTCCTGGTGACCCAACTGCACGCGTCCCCGGTGTGGTCGGCGGCCGTCTTCGTGGCCAACACCGTGCTGGTGGTCACCCTCCAGGTCCCGGTCACCGTCCTGATGTCCCGCTTCTCCCGGCGGTCCGTGCTCGCCCTCGCTGGTGTCGTCCTCACCGCGTCCTACCTCGGCTTCCTCGCGGCCACCGAACTGCGGCACGGCTGGGGCGCCCCGGCCGTGGCCACCGTGTCCGTGGTCTGCACGCTCGGCGAGATCATCTACGCCGGAAGCGCCACCGCGCTGGTCACCGCCCTCGCGCCGGCCCACGTCCTGGGGCGCACCCTCGCCCGCTTCCAACTCTCCACCGGCTTCGGCCTCGCCGTCTCTCCCGCGGCCATCACCGCCCTCGCCCCGTACGGCTCGACCGCTCTGTGGGGCAGCCTCGCCGCCGCGACGCTCCTGTCCTCCGCCGCGGTCGCCACGGAGAAGGACCAGGGGGCACGGCTCAGCGGTTGACGCGGACGGAACGCCTCCTGCCGGACGGCCCTCCTGCCGGACGGCCCTCCTCAAAGCCGGTCTTCGCTGCTACGGTGAGAGTTCGGAAGGTTAACAAACTCAGACGGCCGGACCGGCTGTCGTGCTGCCCGGGCGCGCGCGGACCGCGAGGACACCGCCGCGCGGGCCGCCGTACCGCCGCGCGCCCGTACCCGACCCGCGGCGCCACCGGGACCCGCACCGCAACACCCGTACTTCGACCAGTGCTTCGACACGGAGGCCCGTTATGCCGACCCCATCCACGCCGCGCGCCCGGGACGGCGCTCTCTTCGTCGGCGGGGCCTTCGTCCCGGCCGAGAACGGGCGTACGTCGACGGTCCTCGACAAGGCGCGCCAGGAACCGCTCGGCCGGGCGGGCTGGGCCTCGCCCGCCGACCTGGACCGCGCCGCGCGGGAGGCCGCCGTCGCCGGACGGGCCTGGGCCGCCGCGGACTTCGGCGTCCGCGCCGACGTGCTGCGCGAGGCCGCCGCCCGACTGCGCGCCCGCGCGGGGGAGTTCGCCGACCTCCTCGTCCGCGAGACCGGCTCGATCCGCGGCAAGGCCGAGTACGAGATCGCCGGAGCGGTCGAAGAACTCCACCTGGCCGCCGCGCTCGCCGGTCACATACGGGCCGAGACGCTGCCCACGCGCGCGCCCGGCCGGGAAAGCGTCGCGCAGCGCGTCCCGTTGGGCGTCGTCGGTGTGATCACCCCGTGGAACTTCCCGCTGGTGCTGGCCATGCGCGTCCTCGCGCCCGCCCTCGCCGTCGGCAACGCCGTCGTCCTCAAGCCCTCACCGCACACCCCGCTCAGCGGCGGACTGCTGATCGCCGATGTCTTCGCCGAGGCCGGACTGCCCGCGGGCGTACTCCAGGTCGTGCCCGGCGGGCAGGACACCGGCGAGGCGCTGACCGCGCACCCCGACATCGCCATGGTCCACTTCACCGGATCCAGCGCCGTCGGCCGCACCATCGCGCGGGAGGCGGGCGAGCGCCTGAAGAAGGTCTCCCTCGAACTCGGCGGCAACAACGCCCTGATCGTCCTGGACGACGCCGACCTCGACCAGGCCGGACAGATCGGCGCCTGGTCCGCCTTCCACTACCAGGGCCAGACCTGCATCACCGCGGGCCGGCACATCGTCCAGCGGCCCGTCTTCGACGCCTACGTCGCCGATCTCGCCGCGCGTGCCGCCAGGATCACCGTCGGCGACCCGACCACGGACGGCGTCGGCCTCGGCCCGATGATCAGCGCGGAACAGCGCGAACGGGCCCGCGAACTCCTCGCCGAGGCCGTCGCCGCGGGTGCCACCGTCGTCGAGGGCGGCGACGGCGACGGCCTCTTCCACCGGCCCACCGTCGTCACCGATGTCACCCGCGACATGGCCCTGTGGACCGAGGAGATCTTCGCCCCCATCGCCCCCGTGCTGGCCGTCGACACCGACGCCGAGGCTCTCGCCGTCGCCAACGACACCCCGTACGGCCTGGTCGACGCCGTCCTCACCTCCGACCTCGCGCGCGGTCGCCGCCTCGCCGCGGGGCTCGGCTCCGCCATGGTCCACGTCAACGACTCGACCTGCCTCGACGAGCCCCAGGCGCCCTTCGGCGGACTCGCCGCGTCCGGCCTCGGCGGCCGTTCCGGCGGTGAGTCCAACCTCCACGAATTCACCCAACTGCGGTGGCTCACCGTGCAGTCCACACCGGTCCACTACCCGTACTGACCGGGTCGGGTGGGGCCGTTGAGGGGGAGGGGCCGGTGGGGGATGATCGGGGGCATGAGGGCACTGGTGATCGGAGCTTCCGGAACCGTCGGGAGCGCGGTGGCCGCCGCGCTGACAGCGGCACGGCACGAGGTGGTCGCGGCCTCGCGCCGGGGTCCGCTGAAGGTGGACCTCGAAGTCCCGTCCACGATGGACACGCTCTTCGGTGAGGTCGACGGTCTGGACGCGGTCGTGTGCTGCGCCGCCAACGGCCCGCTGCTGGAGCTGGCGTCGGCCACGGACGAGGACTTCGCGACCGGGGTGCGGGCCAAACTCTGGGGCCAGGTCGCCCTGGTCCAGCGCGCGGCCCGCCATGTGCGCGACGGCGGCTCCATCACCCTGACCGGCGGCACCTTCGCCGCGCCCATGGCGGGCGGCTCGCTGGGCGCGCTCATCAACAGCGGCCTCGAGGGTTTCGTCCGCAACGCCGCGAGCGAACTCCCGCGCGGGCTGCGCCTCAACCTCGTCAGCCCCGGCTGGATCAGTGAGACCCTCCGGGCCATGTCCGCCGATCCCGCCGCGGGCACCCCCGTCCGCGAGGTCGCGGAGGTCTACGTCGGGATCGCGGAGGGGACGGTGCGGGGCCGCACCTTCCGCCCGTGAGCTGCGGGCGGGCTTTCTCTGCCTGAGCCGCGGGTCGCTGCGTCCCGTTCCCGGCGTTCCCGGCGGTCGTCGCGTTCCCCGCGTCCTTCGCGTTCCTCACGCCTGCCGTGAGGGGCGGGCGGCCTCCCAGGCCGCCTCGATCATCGCGAAGACCTCGTCCACCGCGGCCTGCGGATCGGCCGACTCGCGGGCCAGCGAGAAGGCGTCGATCACGAACCTCGCGAGCGTCCGGCAGGCCGTCGCGCTCTGCGGCAGTCCGGGATCGGCGACGAGGGCCGCGGCCACCGACTCCGCGTGCCGCAGCCGCATCGACTCCTCGTACTTCCGCAGCGCGGGCGACCCGTCGATCATCCGCCAGACCGGCGCGGCGCCGTCCGCGGTGCAGTGCCGTACCAGGGCGTGTGTCTCGCGGCGCAGCGCGGGCACGACCGGCTCGTCCGGCGCCCGGTCGGTGACCGCCCGCGTGAGGCGTTCCTCGAAGTCCTCGTCCTGCTCGAACACCAGCGCCTCTTTGGCGGCGAAGTGCGAGAAGAGCGTGGTGACGGCCACGTCGGCCTCGGCCGCCACGTCACGGATTCCCACCGCGTCGTAGCCGCGCTCCAGGAAGAGCCGCAGGGCGGTGTCGGCGATCTTCCGGCGGGTCGCGGCCTTCTTGCGCTCACGGCGCCCGGTCGGCACGGTCATGACCGCACACTATCAGCTACGAAACAGGAACGGTTTCAAAACGCTAACCGTTAGTGTTACGGTCCGTCGCATGAAGAAAGTGAGCTTCGCCGAGTTTGGCGGCCCCGATGTCCTGCGCCTCATCGACGCCGAGGAGCCCCACGCGGGCCCCGGCCTGATACGCGTCGCCGTACGGGCGGCCGGTGTGAACCCCGCCGACTGGCGGGTTCGCGAAGGCCAGATCCTCAAGGCCCATCCGGTCCAACTGCCCGCGGGCGTCGGGTTGGACGCCGCCGGGGTGGTGGACGAGATCGGCGAGGGCGTCGACGGTGTCGAGATCGGCGACCACGTATTCGGTGAAGGGACCAGCACCTACGCCGAGTTCGCGGTCCTCTCGGCCTGGGCCCGGATGCCCGAAGGGCTGACCTTCGAAGAGGCGGCCGGATACCCCTCCGTGGTCGAGACCGCGCTGCGGATCCTCCGCGAGGTCGGCGTCGAGCCGGGACAGACCCTGCTGGTCAGCGGCGCCTCCGGGGGCGTCGGATCAGCGGTCCTCCAGATCGCCCGCGACCGCGGCGTCACCGTCATCGGCACCGCGGGGCCCGCCAACCAGGACTACCTCCGCGAACTCGGCGCCCTCGCCACGACCTACGGCGACGGCTGGACCGACCGGGTCCGCGCCCTCGGCCCCGTCCACGCCGCGCTCGACCTCGCGGGCTCCGGGGTCGTCCCCGAACTCGTCGCCCTCACCGGCGACCCCCGCAAGGTCGTCTCCATCGCCGACCTCACCGCCCCCGACCACGGCGTCCGCTTCTCCGGCACCGCCGGCAGCGTCCCCGCCGCCCTCGCCGAGGCCGCCGCCCTCATCACCCGCCGCGCGCTCCGCATCCCCGTCGACACCTCCTACCCCCTCGCCGAGGCCGCCGCGGCCCACGCCGACAGCCAGGCCGGCCACACCCGCGGCCGCAGAGTCCTGATCGTCTGACCCACCAGCCGGACGAGACCTTGCGGACACGCCTGGGCCTATTCGGATGAGCCCGACAACGCAGCGAGCGTGCGTGCCAGGCGCCGCCAGCCGGACGAGACCTTGCGGACAGGCCCTAGGTCATCGAGTCCAGGGCGCGGGTCAGGGCGACGTGGACGGCGCCGAGGAGGGTGGCGCGGTCGGCGAGGCCGCCGATGGTGATGTCGGTGGGCCAGGCCAGTTCGTGGACGGTGCGGCGGACTTCCAGGAGGACCAGCTGGTTCTGGCCCACGCCGCCGCCGAGGACGACGAGGCCGGGGTCGAGCAGGGCGACGACGGCGGCGACGAGGCGGCCGATGGCGGCGGCGTGTTCGTCGACGACGCGGCGGGCGGCGGCGTGGCCGGAGGCGGCGGACGCGAAGAGGGCCTTGGCGTCCAGCGGCACGGGTCCGCCGCCGGAGGCGGGCCAGGCGGCGCGGCAGCGTTCCATCAGGGCGTCGGAGCCGAGGAACTGCTCGAGCCCGGCGCGCCGGGGCTGTTGGGACTCCGACCAGGGGAAGGGCAGCATGGCGGCCTCACCGGCGGCGCCGTTCGCACCCTGCATCAGGCGTCCGTCGAGCACGATGCCGACGCCGATCTTCACGCCGACCTGGATGTAGGCGAACATCTGCTGGTGGCGGGCGACACCGAAGCGGTGCTCGGCGACGGCGGCGCAGTTGACGTTGTTCTCGACGGTGACCGGCACGCCGTCGGGCACGGCGAGCGCGTCGGTGATCCGTACCGTGCCGTCCGGCTGAAGGCCACCGCCTCCGCGTCCCGCACCGGAAGCCCCCACATTCGGCAGCGTCGGCGCCGCGACCACCACCTCGCGCAGCGGCCCGTACCGCGCCCCGACCTCCTCGCGCACCGTACGCACCACCCCCGCCGCCGCGTCCGCCGCCTCCGGTGTGACCGTCGGTTGGTCGGAGGGCAGCCGCACCTCGGCGGTGCAGATCTCCTGCCCGTCGAGGGTGTACGCCGCCGCCCGGACCACGGTGGCGCCGATCTCGACGCCGAGGACGTGCCCGGCGGTCGGCGCGAGCGAGTAGAGGACGGCGCTGCGCCCGGTGGCGCCGCGTGAACTGCCCTGCCCCTCGACCAGCCCGAGCCGTGACAGCTCCGCCATGGCCACCGACATCGTGGGCCGGGACAGCGCGAGCGCGGTGCTGAGCTGCGGCCGGGTCGCCGGGCCGTCGGCGGCCAGCGCGCGCAGCACGGCGCGGGCGCTGGCGGGCATTTCGAAGCGGTCGACGGCGGCGGTGGTGTCCATCAAGTCCCTTCTCGGACGGTGCCGGAGCGTGCCGACCAGGCCCCGGCGAAAGCCGCCCGGCCTGTGGGAGGGCGGCTCACGATCCCGCCCCGCGGCCCACGCGGCAGGCGCGCAGGGAAAAGTTACCCGATCGACGTCACGGCACCCCGCTGTGTTCACCCGCTTGCCCGAACACCGGCGCCCCCGCGCCCGCCGCGAGCCGTACGTGACACCGCCCCGACGCCGCGACTCCGCCTCCCGCCGAGCCGGCGCTCCACCCCCCGCCGGGCCGCCGCCCCACCCCGCTCCGGGCCGCCGCCCCACCCCGCTCCGGGCCGCCACCCCACCCCGCCCGCGGGTACCTGACAACTCTTGACACCCTCCAACCCCGGGAGGAACATCTACAGTTGATCGTTTGACAACGTTGTCGTAAGCGAGACACACGAAGGGCGGGAACCGTGTCGGACAGATCAGTGCGACCCGTGGACAGCAGGCGGTGGAAGGGTCGCGGCGTGCGCGCCGTGGCCGCGGTGGCGACGGCGGTCCTCGGCATCGGCCTGGGCCTCGGCGCCGGACCCGCCACCGCGAGTCCGGGCGCCTCCGGGGGGCATGACGCCGACCCGGCCTCGTACGTCAACCCCCTGATCGGCTCCTCGAACGCCGGCAACACCTACCCCGGCGCCGTGCTGCCGTTCGGCATGCTGGCGTGGAGCCCGCAGAATTCGACGGGCAACCAGTTCTCGACACCCGCCCCCGGCGGATACCGGTACGACGCGACGAAGATCCGCGGCTTCAGCCTGACCCACCTCAACGGCGTGGGCTGTTCCGGCGCCAACGGCGACATACCGATCATGCCGTACGTGGGCGACGTCGACTCCTCGCCGAGCGCCGACACCAAGGACGCGAAGTACGCCTCGACCTTCTCGCACGCCAACGAGACGGCGCAGGCGGGCTATTACCAGGTCGGCCTGGACAGCGGGGCCAGCGCGCGGCTGACCACCACCGAGCGCACCGGCACCGGCCAGTTCGGCTTCCCGGCCGACAAGCCCGCCAGTGTGCTGTTCCGTACATCCAACTCCGAGAGCGGCAGCGCCGCGGCGGACGTCACCGTGAACGCGGCGGCCCGTACCGTGACCGGCTCGGTCAGCGCGGGCAACTTCTGCGGACCGCAGAGCGCGAACAACCGGCACGACGTCTACACCCTCTACTTCACGGCCCACTTCGACCAGCCCTTCGCCAAGGTCGGCACCTGGACCGACGGCACCCTGACGCCCGGCTCCACATCGGCCAGCGGCGGCACCGGCTACAACTCCAGCGGCAACGCGACCGCGGGCAAGGGCTCGGGCGCGTATGTGACCTTCGCGTCCGGCACCAAGCAGGTGCAGGCCAAGGTCGCGATCTCGTACGTGAGCGCGCGCAACGCCGAGGCCAACCTGACGGCGGAGAACCCGCAGCGCGCCGGCTTCGACGAGATCAGGTCGAAGGCCGCCGCCGCGTGGAACACCGCGCTGCGCAAGATCCAGGTGTCCGGCGGCTCCGCCGACCAGAACACCACCTTCTACACCGCGCTCTACCACTCGATGCTGGAGCCGACCCTCACCAGCGACGTCAACGGCCAGTATCTGGGCGGCGACCGCAAGACCCACTCGCTGGCCAGGGGACAGCACGAGCAGTACGGCACCTTCTCCGGCTGGGACCAGTACCGGGCGCAGGTGCAGTTGCTGACGCTGCTTCAGCCGAGAGTCGGCAGTGACTACGCGCAGTCGCTGTTCAACTACGCCCAGCAGCGCGACGGCGAATGGGACCGCTGGCTGCTGGAGAACGGCAAGACCAGCATCATGTCCGGCGACCCGTCCGACGCGGCGCTCGCGGGCATCTACGCCTTCGGCGGCCGGGACTTCGACGTCAGGGGCGCCCTCGCCTCGCTGGTGAAGGCGGCCACCGTGCCGACCGCCAACGACTCCGACAGCTCCGGCTGCAACGTCGAATGCGTCGGCCAACGACCGGCGTTGGACAAGTACCTGACGCTCGGTTACGTGCCGTCCGACAACTGCCACTGCTGGGGAGGCGCCGCCGAGACCCTGGAGGACGCCGCCGCGGACTTCGGTCTCGCGGAGCTGGCGGGACAGGTCGGCGACCGTAAGAACCAGCGGAAGTTCCTCGACCGCAGCGGCAACTGGACCAACGTCTTCGATCCGAACGCGACCGCGCAGGGCGGCTACATGCGCGACCGCAAGTCCGACGGGTCGTGGGTGGGAGCCACCTTCAACCCCGCCACCGGCAGCGGCTTCGTCGAGGGCAGCAGCGCCCGCTACACGTGGATGGTCTACTCCGACATCGCCGGACTGGCCAAGGCCATGGGCGGCAACGCCACCGCGATCTCCCGCCTCGACGCCTTCTTCCGCAACCCGGACGGCACCTTCGACTTCTCCGCGAAGGACGACACGCGCTACGACGCCACCAACGAGCCCGACATCAACGCGCCGTACGTGTACGACTACCTGGGCGCCCCGTACAAGACCCAGGAGACCGTGCGCGCCGAGACCGACGGCCTGTGGACCAACGCGCCCGGCGGCATCCCCGGCAACGACGACGCGGGCACGATGTCGTCCTGGTACGTCTTCTCCGCGCTCGGCATGTACCCGCAGGTGCCCAGCCGCGCCGACCTGGTGCTCTCCAGCCCGGTCTTCCCGCGCGCGGTGATCCACACCGGGCTCGGGAAGACGATCACGGTCAACGCCCCGCGGGCGTCGGCCGAGAACATCTACATCCAGGGCCTGCGCGTCAACGGCAAGAAGTCCGACCAGCCGTGGGTCCCCGCCTCGTTCGTCACCCGCGGCGGCACCCTGGACTACACCCTGGGCGGCACCGCGAACACCACGTGGGGGAGCGCGGCCAAGAACGCGCCGCCGTCCTTCCGCGACGGTGAGGCCCCGTTCTTCGCCTCGACCGACCCCGGCCAGGTGAAGATCGAGCCCGGCGGCTCCGCGGACGCCGCCGTCAAGCTGTCCACGATCCAGGACAAGAAGGTCGACGTCCGCTGGACCGCGAAGCCGCCCGCGGGGATCACGCTCAAGCCCGCGTCCGGCACGGTGACCGTCCCGAAGGGCGGCGCCACCAGCGCGAAGTTCTCCGTGTCGGTGGCCGCCGACACCAAGGCCGGGGTCTACACGGTCCCGATCACGCTCGGCTCCGCGCACGGCGGCACCGCCCCGGCGGCCTCGCTGTCGGTGACGGTCGGCGTACGCGGCACCCTCACCTGGTACGTCAACAACAACGGCATCTCCGCCGACGACACGAATCCGTCCGCCAACTTCGACGGCGAGGGCTGGAGTTACTCGGCGGCGGCGCTCGCCGCGGCCGGTGCCGCGCCCGGCGGCACGGTGTCCTCCGGGGGCTTCGACTTCACCTGGCCCCAGGTGGCGCCCGGCGCGCCCGACAACATCGTGGTGGGCGGCGGCGACCAGGTGCTCGACGTCTCCAAGTCCGCTGCCGGTGCTACCAAGTTGAGCCTGCTCGGCAGCGCCAGCGAGGGCCAGACCACCGGCACGGTGACGCTGACGTACACCGACGGCACGACTCAGAAGGCCGACATCGGCTTCAGCGACTGGACGCTCGGCGGCGGCTCCCAGCAGCCCTCGTACGGCAACGTCGTGGCGGTGCACACCGCGTACCGCGACGTCCAGGGCGGCGGAAAGGACCCGGTGGGCACCGAGATCTTCTCCACCGCGCCGATCGCGCTCCAGGCGGGCAAGCAACTGGCCAGTGTGACGCTGCCGTCCAGCACGAACGGCGGTGACATGCACATCTTCTCCGTGGCGACCGCCTGACCCCGGCAGCCCACCGCGGAGAGCGCGGGGCGGGCGAGGACCGGCACGACCGGCCCCGCCCGCCCCGCACCCATGTCCGGCGCGAACGAACCGATCGCCGCCCGTTCAGGCCGAGTTGGCCCACGCGCTGTGGTGGCGTCGGCCCGTCAGGCCCTAGGGTCACTGCTGTCACAGGGCTGCCCCGTGCCGCGGGCGGCCCCCCACCGTCCACACCGGGGATTCCGTTGACCGCACGCGCACTCCGTAGCCGCGCCGCCGCCCTGCTGCTCGCCACCGCGGCCCTGACCGCCGTGGGCACCTCCACCGCGCACGCCGACTCGCCCGGCGGGTGGGTGGCCGCCGGCAACACGGTGTACAGCACGCTCACCGCGGGCGAGGGCATCGCCACCCGCGCCGACGGCTCGGTCCTCACCCGCGGCCTCGGCTCGATCCCGCTGCGGCTGCGCATCGCGGGCTGGAACCACGTCGGAGACCCGGACATCGTCAACGGCTACGTCTTCGACGCCTACCAGGGCGGCGACAGCGCCACCTCTAAGATGTTCGAGGTCACCACGCCCGACGGGCACAGCTACGACTACGTGCACCCGCTGGACCAGGGCGAGTTGCTCAACAACTCCTTCGCGACCGTCTCGCCGGACGCGCGGTGGCTGGTCGAGGGGGAGTGGGGCACGGTCAACCGGCTCCAGGTCTTCCCCGCCCCGCTGACCAACCCGGCCACCCCGGCCACCGGCGGCACCCTCGCGCAGGCCGGACAGATCAGCCTCGACAATGCCGTCACGGACGTGCAGGGCTGCGATTTCGTCTCCGCGACCCGGCTGGTCTGCGTCTCCGACAACGACGCCAAGGACGTCTTCCAGGTCGACCTGCCGCACGCGCTCGACGGCACGCCCGTCACCGGCCGGGTCGCCACCCTCTTCCAGGTGCCGCGCGTCAGCGTCTGCTCGGGCGGCTTCGAGACCGAGGGCGTCGACTACGACGCGAACGCGAAGGTGCTGCGGGTCGAGATCATTTCGCCGAGCGTGTGCGCGGTCTCCACCACCGCCTACGCCTACCGTCCGACCACCGGCTGACCCTTCCGTATCCCCCGTCACTGTCGTCGCCGCACCACGGGCTTGGTCCAGACCTATTGACGAGTGGTTCAGACCACTTTACGATCCGGTCCACTACGGCCTGTGAGTGCGCGACGACACCACGAGGAGTACGACATGATCGGTCGGAGGGTGCGTCTGCTGGGAGTCGGCCTCGCCATGGCCTTCCTGGCGCAGATTCCGGTCGCCGCGGCGACCCACGCGGCACAACCGGCGTCGGCCGCGGCCGACACCTGCGCGACCAAGGCACGGCCCTCGGGCAAGGTGCTCCAGGGGTACTGGGAGAACTGGGACGGCGCCGCCAACGGCGTGCACCCCGGCCTCGGTTGGATCCCCATCACCGACAGCCGGATCGCCTCCCACGGCTACAACGTGATCAACGCGGCCTTCCCCGTCATCCAGTCCGACGGCACCGTGCTGTGGCAGGACGGCATGGACACCGGCGTCAAGGTCGCCACCCCGGCCGAGATGTGCCAGGCCAAGGCGGCGGGCGCCACGATCCTGATGTCCATCGGCGGGGCCGCGGCCGGCATCGACCTCAGCTCGAGCGCGGTCGCCGACCGCTTCGTCGCCACCGTCGTGCCGATCCTCCAGAAGTACAACTTCGACGGCATCGACATCGACATCGAGACCGGCCTGGTCGGCAGCGGCAACATCAACACCCTCTCCGCCTCGCAGGCCAACCTGGAGCGGATCATCGACGGCGTCCTGTCCCGGATGCCCGCGGGCTTCGGCCTGACGATGGCCCCCGAGACGGCGTACGTCACCGGCGGCAGCATCACCTACGGCTCGATCTGGGGCGCCTACCTGCCGATCGTGAAGAAGTACGCCGACAACGGCAAGCTCTGGTGGCTCAACATGCAGTACTACAACGGCAGCATGTACGGCTGCTCCGGCGACTCCTACCAGGCCGGTACGGTGGCCGGCTTCACCGCGCAGACCACCTGCCTCAACAAGGGGCTCGTCGTCCAGGGCGCCACCATCCGCGTCCCGTACGACAAGCAGGTTCCCGGCCTTCCCGCCCAACCCGGCGCGGGCGGCGGCTACATGACGACCGGTCTGGTCTCGCAGGCGTGGAACAGCTACAGCGGCGCGCTCAAGGGCCTGATGACCTGGTCGCTCAACTGGGACGGCTCGAAGAACTGGACCTTCGGCAACAACGTCAAGGCGCTGCAAGGCCGTTGATCCCGCGGGAATCCGGGGCGCCCGTCCGCGGCGGGCGGGCGTCCCGGTCAACTCCGTGCGAAGAAGCGGAGACTCAGCCCTCGATCAGCACCGGAGCGAGCCTGCGCCACTCCGCCAGCGGCAACGGCCGCGCCGGATCGCCGGTGACCACCTGGACCGCGAGGTGGTCGGCGCCCGCGGCGAGGAATTCCGCCGCCCGCGCCGCGATGACGCTCTCGTCGCCCACGGCGAAGACCGCGTCCACGAGCCGGTCGCTGCCACCGCCCGCCAGGTCCTCCTCGGTGAAGCCCGAACGCAGCAGATTGCTCGTGTAGTTGGGCAGCGCCAGGTACAGCTTCAGATGGTCCCTGGCCTTGGCACGCCCCGACTCCAGATCCGTGTCCAGCACGACCTTGACCTCGGGCGCGAGCAGCGGCTCCGCACCGAGGACCGCGCGCGCCTTCGCGGTGTGCTCGGGGGTGACCAGATACGGGTGCGCGCCGCCCGCACGGTCACGGGACAGCTCCAGCATCTTCGGGCCGAGCGCCGCCAGCACCCGCCGCCCGGCGGGCACCGGCTCCGGCGCCGCGTCCAGCGCCGCCAGGTAGTCGACCATGGCGGAGTACGGCCGCGCGTAGCGCTTGACCAGCGGGCCGTGGCTGACGCCGAGCCCGAGCAGGAACCGGCCCGGATGCGTACGCTCCACCGCCGCCCACTGCGAGGCGACGTCCGCGGCCTCGTCGTTCCAGATGTTGAGGATGCCGGTCGCCACGGTCAGCCGGGTGGTGGCCTTCAGCAGCGGTTCCGCGACGGCGACGCCGGGACTCCCGCCGAGCCAGACGGCGCCGTACCCCAGCGCCTCGACCTCGGCGGCGGCCTCGTCGTACGCGCCGGTGTACGTCACTCCGGCGCCGTTCACCGCCGCCGTCCAGGCGCCGCTCCAGATCCCGATCCTGCCCAGCCGGTCGTGCTGTCCCATGTGAGCCCTTCCTCGATGCGCGCCGCGCGCCCGCCCGGTCGGCCGGGCGCGGTCCGTCACCCATGCAAGCGGAACGGGCGGCCCGTCTGTTCCGCACCCGGTGAGCCGAATGGGTACGAACAGCCGGGCCGCCCGTGTGAGGCGCCCTGGGACGGCGGCCCTAGGGGGTCAGCTCCACGATCCGGGTGAAGCTGTTCTGCGCCGCTGTCACCACGACGCGGACCCGCGTGGTGGTGACGGAGCCCGCGAAGGGGATCCAGCGGTACTGGTCGGTGTTGCCGGTGAGGTCGGCCTGTGTCACCCACGCCGCGCCGTCCCAGGTCTGGACGGTGAAGGCGGTCGGGACGCCGTCGCTGTGCGAGGCGAAGCCCACGCCGTTCAGCGTGGTCGGGGCGGGCGCGGTGACGGTCAGGGTGTCGGGGTACCGGGAGTCGGTGTCGTCGTTCCAGAAGGTGCTCAGATCACCGTCGACGGCATTGCCCGCGGTGTACGTACGGGTCGCGCCGTCCACGACGTTGGGCGCGTGTTCGCTGGAGGCGGCGGCCGTGGTGCCCTGCGGCCAACTGCCGAGGACCAGCACCTCGAGGGCGGCCTTGGCCGTCGTACCGTCGGACGACCGTACGGTCACGGTGACCGGATACGTACCGCTCCTCGTCCCGCTCGGCGGTGTGACCTCGACGTTCGCCAAGGTCGCGGTGGACGCCGGGGTCAGCGGGACGCGGGCGGGCGTGGACGTCACGGTCCAGCCCGCGGGGACGTCGGCGCCGACCGTGGCCGTGGCGCCGGGCGCGGTCGAGTGGCCCTCGACCACCGCGCCGATCGTCGTACCGCCGTCCCCCTTGACCAGTGCGGGCGCGGGCGCGCCCGCGGAGACCGACACCTGGGTGTACGGGGTCCGCGGCGGGCGGACGGTGAAGGTGTAGTCACCGGACCCGGCGGTCACGGTGAGCGTCGTGCCGTCCGCCGTGCCCACGCTCAGGCCGGGGTCGCCCCGGCCGCGGCGGCCGTCCGCGAAGATCGTCCGGCCGCTCTCGGTCACCGTCGACCGGGCGCCGCCGAGCAGCGGCACCTTGATGGTCGCGGTCGAGCCGACCGGCACCACCGCGTGGTAGGCCAGCGTGGACCCGTCGCGCTGCCAGGCGCTGACGACCGTGCCGCGCGCGGTCCGCTGCCGCGCGGAGACCCGGGTGAGGTCGCCGACCACGCTGGGCGCGAGGGTGAAGGCGCGGTACGCGGCGCCCGCCGGTCCCGTGTCCGGCTGGATGCCGCCGAGCTGCTGGTAGTACCACTGGCCGATCGAACCGGCGAGACCGATGTGGTCCTTGGACGAGGTGCCGTCCGCCGCCGAGGAGTTCGGCCACTTCTCCCAGATCGTGCCGGGGCCGTTGGCCACCATGTAGCCGAAGCTCGGGAAGTCGGTGCGCTCCGCGACGGCCAGCGCCACGTCGTTGCGGCCGGACATGCCGAGCGCCTGGTAGACGAAGGACGTGCCGACGAAGCCGGTCGTCACGTGATTGCCGTGCTTGGCGATGTCCTGGACGAGCCGGTCGACGGTCGCCTTCTGCTGAGCGGCCGGGACCAGACCCAGCACCAGGGGCATGGCGTAGGCCAGTTGGGTGCCGGTGCTCCACACACCGGTGTCGGCGTCGAGGAACCGCTTGGTGAAGCCCGCCCCGATCTGCCGCGCCAGGTCGGTGTAGCGCCTGGCGTCCGCGGTGTCGCCGACGACCGCGGCCATCTTCGCCAGCAGTGTGGCGTCCAGGTAGTAGTAGCCGGTCTGGAAGAAGACGTGCGGGGTGCTGACCGTCGCCACCCAGTCGTCGCCCCAGGAGCCGGGCGCGGCGGTGACGACGTGGTCGCTGTCGCTGATCGTGCCGAGGTAGTCGACCCAGCTCTTGACCTGCGCGTAGTTGGCGCGCACCAGGCCCGCGTCGCCGTACTGCGTGTAGGAGTCCCAGATGATCTGCGGGTAGGCCGAGCCCCACGCGGGGTCGGTGAACCAGTCGGTGGCGCCCTGGGTGGGCGCGACCGAGGGCAGGCTGCCGTCGGGGTGGGCGCTGGTGACGACGGTCTGCGCCCACTGGTCGTAGAACGCCCGCATGTCGAAGTTGCTCATCGCCTCGACGTCGGTGTCGCCCGCGTCGCCGAGCCAGCCGTGCTTCTCACGCGTCGGGCAGTCCAGCGGAATCGACTGGAGGTTGTTCAACTGGGTCTGCACGAGGGCGGTCTGAATGCTGTTCAGCACCTTGTTCGACGTGTCGAACTGTCCGGTCGTGGCGACGTCGGAGTGCACTTCTTGCGCGGTGACGGTGACGGCGGTGCCCGCGGGCACGCCGGTGAGCTGGGCGTACCGGAAGCCGGAGTAGTTGAAGTGCGGGGCGTAGGTCTCGGCGCCCTTGCCCGCGAAGGTGTAATGCTCGGTCTGCCGGACCGGATCGCCGTCGCCGAAGCTGATGTTGGACGTGGTGACCTGGCCGTCCGAGGCGAGGATCTCGCCCTTCTTGATGTCAACGGTGGTGCCGGACGGGGCGCTTGCCCTGATCGTCACCCAGCCGACGATGTTCTGCCCGAAGTCGTACACCTGCGACCCGGCCACCGGGTGCGTGACGGCCACCGGCTTGAGGGTTTTGACGATACGTGTCGGAGGCGTCGTGTCGGCCTGGAGCCGGGTCAGCGCGCTGAACACGGTGGCCGGGTGGGCGCCGTACACGCCGAGTTCGGCGAGCCGGAGATTGCACCCGGAGCCGTTGCAGTACAGCTTGGTGGCCGTGACGCGCACATAACGGGCCGTCACCTCGGCCGGTATCGAAACCGACGCCGTACCGGGGTTGGGCTGGTCGGCGCCGGTACGGTCCACGAGGGTCGTCGCGGTGGCGAAGGTCGGGTCGTCACCGGCCTCGACGCGGTAGCGGACCGGGAATCCGGCGCCGGGCAGGTCGCCCGCCGGGTCGTTGGTCGGCCGGGCGGGGAAGAGTCTGACGCCCGAGAGCGGCTGCGCGGAACCGAGGTCGACCTGCACCCACTTGGCGTCGTCCGCGGTCGTCGCCACGGCCGAGTGGTAGCCCTGGGAGGCGTCCGTCGAGCCGTCGACGCCGTCGCTGAGGGCGGCGGGCGACCAGCCGCAGCAGGAGGTCGTGTCCCGCGAGGTCACCGGCCTGCCCTGCGCGAGGCTCTGCGGGTGCGTCGCGGCGGCGACCGCCACGCCGGGCTTCCACGCGCTGTCGTCGAAGCCCGCGGTGTCCCAGCCGGTCACGGCCCGACGGGCGTCGTACGTCTCGCCGAGGTAGAAGTCGTCGCCGGTCACCGGCCCCGCGGTGGTGCGCCAGGCCGGTCCGGAGCCGAAGGCCGCCGAGGTGCCGTCGGTGTAGGTGACGTTGAGCTGCGCGACGAAGGTCGGCTGCCCGGAGAACTGTCCCTTGCCCGCCATGAAGGCCAACGCGTTGTGTCCGCGCACCAGTTGCCGGGTGACGTCGAAGTCGCGGTAGAGCACGCGCTTGGTGTAGTCGGTCACCGTCGAGTTGAGCACCTGGTCGGGTTCGGCCACGGCGCCGTTGACGTGCGGTTCCACGATGCCCTGCGCGCCGAAGTACAGCCGGGCGCGGGCGACGGACTTGGGGAGGTCGACGCCGCCGCGCACCAGCGCGCCGTCGGCGACCCGCAGCCAGGACGCGGACCAGTCGGACGCGGAGAACAGCGCGGTGTCGAAGTGCGCGGGGGCCGACCAGGGGGAGCGGTCGCCCGCCCGGTCCCAGGTGCGCACCGACCAGGTGTAGGTGGTGTTGCTCGCCAGCGCGGGACCACCATAAGAACGATTCACCGAATCGGCCGAACGAACGCGGCCCGAATCCCACACCTGATGCGCGTGGCCGCCCTTCCCGACGGCCGCCGCCTCGACCACGACCTGATACGCCGTCTGCGCCTCGGCACGCCGCGAGTCGTTCACCACCCACGACAACGTGGGGCGCTGACCGCCGACGACCGCGTCCGAGGACTCCCCGTCCACCTGCAAGGACGTCGGCGCGAGTGCGCCGAGGTGCCCGGACGACGCCTGGGCGGGCGTCACCGAGCCGACGGCGGGAAGCAGGGCCGCGACGGCCGCGGTCACCGCGAGGAGCGCCGAGCGGCGCCGGGGGGCGACGCGAGCGGCGGTCGTCCGGACCGGCCGCTTCACGGTGTTCTCCTGGCATGCGATCGAAACGTTTCAAGATGCATGGATAGATTCATACGGCGTGTGGCGGTGCCACGACAAGGTGTGCGACAGCGATTTCTGGGCCGGCCGAACCGGCGGTGACGCGACCCTTGACCCCCGGCGGTGCGGCCCTGCAAGAATCCGTGTGCGATTGGTTGATTCTGTTCAATGCCGGTTGTTCGCGCGTGAGTTGCCGACGCTCGGTCGAGGGCGCCGGAATGCGCGTACCTCAATGAGGAGGGATCCACCATGCCGGTCGATCGCAGGTCGTTCCTGATCGCGGGGGCGGCGGGGGCCGTCGCCGTACCCTCGCTCCCCGGTCTCACCGCAGTCGCGAGCGCCCGTTCCGGATCAACAGGAACCACCATTCCGCGGACGGTCGACCTCGCCGACGGGTGGCGTTTCGCCCTCGTCAACCCGGGCGGCATCACCGACCCGACCGGCGCCTACGCCGACGCCGCACAGCCCGGCTACGACGACTACCGCTGGCGCACCGTCCGCGTCCCGCACGACTGGAGCATCGAGCAGACCCCGACCACCGCCAACGGCACCTCGGGCGGCACCGGCTATCTGCCCGGCGGACTCGGCTGGTACCGCAAGGCGTTCACCCTGCCGCCCTCGGTCGCGGGACGCCGTGTCTCCGTCGAGTTCGACGGCGTCTACATGGACAGCAACGTCTACTGCAACGGCACACTCGTCGGCAACCACCCCTACGGCTACACGGGGTTCGCCCTCGACCTCACCGACCTGCTGCACACCGACGGCCGCACCCCCAACGTCATCGCCGTCGAGGTCCGCAACCAACTCCCCAGCAGCCGCTGGTACTCCGGCAGCGGCATCTACCGCAACGCCCGCCTGGTCGTCACCGACCCCGTGCATGTCGCGCGCTGGGGCATCCATGTGACGACGCCGGGACTCGCCGACACCCTCGCCGCCTCGCACGGCAAGGGCTACGCCACCGTCCGCGCGCAGGTCTCGGTCGTCAACGAGTCGGGCGCGGCGGCCTCCGCCACCGTCGTCAACACCGTCCTCGACCGGCGTGGCCGCCAGGTGGCGAAGGCCAGTTCACCGCTGACGCTGCCCGGCGCGGGCGGAGCGCCGGACGTCACCGCCGAACTGCGCGTGGACCGCCCCGACCTCTGGTCGTTCGACACCCCGGAACACCGGTACTCCCTGCTGACCGAAGTCCGCGTCAACGGACGGACAGTGGACACGTACACCACCGGCTTCGGCATCCGCCATGTCACGATCGACCCCGACCGCGGGCTGTTCGTTAACGGGCGGTACGCCAAGCTCAAGGGCGTCGACCTGCACCACGACCAGGGCGCGCTCGGCGCCGCCGTCCACATCGACGCGGTGCGCCGCCAGATGACGATCATGCGGTCGATGGGCGCCAACGCCTTCAGGACCTCGCACAATCCGCCGTCGCCGGAGATCGTCCAGGTCTGCGAGGAACTGGGCATCGTCATGATGGTCGAGGCGTTCGACTGCTGGCGCAGCGGCAAGAACACCTACGACTACGGCCGGTTCTTCGACGCCCACAGCGCCGCCGACATCACCGAGATGGTCGACGCGGCCCGCAACTCGCCCGCCGTCATCCTGTGGTCGATCGGCAACGAGATCCCCGACTCCACCAGCACCGCGGGCCTCGGCATGGCCGACGGACTGATCACCGCGGTCCGCGCGCGCGACACCAGCCGTCCGGTCGTCATCGGCTCCGACAAATACCGCGGCCTGCCCGCGGTCGGCTCCGCCGCCGACCTCATGCTCGCCAAACTCGACGGCCTCGGCCTCAACTACAACACCGCGGCCTCCGTGGACGCCCTGCACGCCCGCTACCCGCACCTGTTCCTCTTCGAGTCCGAGTCGTCGTCCGAGACCTCGACCCGCGGCGCCTACCAGGAGCCGGAACACCTCAACACCGGCGAGAACCACACCCCGGGCAAGCGCGCCACCTCCAGTTACGACAACAACCTCGCGTCCTGGACGATGAGCGGCGAGTACGGCCTGAAGAAGGACCGCGACCGCGCCTTCTTCGCCGGCGAATTCCTCTGGTCGGGCACCGACTACATCGGCGAACCCACGCCCTACGGCGTCTTCCCGGTGAAGGCGTCCTTCTTCGGCGCCGTCGACACCGCGGGCTTCCCCAAGGACATGTACCACCTCTTCCGCAGCCAGTGGACGAGCGAGCCGATGGTCCACCTGGTGCCCATGGACTGGACCGACCACACGCCGGGCGAGACCGTCGAGGTCTGGGCGTACGCCAACGTGGACACCGTCGAGCTGTATCTCAACGGCCGCTCGCTCGGGGTGCGGCGCTTCGACACCAAGAAGACCGTCGACGGGCGGACGTATCTGGAGACCACCGAGGCGACCGGCGACGACAAGACGGTCACCGGCGGCCCGTACCCCGGCAGCTACACCAGCCCCAACGGCAGCGCGGGCAAACTCCACCTGACCTGGAAAGTCCCCTTCGCACCCGGTGAGTTGAAGGCCGTCGCCCGGAAGAACGGCAGAACGGTCGCGACCGACGTGCTGCGCACCGCGGGCGAGCCGCGCGGCCTGCGCCTGACGCCGGACCGCGACTCCCTGACCGCCGACGGCGATCGCCTGGCCTTCGTCACCGCCGAGGTGATCGACGCGCACGGCACCGTCGTCCCCGGCGCCGGCCATCTGATCACCTTCAAGGCCACCGGCGGCTCCCTGGCCGGAGTCGACAACGGACAGCAGGAGAGCGCCGAGCGCTACCAGGCCACCACCAGAACCGCCTTCCACGGCAAGGCACTCGCCATCGTCCGCTCGGGCACCGAGGCGGGCCGCCTCACCCTGACCGCGAGCGCGCCGGGGCTGCACCCCGCGTCCACCTCGATACGGACCGGCCGCGCGTCGGGACCCGTCGCCACCACGTCCCCGGTCCGCTTCTCACCCGACCCGGGCCCAGGGCCCGTCAGCTACCCGCTGGCGGACGCCAGTTACTCCGGCGCGGGCAACGCGCTGCCCGCGGCGATGCTCGACGGCAACCCCGCGACCGGCTGGTCCAACGCCTTCAACAAGAGCGCCACCGCCCTGCTGCCCGCCTTCCGCGGCGCCCGCCCCGCCGACTGGGTCTCGGTCGCCTGGGCCGCGCCGCAGCGGATCGACACCCTCTCGGTCACCTTCACCGTCGACGCCACCCACTCGCTGCCCGGCGCCGTCACGCTCTCCTACTGGGACGGCGACCGCTACGTGCCCGTCAAGAACCCGGCGATCACCTGGGCGACGGCGAGCGGCGCGCCGACGGTCATCACCTTCCCCGCCGTCCGCACCCCGCGGCTGCGCCTCGACCTGACCAGCGCCGCCCCCGGCACACCCGACGGCGCCCAGCGCATCACCGACTTCACCGTCAGCGGGAGCTGACCGCGCCGCCGTCACCGTTCGGTCGTGGTCCGTACCCAGTCGCCCCCGCCTCCGGGCGCGGTCGGGGCGCCGGGCCCGGGGCAGACCGGGCAGACCGGGCAGACCGGGAAGGCCGATCCCGCCGCGGTCGGCCGGATTCTGGCCGCCCAGCCGGGCACCCGCTCCTACCTCGGCACCGGGTCGGGCGAGGCGGTGGTCGCCGACCGGTTCCTGAAGGCGGCCGGGGTCCGGGTCGGCGACACCGTCACCCTGGAGCACGACGGCCGCGGCACGCCGGTCCGCATCGTCGGCGAAGCGCTCTCCACGGGCGACTCGGGCATGCGGGTCCTGATGGACGAACGGACGCTCACCCGCGTCGGACTGGCCTTCCGGCCGGACACGTTCTCCGTGCGCCTGACGGCGGGCACCGACCGCGACCGCTACCTCGCGGCCCTCGACACCGCGCTCGGCCCGCTCGGCCTCGCCGTGTTCGAAGCGCTCGGCATGGCGCCGCGGCAGACCGTCGCCATGGTGCTCACCTCGGCGGGCTCGGTCGGCGCGGTCGCGGGACTCGCGGGTGTGCCGCTCGGTATCGCCCTGCACGGCCATGTGCCGCCGATCATGGGCGAAGCGGCCGGTACGGGTATCCCGCACGCCGACCTCGCGGTCTACCACGCCCCGCAGATCGCCCTGCTCGCGGTGGCGGGCCTGGCCATCGCCGCGGGCGGGGCGCTGCTCCCGGCGAGCTGGGCGGCCAGGACGCGGACGGCGGTGGCACTGCGGACCGAATGACGGGGTGACCGAACGACGTGGTGACCGGGTGACCAGGTGACGGGGTGACCGGGTCGGGACGGGGGCGCCGGTCGTTACGAGGCGTCCTCGTCCTCTTCCTCGTGCGGGGCCTCCGGCGGCGCGAGGAACGGGTCGTTGACCGGCGCCGGGTTGGGCACGGTGGCCGGGCGCGGGGCGGTCTGCTCCGGATTGGAGAAGAGCGAAGGCGAAGAGTCCATGAAGATCCCCCAGTGAGTGGTGATGACGGCGGTCGCCGCTGCCTCGGTCCGCCCGCGGCGGTCGTCGCCGTCATTGGTGACGGCTCCGCCCTGGTGCGTGGGAAAACGGCAGGTCGTCCTGGGACGACGGTACGCGCCGCCTATGACGGTACGCCCTGCGGGCCGCAGGACCGAACGTGGCGTTGGCCCTGGCGGGTCGGCGGGGTCCGGAGCGGGGTCGAAGCGGGCCCGGCGCCGGCCCCGGTGCGGCCCGGCTCGGGCCTGTCGTGGCGCTGCGGCGGTCCCGTCGCGGCCCGGTCGCGGCCCGGTCCCGCGCGGTCAGTCGTGCGGGCGGCCGGGGGAGGGCGGGCCGGGGGCGGCGGCTTCGGGCGCGCCCCGCACCAGGGCGCGGCTCGTGGCCACCGCGAGGTCCGCGGTGCCGTCGACCCCCTCCCGCGGGCTCACGCGGCTGAAGAGGCCGCCGGGGTGCAGTGTCGCGTAGCCGTGGGCGGCCGTCACGTGCTGCTCCAGGAGCGTCAGCGCGGCGGCGGGACCCTGACCGAGGGCGTCCTGGGCCAGTTCGAAGAGCAGGTCCACCAGCCGGCGGCCCGCGTCGGCGAGGTCGCGGTCCTGGAGCGCCACCAGGGGCCTGGCGAAGATCACGTCGAAACCGGCGCCGCGCGCGCCGACGTAGCGGACGTACGCCCCCGCGGTCGCCGCGAAGCGCTCGGCCGGGTCCTGGCCCGCGCCGTCGGCCGCCTGCCGGAACCGCTCGGCCAGTTCCTCGGCGGCGCGGGTCGCGACCGCGGCCAGGAGGTGGTCGCGGTCGGCGAAGTGCCGGTAGGGCGCTGCCGTGCTCACCCCGAGCCTGCGGGCGACCCGCGCGACCGAGAAGGCCGCGGGCCCCGCCTCCGCCAGCAGATCGAAGCTCGCCTCGATCAGCGCGGGGCGCAGCTCGCCGTGGTGGTAGCGGCCCCGCTGGGGGCCGCCCTGCGCGTTCCCCGACACGGGCCGCCTCCTCGCGCGCTGGACGTGATAGCCCTCTTACCGTACCGTAGTGATAGACCTCTTACATTCCTCGTGCGCGGAACTCCCCCCGCACACTCGAACCCCTCAATCCCGCAGGGACGGAAAAGTCATGACCGAAATCAAGGACAAGGTCGTCGCGATCACAGGAGCCAGCAGCGGAATCGGCGAGGCGACCGCGCTGCTGCTCGCCGAACGCGGCGCGAAAGTGGTGCTCGGCGCCCGTGGGACGGACCGGCTCGCCGCGGTCGCCGCACGGATCGGGAAAGCGGGCGGCGAGGTCGCCCACCTGCGCACCGACGTGCGCAGCCGCGCCGACGTCGCCGGGCTCGTGGGCCTGGCGACCGAGCGCTACGGGCGGCTCGACGTGCTGGTCAGCAACGCGGGGGCGATGCCGATCTCCCCGCTCGACGAACTGCGCGTCGAGGACTGGGAGGAGATGGTCGACGTCAATCTCAAAGGCGTGCTGTACGGCATCGCCGCCGCGCTTCCGGTATTCCGCGCGCAGGGCTTCGGCCATTTCGTGAACACCGCGTCCACGGCGGCCCACCGAATTGTGCCCAGCCAGTCGGTCTATTCCGGTACGAAAATGGCCGTGCGCGCCGTCTCCGAGGGCCTGCGGCAGGAAGCGGGGGGGCAAACTGCGGGTGACGATCGTCTCGCCCGGCATGACGATGACCGCATTCGCGGGCGGCATGCGGCGCCCCGAAGCGCGCGCCAAGCTGACCGAGATGGTGGAAGGGATCGCGATGCCGCCGGACGCCGTCGCCCGCGCCATCGCCTTCGCGATCGAGCAGCCCGCCGACATCGACGTCGGCGAGATCGTCGTCCGCCCGACCGCGCAGAGCTGACGGCGCGGGACCGGGTCGGCCGGTCCCGCGCCGCCGGTACGCGAACGCCGCGCGTCGGACGGTCAGCGGTCAGGGGTCAGGGGTCAGCGGTCAGGAGGCAGGAGGCAGGAGGCGGCGGGTCTCAGGCGGTCGTGGTCGTCATCTGCCCGGTGCCGCTGTCCTGGAGCCACTGCGACCAGGACAGGTTGAAGTCGGCGTAGCCGTTGTTACCCGGGGCCTTGCCGCGCGGGGAGCCGGTGATGGTGACCGGGTCGCCCTGCTTGACGTAGTTGTAGAACCACTTGGCGTCGGTGAGCGACAGGTGGACGCAGCCGTGCGAACCGAAGCTGTGCCCCGGCTGCGGGTCCCCGGTCGAGTAGTGGATGTACGTGCCCGAATTCGTCAGGTGCACGTCCCACGGCAGGGTCAGGTCGTAGTAGTCCGGATTGCTCTTGTCGCAGGTTATGTGGACGCTACAGGACGTCATGTGGACCTTCTCCGCCTTGTCGATGACGGCCATCGTCCCGTCCCAGGACGGCCACGTGGGGCTGCCCGCGTCGATCGGCAGGGTCTTCACGACCTGTCCGTTGTGCGTGACCTTCATCGTGTGACCCGGCACCGACACGGTCGCCTCGTTGTCGTCGCCGACGGTGAACGCGTGGTGGTAGCCGTGCACCCCGTACCGCCCGTTGCCGTTGGGCACATCGGTCAGATTCGCGTCGACCGTGACCTTCGTGCCCGGCTTCCAGTACGACTGGGGCCGGAAGTCGACCCGGGTGGTGCTGAACCAGTGCCAGGCGCCGGTGGTCGGCACGGACGTGGTGATCTTGAGGTGCTTCTCTATGTTCGCGCGGGCCGAGGCCGCCACCGGGTTGGTGAAGAGCACCGAGACCGGCATCGCGACGCCGACCGTGGTCCCGGTCTGCGGGGTGATCGTGTCGAGCAGCATCGGCGGCCCCTTCGGGGTCGGCTTCGTCGGCGAGGGCGTGGCGCTCGGCTTCGCCGACGCCGACGCCTTCCCGTCGGCAGCGGACGAGGCGGCGTCGTGCCCGCTCCCGCCGCACGCGCTCGTGCCCGCGAGCACCGCTCCGGCCACCAGCGCGATACCCAAGCTGCCCCTGAACCGACTCATGCCCGTGCTCCACTCGTATCACTGCGTCACTTACGTCCGGTACGTACGGTCGTGTCCCGGCGCGTCCGCTACGCCTGATCACCACGGTACGTCTACTACAGACCCCTACCCGATCACGGCGGTTGCAGGGCTCACGTAAAGCGACGGCCAAGCCTGCCGGATCGCCGCGTGGCGTCTGTCACACAGGGTGATGCGGTGTCACCGGGCGTGTGCCCGGCGCCCGGCCGCGCGGAATCGGCGCCCGGACATGCGGAATCCGCCCGGAGACGCGGAATCAGCGGCCGGACACGCGGAATCCGTACTCGGACCCGCGGACGCGGTGTCCGATCAGCCGGGACTCAGTGCTTGATCAGGCAGAAGGGGTGCCCCGCGGGGTCCGCGTAGACGCGCCAGCTCCGGGTCCCGGCGCCGTCGTCGAGCAGGATCGCACCCCTGGCCAGCACTTTCTCCTCGGCCTCGGCCAGATCGGGCACGCCGAAGTCGAGGTGGAACTGCTGCGGGGAGGCGGGCTCCGGCCAGCGCGGCCTGCGGTATTCGGTGACCCGCTGGAAGGCCAGCACCAGCCCGGCCGCGGTGTGCAGTGTCGCCCAGCCGTCGCTCAACGACCAGCGCGGATCGGGCCGGTCGACCGTACCGCCGAGCAACGACTTGTAGAACCTGGCGAGTTCCGCCGGATCGGAACAGTCGAGCACCACGCACTGCAATTCGGCAATCATGAACAGAGCGTAGGGGGCACGGCGGCTCCGGCGCGCGACGGCGGGGCCGAAACCAGCGGTACGGCCCCCGCACGACGGAATCTTGCGAACGGAACCTGTCTCACGCCGTCACACCTGGCGATAATGCGGGGCATGGGGTCAGTGATCACCGTGGTGTCGGTCGCGCTGGTGGTCGCGGGCGCCGCGGCGGCCCTGTTCTGGCTGGTTCGCGGGCGCAGGGGATTCGGTACGCCCGCCGACCGGGCCGCCTTCGCCACCCTGCACTCGGCGTCACTGGCCGCGCCCCCGCTGCGCAACGGCCTCGACCCCGAGTCGGCCCGCAGCGCCGCCCGCCATCTGCGGGCGCTGCTCGGCACACCCGCGCTGGCCGTCATCGGCGACGGCGAACTGCTGGCCTGGGAAGGTCCGGGCCGCAGACACGCGGCGCAGGCCGTGGAACACGCGCGGGAGGCGATGGACGCCGGGCGGCCGTGGGTGGTCCCGGCCGAGGAGATCCACTGCGGCGACGACCGGTGCCCGATCCGCAGCGCCGTCGTCGTACCGCTGGTGGTGGACGGCCTGGTCGTCGGCGCGCTGTCGGTGTACGCGCGCCAGGTGTCGGCGGGCCTGGTCAGAGCCGCGGGCGAGGTCGCGCACTGGGTCATCTCGCAGTTGGAACTCGCCGAGCTGGACCGCTCGCGCACCCGGATGATCGAAGCCGAACTGCGCGCGCTGCGGGCGCAGATCTCCCCGCACTTCGTCTACAACTCGCTGACCGCCATAGCCTCCTTCGTCCGCACCGACCCCGACCAGGCCCGTGAACTGCTCCTCGAATTCGCCGAGCTGACGCGCTACAGCCTGCGCAGGCACGGCCAGTTCTCCACCCTCGCCGAGGAGTTGCGGTCCGTCGACCGCTATCTGCGCCTGGAACGCGCCCGGTTCGGCTCCCGGCTCCGCGTCGATCTGCTCATCGCGCCCGAAGTGCTGCCGGTGGCCGTACCGTTCCTCTGCCTCCAGCCGATCGTTGAGAACGCCGTACGCCACGGACTCGGACCCAAGTCGACGCCGGGGCGCATCACCATCAGGGCCGAGGACGCGGGCGCGGAGTGCCGCATCAGTGTGGAGGACGACGGCGTGGGCATGGACCCCGAGGAGGTCAGGATGCGGCTCGCCGGGGAGGACGACGGCGACTCGCTCGGCCTGGGCAATGTCGACGAGCGGCTGCGTACGGTCTTCGGCGACGAGTACGGCCTGGTGGTGGAGACCGCCCCCGGCGCCGGGACGAAGGTCAACGTCCGGGTGCCCAAGTACCGGAACGGAGTACGCGCATCGTGAAACCGTTGCAGGTCCTGGCCGTCGACGACGAACCGCCCGCCCTGGAGGACCTGACGTATCTGCTGCGCGGCGACCGGCGGGTCGGCCGGGTGCTCAGCGCGGGCAGCAGCGACGAGGCCCTGCGGCTGCTGGAGGACGAGTCGGTCGAGGCCGTCTTCCTCGACATCCGGATGCCGGGCCTCGACGGCCTCGACCTGGTCCGCGTCCTCGGCCGCTTCGCCCGGCCGCCCGCGGTCGTCTTCGTCACCGCCTACGAGGACTTCGCCGTCGACGCCTTCGCCCTCAAGGCCTGCGACTACCTGCTCAAACCGGTCGGCAGGGAACGGCTGGCCGAGGCGGTCCGCCGCGTCGCCGCCGTCATCGAGGGCAACACACCGGGAGCCGCCCCGGCGGGCCGTTCCGACGAGCGCATCCCGGTCGACCTCGGCGGAGTCACCCGCTTCATCCGCCGCGAGGACGTCGCGTACGTCGAGGCGCAGGGGGACTACGTACGCCTGCACGCGGGCGGCCACGCGCCACTGGTCCGGATAGCGCTCGCCGTCCTGGAGGAGCGCTGGGCGCAGCACGGCTTCGTCCGCATCCACCGCGGCTACCTGGTCTCGCTCCGCCACGTGGAGGAGCTGCGCTCGGACGCCGGGCACTGGACGGTACGCGTGGCGGGCGGTGAACTCCCGGTCAGCCGACGCCACTCCAGGGAACTGCGGGACCTGCTGATGCAGTGGTCGCCCGCGCCCGGCGAGGGGCCGTCATGAGCGGTACACAACCGCCACCGCCGCGCCGGGTCGCGGTGACCGCGCCGCGCCGCGACCGTACCGGCGGCTGGTCCGCGCGAGCCGTCGCCGAGGACCTGCACGCGCAGCCGCGCCTCGGCCAGGTCTATGTCCGCTCCCTGGTCAGGGACCAACTGCGGCTCTCGCTCGGCGTGCTGGCCGTCCTCGCGGTCGTCATCGGCGGTCTGCCCGCCGCCTTCGCGCTCGCGCCGGGGCTGCGCACCGTGGACATCCTCGGGGTCCGGCTCGCCTGGCTGCTGCTCGGCGTCGTCGCCTACCCGCTGCTGGTGGGCGCGGCCTGGTTCCACGTACGGCACGCGGAGCGCGTCGAGCGGGACTTCACGGATCTGCTCAACGCCCCGGACGCGCCGCCGGGTTCGGGCCCGGCACCCGCGGCCCCGGCGCCCGGCGCCCCTGACTCGGCGGCGCAGGCCGCGCTCACCGCCCCTGACCCGGTGACGGGACCCGCGCCCAGCGCCCCCGGCCCGGAGGCCGGATGAATCCGGCGCTCGGCTTCACCGCCCTCGTCGTCGTCCTCGTGGCGACCGTCGTGGTCGGCTTCTACGGCCTGCGACTGTCCCGCGCCACCTCGGACTTCTACGTCGCCTCCCGCGAGATCTCACCGCTGTGGAACGCCTCGGCGATCGGCGGCGAGTATCTGTCGGCCGCCTCCTTCCTGGGCGTCGCGGGCCTGTTGATGGCCTACGGCGTCGACATGCTGGCCTACCCGGTGGGTTACACGGCCGGATATCTGGTGCTGTTGCTGCTGGTCGCGGCGCCCCTGCGCCGCTCGGGCGCGTACACGCTGCCGGACTTCGCCGAGGAACGCCTCGGGTCCACCGCCGTGCGCCGGGTGGCGAGCGTCTTCGTCGCCGTCATCGCCTGGCTCTACCTCGTACCGCAGTTGCAGGGCGCGGGCCTGACCCTCCAGACGGTGACGGGCGCGCCGCGCTGGGTCGGCGCGGTGGTCGTGGCGGTGGCCGTCGTCGGCGTCTCGGCGGCGGGCGGCATGCGCAGCGTCACCCTCGTGCAGGGCTTCCACTTCTGGCTGAAGCTCACCGCCATCGCGGTGCCCGCCGTCTTCCTCGTCCTGGCCTGGCGGTCGGCGGGCACCCCCTCGCTGACCGCGCCCGACGTGCCGCGCTTCCCGCACACCACGGTCGTACGGCTCGACAGCCAGGTCCGCTTCGACGTGGCGACACCCGTGACGGTGACGGTCAGCGGCACCCTCGACGGCACGGCCTACGGCGCCAAGGGGGCCTCGCGCGCGGAGCGACACGGCGTGCCCGTACGGCTGGTGCGCGGCGAGCACACGGCGGAAGGCGGCACCGGCCTGACCTTCCCCGAAGGCGTCCCCGTACCGCACAAGGTCGGCCTCGCACCGGCGACCGGCGCCAGGTGGGCGAGCCCGCTGTCCGGCGCGGGCGGCAGATCGCACCCGCTGTACGCCGTCTACTCGATCCTGCTGGCCACCTTCCTCGGCACGATGGGCCTGCCGCATGTCCTCGTCCGCTTCTACACCAACCCCGACGGCCGGGCCGCCCGCCGGACGACGCTGCTCGTCCTGATCCTGCTGAGCGGCTTCTACCTGCTGCCGCCGGTCTACGGGGCGCTCGGCCGGATCTTCGCACCGCAACTGCTGCTCACCGGGCAGACCGACACCGCGGTACTGGTGCTGCCGCAGATCACCCAGGCCGGTGAGGCGGGGCGGCTGCTGGCGGCGCTGGCGACCGCGGGAGCCTTCGCCGCCTTCGTGTCGACCGCGTCGGGACTCACGGTGTCGGTGGCGGGCGTGGTCTCGCAGGATCTGCTGCGCGGCTCGACCCACGGCTTCCGCTGGGCCTCGCTCGCGGCGGCCGTACCGCCGTTGGCGATGACGGTCGCGACCCCCGGCCTGCCGGTGGCCGACGCGATCGGCCTGGCCTTCGCCGTCGCCGCCTCGTCCTTCTGCCCGTTGCTGGTGCTGGGCATCTGGTGGCGCGGACTGACCGACCTGGGCGCGCTGTTCGGCCTGGTGGCCGGGGGCGGACTCGCCGCCGTCGCGGTCGTGCTGACCAGCGTGCGCGGACCCGGCGGCGGCTGGAGCGCCGCGCTGCTCGAAGAACCCGCGGCCTGGACCGTCCCCGTGGCCTTCGCCGTCATGGTCGTCGGGTCGCTGCTGACCCGCGGCCGGATCTCGCGCGCGGACGTCGACCGGGTGATGCTGCGCATGCACCTGCCGGAGGAGGTCGGCGCGCAGCCGGAACCCGGTCAGCCCGGTCGACTCGGCGTCCCCGCGCCGCGGGAGACGCCCGGCGCGCCGGGACCCGCCGGTGAGCGGTCACCGACCGTTCGCCGTATCTGACCGACCGCTCACCGTATCTGACGGACCGTCCGTCGCCCGGACCCGACCGCTGGGCGACGCCCGCTGTGGGGCTGTGGCCCCCCGACGTCGGCGTTCCTAGCGTGGGAGCGGGCCCAGCACGGCCCGCGGCGGCGTACGTACCGCGCTTCGCGCCGCCATTCCTCACCGAGGAGGGAACCGCAGATGAGCACCCCCGTCACGACCGAACGGCCGCCCGTGGACGGCATCGCCGACCCCGGACCGCTCGGCCTCGCCGCGTTCGCCGCCACCACCTTCGTCCTGAGTTCCTTCAACGCCCACCTCATCGACCAGAATCTGCTCACGGTGGTCCTGCCGCTCGCGCTGTTCTACGGCGGACTCATGCAACTGCTCGCCGGAATGTGGGAGTTCAAGAAGGGCAACACCTTCGGCGCCACCGCCTTCGGTTCCTACGGCGCCTTCTGGCTCTCCTACGCGGCCTATGTGAAGTTCGTCGTCGGCGATCTGCCCCCGGACACGGCCAACCAGGCCACCGGCCTCTATCTGCTGATCTGGGCGATCTTCACCGTCTACATGACGGTCGCGGCACTGCGGACCAACGCCGCGCTGTTCGCGGTCTTCGTGGCCCTGTCGGCGACCTTCATCGTGCTGACCGTCGCGGAATTCGACAAGTCCGTCACCATCACCAAGGTCGGCGGCTGGATCGGGCTGGTCACCGCCGTGTTCGCCTGGTACGCCTCCTTCGCCGTCGTCACCAACAGCACCTGGAAGCGCGCCGTCGTCCCCGTGCTCCCGCTGTCAGGACTCCCCGTCGGCCGCCGCGGCGGACCGGTGGAGGAGCCCCACTCATGACCGAGGAGACCCTCTCCAACCTGCTCAGAGAAGACCGGCGCTTCCCCCCGCCGCCCGAACTGGCCGCGCGGGCCAATGTCACCGCGGCCGCGTACGAGGAAGCCGCGGCCGACGTCGAGGCGTTCTGGGCCGCCGCCGCGGCCCGGCTGGACTGGGCCGAGCCCTGGACCCGGGTACGCGACTGGAGCCGGGCGCCCTTCGCCCGCTGGTTCGTCGGCGGGAAGCTCAACGTCGCCGACAACTGCGTCGACCGGCACGTGCGCGCCGGGCTCGGCGACCGGGTCGCCTTCCACTGGGAGGGCGAGCCCGGCGACACCCGCACGCTCACCTACTCCGACCTCCAGGAACAGGTCTGCCGCGCCGCCAACGCCCTGCTCTCGCTGGGCGTGCGGGCCGGCGACCGGGTCGCGCTCTACATGCCGATGATCCCCGAGACGGTCGTGGCGATGCTGGCCTGCGCCCGTATCGGCGCACCGCACACCGTCGTCTTCGGCGGCTTCTCCGCCGACGCGCTGCGCGGCCGGATCCTCGACTGCGACGCGCGGGTGGTGATCACCGCGGACGGCGGCTACCGCAAGGGCGCCGCCTCGGCCCTGAAGCCCGCCGTGGACGAGGCCGTGGAAGGCTGCCCCGACGTCCGCAGCGTCCTGGTCGTGCGCCGTACGGGCCAGGACGTGGCGTGGACCTCGGGCCGGGACGTGTGGTGGCACGACCTGGTGGACGCGCAGTCGGCCGAGCACGAGGCCGAGGCGTTCGACAGCGAGCACCCGCTCTACATCATGTACACCTCGGGCACGACGGCCCGCCCCAAGGGCATCCTGCACACCACCGGCGGCTACCTCACCCAGGCCGCCTGGACGCACTGGGCGGTCTTCGACGTCAAGCCGGAGCGGGACGTGTACTGGACGGCCGCCGACATCGGCTGGGTCACCGGCCACTCCTACATCGTCTACGGCCCCCTCGCCAACGGCGTGACCTCGGTGCTCTACGAGGGCACGCCCGACTCCCCGCACCAGGGCCGGTGGTGGGAGATCGTCGAGAAGTACAAGGTGACGATCCTGTACTGCGCGCCCACCGCGATCCGCACCTTCATGAAGTGGGGCGACACGATCCCGGGCCAGTACGACCTGACGTCGCTGCGACTGCTCGGCTCGGTCGGCGAACCGATCAACCCCGAGGCGTGGATGTGGTACCGGCGCGCCATCGGCGGCGACCGCTGCCCGGTGGTCGACACCTGGTGGCAGACCGAGACCGGCGCGCAGATGATCAGCCCGCTGCCGGGCGTCAGCGTCTGCAAACCCGGCTCGGCGCTGCGGCCGCTGCCCGGCATCTCGGCGGAGGTCGTGGACGACACGGGCCGTCCGGTGCCGAACGGCTCCGGCGGCTACCTCGTGCTGACCGAGCCGTGGCCCGGCATGCTGCGCACCATCTGGGGCGACGAGCAGCGGTACATCGACACGTACTGGTCGCGCTTCCCCGGCTGGTACTTCGCGGGCGACGGCGCGAAGAAGGACGAGGACGGCGACATCTGGCTGCTCGGCCGGGTCGACGACGTGATGAACGTGTCGGGGCACCGGATCTCCACCACCGAGGTGGAGTCCGCGCTGGTGTCCCATCCGCTGGTCGCCGAGGCGGCCGTCGTCGGCGCCACCGACGCCACGACCGGGCAGGGCATCGTCGCCTTCGTGATCCTGCGCGCCGACGGCGAGAAGGCCGCGCGGGAGGCGGGCGGCGACGACGTGGCCAGGCGATTGCGGGCGCACGTCAGCAAGGAGATCGGGCCGATCGCCCGGCCCCGGCAGATCCTCGTCGTCGCCGAACTGCCCAAGACCCGCTCGGGCAAGATCATGCGCCGACTGCTGCGCGACATCGCCGAACACCGCGACCTCGGCGACGTGACGACGCTGACCGACTCCACGGTGATGGACACCATCCGTGAACGGCTGCCCGGCGGCTCGTCCTCCGGCGCCCCGGCGGACGAGGAGTAGCGGGGAGCGGCGTACCGCCCCGGATCCGGTCCCGGCCGGTACGCGACGACGGCCCGCGAGGCGGTCTCCCCACCGCCTGCGGGCCGTCGTCACTCAACTCCCGTGCCGCTAGAGCGCCTTGTGCGAGACCAGCGTGTGGTGCCCGGCGCCGACCGCGTCCACGTACACGTTCACGCCGTCACCGCTCACGCGCGCGCCGCCGACCGCCCGCGTGCCGTCCCAGACGGTCCGCCCGTCCAGGGTGACCCGCACCCTCGCGCCGCCGGTCGGCACCGCGAGCCTGCCGGTGGTGCCGCGCGGCGCGTCGGTGGCCAGCGTGAAGCCGCCGCCGTTCGCGCGCCAGGACGCGCTGATCGCGCCGTGCGGGGTGGGCACCTTGCCCTGCGCCCACGTGAGGTCGCCGGGCGTGGGCACGACCGCGTACGAGGCGAAGCCCGCGCCGGTCGGCCGGATGCCCAGCACCTGGTTGGTGAGGCTGACCGTCGGCCCCGAAGCCCAGCCGTGCGCGAGGCTGGTGAACTGCGAAAGGGCGGGCTGTCCCGCCAGGTCGGCCTTCTCCCAGAAGGTGCCGCCCGGGTCCTGCGAGAGCTGGTAGCCCCAGAAGGTACGGATCAGATCCAGGCCGCCGGTCTGCTGCGCGCCGCTCGCGTCGGCCAGACCCAGCCGCGCGCTCGCCTCGAAACCGCTGGGCAGCGGCTCGTAGATCGGCCCGATCGACGCGTTGGGCGTGCTCGGCGCCATCGTCAGCGCGCCGTAGGGACCCCAACTCGTCCGCCGCAGATAGTCCATCGCGCTGCTCGCCTGCCGCTGGCCGGCGACCCCGGTGAGCGCCGCCGCCGCGTTGGCGTCCTGCGGATAGGCGCCGGGGATCTCCCGCGAGAGCCGGTACGCACCGACGGCCGGGTCCCAGAGCTGGTCGTTGACCGCCTTCTTCACCACGGTCGCGCGGTCCGCGTACACCCCGGACGCGGCCTTGTCGTGCCGGGCGGTGGCCAGCTCCGCCATCTCCTGGAGATTGCGCACATACAGCGCGTTCACATAGGTCTCGTGCCCGCAGTCGCTGTAGCCGTAGTGGCCGCAGGAGTTGACCGCGCCGAAGGCGATCAGCCCCTGCGGGTCCTGGGCGCGCACCGACTCCAGCCACGCGGTGGCCTTCGTCAGCGCGGGCCACCACCTGTCGAGATAGCCGCGGTCACCGGTGTAGAGCCAGTGCTGGTACTGGTTGTAGACGAACCACGTCACGTACTCGCCGTACGTGCGGATCTCGTCCTGATTGTGCGGCCCCACCAGGCTCTCGCCGGGCATGTACCCGTCCGGCAACTGCTGCGCGGCCAGCGAGGACAGCGAATTGTCCACCGCGTCCGTGTCGTTGGTGCTCAGATACGTGACCGGGACCTGCACCGCCAGGTCGCCCTGCCACACGATGCGGTCCCGCTTGGCGCCGTCGAAGATGACCTCCTTGGCGGGATCGGCGTTCGGCACCTGACTGTCCGCGTGATCGCCCTCACCCGTCGCGTACGGCCAGCTCTTGGCCGTGTCCGACATCCAGGTGTCGAGCTGCACGGTGTACGCGCCCGCGTACCAGATCTTGTTCAACTCGTCGTCGCTGGACAGGAACCAGCCCTGGTACGCGGCGGGCGACTTCTGCCGCGGCGCCGCGTCGAACTTCACGGACACCGCGCCGAGGTCCACCCAGCCGGGCCCGTCGAGGAACAGCGTCGCGTAGCGGAAACCGCCGCGCAGCTGAGTGTCCGTCAAGGTCGCGGGCAGCTTCGCCGTGTCCAGGGTGATGGTGTGGCTGTCGGCGTCGTAGGTGTACGGCTGGCCGGGATAGCCGTTCCAGATGTTCGCGGTGTCGCAGCCCGGCGCATGGGCCGCCTCGCCGTTGTTGTCGCCCGGAGCGGTGGCCGCGTACTGCACCGACTCGCTGAAGCACACGTGCAGTCGAGGCGGTGTCTTGGACGCGCCCGCCACCTTGACGCTGATCCGGCCGCCGACGTCCTTGCCGAAGTCCAGTGCCAGCAGCGGGGATTGGGTGCGGTCCCCGGTGCTGACCAGCCGAACGGCCCTGCGGCCGTCGCCCAGCACCGCCTTCGGGTCGCCCTGGATCGCGCCGCCTCTCGCGGTCGCCGACAGCACGCGGACCGGGGCGACCGTGTGGCCGGCCGGCGCCAGGACGTACGGCCGCCAGTCGCCGGGGCGCGGGGTGTAGCCGTCCTGCGTCCAGGGGTCGTGCGCCTTCGCCGCCGCGGTCGTCGTCGGCGCGTCGGCGCCGAAAGCCGAGCCGGGCAGCAGGCCCAGCATGACGGTCCCGGCCGCGACGGCCGCGGCAGCCGCGCGGCTCCTGCGGACATGAATGGGCATACGTCGTTCCCTCTCTGTGTCCCTCTGCGGAAGCGGGTGCGTTCCCGCGCGATCCCTGTGGGGCGCGGGCGGGCGGGCGGCCGGTCAGCGGCGGCGCACGGTCACCTTGCGGGTGCCCGCCGCCACGCCCGCGATCCGCACATAGCCGCCGGAGAAGGTCACCCCGGTGCGCCGCGCCGACCCCTGCCAGACCGTGCGGCCGTCGAGGCGTACGACGCAGGTGCGCGCGTCGGTCACCGGGACCGCGATCTCGTCCACGGCGCCGCCCGGCGCGTTCACCGTCAGGTCGAACTCACCGCCGCCGCGCTGCTGCCACGACGCGCCGATCACCCCCTTCGCGGTGGTCAACTGGCCCTGTGCGAAACGCTGTTCGCCGGGGTGCGGCTCCACGCGGTGCCCCGCGCCCGCGTCGCCGGTGGGGGAGATGCCCAGGAAGCGGTAGGTCAGCGCCGAGGTCGGACCCGTCGACCAGCCGTGCGCTGCGCTCATGTACGAACCGGAGTAGTCCGACGTGCCGTCGGTGCGGTAGCCCTCCCAGAACGTACTGGCCGTCCCCGTGGGGCTGTCGAGCATGAAGCCCCACTCGCGGCGGATCAGGTCGAGCGCGGTCGCGTCCTGCCCCGCGGCGAAGTGCGCGTGCACCTCCATGCCGCCGGGGAACGGGTGCACGGAGGAACCGCTCTTCTCCGGCGACAGCGCGCCGACCGCCGTCCAGCGCCACGCCAGCGAGGCGCTGATGGTCCGCGCGCGGTCCGCGGAGTCCACCAGGCCGAACCACACGGCCAGCGCGTTGCCGTCCTGCGGATACAGCGAGGCGCCGCCGCCGGTCGGCTTGTCGCGGTACAGGCCCACGGCCTCGTCCCAGTAACCGCCGCTCTCCACCGCCGACTTGAGCGCGGCGGCCTTCGCCTTCCACGCGCCCGCCGAGGCCGGGTCGCCGAGCGTCGTGGCGAGCGCGCTCGCGGTCACCAGCGCCCGGTACATGATGGCGTTGGCTTCGAGGTTCTTGCCGTCGGCGTCCGAACGCGCCCAGTCCGCCGCGCTGGTGACGTTCAGCAGCCCGTCACCGTCGATCTTCGCGACGATGTACGTCACGGCCTTCTTGTACGCGTCGTACGCCGTACGCGCCCACGCGGTGTCGCCGCTGAGCTGGACGTAACTCGCCGTGCCGATGAGCGTCCACAGGTGGTAGGCGTCGGAGTTGCCGATGAAGTTCACGGCCGGCCCCGCGTACGGGAGCGCGCCGCCGGCGTCCTGGTGGTTGTAGAGCGTCTGGAGCGAGTCGCGCACGGTCACCAGGTCGCCCAGCGACACATAGTCGGTCAGGACGGAGATGCCGAGGTCGCCCGGCCACACCGTGCGGTCGCGCTTGGCGCCGTCGACCAGCACCGTGCCGCCCGCCTCGCCGACCTTCGCGCTGTTGTCCCAGCCGAGGTCCGGCGGGCCCCAGACCCGGCCCTGGTCGGCGGCGATGATGTTGGTCTGCACGGTGTAGGCGCCCGCGTACCAGACCCGGTTGAGCATGTCGTCGTCGCAGTAGAAGTAGTTGGGGTACGCCGACAGGTCGGCGGCGTTCGGCGCGAAGGTGATCCGTACCGAGACATCGGTCAGGTCCACGGAGCCCGAGGTCTCGTTGACCACCGTCAAGTAGCGGAAGCCGCCGCGCAGTTGGGACGCCGGGTGCGCGGTCGCGGCGGGACCCGCGCCCGCGACCGGGGTGTCCTTGTCGGTGCTGATCCGCCCGCCGGGCGTCACCGCGTAACGCACGGCGGGCTCGTTGTTGCTGCCGCCGTTGGACCCGTCGCTGGACGACGTGCTGACGAAGTTGGACAGCTCGGAGTACGTCAGCCCGACCGTCTGATTCGTTTCACCGCCCGGCCCGAAGCTGAGAGTGACGAATCCGCCGACCTCCTTGCCGAAGTCGAAGGTCACGGAGGAGCCCTTGCCGGTGATCCGGGTGACGGCCTTGGCACCGCGCCCCTTGGTCACCAGCGCCTCGGGCCGCCGCACGACACCGGTGAGCGTGTAGACGGCGACCGGGCGCACCGTACGGCCGGCGGGGGAGAGGTTGAAGGCGTCCCACTTGCCCGAGGGCGCCTTGCCGCCGGGCCGCGAGGCGGGGACCGAGGCGCCCGCGGGCACCGCCGACGCGCCCTGCGGCGCGGCTCCCGCGGCCGGTTCCGCGGCGACGGCCCGGCCCCCGCCCGCCTCCGTCGCCGCGACGAACGCGGCGGCCAGCCCCGTCGTGACGAGTACGCGCCGTGTCGGTCCCTGCACTTCACTGTGCGGCATGTCTCTCCCGGATGAATCGTTTCAAGATCGCGGACGCGGAAACCCTCACTGATCTTCCTGGGCCGCCGAGCACACTACGTCGGTGTTTCGCGGCCCGTCCATACCCGTGCGGGGAGTTGTTGCCCCGGCCGATCGCGGCGGATCCGGGCCGCGGAGCGGCCATGGGGGCTGTGACCAGGGAGGCAGTGGGGGCGGGGGAGGCGTCCCGCCCGGGAGGGAGAAGTGCCCTCTCAGCGGATCAGGCGGATCGAGTGCCGTGGCTCGTCCAGCCGGACCCTGGCACGCGGAGCTGTGGATCGACGACGCGGTGAGCGTAGAGACGTACCCGCGCACCTGGCGCATCCTGCGGGAATCCGCCGTGTACGGCGCCGACGCCCTTCGCGTCATCGGCGCGGCCTGGCGGGACCTGCGGGGGATCTGAGGGAGCCGGTCAGACCGTCGCGACCAGCAGCTCCTCGCCGTTGGAGGTGCGCAGGCCGTCCGGGCGGCCGGCGAAGTAGCGCTCGTTGAGGGCGGCGGCCGAGACGTGGCGGGCGTCGGTGAATCCGGCGGCGCGGGCCAGGGCCAGGATCTCAGCGGGGGCGTAGAAGCTGATGAACGGGGTGCCGGAGCCGCGGGCGCCGTTCTCCGCGGCCTGGCGGACGGCGCGCTCGTCGGGTTCCATCAGATCCAGCGGCGGCATGAACGTCATGACGACGGTGGAGCCGGGCGCGAGCGAGGCGAGGGTGCGCAGGGTGGCGGCGTTGGCCTCCTTCGTGAGGTACATGCTGACCCCGGCGGAGGCCACCACCGCGGGCCGTCCGGCGTCGAATCCGGCCGTCCTCAGCCGATCCCACCAGGAACCGGCGGTCTCGAAGTCGACCGGCACCAGGCGCAGCCCGTCGCCGACGCCGTAGCCGAGTTCGGTCAGCCGCCGCCGCTTCCACTCCTGCGGCTCCGGCCGGTCGACCTCGAAGATCCGCAGCCGGTCGGCGAGATCCGGCCTGCGCTGCGCGAAGGTGTCGAGCCCCGCGCCCAGCAGCACGTACTGCCCGACGCCCTCGTCCAGCCGCTCGACGACCAGGTCCTCCACGAAGCGCGCGCGGGCCACGACACCCGCCCGGAAACGGCTGGTGCCCTCCGGGTGCATGTCCCCGCGCTCCCGCCAGCCCCCCTCGGGGTCGGCCAGCCGCAATCCGATCTCGTCCGCCAGCACATGCGGCGGCGGGTCGTGCAGCACATGGACCGCCCGCCACAGCGCCACCCGTACGGCGGTGCTGTCGGGCTCGGCCGCCGCGCCGTCGGCCTCCGGGACGGCTCGGCCCGCCCTCGATCGCTCGTGCCGCTCGCTCATGTCGCGCTCCCTGTCGGTGCTGCCTGTCGCCTGGTGTGGTGCACGGCCCGCCGCGCGGACGGTCAGCTCTTCGCCGGGGCCTGGAGGCTCCACAGCCGGCCGTCCGGGTCCCGTACGGTCATCTCCCGCGTCCCGAAGTGGGTCTCCTCGAACGGCGTGACGACCTCGACGCCCGGCGCGGCCTCGAAGGCGTCCGCGTCGGCCACGGTCAGCACCATCCGCGGCGCCCGCGGCTCCTGGCTCTCCGGGATCTCGGCGATGAAGAGATACGGTCCTTCGCCGTTGCGCAACTGCCCCGAATTGTGATCGGTCGAGAACTCCAGCTCGTAGCCGAGCCCTTGGAAGAACTTGGCCGCCTTGCCCCAATTGTGCGTTTCCAGGAACACGGCCTCGATGCCCCGCGTCGTCATCTCAACTCTCCTTGTCACTCGCTCGCCGCCGCTGGTCGCGGGGCTCCGCCGCCTCGTCGAGATACGCGCGCAGCGCCTCGGCGACCAGCGCCGACAGCGACTTCTCCGACTCGATGGCGTGGTGCTTGACCTGCTTGATCAGCCCTATCGGCAGATACACGTTGAACTGCTTGACGTCGTCGTCGCCCACATCGCCCATGCTAGCAATCTAGTTCCCTAGGTCAAGCTTCCGGGAAAAACCACGCGACGCGCGGCGCCCGATCGTCGATACTCCGCGCGTGGCCACCATGAACATCGGCAGGACCGAACGCGCCCCGTACCTCCGCTTCTCGCCGGCCGCGCGGGCCCGACGCGGCTTCGGCGCGATCCCGCCGACGGCGCTGGTGCTGCTCGGCACCCTCAGCGTCCAACTGGGCTCGGCGGTGGCCACGCACCTGTTCAGCGCGGTGGGCAGCCTTGGTACGGTCGCGCTCCGGCTGTTCTTCGCCGCGGTCGTGCTGACGGCGCTGTGGCGGCCGTCGCTGCGGATGGACCGCCGGGCGTGGGCCGTGGTGATCGGCTACGGCGTCACGATCGGCGTGATGAACCTCTGCTTCTACCAGGCGCTGACCCGGCTCCCGCTCGGGATCGCGGTGACCACCGAATTCCTCGGACCGCTGACGGTGGCCCTGGCCGGGTCGCGGCGGTGGCTGGACGCCTTCTGGGCGCTGCTCGCGGCGGCCGGTGTGCTCCTGCTGGTCGGAGGACGCGGCGACATCGACCTCGTCGGTTTCCTGTTCGCGCTCGCCGCCGCCGCGTGCTGGGCCGCGTACATCCCGGTCGGCGCGGCGCTGGGCCGGCACACCGCCCACGGCAACGGTCTCGCGCTGGGCATGGTCGTCGCGGCCCTGGTGGCCGTCCCGTTCGGTGTGGCCGGCGGCAGTACGGCGCTGGTCCACCCGTGGGTGCTGGCCGCCGGATTCGGCGTCGCGCTGCTGTCGTCGGTGGTCCCGTTCTCGCTGGAACTGGAGGCGCTGCGCAGGATCCCGCCGCGGGTCTTCGGCATCCTCATGAGCCTCGAACCTGCGATGGCCGCCCTCATCGGCCTGATCGTGCTCCAGGAGGCGCTGCGCTGGACGCAGTGGATCGCGGTGCTGTGCGTGGTGGCGGCCTCGGGGGGGGGGGGGGGGGGGGGGGGGCGGGGGGGGGGGGGAGACCCAGCGGGGATGCCTGGGGGGGGGGTGTGGGGTTGGTCGTGTGGCCCGTGTTTCGCTGGGGGGTTGTTATCTAGGCG
>NZ_JBVHLD010000004.1:322061-469382 GCF_055559175.1 Streptomyces sp. NPDC024632
CTTGCTGTTCTCCCCTGCCTCGTCCTGGGTGCGCTAGGGGGTGCGCTCGGGGGGGTGAGGGGGGTTGGGGGGGTTGGCGTGGGGGCGGCCTCGGCGGCCCCCGCGCGCGGTCCCCCCCTCGACGTCACGGACGCCCCGTAGGGCCTGCCCGGCGGATCCGTAAGGCTTGTCCGGCGGCCCCTGGCGCCCCGTAGGGCCTGCCCGGCGGACCGCGCCGAACAGGCCCCCGGCAGGGCTCAGAGCTTGAGCAGGAAGGTGAAGTCGCCACCCGCCTTTCCGCTCAGGCGGTGCGCCGAGACGATCTTCCCTTCGTCGATCAGCCGCTTGACCTCGGCGCGTGAGACGCCGAGCCCGTCGGCGATCAGCCGGACGGGCCGGAGCGGGATGTGCGCCGCGAAGCGCACGGACACCTCCAGGGCCTCGTCGTCCGCGTGACCGGGGCCGGTGATGTCGAGGCGCCAGGCGTCGGTCCAGTCGAGGGCGACGCCGTTGCGGTGCCGGACGGCCGGGTGCCGGAGCAGCTCGGCCGTCAGTCCGGGGTCGTTGGTGTGGAGCCTGTCCAGCAGGTCGGGGCGCAGGGAGCGCACGTTGACCCGCTCGAAGACCGTGAGCTTCGCGGTCTCCCCGCATCCTGCGCACAGGACGAGGAGCCAGACGTCGAGGGACTTGTGGTGCGCGTTGACGCGGAATCTGCCGCTCGCCCGGAAGCGATCGGACGGGCACGAGTGGCAACGGCGCACGACAAGAGGCGGGCAGGTGGGAGCGACCACCCAGGTTTGTGACACGAATGAACACCTGTTCGGTGAGAAAAACCGCAGCGAAAAGGGGCACGGCGCCCGGGGGCGACGTGCGACAGATCAGCGCCAGGGGTGTCTCAACAGGTGTACAACGGGGTTCCTTTGCCACGGCGACAGATGCGGCAGCACGATAACCGTGCGTGGCGGCACGGTTCCACGGGTTTTCGCGGCCCGGCTCCCGAGGCATCCAGCCCCACCGCGAATTCGCCCAACTCGGTACAAAATGCCCGCAAGGCGACCGCGTCCTCTGCCGAGTCGGTGCCGATTCAAGGGATTTGACGGACAAATACCCGCCATTGTGGGGGTATGCACCCCGTCCTTTGATCATCCTGCGCTGCGCCATTGACGCCAGGGGCTCTTCGGGCAAAGATTCCTGACGTCTCATTGGCATGTCCCCGTGCCTCCCACCACCTGTATCCCAGGTGTGCTCTGACAACGTTGTCAAACGAGTAGAGGACAAAATGACTCCACGGATGCCGCGTCTGCGCTCCGCGGCGCTGGCCGCGCTCACCGCGCTGCTCGCCGCCGGAGCGGCGACGCTGCCCGCGCAGACCGCGTCGGCCGACGGCGGTTCCGCCGCCGCCGGCGGCGATCTCACGCACCTGGTCAACCCTTTCATCGGCTCGCAGGACGACGGGAACACCTACCCCGGCGCCGCCGTGCCGTTCGGAATGGTGCAGCTCTCGCCCGACACCGGCCACAACACGGGTTACGACTACAACCAGGACCACATCCGCGGCTTCAGCTCCGTGCACCTGTCAGGCGTGGGCTGCGGGCTCGGCGGCGACCTGCCCGTACTGCCGACGACCGGTGCGATCACCGCCACCGACGACGCCGCCTACGCCGCGAAGTTCAGCCACGCCGACGAGACCGCTTCCCCCGGCTACTACAAGGTCAAGCTCGACACCGGCATCACCGCCGAACTGAGCGCCACCACCCGCACCGGCTGGCAGCGCTACACCTTCCCGGCGACCGACCAGGCCAATGTGCTGCTCAACAGCGGCCAGGCGCTGCACAAGGTGACCAGCAGCACGGTGACCGTGCTCGACGACCGTACGGTGCTGACCGCCATCACCGGCCGCGGCTTCTGCCAGGACACCCAGCCGTACACGGTCTACACCGAGACCCGCTTCGACCGGCCCTTCCAGTCGTACGGGACGTGGAGCGGCAAGACCGTGACGGCGGGCAGCCGTACCTCGACCTCCACCGGGCTCGGCGGTGCGTACGCGCGCTTCGACACCACGAAGGACCAGCAGGTCACCGCGGTCACCTCGCTGTCGTGGGTGAGCCAGGACGGCGCCGCGAAGAACCTCGCGGCCGAGGGGCGCGGCACCTTCGACACGACGGCCGCCGCCGCGCGGCAGTCCTGGCAGGACCGGCTCGGCCGGATCCGGGTGCGGGGCGGCAGCCAGGAGCAGCAGCGGACCTTCTACTCCTCGCTCTACCGCTCCTTCCTCGCGCCGAACGTCGGCAGCGACGTCGACGGCCGCTACACCGGCTGGGACGACAAGGTGCACCCGGCGGGCGGCATCACGTACTACCAGAACTGGTCGCTGTGGGACACCTACCGCACCCAGCAGCAACTGCTGTCGCTGCTCGCGCCGAGCGAGTCCCGCGACATGGCGCTGTCGCTGCTGCGCGTCGCGGACGAGGGCGGACAGCTTCCGCGCTGGGGGTACGCCACCGCCGAGACGAACATCATGACCGGCGACCCGGTGACCCCGTTCCTGGTGGACGCCTACCGGCAGGGCCTGCTCAAGGGCCATGAGGAGGAGGCGTACCGGGCGCTGAAGAAGCACGCGGACACCGTGCCGCCCGCCTCTTCGCCGTCCGCGGGCCGGCAGGCCGACGTCGAGTACCTGGCGAACGGCTATGTGCCGTACGACCCGGCGCGGCCCGGCAAGCCCGGTGACAACGACTTCCAGCACGGCCCGTCCGCGACGCTCGAATACGCGCTCGCCGACGCCGCCCTGGGCGGGATGGCGCAGTCGCTCGGCCACACCGCGGACGCCCGGCGCTATCTGACGCGAGGTCAGAACTACCGGAACATCCTCGACCCGAGCACCGGCTTCTTCCGGGCCAGGAACACCGACGGCGCCTTCGTCGGCCCGGCGGACCCCGCCTCCAGTGTCGGCTTCCACGAAGGCACGTCCTGGCAGTACATGTGGCTCGTCCCGCAGGACGTGCCGGGGATAGTGGATCTGATCGGCGGCAACGCGACCGCCAACGCCCGGCTCGACTCCTTCTTCGCCTACGACCAGTTGGTGAAGGACCCGGCGGGCACCGCGCGCGATGTCTGGGTCAACGGCCCGTACTCGTACTACAACCAGGACAAGTACAACCCGCAGAACGAGCCCGACCTCAGCTCCCCGTACACGTACCTGTCCACCGGGCAGCCGTGGAAGACCACCGACGTGGTGCACGCCGGGCTGACCCTCTTCACGGACGCGCCGAACGGCGTCACCGGCAACGACGACCTCGGCACCATGTCGTCGTGGCAGGTGCTCTCGGCGATCGGCATCTACCCGATGACGCCGGGCACCGACCTGTGGGGCCTATCCACGCCGGTCTTCGACCGGGTCGACCTGACCCTCGACCGGCACTACTACCCGAGCGGCAGGATGACGATCACCGCGCCGGGCAGCACCGACACCAACCGGTACATCCAGTCCGCGCGGCTCGGCGGCAAGAATCTGCGGACCACGTACATCAGCACCCGGGACATCAAGGCGGGCAAGGACCTCTCGCTCACCGTCGGCGCCAAGCCGTCGAGCTGGGGCACCGGCAAGAACGACGGGCCGCCCGCGCCCGCCCACGTGGCGGCGCCCGTACGGCACACCGCCGCGTCGCTCTCCCCGGCCGCGCCCGGCGTGCTCGCGGGCGGTCCCGGGACGGACGTGGACGTCTCCGCCGTCCTCACCGCGCCCGGCAAGGTCTCGGGCACCGTCACGGTCAGCGCGCCGCACGGGCTCACCGCGAGCCCGCGCACGAGCGGCTTCCGCGTGGACTCGGGGACGCTGCCCACCACCAAGGTGGTGCCGGTACGGATCTCCGCCCCGGCGGGCACCCCCGACGGCACCTACCAGGTCACCGTCAAGGTCACGCAGTCCGGCGGCCCCTCGGTGACCAGGACCGTCCCGGTCTCGGTCGCCACCTCGACCTGCCAGGGCGGCAGCGGGTACTGCCCGCAGGACCTGTCCGCGCAGTACGACGTGGACGGCGTCAGCACGGCGGGCGCGACCGGCGCCGACTTCGACGGCACCGGGACCAGCTTCCCCGCGGAACAGCTCCCGGCGCCGGGCCCCGGCGTGCTCGGCGGGCGGGCCTACACCTTCCCCGACACCACCGGCGCCGCGGCCAACTTCGCCACCGCGCACGGCCAGAGCGTCGCTCTCGTGCGGCGCTCCTACTCCGCGCTCGACGTGCTGCTCACCGCGCACCACGGCGACGTCACCGGCGCCGCCACCGTGCACTACTCGGACGGCACGTCCGCGCCCGTCACCCTGACCGCGACCGACTGGGCGGCCGGCGCTCCCCGGCTCGGCGAGGACGCCGCGATCCACGCCGACTCCCGCTACGACAAGCAGGGCGCGCCCGACGGTGTCGGGGTCGACATCTGGCACATCGCGGTCCCGCTGGACAGCGCGAAGACCGCCGTCTCCCTCACCCTGCCCGACGACGCCCGGCTGGCGCTGTACGCGATCAGCGGACGTGACGCGTGACGAGCGACGCCCCCGAACCCGTATCCGAACCTGCACCCGTACCCACAGCGGCACCCGCACCTGTAACAGAACGTCCCGGAGCACGACCCGGAGCCGCAAGCAGAGAGGCAACACCCATGAGACGTGGCCCACTTCGCCGCACCCTCACCAGAACATTGCTGGCAGGTGCGGTATCGATGACCCTGACCGTGCCCGCGTCCGCCGTGGCGCACGCGGACGCGGACGCGGCCAAGTCGGGCGGCGCCCCCGCCTTCACCACCTCCTTCGAGTCCGGCGACACGCAGCCCACGTGGAGCAGCACCGCCGAGACCGACGCCAAGGGAAACCCCCTGGTCTCCGGCGTGACCGCGGGCACCCTCCCGGTGCTGGCCGGCAGCGTCAAGGACAAGATCGCCGAGGTCACGGCCAGTTCGGACAATCCGCCGAACGAGGTCGCGAAGAACGCGGCCGACGAGGACGCCAACACCAAGTGGCTCACCTTCGCGAACACCGGCTGGCTCCAGTACAAGCTGTCCGAGGACGTGACGGTCAAGAAGTACGCGCTGACGTCCGCGAACGACTCGCCCGAGCGCGACCCGAAGGACTTCACCCTCCAGGGCTCCGACGACGGCAGCACCTGGACGACGGTGGACACCCGTAGCGGCGTGAAGTTCAGCGGCCGGTACAAGTCCAACATCTACGACGTCGCCGACCCCGCACCGCACCGCTACTACCGGCTGAACGTCTCGGCCAACAACAGCGGCGACATCGTGCAGCTCGCGGACCTCATCCTGTCCGACGGCTCCCCGGCGCCGACGCCCGTCGCGGGCATGACCACCGAGATCGGCAAGGGCCCCGCCTCCGGGCCCAATGTGAAGCCGAGCGTCGGCTTCAGCGGCCTGAAGGCGCTCCAGTACTCGGGCACCCACACGAAGTCCGGTGCCGTGCACGCCTATAACAAGCTCTACGACGTGCGCATCCCGGTCAGCCGCAACACCCAGCTCTCGTACGACATATTCCCCGAGCTGACCGGCGGCGACCTGAAGTACCCGAGCACGTACGCCTCCATAGACCTGCACTTCACCGACGGCACGTACCTGAGCAAGCTGCGGACCCCGGCGCTCGACGAGTACGGCACCCCGCTCAGCCCGCAGGGCCAGGGCGCGGGCAAGATCCTCTACGCCTCGCAGTGGAACGCCGTGGTCTCCGCGATCGGCAAGGTCGCCGCGGGCAAGACGATCGACCGGGTCCTGCTCGGCTACGACGACCCGGCCGGCAGCTCCGAGGCGGGCGCGTCCACCCAGTTCAAGGGGTGGATCGACGACCTGACGATCGGCGCCGCCCCGGCGCCCACCGCCAAGAGCTACGCCGAGCACGTCGACACCCGGCGCGGCACCAACGCCTCCGGCTCCTTCTCGCGCGGCAACAACCTGCCGCTGACCGCGGTCCCGAACGGCTTCAACTTCTTCACGCCGGTCACCGACGCGGGTTCGACGAGCTGGGAGTACAGCTACGCGGCCCAGAACAACGCCGACAACCTGCCGACGCTCCAGGCGCTCGGCATCAGCCACGAGCCCAGCCCGTGGATGGGCGACCGCGACACCTTCCAGGTGATGCCGTCCGCGGTGTCCGGCACCCCGGACCTGAACCGGAGCAAGCGGGCGCTGGCCTTCGACCACAAGGACGAGGTCGCGCAGCCGCACTACTACGGCGTCACGTTCAAGAACGGCGTGAAGGCCGAGATAGCACCGACCGACCACTCCGCCGTCTACCGCTTCACCTTCCCCGGTGACAACGGCGACCTGCTCTTCGACAACGTGAACAACAACGGCGGCCTGACCTTCGACGCCGCCAAGGGCACCCTGGACGGCTTCTCGGACGTCAACATCGGCGGCGGCGAGGCCGCGACGCGGATGTTCGTGCACGCCGAGTTCGACCGGACCCCCGGCACGGCCACCAAGGTCACCGGACAGGGCCGCGACAACGTCACCGGCTACGCGCAGTTCGACACGTCCAAGAGCAAGACCGTGACGATGCGCCTGGCCACCTCGTTCATCAGCGCCGACCAGGCGAAGAAGAACCTGGACCTGGAGATCCCGCAGGGCACGTCCTTCGACAGCGTCAAGAAGAGCGCCGAGCGGCTGTGGAACGCCAAGCTGGGCAAGGTCGAGGTCCAGGGCGCCAGCGACGACCAGCTCACCACGCTCTACTCGAACCTGTACCGGATGAACCTGTACCCCAACTCCGGTTCCGAGAACACCGGTACGGCCAAGAAGCCGGTGTACAAGTACGCCAGCCCGTTCTCCAAGGCCACCGGCAGCAACACGCCCACCGAGACCGGCGCGAAGATCGTGGACGGCAAGGTCTACGTCAACAACGGCTTCTGGGACACCTATCGCACCGAGTGGCCCGCCTACTCGCTGCTGGAGTCGAAGACCGCGGGTGAACTCGCCGACGGCTTCGTGCAGCAGTACAAGGACGGCGGCTGGATCTCGCGCTGGTCCTCGCCGGGCTACGCCGACCTGATGACCGGCACCAGCTCCGACGTCGCCTTCGCGGACGCCTTCGCCAAGGGCGTGGAGAACTTCGACGCCAAGGCCGCCTACGAGGCCGCGGTCAAGAACGCCACCGTGTTCCCGACCGCGGGCGGTGTCGGCCGCAAGGGCCTGGACACCTCGGTGTTCACCGGGTACACCGACACCTCGGTCGACGGCAGCGTCTCGTGGTCGCTGGACGGCTACATCAACGACTACGGCATCGCCACCATGGCCGCCAAGCTCGCCAAGGACCCGCACACCTCCAAGGCCGACCGGCAGCGCTACCAGGAGGAGTCCGCGTACTTCCTGGGCCGCGCGCAGAACTACACCAACCTGTTCAACACCGGTGTCGGCTTCTTCGAGGGCCGCAAGGCCGACGGCTCGTGGCGCGTCCCGGACGCCCAGTACGACCCGCAGCAGTGGGGCAACGAGTACACCGAGACCAACGCCTGGAACTACGCCTTCACGGTGCCGCAGGACCCGAACGGCCTCGCCGCGCTCTACGGCGGCCAGAAGGGCCTGGAGAAGAAGCTCGACGCGTTCTTCAACACCCAGGAGACCGCCGACGGTGACGCGGGCGGCTACGGCGGCACCATCCACGAGATGCTGGAGGCCCGCGACGTCCGGATGGGGGAACTCGGCCTGAGCAACCAGCCGTCGTTCGCCATCCCCTACATGTACGACTACGCGGGCGACCCGGCCAAGACCCAGGCCGTCGTGCGCGAGGCCACCCGGCGGCTGTTCACGGGCAGCTCGATCGGCCAGGGCTTCCCCGGTGACGAGGACAACGGCGCCACCGCCACCTGGCAGATCTTCAGCGCGCTGGGCTTCTACCCGCTCCAGGTCGGCAGCGACAACTACGTGATCGGCTCCCCGCTGTTCACCAAGGCGACGGTCCACCTGGACAACGGCAAGAGCATCGTCGTCAACGCGCCGAACAACAGCAGCAGCAACATCTACGTGCAGTCGCTGAAGGTCAACGGCAAGGCGTGGAACAAGGTGTACCTGACGCAGAGCCAGCTCTCGTCCGGTGCGCGCCTGGACTTCACCATGGGCTCCAAGCCGTCCAAGTGGGGCACGGGCAAGAACGCGCTGCCCGCGTCGCTGACCCCGGCGGGCAAGGCGCCGCAGCCGCTGGCGGACCTGACAGGGCCCGACCTCGGCACCGCGACGTCCGCTGACGGCACTGATGTCGCCGCGCTCTTCGACAACACCTCGAAGACCGGGGTGACCTTCCCCGCCGCCGACCCGACGGTGCAGTACGCCTTCACCGGGGGCTCGGCGAAGAAGCAGGCCGGTTTCTACACCCTGACCTCCGGCAGCACCGCGGCACAGGACCCGAAGAGCTGGCAGCTTCAGGGCACCACCGACGGCAAGCACTGGAGCACGCTGGACTCCAGGAGTGGCGAGAGCTTCGACAGCCGCCTCCAGACCCGGCCGTTCCAGATAGCCCACCCCGGCGCGTACTCCACGTACCGCCTGGTGGTGACCGCCAACAACGGTGCCGCGTCCACGACGCTGACCGAGGTGGAACTGCTGGCACAGCAGGGGCAGGGAGGCCACGGGCACTGACCCGCAGGTCCGTACGACCCGTGTGAGACCGGGGGCCGCGACACCATGTCGCGGCCCCCGGCCGCGTTCCCGGCCCCGGTTCTTCGGCGCCCGCATCAGGGATGTCCCGGTGGGGCTGCCCCCACCCCCGTTCGGGCGCGGGCCGCAGTGACCCGGAACCCCGCGGCGCGGGAGGGTCGTTGAAGGCGCCGCGGTCGCGGCGACCTGACCGGAGAGCGGGAGACGGGGAGTCGGACCGATGACGGATTTCACGCGGTGCACACGACGGACGATGTTGCGCGGGGGCGCGGCGGCGGCGATCGGCGGGGCGGTCGCCCTGAGCGGCGCGGGCGTCGCCGAGGCCCGCTCGGACGGGCGGCGGACCGGGACCGGCGCCGCGCGCCGCGGCACCGTGCCCTACCCCTTCCTCAAGGGCGCGTTCGCACCTGCCACCGAGGAGGTCACCGCCTTCGACCTGCCGGTGACCGGCCGCGTCCCGGCCGCACTCGACGGCCGCTATCTGCGCAACGGCCCCAATGTGCTGGGCCTGGAGGACCCGCGGACCCACCACTGGATGCTCGGCCAGGGCATGGTGCACGGCGTACGCCTCAGGGACGGCCGCGCCGAGTGGTACCGCAACCGGTGGGTGAGGTCGGCGGGCGTCGCCGCGCAACTGGGGGAGCCCTACCACGGCCCCGTGCCCGACGACGACTTCGCCAACAACACCCACGTGATCCCGTACAAGGGCAAGGTCCTCGCGGTCCAGGAGAGCGGCCCGACGCCGTACGAACTCGACGAGGAGCTGAACACCGTCCGCCCGTACGACTTCGGCGGCACGCTCAGTGGGGCGTTCACCGCGCACACCAAGTACGACGAGCGGGCGGACGAACTGCACGCGATCACGTACTACCCGACCTGGGACCATGTGCGGCATCTGGTGATCGACCACACGGGGAGGGTCGTACGGACCACGAGGATTCTGGTCGCGGACAGCCCGATGATGCACGACTTCGCGCTCACCGAGCGGTATGTGATCATCTTCGACACCCCGGTGACCTTCGACGCGGCGGCGGCCGAGGCGGGCGCGATCGTGCCGTACGTCTGGAACGACAAGCACCCGGCGCGGGTCGGGGTGATGCCGCGCCGGGGCGGCCGGGTCCGCTGGTTCGAGGCCGACCCCGGCTCGTACTACTCGCACACGCTCAACGCCTACGACGACGGGCACTCGGTGGTCGTCGACTTCATCACCTTCCCCGCGCCGTTCTTCGCGGCGGGCCGAGGCACTCTCGGCGACGGCCCCTCGGCGCTGGGCACCCCCCGGCTCGACCGGCTGACGATCGACCTGGAGCGCGGCCGGGCCCGCCCGCGGCGGATCGACGACCGCCCGCAGGAGTTCCCCCGCATCCGCGAGAGCCTGGTCTCGCGCCGCCACCGCTACGGCTACGCCGCCACGGCCGCCGCGATGTGGACGGCGTACGAGACGCTGGACGGCGTGCCGCCCGACACCCACTTCGGCAACGCGCTCATCAAGCACGACCTGCTGCGCGGCACCACCCAGACGCACCGCTTCCCGAAGGACGCGGCCGTCAGCGAGCCGGTCTTCGTTCCCGCGCACGAGCACGCCAAGGCCGAGGACGACGGTTACGTCCTGTCCTACGTCCACAACCCCGACCGGGGCGCGGCCGACCTCGTCATCCTGTCCGCCCAGGACTTCACGGCCGCCCCGCTGGCCAGGATCCACCTCCCGGCCACCATTCCGCTCGGCCTGCACGGGAGCTGGGTGCCGACGGTCTGACGGGGGAGAGCGGCGACGGTCTGACGGGGGAGGCGGCGCGCGGTCCGCACCGCCGCCCTCGGCTGTGCCCCCATGCTGGCGTCCGCCGTCGTGCTCGGCGCGGTCGTCGGCGTCGGCGGCGGCCTCACCTCGACGCTCACCGGCGCCCTCGTCCAGACCGTCACCGAACCCCGCTACCTCGGCCGCGTCACCGCCGTCACCACCCTGAGCGCCCTCGGCCTCGCCCCCGTCCTCTTCCCCGCGGTCGGCCTCACCGTCGCCGCCTGGGGCTCCGGGGTTCTCTTCGCGGCCTTCGCCGCCGTCTGTCTTCTGGCCGCGGCCGTCGCCCTCGCGTCCACGACGCTGCGCCGCGTCGGCCTCGGGACCCCGCACGGGGTGTGATCCAACTCGCTTGTGGCGTATGCCCCCGGCCCCCGATACTGGCCGTACACGGAGCGGCACGTACAGCAGCACGCGGAGCTGTGCGCGCACGCGCAGAAGAGCACGCATACCGCACGGGCGGGTACGCGCGTGTCCCGCGCCGAGCGGGAACTGCCGCGTCGGCACCCGCGTCTTGTCCTCCAGCGGCCGGACGCACGGGCGCGCCCGCGGTGGGGTGGGGAAGCGCGACGGGCGGTGATCCCGTCCGCGCAGGAGCAGGGGGGAATTCGCCATGACCTGGGACCAGCGGGACGGAGCGGACGCCAGCGGTACGCCGGGCGGCGGCGGGAGACCGGACGGCGCCGACGCGCCGGGCGTTGACGGCACACCAGGCGCGGGCAGTACGCCGAGCGCCGGCGACACACCGAGCGGCAGCGGCACACCGGGCAGCGGCGGCGCGCCGGAGGGCTTCGGGCCCCCGCCGCCGCCCGCGCCACCGGCCTGGCTGCCGCGGCAGCCCGCCGCGCCGCCCGGCATCCCGTCCGGATATCCGTCCGGCTACGCGCCCGGGTTCCCGGCCGGCCCGCCCGCGCCACCGGCGCCGCCGCCCGCCCCGGCGAACGCGCTGCGGGCCGTCGCCGTCGGCCTGCTCAATCTCAGCGGCCTCGGCATCGGTTACGCGCTGACCCGCCGCTGGTTGGCCACGGCGGCCTGCCTGGTCGCGACCGGCGTCCTGCTCTTCGTCGCGCTGCCCGCGACGGCGGACGGCGTGTCCGGCGGCGTCGTCGTCGCCTACGCCGTCTTCCTCGTCCTCGCGGCCGCGCACGGCGCCTATCGCGGCCTGCGCACCCCGCTGTCCTGGCCGCCGCGGACGCCCGTCGCGATCGTGCTCGGCCTCGTGCTGCTCGCCGCGCCCGTCGGCGGCGTCGTCTACTACGACGGCGCGCGCGACGAGGCCACCCAGAAGATGCTGCTCGACCGGCTCGACACCGCCGACCAGCTCGTCCAGGCGGCCAAGAGCAAGCCGTTCGACGAGGCGCGCACCGACTACACCACGGCGCTGGCCGCGTACCGCGACCTCAGCGACCACCACGGCGGCTCCCGCGCCGCCAAGCGCGTACCCGACCGGCTGACCACGTACTACACGGCGGTCGGCACGCCCTACGAGCAGAAGAGGTACTGCGACGCCATCGAGCCGCTGAAGTACCTGCGGACCGTGCCCGAGCACTTCGACAAGAAGGCCCTCGGCACGCTGACCGGATGGCCGGACGACCGGCTCGCGACCTCGCTGTACGCGTGCGGTACGGCCGACTTGGCCGACGCGAGCGGCGCGGAGGCGAAGGACGGGTATCTGAGCGACCTGCTCTCCACGTACCCCAAGTCGCCGCAGGCGGCGAAGGTCGAGCCCGCCTTCAAGTCGACCATCGACGCGGCGGCCAGGGACCTGAACGGCGGCGACCCGTGCGCGGCCACCGACAAGGTGCGCGCCCTCGGCGTGCGCGCGGGCAACCTCAAGGGCGGGGACGCGGGCGTGGCCGCGGCCTTCGACAAGGACGCCCGTCGGGCCGACACCTATGTGCGGTCGGGCAGTTACACCTGCGCCGTCCACGAGTACAAGGGCGGCGACTTCAGCAGCGCGCTGGACAAGATCCGCGACTTCGTGAAGAAGTACCCGCGCGACAAGAACACCGCGTACGCCAAGAAGCTCGCCATCGCCGCCGAGGTCGCCGTGACGGTGCCCGCCGCCGGCAAGCGCATGCCGACCGAGGACTCCGGCGGCAGCATCTCCGTGACGGTCAGCAACGACAGCCCCGATCAGGTCGAGGTGCTGTTCACCGGACCGGTGACCGGCAGCTTCACGCTCAAGGGCTGCGGCGCCTGCAAGACGTACTCCAGCCAGGCGTCGGCGCAGACCTCGGCGTGCAACAACAGCGGCAGGAACTACCCGAAGAAGACGCTGAATCTGCCGGTCGGCACCACGTACTTCCTGCACAAGTCGACCAGTTCCGGCGACTCCGCGACGCCCGGCAGCGACACGGTCAAGCTCCGCAGCGGCTACATCTACACGGAGTGCGCTTATGTGGTGCGCGATTCGGCGCTGAGTTTCTGAGGCGCGGGCTTCCGAGGCGCGAGCTTCCGCGACCTGAGTTCCGAGGCGCGGGTTTCCGAACCAGTAGGCCGTGGGCGGTTGACGGCCCGCGACCCGCGCGGACACGGCGGGGCCCGGACGACCGGGCCCCGCCGTCGTCACTCCGCGATGCCGCGCGTCAGCAGCACGACGGTCACGAAGGTGCGGTAGAGCCGCACCGGATCCTCGTCGGTCATCCGTACCGTCACCGCGTCCGCGGGATCCCGCTCGACGCCCGTGATCCAGGTCGCCATCTCCGCCAGGTCCGGATTGCGCATCCGCACCGTCAGCGTCGCGGGCAGCGCGATGTCCGGCAGGGCCGCCGACGGCAGCCCCTCGACCGCCCTGCGGGCGGCGTCCCGGATCACCTCGCGCGCCTCCTCCGGGTGCAGGCTGTCGGCCGCGAACCGCGACACCGACGACTTCACGACCGCGCCCACCGCGCCGGGACAGAACGGCTCCAGCTCGGCGGCCGTCGTCGCGTCCCCGGTGACCAGCAGCACCGGCACCCCGTGCCCGAGCGCGACCAGCGCGTTGATCCCGCTCTCGCCCGCGACGACCCCGTTGAGCCGCACCTCGCTGATCGCCGCCGGGTTGTACGTGTGCGACAGCGTGGCCCGCTCGCCCGACATCGAGCCGTGGTACGAGACGAAGAAGACCCCGTCGTACGAGGAGTCCAGGCCCTGCATCATGTACAGCGGCTTGTGGCGGCCGGACAGATAGCGGGCCCGCCCGGCCAGTTCGTCCGGGCGCAGATTGGCCATCGTGGAGTGCGAGTCGTTCACCAGGAACGCGTTCGCGCCGCCCGCTTCCGCGCCCTCGATCGAGGCGTTGACCTCCGCCTGGAGCAGCGTGCGGTAGTACGCGTACTCGGGCTGCCCAGGACGGCACTGCGACCAGTCGACGACGCCCGCCGTGCCCTCCATGTCGGAGGAGACGAAGATCTTCACAGCACGGTCCGGGGGCGGAATTCGGGCTCGGTCGACGCGTCGGTCATCAACGCGTAGACGCTGCCCTCCTGTCCGGCCGCGCCGCCGTGCCTGCCGTCGGGGGTCAGGGCCAGCGCGCGCAGCTCGGAGCGGAACTCGTCGGGCAGGGTGGCCGCGTCGGCGAGCGCGTCCCGGCACGCGTCGGACGGATCGAGCCCCGCCGCCAGCAGGTCGACGATCGTACGGGCGGTGCCGCCGCGCATGCTCAGCTCGCCGCGGCCGGTGCAGGCGGCGCCACCGGAGCGCAGATCGCACCAGTTGCCCGCGCCGGGCAGCGCGGAGTCGCCGACCCTGCCGGGGTACTTGTACGGATAGCCGGAGGTCGAGACCCCGACGCACATCTCGCCCGACGCGTCCAGCGCGATGATGTTGATCGTGCCCCAGGGGCCGTCGTGCGGGGCCAGCCGGCGGATCAGGGCGAGCGCGCTCTCCCGGTAGCGGGCGTCGCCGTCGGTCGCCGCGGTGTTCTCACCCTCCACCGACTCCTGGGAGTCGGCGACCTGCTTGCGCCACTGCTCGCGCGAGGCGTCGGTCAGCAGGTCCGCGGTGTCGAAGCCGCACTCCCGCGCGAACAGCGCGGCGCCCTCGCCGACCAGCAGGCTGTGCTGCGGCAGTCTCTCCAGCACCGCGCGGGCCACCGAGATCGGGTTCGGGTACCCCTTGAGCGCGCCCACCGCGCCGAACTGCCGTCCGGAGCCCAGCATCAGGGAGGCGTCCAGCTCCACCACGCCCTGCGCGTTGGGCAGCCCCGCGGTGCCCACGTAATGGTCCGCCGGATTGTCCTCGCAGCGGCGCATCGCGGCCTCGACCGCGTCCAGCGCCGAGCCGCCGCGCCGCAGCACGTCCATCCCGGTCGGCAGTCCGACCTCGCTGCGCTCACTGCCGATGATCACCGCTTCGGGCATGTTCCTCCTGTCCTGTGCCTGACCGGCCGGAGCCCCCGTCGTGTGGGGGTTCCCGCCGCTTCGCCCGTCCGACCTGCGTATACGCGCCCGCGTATACGCAGCGCCGGACGTCTGCGCAGTCTGGCACCAGCCGCCCGCGCCGCGGTACCCGGCCTCGCCGGGACCGGGGAAGGGACCTTGGGCGGACCCCGATCCCGCGCTCCGCCCGCGCTCCGACCGGGACCGCTCCGGTCGCTCCGCCCGCGCTCCGACCGGGACCGCTCCGGTCGCTCCGACCGGGACCGCGCCGGGACCGCTCCGGTCGCTCCGACCGGGACCGCCCCGGGACCGCTCCGGTCGCTCCGACCGGGGCCGCCGTCCGCCGCGAAAAACCATGCGGGGGCCGCCGCGCACCGGGGGGAGACTGGGCCGCGTGGACACGATGACGCGCTTCGGCCTGGCGGTGGTGGAGTGGGCCGCGGGCGGTACGGGAGCCGCGGCGGCCGAGGCGGCGGCGCGCGAGCTGGCCGCGGCCACGCACGTGAGGACCGCGGTGCTGGTCGAGGGGACCAGCGACCAGGCGGCGGTGGAGGCACTCGCGGTCCGGCGCGGCCGGGACCTGGCCGCCGAGGGAACGGTCGTCGTGCCGCTCGGCGGCGCCATGAGCATCGGACGCTTCTTGAGCCTGGTCGGCCCCGAGGGGCTCGACCTGGCGCTGGCGGGCCTGTGCGACGAGGCGGAGGAGGGTTACTTCCTGCGCGCCCTGAACCGCGCGGGCGTCGGCTCGCCCCGCGACCGTCCGCAGATGGAGGCGCTCGGCTTCCACGTCTGCGTCGCGGACCTGGAGGAGGAGCTGATCCGGTCCCTGGGCACCGACGCGGTACGGGAGGTCGCGGCCGAACTGGGCGAGGCGCGCTCCTTCCGGATCTTCCAGAAGCAGCCCGCGCAGCGCGAGCGCCCGGTCGACCGCCAGCTCCGGCGCTTCATCGGCACCCACAGCGGACGCAAGTCGCAGTACGCGCACGCGCTGGTCGACGCGCTGGAGCCGCACCAGGTCCCGCGCCCGCTGGACGGGCTGCTCGCGCACATCTGACCGCGCACCGCCCCTGCGGACAGAGCGACGCATACGGTGACGGATTCGTCGCGTCCGCACGCCCTCCGCGCCCGCGCCCCTCGACAACCAATGTTGTCATGATGTCGATCTCCTCCCTAGGATGCGGAGCATGCCGATCCCCGTGACGGCCACCGAACCAGGCGGCCGGGAGCAGTCCGCGGCCGTCCCCGCCCCTCCCGCCGAGGCCGCGGGACCCGGTCGAGCCGCTGAGCCCACCGCTTCCGTCGAGCGGGCCATGACCGGCCTGACCGACGCCGCCGTACGCGACCTCGTCGGTGAGCTGGCCGCGCGATTCGACGAGTTGGCGCCGGGCGACACGTCGTGGGGGCAGGACCCCGAGCCCGCCGCCGCGCCGCTGAACCGGCTGCGCGTGCTGGCCCATCTCATGCGTGCCGTCGACCGGTGCGCGGCGCAGGAGGCCGCGGCCGCGGTCCGGCTCGGCGCGAACTACCCGCGGCTCGGCCAGGCGTGGGGCATCACCCGGCAGGGCGCCCGGCGGCGCTGGCCAGGACTCGTCTTCACCTCGAATCCCCCCTCGAGGCCCCTCATGATCAGGAGCGACCCGATGAACGCCCTCACCCCGCGCCGCACATACAGCGTCCTGCTGGTCGAGGACGACCCCGCGGACGCCCTGCTCATCGAGGACGCGCTGTCCGAGGGCGGCATGACCCGGCAGCTCTCGCACGTCGGCGACGGCATCGAGGCGCTGGAGTACCTGCGCGACCCGGAGCACGAGCGCCCCGACCTGATCGTGCTCGACCTCAACATGCCGCGCATGAACGGCCGGGAATTCCTCGCCGTCCTGCGGGACGACGACGAACTGGGCTCCATTCCGCTGGTCGTGCTGACCACCTCGGCGGCGCCGGACGACATCGCCGACGCCTACCAGAAGCACGCCAACGCGTATGTGACGAAGCCGGTCAATCTGGACGATTTCCTTGAGGCCGTGCAGCGCATCGACGCCTTCTTCCTGGAGACCTCCGCCACGCTGCCCGCGCCCGGCGAATAACCGCTCGGACCCGTCCCGCACCCCCGCATAGGGTGCGGGAATGGCCGACACTTTCTCCCCACCCACCCCGGGGGACATCCGAAGCCCTGTCCGCTTCCTGCTGTGGCTGGTCAGAAACCAGCCCGGCCGGGTCGCGGCCGGGGCGACCCTCGGCACCGTGTGGATGCTCGGCCTGGCCGTACCGCCCTATCTGCTCTCCCGCGCCGTCGACGACGGTCTCCGACCGCGCGACCACACCGCGCTGTTCGGCTGGGCCGCGGCGATGTTCGGCGTCGGGGTGCTCAACGCGTTCATCGGCATCGCCCGGCACCGCACCATGACCAAGGTGCGGATGGACGCCTCCTTCCGCGTCGTACGCGCCACCGTCCGGCGGGCCACGGAACTGGGCGCCACGCTGCCGCACCGGATGAGCGCGGGCGAGGTGGTGGCGATCGGGATGGCCGATGTCATGGTGATCGCCCAGTCGTTGACCGTCACCGGGCCCGGAATCGGCGCGGCCGTCTCGTATCTGGCGGTCGCCGCCGTGCTGCTGTCCATCTCGCCGCTGCTCGCCCTCGTGGTGCTGGCCGGTGTGCCGTTGGTCGCCGTCACCGTCGGCCCGCTGCAACGCCGCCTCCAGCGGGTCGGCACCGGCTACCGCGACGAGCAGGGCGAACTGACCGCGCTGCTGGTCGACGTGGCGACCGGGCTGCCCGTGCTCAACGGCCTCGGCGGCAAGGACGTCTACGCGGCCCGCTACCGCCGCCGCTCGCAGGCGCTGCGCGACCAGGGCTACCGGGTCGGCTCCGTCACCAGTTGGGTCGGCGCGCTCGCCGTCGGGCTGCCCGCCCTCTTCCTCGCCCTGGTCACCTGGCTCGCCGCGCGCATGGCGGCCGACGGCTCGCTCGCCATCGGCGAACTGGTCGCGGTGTACGGCTACGCGGCCATGCTCGTCGTCCCGGTCTTCTTCTTCATCGAGGGCGGCAACGACGTGGCCCGCGCGCTGGTCGCCGCCCGCCGCGTGACCGGCTTCCTCGCCCTGACGCCGGAACAGTCCGACGGCGCGCACCCGGCGGCCGCCCCGCCGTCGCCCGCCGCGCTGCGCGACCCGCTCTCCGGCGTCGTCGTCCGCCCCGGCGTCCTCACCGCGCTCGCCTCCGCCCGCCCCGCCGACACCGCCGCCGTCGTGGAACGCCTCGGCCGCTTCGCCGCCTCCGACGCCGAGTGGGGCGCCCTGCGGCTCGACACCGTCGCGCTGCGCGAGACACGCGAGCGCGTCCTGGTCGCCGACAACGATGCCGCGCTCTTCAGCGGCACCGTCCGCGAGGCCGTCTCGGGCCGCGCCGACCCGGACGACGCCACCGTGCGCGCCGCGATCCGCACGGCCGCGGCCACCGACATCGTGGACGCGCTGCCCGCGGGCCTCGACTCCTCCCTCAGCGCGGGCGGCCGCAATCTCTCCGGCGGCCAGCGCCAGCGGCTCCGGCTGGCCCGCGCGGTCTGCGCCGACCCCGAAGTGCTGCTGGCCGTCGAACCCACCTCCGCGGTGGACACCCACACCGAGGCCGCGATGGCCACCGGGCTGCGCGCCGCGCGCACCGGCCGGACGACGGTGGTCACCACCACCTCGCCGCTGGTGCTCGACCGGGCCGACGAGGTCGTCTACCTCGTCGAAGGGCGCGCGGTCGCGGTCGGCCCGCACCACGAACTCCTGCATACCGAGCCCGGCTACCGCGCGCTGGTCTCGCGCGGCGCACAGGAAGAGGCGATCCGATGACCGCGCCGAGCGACCCGCCCGCGGCGGACACCGAACCGTCCCGGCGGGACGGTGTCCCCGTGCCGCGCCCTGCCGCCGGTACCAAAGTCCTGACCGCGCCGGGGGAGCCGCCCGCCGGGCAGGCGCCCGCCGTCCTGTCCGCCGCGCTCCCCGTCGCCGACCAGGAGCGGGTGCGGCGCGCCGCCGTCGGCGAGCTCGCCGCCGACAAGCGCGCGTTCTCCGCGGTCCTCGGCCTCAACGCGCTGGCCGCCGCGGCCGGCCTCGTCAGCCCATGGCTGCTGGGCCGGATCGTGGACACGGTCAGGGGCTCGACCGGCCACGCCGCGGTGTCCACCGTGGACCGGCTGGCGGTGGCCATCGTGGTCGCAACGGTCGTCCAGACCGTGCTGTCGCGGTACGCGCTCAACCTCGCGGCCCAGTTCGGCGAGCGCGCCGCCGCGCGGATCCGCGAGCGCTTCGTGGACCGTACGCTCGCGCTGCCCGCCGCCGTCGTGGAACACGCGCCGACCGGCGACCTCGCGGCGCGCGGCACCACGGACATCGACGTCGTGGCGACGACGCTGCGCAGCGACGTGCCGACCGTGCTGATCGCCACCATGCAGGCGCTGTTCATCATCGTCGCCGTGCTCGTGCTCGACCCGCTGCTCGGCCTGTGCGGGCTGTCCTGCCTGCTGGTGATCGCGGTCGCCACCCGCTGGTACCTGCGCCGCGCGCGGACCGCGTACCTCGCCGAGGGCGCGGCCAACTCCGTACTCGCCGAAGTCCTCGCGGCGACCGCGGGCGGCGCCCGTACCGTCGAGGCCCTCGGCCTCCAGGAGCGGCGGATCGCCACGGCGGAGGCGGCCATCGCCGGCGCCGGACGCGCCCGCCTCGGCACCCTGTGGCTGCGCTCGGTGTACTTCCCGAGCGTCGACATCTCGTACGCGCTGCCCGTCCTCGGCGTGCTGCTCGTCGGCGGCGCGCTGTACGACCACGGCGGTGTCTCGCTCGGCACGGTCGTCGCCTCCGCGGTCTACCTGCGGCAGCTCGTCGGGCCGCTGGACACGATCTTGATGCGGGTCGAGCTGTTGCAGAGCAGCGGCGCCTCGTACGCGCGGGTCGAGGGCCTGGACATGCTGCCGCGTACGCGCACCGACGCCGACGCGGTGCCGGCCGACGACCGGATCGAGGTCAGCGGCGTCCGCTACTCCTACGACCACGTCGGCGACATCCTGCACGGCGTGGACCTCGACGTGCGGCAGGGGGAGCGGTTGGCCGTCGTCGGTCCCTCGGGCGCGGGGAAGTCGACGCTCGGCCGGCTGCTGGCCGGGATCGACCGGCCGCGGGCGGGCTCGGTCACCGTGGGCGGGGTGCCGGTCGCCGACCTGCCGCCGGACCGCCTGCGCCGCCAGATCGTGCTGGTCACCCAGGACCACCACGTCTTCCGCGACACGCTGCGCGACAATCTGCTGATCGCCCGGCCCGCCGCCACCGACCAGGAGCTGCGCGCCGCGCTGGACGCGGTCGACACCGGCTGGGCCGACGACCTGCCCGACGGCCTCGACACCCGCCTGGGCGGCGACGGCCGCCACCTGGACGGCGCCAGGGCGCAGCAGCTCTCGCTGGCGCGGGTGATCCTCGCCGACCCGCACACGGTGATCCTGGACGAGGCCACCGCCCTGCTGGACCCGGCCACCGCCCGCAGCACGGAACGCGCGCTGGCGACCGTGCTGGAGGGCCGCACCGTCATCGCCATCGCCCACCGGCTCCAGACCGCCCACGACGCGGACCGCGTCGCCGTCATGGAGGCCGGGGTCGTCACCGAGCTGGGCACCCACGACGAGCTGGTCACGGCCGGCGGCGGCTACGCGGCGCTGTGGCACTCCTGGCACGGCGAGTAGCCCGCCGTCACCGGCGGGCCACTCGGGGGCGGTGTCACCAGCGCACCGGCAGCCGCTCGGGACCCCGGATGAGCAGGCCGCCGCGCCATTCGAGCCCGGCCGGGTCCGCGTCGAGCGCCAGGGCGGGGAAGCGGTCCAGCAGGCCGCGCAGCGCGATCCTGGCCTCCAGGCGGGCCAGCGGCGCGCCCAGGCAGTAGTGGATGCCGTGCCCGAAGGCGATGTGGCCCCGGGCGTCGCGGCGGATGTCGAAGCGGTCGGGGTCGGGGAAGCGCGCGGGGTCGCGGTCGGCGTCGGCGAGCGCGACCAGCACCAAGCGCCCGTCACCGGGGATCACCGTGTCGCCCACCTCGACCGGAGCGGTCGAGAAGCGGTAGGTGGGCGTCTCCACCGGGCCGTCGTAGCGCAGGATCTCCTCGACCGCGCCCTCCATCAGACCCTCCGGGTCGGCGCGCAGCGCGGCGAGCTGCTCGGGGTGGGTGAGCAGCGCCAGGACCCCGTTGGAGATCAGGTTGCCCGTGGTCTCGTGGCCCGCGACCAGCAGCACCCAGGCCATGCCCAGCAGCTCCTCGGCGTTGAGCCGGTCGCCGTCCTCGTCCGCGGTGTGGATCAGGGCGCTCATCAGATCGTCGCCCGGCCGCTCGCGCTTGTCGGCGACCAGGCGGACGAGGAAGTCGTTCATCGCGTCCGCCGCGTCCGCCCTGGCCCGCGCCGACGAGGTGGACAGCGCGATGTTCGACCAGGTCCTGAACTGCTCGCGGTCCATGAAGGGCACGCCGAGCAGATCGCAGATGACCGAGATCGGCAGCGGGAAGGCCAGCGACTCCACCAGGTCGCCGCGGCGCGAGGGCTCCTTCGCCATCGCGTCCAGCATGCCGTCCGCGAGCGCCTGGACCCGCGGCGCCATCGCGTCCACCCGGCGGGGGGTGAACTCCCGCGCCACCAGCTTGCGCAGCCTGCTGTGCACCGGCGGATCGGTACTCAGCATGGACAGGCCGGACGCCACCGTCCGCACGCCCAGTTCGGGCGCCGCGTTGGACCACACCTTCGACAGCCGGGCGTCGTTGAGGAGCGCGCGGCCCGCCTCGTACCCGACGACCAGCCACGCCTCGTGGCCCTCGGGGATCACCACCCGGTGGACCGGCCCCCGTGCGCGCAGCTCCGCGTAGACCGGATACGGGTCGCGTCTGAACTCCTCGCCGAGCGCGCCGAGATCGACGACGGCGTCCGTGGTCATACGTGTCCTCCCCGGGGGACAGCGGCCGGGAGTCCGGCCGGAGGCTGGGCAGCGTGCCGAGGGGACGTTACGGCGTCACGGGCCGTCGCACCGCGTGTTCGGGGCTTCCCGCCGGGAGATCGGCGCGATCCCGCCCCCGGCCCCGGCGCGCGCCTCATCCGTATCCCGCGTATCTTCCCGCCCCACTGCTGTCCAGGATCAGCCGATACGTCTGTGACGTAGGCTTTTGTCATGGGCTCGGGCTGCGGGACAGCGCCGTGCCGAACCGAAAGTGGGCCGGAATGGACGTCGTGTACGCAGGGGGGCCGCACGTATCCGGCCGCCTGCTCGCTCGCGTCGCGCGTGTCGTGCCCTCCGCCGTGCTGGTCGGAGCGGGCTCCGCCATCGTCGGCACCGCCCCCGACGGTCACTTCGGGCTGGCCCTGGCGGTCGTGCCCTTCCTGGCCGCCGCGGTGCACTCGGTCACCGTCACCGCCGTCCTCGGCGCCCTCACCGTCGCGATGTACGCCTCGCTGCGGCACTGGCTGACCGAGGGCACCGACCTCTGGCTGGTCAAGCTGGCGTTCCTCGCCGCCTCCGCCGTGGTCGCCGTCCTGATCAGCCAGGCCAGGGTCAGGGCGCAGCAGCTCACCCGCAGCCGCGACATCGCCCTGGGGCTCCAGCAGGGCCTGCTGCCGCACAAGGTGCCGCGCAACAGCGCCGTGGACGCCAGCTACCGCTACGTGCCCGCCGACACCGCGGCGGGCGTCGGCGGCGACTGGTTCGACGTGATCCCGCTGTCCGGCACACGGGTCGCGCTCGTCATGGGGGACGTGGTGGGCCACGGCATCCACGCGGCGGCGATGATGGGGCGGCTGCGTACCGCCGTGCACACCCTCGCCGACCTCGACCTCGCGCCCGACGAACTGCTCTCCCGCATGGACGACCTGGCGGTACGCCTCGCCGACGACGACGCGGACCGCGAGCTGGGCGCCACCTGCCTGTACATGGTCTACGACCCCATCTCACGGCAGTGCACGGTGGCCAGCGCGGGCCACACCCCGCCCGCGTTCGTCCACCCGGACGGCCGGGTGGAATTCCAGCGGCTCGCGGAGAATCCGCCGCTCGGCGTCGGCGGCACGCCCTTCGAGAGCAGCACCCTCACCCTCGACGAGGGCACGGTCGTGGCGCTCTACACCGACGGCCTGCTCGACCTGCGCCACCAGGGCACCGACGCGGCCGTCGCCGCCCTCGCGCGGGCCCTGCTGCCCGCCACCGACAGCCTCGACGCGCTGTGCGACCGCGTCTGGTCGGGGCTGCCCGCGGAACACGACGACGACGTGGCGCTGCTGCTGGCCCGCACCAGGACCCTGGACGGCGCGAACGTCGCGAGCTGGGAGTACCCCGCGCTCCCGGAGAGCGTCCCGGCCGCCCGCGCCGCGGTCATGGCCCGGCTGGAGGAGTGGGGCCTGTCCGACCACGCCTTCGCCACCGAACTGGTGGTCAGCGAACTGCTCACCAACGCCGTCACCCACGCCCGCGGCCCGGTCTCGCTCCGGCTGATCAGGGACGCGGGGCTCATCTGCGAGGTCTCCGACGGCAGCGACACCTCGCCGCACATGCGGCACGCCCAACTCCTGGACGAGGGCGGGCGCGGCCTCTACCTCATCGGGCAGCTCGCCGACCGCTGGGGGACGCGCTACAGCGATTACGGCAAGACGATCTGGGTCGAGCAGCAGGTCCCGGCCCTGAGCGGGGCCTGAACGGGCAGCGCCCCCCGTCGGCGGGAGCCGACGGGGGGCGCTGCGATCTCACGAACCGGTGCGGTCTACCAGCTCGTCAGACCGGCACCGTAGGGGTAGAGCGGGTTCCCGTACGTCGTCGGCACCGTCTGACCGGCGTCGATCTTCGCCCGGATGTCGGCCCGCTCGGCCGCGGTGGCGCCGAGGTCGTAGGGCAGGTCCCACGCCTCGTTGGCGTCCGCCTGATTGTCGCCGCCACCGGGCTTGAGCACCTGGTCGAGGCTTCTGGGCAGCTGCCAGGGCAGCTTGCCGCGCGGGGTGTAGTCGCCGAAGAGCAGGCTGGCCGTCGCCGGTCCGACCTCCTCACCGCCGCGGTAGGTCACCACGATGGCGTCGGCCAGGTTGTTCCAGTCGCTCATGACGATGGGTCGGGGCAGGGTCAGCACGACCACCACCGGAATTCCCTGGTTCTTGAAATTCTGGATGAGGGCGAGCTGGTCCGCCGGGAGATACGGCTGGGTGTCGGGCCACGAGGTGGCGTGGGTGTACGACGGTTCGCCGACCGCCACGACCGCGAGCTTCGGGGCCGGTCCGGTGTCCTGGTAGACGTTGACCCCGGCCGTCGCCGCTCTCGCCTTGATCGCGTCGAGCACGGTCAGCGAGCCGTAGTCCGGGTGGAAGTAGCTGGACCAGATGCAGCACGCGGCGCCGTCGGTCGCCCGCGGACCCGCGACCACGATGTTGTCACCGGAGTTGAGCCTGATCGGCAGCACACCGTTGTTCTTCAGCAGCGTGTTGGACTCCCGCGACGCCTGGTTGGCCAGCGCCGTGTAGCTCGGCTGGTGGAAGCGGTACGGGCCGTTGACCGGGTCGCCGTACGGGTGGTCGAAGATGCCCAGCTCGAACTTGAGCTTCAGGATGCGCGTGACCGCGTCGTTGATCCGGGCCAGCGGCACGCTGTTCTCGAAGCTCGCCATGGTGAAGTCGGCAGCGCCCGGGTCGGCGCCGCCCATCACGTCGGAGCCCGCGTTGGCCGCGTTGATCCAGGCCGTCGACGGCAGCCAGTCCGTGGTGATCAGACCGGTGTAGCCGAGATTCTGCCGCAGGTAGGTGAGGATCTTCGCGCTGTCGCCCGCGCCGGGACCGCCCGGGTCGAGATACGAACTGCCCGCGTAGCCGGGCATGATGTTGACCGCGCCCGCCTCCATCGCGGCCTTGAACGGGATCATGTGGTACTTGATCGTGACCCCGTCGTAGACGATGCCGGCCTCGCCGCCCGCGCCCTCACCGGGCCAGTGCTTGACGGTGGCGAGCACCGAGCCGGGGTTCAGCTCCGGGCCGCCCTGCAAACCGGCCACCAGCGCCCGCAGTTGGGCCGCCGCCACATCGGCGTTCTCGCCGCCGCCCTCCTGGATCCGCGGGTACAGCACCTTCGTGCCGACCTCGGCCAGCGGGGACAGCGTGCCGCGCGCGCCGACCTCCAGCTCCTCCTTGCGCTGCATGTCGCCGAGCTTGTAGTCGAGCGGATAGTCCTTGCCCGCCGCCAGGGTGCTCTGCAACGGATACGTGGTCTGGTAACCGGCGGTGGTGTCACCGGCCGAGACCGGCGGGATGCCCAGCCGGGTGGCCGCCGTGGACTTCAGGACGTTGTCCAGGTCGGCGGGTTGCGCCGGTCCGAAGTGCCAGCCGGACATCGGGTACGACTGGACGTTGTAGAACATCTGGAACGCCTTCTCCTCCAGCGTCATCCGCCCGAGGAGATCACCGACCCGCGTGTCGACCGGCAGCCGCCAGTCCTCGTACGGCTCGATGGAGCCGTCCTTGTTGAGGTCCCGCGCGCCGTTGATGATGCTGATGCCGTCGGCCGCCTGCTTGACGTCCGGCAGATAGACGCTGAACGTGCGGATGTTGGATGTCGTCTTCGCGCCCGAACCGCTGACCGAGACGACGAACCACTTGTACGTCCAGCGGTCGGTGATGTCCCAACTCGGCGTGTAGGTGGTGCCGGTGGGCTCGGCGACCTTGGTGTAGAGGTCGAGCAGATTGCCCGACGCGGTGAAGTCGTAGTCGGTGCGGCTGATGTTGAGCCACACCTCGTAGTGCGCGGCGCCGCCGACGGCCGCCCAGCTCAGCGCGGGACGCCGGGTGTTGGTGACCATGGCCTTGTCGGCCGGTGCGGACAGCGCGAACTGGTTGAGCGTGGCCGGGGCCTTGGTGGGCGCCGAGAGCAGCGGCGGGGTCGCGGTGGAGTTGTCCACCGTGCCGTAGACCTGGAACTCCCAGAGCGAGTAGCCGTATCCGGTGGCGCGGGCCGTGCCGGTCAGCCGGACGTAGCGGCCCTGGCCGGTGACGGGCAGCCGCTCGATGCCGCCGGGGCCGTTGGCCGTGGTGTAGATCGGCGTCCACGCCGTGCCGTTGTCCGAGACGTCGATGTGGTAGCCCTTGCCGTACGCCGACTCCCAGTTGAGCACGATGCCGCTGATCTTGCCGATGTTGCCGAGGTCGACCTGGATCCACTCGTTGTCCGTGGAGAGGCTGGACCAGCGGGTGGTGGTACGGCCGTCGAGAGCGGCGGCCGGGGCGTTGCCGCCCTCGTACGACGAGGCCGACACCTGCTTGTAGGCGGAGATCACCGTGCCGGAGAAGTCCCCGCCGCCGCCGTTGGTGGGCGGGGTGGTGGTGCCCCCGGTGCCCCCGGTGCCGCCGCCGGTCCCGCCGCTCCCGGTGGTGTACACCTGGAACTCCCAGAGGGAGTAGCCGTATCCGGTGGCGCGCGCGGTGCCGTTCATCCGGACGTAGCGCCCGGTGCCGCTGACCGTGAGGTTCTGGGTGCCGCCGGTGCCGGTGGTGGTGGAGTAGACGTCGGTCCAGGTGGTGCCGTTGTCCGAGACCTGGATCTTGAAGGCGGTCGCGTAGGCCGCCTCCCAGGTGAGACCGACCTTGCAGACCGCCTGCGAGGAGCCGAGGTCGACCTGGAGCCACTGCGGGTCACCGGCCGCGCTGGACCAGCGGGTGCCCGCGTTGCCGTCGACGGCCGCGGAGGCGGGGGTGCCCGCGTTCTCCGTGGAGGACGCCGTGGCCGGGTGGTTGAGCGCGGCGTTGGCGGTGCCGCAGGTGCCGCCCGCGGCTCCGGTCGAGCCGTAGACCTGGAACTCCCACAGGGAGTAGCCGTATCCGGTGGCGCGCGCGGTGCCGTACATCCGGACATAGCGCCCGGAAGCGTTTACGGAAAGGGTCTGCTTTCCGCCGGGTCCCGTCGTGGTCGAGTAGGCGTCGGTCCAGGTCGTGCCGGTGTCGGAGACCTGGATCTTGAAGGCGGTGGCGTACGCGGTCTCCCAGTTGAGGCTGACCGAGCTGATGGTCGCCGACGCGCCGAGGTCGACCTGGAGCCACTGCGGGTCACCGGCCACGCTGGACCAGCGGGTGCCGACGTCGCCGTCGACGGCGGCCGAGGCGGGGGTGCCCGCGTTCTCGGTCGAGGAGGCGGTGGTGGTCTTGCCCTGGGACAGCAGGGTGTCGGCCGCGTGCGCGGTACCGGTCGTGGTGCCGATGGCACCGCCGGTCGCCAGGGCCGCCGCGAGGGCGACGGCCACCAGCGGTCTGCGCCGTCTGACGGACCTCAGAAATGTGGACAGGAGGCTCATGTGCATCTCCACGTGGGGGTGTGATGACTCTGATCACCGTGGAGGCCGTCGCCGGACGGGCGACGGGCGGCAGGCGGCGGCATCCACGGTGGCGGCTGCGAATTGCTCCGGACTCGTCGCACAATGGCCGGAGATGACGGCGGAGAGCGCTCTCCGTGGGAGTCTCTTGCAACGCCTGAACAGTGTCAATCCCCGTGACAGCGCCGGAGCCAACGCCCGTATGGATAACGGTTTTTGGGGTCGGAGTCGGCCTGTTTTCCGGATCGCGGCGGGTCCGGTTCAGCGGGCGGCGGGGTGGTTCGCGAGCTGTCCGAGGATCAACTCGGCCAGCAGGTCCGGACGTTGCTCCGGCAGCCAGTGCGTGCCGCCGACGAGTGGGTGGAAGGCGTAAGGACCCGCCGTCCAGCGCTCGGTCAGCCACGCCGACCGCGCGCTGATCACGGCGTCCGCCGTACCCCACACGAACAGCGTGGGAACCGACACCGGCGCGGCCCGCAGCCCGCGGGCCGCCTCGCGGGGGAGCGCCCGGTACCAGCCGAGCGCGCCGGTCAGCGCGGCCCGGTCGGTCACGAACCGCCGCGCGTACCCGAGGGCCGTCGCCTCCTCCAGGCCGAGCCGGCGCAGCCAGCGCGCTCCGGTGTGCCCGCGGTCGTGGGTGATCACCGCCTCGGGCAGCCAGGGGAGTTGGAAGAAGAGCAGATACCAGGAGAGCAGGGCCTGACGGCTGGTCAGCAGCGACCGGCCCAGGGCGGCCGGGTGCGGCATCGACACGGCGGTCAGTGACGCGACCCGGTCCGGCGCCCGCTCGGCGAGTGCCCAGGCGACACTGCCTCCCCAGTCGTGCCCGACGACATGCGCGCGCTCCAGGCCCGCCGCGTCCAGCAGGCCGAGGACGTCCTCGACCAGCAGCGGCAGCCGGTAGTCGCGCGCCCGGCGCGGGCGGGCGCCGGGGGCGTACCCGCGCTGGAGCGGGGCGAGCGTCCGTACACCCGCCGCGCCCAGCGCCCGCGCGACCCGCGTCCAGCACGCCGGGCCCGCGGGGAAGCCGTGCAGCAGCACCACCGGCTCGCCGTCGCGCGGCCCCGCGTCGCCGACCGGGAACTCCCAGCCGCCGGAGCGGAACGACCTCATCGGCGCCGCCCGCCGACGGACCGGTCGGCGGCCCCGACGAGGGGCAGGCGGACCGCGGTGCTCCCGGCGGGCGCAGGGGCGGTGTCCGCCGCGTGCAGCCGGGGTCCGGCCTTGGCGAGGAAGGAGGTCATCGGCGTCACCGAGTGGTCCTCGATCAGGTCCCCGAGCACGGCGTCGGCCCGCGCGAGCCGGTCGGCGTACACCGGGTCGCGCAGCAGCGGGCCGAACACGTCGAGCCACTGGCCGAGGCCGAGCAGGTCGATGCCCGGCGGACGCCACAGCGTGGGCATCGTCAGCCGCGCGGTCCTGCGCGCGCCCGGCTCCTCCAGCAGGATCAGCGCGCAATTGCGGTAGAACTTCATGTGGTGCGACTCCTGGCGCGCGATCGCCTTCAGCAGATCGTCGAGTGCCGGATCTCCCACCAATTCGCCGATCCGCCGGTAGGTCGTCAGCGCGATGTACTCCTGCATCGCGCCCAGAACGCAGTACATCGCCTGGATGTGCGGCATGAGCAGACCGGCCGCGTACAGCGTCGGCCAGGTCACCAGTGCGCGGATGTGACGGGTGTTGCGACGCACCGCCGACGGTTTCCTCGGAGTGCCGAGCGCCGAAGCGGCGGCGCGCAGCGCGTAACCGTGCTCGGCCTCCTCCGCCAGCCACAGGATGTTGAACTGCGCGAGCGCGTTCGTCCGGTCGCCCCGGATCGCGTGCACCTTTCTGCGCATCAGCGCGGAATCGGTCTCGACGGCCGCGAGCGCGTACAGCATCGAGGCGAAGGTGTCGTTCCCGGTACGGCGGACGGCCGCGACTCGCGACCGCCATTGCACCGGTCCCCAGGTGAGCGCGTAGGCATCGAAGACTTCCTGGAGCTGGTTTTCCTGGTCTTTGCGCATGAATCCCCCAGACGGATGTGGAGCGGGCTGTTCGGTGCGACCGAGTCCGTGCGAAGTGACGTCGGGCCGGCGCCAAGTAATGGCGGGCCGACGAGAAGTGACGCCTGGTCAGTACCAGACGAGGAAGAGGGAGTAGACGCCACCGGCGGTGGCGAGGAGATTCGCGGCGGCCAGCACGATGTCGCGCGGCCGGTTGAAGGGAAAGGACCGGATGTCGCGGACGCGGGCCAGGCGCCCGCTCAGCGCCTCGCACTCGGTGAAGTAGCGGCCCGCCGCCAGCAGAGCGGCGCGGTCGGCCTCCAGCCGCCGCAGCGCGATCCGCAGCCGGGCCTCCTCGCGCCGCTTGAATCCCCGGACCCAGCGCCGGGTGAGCAGCAGCGGCAGCCCGGTGTATACGGGCAGCGCGAGCAGCCACTGGCCGACCACCGGGATCAGCACCACGACGCTGCACGGGAACGGCAGCGAGATGCCCACCGCGATCAGGGCGAAGCCGTGCAGGGCCATCGAGGTGTAGGTCGGCACCAGGACGGCGCGGGCGCGGCCCCAGCCGAAACTGCCGTCGGCGTTGGCCGGGTCGACGCCGTAGTGCAGGTCTCCGCGGAGCCGCCACAGGCACAGCAGTACGCGGCTGCCCGCGCAGTTCATGACCGCGATCCAGTAGACGCCCGCGGTGCCCACCGTGAGGTAGACGATGGCGCCGACCGGCGAGGTCTGCCAGCTCGCCCACCAGTTGGCGTACGCGGCCCTGCCCCAGGCGTGCGCCTGTCCGGCGGGCGCCAGCGCGTAGTAGATGCCCAGGCGTTTCTCGCTGAGCGAGATGACGAAGACGCAGACGAACGAACCGACGATCATGATCGGCGCCAGATTCCTTATTCGGCGAAATCGCAGATTGGTCCGGTCGATCTCGGCGTGGATCCGCGCCCGCGCGGCGGCGTTCGCCGGGACGGTGAGCGATCCGTCGCGTTCCATTCCCGGCAGCAGGTTCTCAAAGGCGGACCACTGCCGCTGGACGAGGGCCGGGGTGATCAGCAGGATGACGATCGCGCTCAGCGAGAGCAGGTCGCGCAGGAGCGGAAACCGATTTCCCGCCGACGCGTGCCGTCGGCAGTCCGGCCGGTCGAACCTGAGGAATTGGGCCAGGTCGGAACAGAGCTGCCCGCCCAGGTGCGGCATGGTCACCGCGCCGTACAGACCGGAGAACTCGAAGAGCAGGACGATGGTCACGACGGGAATTCCGCAGAGCCAGAGCCACCGGCGAGGGCTCGCGTTGATCCGTGACAGCAGAATGGGTTCCGCGGTGAAGATGTCGAATGTCTTTCCGGCAAGAGCCAGGCTGGTAGCCATGGGCGTCCCTGTCTCGGGTGGTGCGTGGCGCTTGTTGCGTGTTCCTGTGCGAAATTCCGTGCCGAATTGTCGGGTGAGGCGCTGTGCGCACAGCGTGTTCCGGGCGCGCGCCCCCTTTGTGCGCCCCGGCGATCCGGCTCGCCCTCCCGCGACTGGCCGGATTATGGCGACAGTACGGTCGGCTGGGTCTAATGTGACTGCGCGTTGCGCGGGCCGGGGGGCACTGCAATAAATACGCGACGCGTAGGGATCACCGGGGTGGCGATGGCGAACAGCACGCGTGGGCGGCCGTACGGATCGGTCGGACGGCGGCGGTCGGCCGTCCCCGCGCGTGCCCCGCTGCCGACGACCCAGGACCGCGCCGCGTGGCTGCTGCGGGTCAACCGGCTCTACGGCCGCGAACCGCGCTGGGCGAAGGGCGACTCCTTCGCCCGCTCCTTCCACGGCGGCTCCTGGCCCGCGCAGGTGAGCGTCAGCTCCATCTCCCGCTGGGAGACCGGCGTGACGAGGGTCGGCCATTCCGCGGTCCGCCGCTACGAGCAGTTACTCGGCCTGCCGCCGGGCCAGTTGACCGCCACCATCGACATCCTCCACCGGTACGCGGCCCCGTCCGCCGGAGCCGTACCGCTGCTGGCCCGCGCGCCGGGCGATCTCGGCGCGGCGGAACGGCGGGTCGACACCCTCCTGGACCGCGCCCTGGACGACGCGCCGGTCACCGGCGCCGATTGGGACGAGTTGACCGTGCTGCTCGTCCTCCACCCCCAACTGCGGCTGCGCTCACGGGACTGGACGGCCCTGGCCGAACGCCTGCTCACCGAGTCGCTGGTCTCCGACGGCCTGGCCTGGCAGCAGCGGCACGAGGCGCTGAACCGGGTACTCGGCCACCCCTCGGGTCAGGTGGCGGCGGTCTCGGCGTGCATCGCCTGGGCGGCGGACGCCCACAACCAGGTCTTCCTCGAACCGGTCTGCCTCCTGGACTCCAGCGCGCACCCGGACGCGGCCTCTGGCGTGCTCGCCCAACTGGCCAGGCCCACCAACGACAGCGCCTTCCTCGGCGCGCTGCTGGCCTGCGTCCGCAAGGTCCGGCTCCAGCACTTCGACCGGCCGCAGTCGGCCGTGCTCGCCCGGCTGGTCAAGCAGGTGGCGTACGACGCCGACGGGCGCCAGGCGGAGGAACGCGCGCTCGCCGCGGTCGTGTCGCGCATGCTGGACGGCGCGCCGCCGTCGCTCCCGGCCCGCACCCGTACCGGTGCCGGGGAGCGGTACGGCTCCGACATCGCCGCCCGCGTCACCGCCTCCGCCCTGTCGGCCGTCTCCCGCGAGATCCCGCGCTTCACGGACCCGCTGCTGCCCCTGCTGGTCCGCGAGATGCTGCTGCACCCGGTCTTCGACATGCGCCTGTACGCGGCCATGATGGTCGCGGCCACCCCCTACCGGGCGCCGGTGGCCGCCGCGATGTCGTACGAGCTGTCCCGGCTGGCCGTCGCCCGCGATGTCACGCTCGCCGGGCGGCTGCTCGAAGCCCTGCGGATCGTCGGGGGTACGGCGGAACGGCCGCTGGTCCAGCGGCTGGCGCTCGCTCCCACCCTGCCGGAGGCGGTGGTCAGGGCCGCCACGTCGGCGCTCGCGCACATGGGCGGGGTCAGCCCGCGGTCCTTCTGGGAGAACGCGCTGGCGCTGACCCCCGCCGCCGGCGGCGCCTCCCGCCCGGCCGGTGGGCGCGCGGCCTCCGCCGCCGTCTACGGGCTCGGCATCAGCGGCGAGACCGATCTCCTGCGGCGCGTCTCCGGCGACCTGCGCATCCCCTCCAAGACCCGCGCCGCGGCGTCCTGGTGGCTGCGGCTGCCGTCGCGGGTCAGGGCCGGCGGCGCCGCGAAGCGGGCGTGACCGCCTCCGCGACGGACGGCCGCCGCCGGGAACGGGGTTCCCGGAGGCGGCCGTTGGGGGACGGGAGCGGAAGCGTGGCCCCTGCCCGTGTGCTCAGCCCTTGCTGGAGCCCAGCGACAGACCGGCGATGAACTGCTTCTGGAGCAGGATGTAGACCACCAGCGTCGGCACCGCCGCGATCATCGCGGCGGCGGCGATGAGATTCTGGTTGGAGACGAACTGCCCCTGGAGATTGGCCAGTGCCGAGGTGACCGGGCGTTTGTCGCCCGACGACATCAAGGTGATGGCCCAGAAGAAGTCGTTGTAGATCCAGGTCGTCAGCAGCGTCGCCAGCGCCGCGAGCGCCGGACGGCACAGCGGCAGGGTGAGCTTCCAGTACCGGGTCCACAGCCCCGCGCCGTCGACCAGCGCGGCCTCGTACATCTCGTCGGGGATCGACTTCATGTAGTTGCTCAGCACGAAGACACAGAAGCCCAGTTGGAAGGCCACGTTGATGACGATGAGGCCGAAGACCGAGTTGTACATCAGGCCGCTGCCGCTGAGGAAGCCGGGCAGCGAGATCTTCAGGTAGATCCGGTACAGCGGGGTGATGATGACCTGCTGGGGGAGCAGGTTGCCCGCCGTGAAGAGGATCAGCAGCGCGATGTTGAGCTTGACGTTGACCCGGGTCAGCACGAAGGCCACACCGGACGCCAGCGCCAGCACGACGATCACCGCCGGAACGGTGATGAGCACCGAGTTCCAGAAGAAGTGCTTCATGTCCGACTGGGTCCACGCGTCGGTGAAGTTCTTGAACGTCAGGTGGTGCGGCAGCGAGACATAGCCGTACTTGCGGGTGTCGGAGTACGGGCGGACGGCCACGTACAGCGCGAAGGCGATCGGCAGCAGCCAGAGGACCGAGGCGCAGATCAGGAAGACCTGCGAGGCGATCTGGCCCCAGGGGCGCGGCTTCCCGGGGCCCGGGGGCCGCGCGGCGGGTTCGGTGTGCAGCCGCGGCAGGGTATCGGTGGTCATCGCGATTCCTCACGGCTGAACGTCTGGTACAGGAAGACGCTGATCGGCACCAGCGAGATCACCAGCAGCACCACGCCCAGCGCGGAGCCGAAGCCGACCCGTTGGGTCTCCCCGACGATGTTGGAGGTGACCAGGACCGAGAGCAGCTCCAGGCCGTTGATGCCCTTGTTGGTGATGTACACCAGGTCGAAGGCGCGCAACGACTCGATGACGGTGACCACCATGATGACGATGTTGATCGGACGCATCACGGGGAAGATCACCCGCCAGAAGGTCTGCCAGGCGTTGGCGCCGTCGACCAGGGCCGCTTCGCGCAGCGTCGGGTCCACGGCCTTGAGCCCGGCCAGGTACAGCACCATGACGTATCCGGCCTGCCGCCAGGTGGCCTCGACCAGGACCGACCACAGGTTCAGGTGTGGATTGCCGAGCCAGTCGATGGCGTTGTCGTTGCCGTTGCGCCCGATGACGGTGTTGATCAGCCCGAAGTTCTGCGAGTACATGAACTCCCAGATGATGCCGACCAGCGCCAGGGAGAGCATCACGGGCAGGAAGAGGATGCTCTGGTACATCCGGCTGCCCCGGATGCCGCGGTCGATGAGGACGGCGAAGAGCATGCCCAGCGGGGTGGCGATCAGGACGAAGACGGCCAGCCAGATCAGATTGTGCCGGACGGCGGGCCAGAACTCCGGGTAGATCGTGGCGGCCTGGTGGTAGTTCTGGACGCCGTACACACAGCCGTTGTTGAGGATCGACGGCAGATTCGGCTGGCAGGTCTTGGTGTGCAGACTGCCGACGCCGTTCCACTTGGTGAACGACAGCAACACCGTGCCGAGCGCCGGGAACCAGACGAAGACCAGGTCGAGCAGGAGCGGTATGCCCAGCAGGAGCGCGACGACCACGCGGTCGCGCGCACTCAGCCTGCGTATGCCCCGGCGGCGGCGGACCTTCGGCGTGGCCGTGGTTTCCGCCGCCGCCGGGGCGGGCGTCTGGGGGGAACTCATCAGGAGTAGATCGCCTTCGCCTGGGCCTCGGCGCTCTTCTGGAGGCCGGCGATGTTGCCCGTGCTCGGGTCGTCGATGAACTTCTGGATGATCGAGATCATCGCGGTGGCCATCGCCGGGTCGGCGTCGCGGTCCATGAACTGCGCCACCGCCTTGCACTTGGCGATCTCGGCGACCGACTTCTTCTGGATCGCGTTGTACGTCGGCACCTGGAGGCCGGTGGCCAGGCCGACGTCCCACTGGTCGGTCTTGAGGAAGTCCGACTCGGCCTGCCCGGTGCCGATGTACTCCAGGATCGCCTTGGCCGCGTCGGGGTTCTTGGCCTTCTTGCTGAGCATGAAGCCGTCGGTCGGCGCGTCCATGTAGTCCTGGCCGTACGACGGGTTGATCGCGGGGAAGGTGAAGAAGTCCAGGTCGGCGAGGTCGGCCTTGTCCGAGACGTACTGCGCGGCCACCTGGTTGGTGCCCTGGAACATCATCCCGGCCTTCTTGGTCTCCAGCGTCTTGGCCGCGTCCTGCCAGATCCGCCCGTTGGCGCCGGTCTGCGTGTACGGCAGGATCTCGGCCCAGTGCTGGAAGACCGTGTGCACGCCCTGGTCGGTCCACGGGATCTCGTGCTTCATCAACTTGGTGTGGTAGTCGTACCCGTTGATCCGCATGTTCAGGATGTCGAAGGTGCCGAGGGCGGGCCAGCCGTCCTTGTCGCCGAAGGCGATCGGGATGATGCCGTCGCCCTTCATCTTCTTGGCGAGCGCCACGTAGGCGTCCCAGGTGGTGGGCACGGAGTAGCCCTTGGCCGCGAACTGGCTCTTGTTGTAGAAGACCACCCACGGGTAGTTGTACAGCGGCACCAGGTACTGGTGGCCGTCGAGGCCGGTGGAGAGCTTCTTGGCCGCGTCGCCGAAGTTGCCGCCGATCTTGTCCCACACGTCGTCCAGCGGCTGGGCCAGGCCCTGCGCGGCGAAGTACTGCATGCGGTAGCCCGCGAACCAGGTGAACAGGTCGTCCGGGGTGCCCTGGAGATAGCTGGTGATGTTCTCCTGGAACGTGTTGTGGTCGACCGTGTTGATCTTGACCTGCGCCTTGGTGCTCGCGGCGGCCGCGGTGGTGAGGGCCGCGAAGGCGGCCTTCGGCGCGGAGTCGGAGTAGTTGGACCCGAAGGTCACCGTGCCGCCGACCTTGCCGCCGGAGGCGCTGGGGCTGCCCTTGTCCTTGGAGTCCTTGGAGTCGCTGCCGCAGGCGGTCAGCAGGCCGCCGGAGACGACGGCGAGACCGGCCGCGCCCGCGACGCCTCTGAGCACGTTTCTGCGCGACGGCGACGTACCGCTGTCCAGGCCGCTTCCCGCTGTGCTGCTTCCCGTTGATTCGACGTCCGACATGGTGCCTCCATGTGTGTGTGGCCGTTCCGGGTGCGGTAGGCGAGCGATGGCGGAGTGGACGTTTCTGGAGGGCCTGTAGCCTATCGATTTCCAACAGAAGTCACCAAGATGAAACGCCATCTCAACCGCAGGGGTAGTTCTACGCCAGATACCCAGGAGCGTCAACGCCCCATTACGGATGCGTTGCCGGACCGTGATGTGCAGGTAGCGTGCTGATTGGCCGCCCAATTCCGTTGCCGCCCCGCATGAGAGGGACGGTTCAGGGTAGCGGTCGGATCGTGGCAGCTCGGAGGCGGTCCGAGCACGATCGAACCGGATGGAACAACATGCACCAAAGGGGCAACGGGCCCTGAAGATCCATCTCTTCTAATGTTTGATATTGCGTGCTTCCGGCGCCATGGCCGAGTCGCGGGGACGCCCGCCCGGTGAACTCGACATCCGCGCGCCCGAATTGCCGGAGATAGCGGTAAAGTTCGGGCATCACGCGATGATCGGCAATGATCGCCAACACCGGACGAGATCGTTCCGGAAGTCCACCGGCCCGTTTTGCTCCGGTCGTGTGGCTGCCCTGTGTGGCCGGACGATGCCAGGCTGTCCCCATGATGGGCTACATCCCCGAGGAAACGACCAGCTTCGAGGGGCGACAGGAGGAGTTGGCGCGGTTGGACACCGCGCTCGCGACCCACCGGCTGGTCACACTCACCGGTGCGGGCGGCGTCGGCAAGACCCGTATCGCGCAGCGCTCCGCCGCCCGCACCGCGCAGCGGGCCGCGCCGCGGTTCCCCGACGGGGTGTGGTGGGCCGACCTGTCGGCCCTGGAGAACGCCGAGTTGCTGCTGGCCACCGTCTCGGACGCGGTCGACCTCTCCGATCACTCACCGCGCATGCCGGTGGAAGCGCTGTGCGAATGGCTCGCGGACAAGCGCCTGTTACTGGTCCTGGACTCCTGCGAGCACCTGGTCGACGAGTGCGCGCACCTGGTCGGCGAACTGCTCACCTCCGCGCCGGGGCTGACCGTACTGACCACCAGCAGGCGTCCGTTGAACCTGGTGGGCGAGGAACTGACCGAAGTGGGGCCGCTGGACGGCGACGGCGCCGACGCGCTCGCGCTGTTCACCCGGCGCGTGACCGACTCCGACCCCGACGCCCTCGCGGGCCCCGGCGCCGCCCGCGCCGCCGCAGAGATCTGCCGCCGCCTCGAAGGCATCCCGCTGGCACTGGAGTTGGCCGCGGCCCAGGTCGGCCCCTCCACCGTCGAGGACGTCTCCTCCCGGCTCGGCTTCCGCTTCGACGTGCTGGCCCGCGCCGACTTCGTCTGGCCGCCGCGGCACCGCACCCTGCGCACCACCATCGGCTGGAGCCACGAACTGTGCGCGCCGGTCGAGCGGTTGCTGTGGGCCCGGCTCACCGTCTTCCGCGGCTCCTTCGACCTCACCGCCGCGCGCGCGGTGACCTCCGGCGGCCCGCTGGCCGAACACGCCGTCGCCGCCACCCTGGAGCGCCTCGTGGCCCAGTCCGTGGTCCGCAGGGACGGCCACCGCTACCGGATGCTCGACACCATCCGCGAGTACGGCCAGGAGTGGCTGCGCGAGCTGGGCGAGGAACACACCCTGGCCGACCGGCACGCCGGGCACTTCCTGGAGCTGGCCCGGCGCGCCGACGCCCTGTGGTCGAGCAGCGAACAGGCCCGCTGCTACCGGCAGATAGACGACGTCCACACCGACCTGCGCACCGCGCTCGACCACCTGCTGGCCACCGAGCCCGCCCGCGCCGCCGAACTCGCCGGACTGCTCTGCTTCTTCTGGACCTGCTGTGGCCATCTCAAGGAAGCCCGCGGCTACTTGGAGCGCGCGCTGATGGCGCACGACACCCAGGGCCCCGAACGCACCCGCGCGCTGTGCGCGCTGGGAGTGACCATCACCCTCCAGGGCGACTACCCCTCGGCGCTCCAGGTCAGCGAACTGGCCACGCGGGCCGCCGCGTACGACGGGGACAAGGAGGCGCAGTTCGCAGCCGCGTACCTGTCCGGGCTGCTGGCCCTGCTCACCGGCCGCGCCGAGGACGCCCGCGACACCGTGGACGCGGCGCTGGCCGCCGTACCGGGCTGGGCCTTCGACTCGCCCTCCCGGCTGCGCTGCCACCTCGTCGCGGTCTTCGCGCTCACCGGCCTCGGCCGGCTCCCCGAGGCGCGGGCGCGGGCCCGCGAACTGCGCCAGCACTGCGCCCAGCTCGGCGAGGTCTGGACGCTGTCCTACCTGGAGTACCAACTCGCGCTGATCGCGCTGTTCCAGTCGGCGCCGCACGAGGCCGCGGGACACGCCCGCACCATGCTGGAGAGCAAGCGGCTGCTCGGCGACGCCTTCGGGATCGCGCTCGGCCTCGACCTGCTGGCCGCCGCGCTGGCCGCCGAGGGCAGGGGCGAGCAGGCGGCCACCGTCTACGGCGTCGGCGAGTCGTACTGGCGCAGCGTCGGGCACCCGCAGCGCGGCACGCCGGAGTTGCGCGGGGTGCGCGAGCAGTGCGAGGCGACCGCCCGCGCTCTGGTCGGCGACGCCGCGTACGACAGGGCGTACCGGCGCGGCGCCACGGAGTACGGCCGCACCGCGCTGGCCGCCGCTCTCGCCGAGGAGCCCCCGGCGCAACGCTGACCGCCGTGACCCGGCGGGTGTGACGCGTGACACGGGTCGCCGCCGTGGAGACGGCGCGTTGGCCGATACTGATCGGTAACGAATATCGTGTGTTCCCGGAGCCGACTCCGGCGCTTCACGTTATCGCATTGATGTCAATTGCCCTTTCGGCGGAACCACTGTGCGCCTTTTGCCGTTTACCGTACGGGATTAGATCCGCAGGACGCGCCGCAAGGGGGGTGATCCGGCCGTGCGAGTGACGGCGCCGAAGCGGGCTCGGACGGAGAAGCCGCAGGTCGGGGCGGTTGGTCTCGGACAGGTGTGCCATACCTGCGTCGATTCCAGGCCACCTCTCGGCGTGGAGGAAGGATTGGTCTTCTTTCCTGCTGAATCGCGGGATCATTCGTATGGCGACCCTGCGTTGAGCGACGTACACCACGTCGAGGACGATGGGTCACTGCCTGATGCAAGGTCTGACCCCCATCCATGGCCGATGGCCTGAAAGGCTCCCATGAAAGCTGAGATCGCCGTGCCCGACGGCGCACGGCACACCCGAATTCTCGGTGTCGGCGCGTATCGCCCCCGGTCGGTCGTCGACAACGCCGAAGTATGTCGATACATCGACTCCTCGGACGAATGGATCCGCTCCAGAACCGGCATCGTGACCCGCCGCTGGGCCGGTCCCGACGAAACCCTGGGCGTGATGGCGGAGCAGGCCGCCAGCAAGGCCATCGCGGCAGCCGGGCTCACCCCGGACCGCATCACCTGCGTGATCGCCGCCACCTTCACCCACCTCATGCAGACACCCGCGGTCGCCACGGAGATCGCCCACCGGATCGGCGCCACCGAGGCCGCGGCCTTCGACATCACCGCGGGCTGCGCCGGATTCGTCCACGGCGTGGTGCTCGCCTCCGACGCCGTGCGCGCCAGAGGCGGCCACGTCCTGGTCGTCGGCGTGGAGCGGATGACCGATCTGCTCGACCTCAGCGACCGTTCGACGGCATTCATCTTCGGCGACGGCGCGGGGGCCGTCGTAATCGGCCCGTCGGACACACCGGGCATCGGCCCGGTGGTCTGGGGCGCGGACGGCTCGCAGGCCGACGCGATCGAGCAGACGGCACCCTGGGACGTGCTCAAGGACGACCCCGGCCACGCGTTCCCCGCACTGCGCCAGGACGGGCAGCGGGTCTTCCGCTGGGCGGTCTACGAGATGGCCAAGGTGGCCAAGCAGGCGCTGGACGTGGCGGGCGTCGGCCCGGCCGACCTCGACACGTTCATCCCGCACCAGGCGAACGAGCGCATCATCGACAGCATGGCCAAGTCCATCGGCCTGCCGCCCGAAGTCACCGTCGCCAAGGACATCGTGACCAACGGCAACACCTCAGGTGCGTCCATCCCGCAGGCCATGGAAGCGGTGCTCGCCTCCGGCGAGGCCAACTCCGGCGACACCGCACTGCTGCTCGGGTACGGCTCCGGCCTGTCCTACGCCGCGGTGGTCGCCACCCTGCCCTGACCCACCGCACTCCAGCACAGCGCGCAGCGCGACCACTTGGCACCGGCCGCCGCCCCGGCACACAGGGGCGGCGGCCGGCGCCTTTTCCGCCCGCGACACCCGCCGTTCCGAAATGAACGATCATCGGCCGTCACAGCTGCCGGAGTTAATGACTCTACGTACCAGGAGGAGAACGGGACCCGCCCGGAATCTCGCGCGACCGGGCGCGCACCGCTCTCCCTCTCCCCACTGGTGACGTGTGACGAAGAAGGCGGGTAGCTGATGAAAGCCCTGGTCACAACGGACAACGCGGACGGCCGACTCCGGCTCGACCCGGTCGACGAGCCGGAACCGCTGCCCGGACAGGCCCTGATCGCGGTCAGCGCGGTGGCCGTCAACCGCGGCGAGCTGTCCGTGCTCGACGAGCTGCCCCCCGGCTCCCGGATCGGCTGGGACGTCGCGGGCACCGTACTGCGCCCGGCGGCCGACGGATCGGGCCCCGCCGCGGGCACCCGCGTCGTCGGCCTCGCCGACCGCGACGGCTGGGCGGAGCGCGTCGCCCTCGACACCCGCAGGCTCGCCCGGCTGCCCGACGCCGTCGACTGGGCCGCCGCGGCGGCCCTTCCCGTCGCGGGCCTCACCGCTCTCTACGCCCTCCAGCGGGCCGGCCGTCTGATCGGCCGCACCGTACTGATCACCGGCGCGGGCGGGGGAGTCGGCCGGGCCGCCGTCCAGCTCGCCGCCGCCGCGGGCGCCCACGTGATCGCCTGGGTCGGCTCCCCGGACCGCGCGACCGGTCTCGCCGCCCTCGGAGCCGATGTCGTCGCGACCTACGGCACCGACCCCGGCGTGCCCGTCGACATCCTGCTCGACAGTTGCGGCGGCTCCGTCCTGACCCGGGCCTTCGAGTCCGTCGCCCCCGGCGGCAGCGTGGTCGTCTACGGCAACACCGCGCGGGCCGAGTTACGCCTTCCCCGCGACTGGGGACGCGCCCGGCCCGGTGTCAGCCTCCACTACGTCTTCCTCTTCGACGAGATCACCCGCCACGACGTCGGCCACGACCTGGCCTTCCTGCTCCAACTCGTCACCGAGGACCGGCTGGACCCCCAGGTCGCCCTGGTCGGCTCATGGACCGATCCGACGCCCGCGCTGCGGTGTCTGGACCGCCGTCAGGTCAACGGCAAGGTGGTGCTGGCCCTTTGACCCGGGCAGCTCCCGGATGTTCACCGCGCGGAGGGATCGTGCGACCTCCGCGCGGTGAACGCGTCAGCGGCAGGGGCTACTTGGCCCAGGGGGACTGCTTCTCGTAGCGGGGCCGCCAGGTCTTGCGGAAGAGGAAGCGGACCGGCGGCGGAACGAGCGCCAGCACCTTCTGCTCGGTCGCGGCCGGCGCCGAGTCCAGGAGCCAGGGGAAGAACGTCGCCGCCCCCTTCGTCCCCACCTGCCTGCGCTGTTCCGCCCCGAAGGCGTCCCACTGCTTGGCGGTCACCACGGCCCCCACCAGCGGCAGCCCCGCGTCCTCCTCGTGGTCGAAGTGCGCCGTCAGCGCCTCCCGCAGCCGCTCCACGTCCTGGCTCAACCCGGCCGTGTCACCCGCCGTGAGCCGCGCATCGACCGCCGCGATCAGCGGATCGAGCACCGCGTGCTCGGCCTCCATCGCGTCCAGCAGCGCGACCCGCTCGGGGTCGCTTCCGATCCGCCCGCGCATGGCGGGCCACAAGGTGGTGTCCTCGGCGGTGTGGTGGATGTCCAAGTAGTAAGTGAAGTTCTTCCAGCCCTCTTTGAAGGCCCGCGGACTCCCGGCCTTGTGGTCGGCGGCCGTGACCAGCCTGCCGATGTCGCGCCGGAAGGCGTCGTGCACCGCGTACATCATGGTGAAGTCGAGCCGGGACTGCGCATCCGACGGGGTGTAGGTACTCATGCGTGCCTCCTGATGAGTGCGTGCGCGGGTACGTGGTCAGATGGTGGCACCGACGCCTGTCACGGTGCTTCCTCCTCAGGAACCCCGAGGCCCGCAGCGGCGGCGACTTCCGCGCCGATCGGGGCGAACCCCGCGATAAGGAGGCCGACTTCGGCCGCGGCCCCAAGTCGCGGGGCCCGGCACGTCACCCCGCCGCGGTCCGCAGCGCCGCCTCCAGCCGCGGTCCCGTGTACTGCCTCACCCACGCCAGATGCTCGCCCCCGGTCCCTCGCGGCACCACTTCGACGAGCATGATCAGGAAGAGGTAGCAGCGGTACAGCGCGATCCGCCGCCGGGCCGCCGCGTCGAAGTCCGTACGCCCGCCGCCCGCGCCGTATCCGGCGAGGAAGGCGGAGTCGCGCTCGATGTCGTCGCGCCCGATCGACAGCGACGCGAAGTCCGCCAGCGGGTCGCCCCAGAACATCCGCTCGCCGTCGATGAGACCGCTGACCGTACGGGCGCCCGCGGGACCGTGGAGCAGGATGTTGCCCGGCCACAGGTCGAAGTGGACCAGCGCGGGCTCGGTGACCTCGTCGAGCACGGGCGCCGCCGTCGCCAGCGCGGCGCGGATCTCGGCGACCGGCAGCGGCAGCCAGGGTCCGTACCGCTCCGCGTCGGCCAGGACGGCGTCGGTCATGGCCGTGAAGGCGGGCCGCCAGCGGGAGTCGAGCGGGGCGAGGGTCTGCGCCGGGTAGCCGAAGGCCGGTCCGCGCACCGAGTGCAGCCGGGCCAGCAGACCGCCGGTCTCCCGCCACAGCCGCGCGCTCTCGGCCTCGCCGACGCCCTCCGCGGCCTCTCCCGCCGCCGACCAGGTGACACCGGGGCAGTGCGTCATCAGCAGGAAGGGAGCGGCCTGTTCGCTCCCGTCGTCGTACTCGGCGTGCACCACGCGCGGCGCGGGCACCCCCGCCGTGGCGGCGCCCTCGTAGAACCGGGCCTCGCCGCGCAGCAGTTCGCGTTCGTAGCCGAGCTTCGGGACCCGCGACGGCGGCGGGATCTTGAGCACGAGGACGGCGCCGTCGGTGAGTTCGACGCGGTGCATCGCGTTGTACGTGCCGCCCTGGAGCGGCGCGTGTCCGGCGATCCCGGCCGCCGGGATTCCGGCGCGCTCCAGCGCTCCGGCCACCGTGTCGTCCCGCGTCAGCGGTGCCATCCGCCCCTCCCCGTGGTCGCCTTCCGTGGGGCCGAACCCTACGCGGTCGCCAGTCCCCAGCCGAGCGCGCCCACGGCGGCGGCCGCGTAGGCCCACACGGCGGCGAGCACGATCCGCCGCCGGACGGACTCCGACCAGGGCGTACGGGCCAACAGCCAGGCAAGCGCGGGGAGTACGAGGACCGCGTGCAGGCTCACTGCGTGCAGCGGCTTCAAGGCGCCGGTCGAGTGGTACGCGGCCTGCTGGTCGCCGGTCCTGGTGTCGACGACCCCGCGGGCGATCATCGCGGCGCCCGAGAGCAGGCCGACCAGCAGCAGCGCGAATCCGGCGCGCAGCGCGAGCGGCATTCCGGCGGGTCCGGCGGGCCGGGCGCGGAAGGCGGCGACCGCGAAGGCGGTGAGGACCACGACGAGCAGCGCGCCGCCGACGGCCAGCGACATGGCGACGGCGGCGTTCACCGGCGTCTCCACGTTGAAGTGCGAGGGCACGTGCCGCCACGCCTGCACGGTGATCCCCGCGACCTCCAGGACGCAGTCGGCCGCGAAGAGGGCGAGCAGTGTGGAGCGGGTCCGCTCGCCGATCCGCACGTACGAGGTCACCCGGGCGAGCGCGATCAGGGTCAGGCCGAAGGACACCCCGAAGGTGAAGGGCTTGCGCCAGGAGACCGGGCCGTCCCACGGCCCGCCGTCCACCGCGAAGACCCCCAGGTGGAACAGGCCCGACACGATGAGCGCGGCGCCGACCGCGTACGCCGCCCGCTCGGCGCCGCGTGCGGGGAGGCGGGCGGGCGGCGGGACGACTGCTGCTGCCGTGGCGGACATGGCGCGGGACTCCTGACCGAGGGGGCCCCGGCGGCGCTCCCGGCCGGGGAGTCCCGGACGCGGCGCGGCCGGGACGCGCTCACGGTAGGCGGCGGGCGGTGCGCGCCGCGTCGTCGCGCGGGAGGCGGTCGCGCTGCTCCCGGTGGAGTACGCGCCCGCCTTCAGGACCCCCGCACCGCTGATCGGCCGTCAGAAGGGTCCGGCGGTCGGGTGGTTCCGGGCGTGCCGCGATTGGGCTGGTCGCAGAACGGTCATAGCATCTGAAAATATGCTTAAAGGTCTCCCCGGGTCGCGCAGGCGACAGGGGCGGTAGGAGCGAGGGCGAGGAGCGTCATGACCCAGCAGACGGGCGGCCGGATCGCGGAACCGCGCGACGGCGCCGACTCCGCGGAAGCGGCGGACGGCGGCGGACGCACGCGCCGCAGACGACTGCTGCCGTGGAAGCACAAACGGGATCTGACCCCGACGCAGCTCCGCCGCCGCCGGCTGGTCACCCGCGGCGCGCTCGGCGTCTGCGTGGTGTGCGTCGGCACCGTGGGCTGGTCGGTCGGCCAGGCGCTGACCTACCCCGGCAAGGACAGCAACGTGGCCAGGCTCGCCGAGTGGGCCCGCGACCACGAGCTGGGCTTCGTGGTCAACAAGCTGGAGGACGTCCAGTACAAGATGAACCCGCCGAAGGTCGGCGGCTCGCTGTCGGCCGACGCGCTGGCCCGGATGAAGGCCACCGCGCCCGCCACCACCGCCGCGGGCACCGCGCCGGAGGGAGCGCCCGCGGCCCCCGCGGCGCCGGTCATCCCGCTGCGCGCCCCGATGCGCCCGCTGGTCACCCCCGGCCTGCCGGGCGAGGGCGTCTTCCGCACCCTGTCCAGCGCCCACGGCCAGCCGATCGTCCAGGGGACGTACGTCAGGCCGGACGGCGACCACACCTCGTACGAGGCGGCCGTCGCCTGGATCAGCGGCAAGCACGCGCGCTTCCAGCTCCACCCCGGATTCCGCGAGCCCGGCGGCACCTTCTCCGTACCGCCCAACATCCCCAAGGGACAGCGCACCGGTCTGGTCGCCACCTGGAACGGCGGCTTCCGGGTCACCGACGGCGGCTCGCGCGGCGGCTTCTACCTCAACGGACAGACGGCGGGCGACCTGCGCGACGGCACCGCGTCCGAGGTCTTCTACAAGGACGGCTCGATCCGCATCGGGGTCTGGGGCCGCGATGTGCACATGACCAAGGACGTCGTCGGCGTACGCCAGTGCCTGGAGCTGATGGTCGACGACGGCCGGGTGGTGCCCGACATCGGCGACGACTCCAAGTGGGGTGTCACCGACCAGAGCAAGATGTTCGTCGAGCGCTCGGGCGTCGGCATCACCGCGCAGGGCGACATCATCATGGTGGTCGGCCAGGCCCTGTCCGCGCGGACCCTCGCCGAACTGATGCAGCACGCCGGGGCGGTCCGCGCCATGCCGCTGGACATGAACCGCGCGTGGCCGTCCTTCATGTCCTACGACAGCGGCAAGAATCCGGCGGACCCGAAACCCACCAACATCCTCGACTTCGAGGACCCGCCGGACCGCTACTACACCCAGGCCACCCGCGACTTCGTGGCCGTCTACGCCCGCTGACCGTACGCAAGGCGGCGGCCCGTCGGCACGGCCCGCGCGGCCGGGTACGGCGCTACGCCATCTGGTCGGCCGCCGCCGCCTCGGTGAAGGCGCGGATCCTGGCGGTGGCGCGGGACGCCCGCCACACCGGACCCCAGTCCAGCGGCGGTGTGTCGTGGAAGGGGACGTAGACGACGTCGGGGCGGGCGGGGAACCGGGTGGCGTGCGCGCCCACCGGGAAGACCCCCTGGCCCGCCCCGACCAGGGTCAGCACCTCCTGGAAGGTCGCCGCCGAGCGGCCGACCGGGATCGCCAGGCCCGCCGGGGTCTGCTGCGGCGTCCCCGGCTCGCGCCAGTAGTCGGGCAGCGAGCACGGCGCTTGCAGCACCTCGGTGCGCGCCAGATCCTCCACCGAGACCGTGCCGCGCTGGGCGAACGGATGCGTGGCGGGGACCGCCAGCATGCGCGGCTCCGACAGCAGCACGGGACCGTTGGCCAGATCCGGGCCCGACAGCGGCAGGCAGGCGATCAGCACCTCCAGCGCGTCGGCGCGCAGCCGTTCCAGCGCCTCGGTCATCTGGACCTCGCGGATCTCCACCTCGCAGCCCGGATGCCGGGTACGGAACCGCTCGGTCGCCCTGACCAGCAGCTGACTCGCCGCCGCGCCCACGAAGCCCACCCGCAGCAGCCCGGTCACCCCGCGTCCCTCGGCCACGGCCGTCGCCAGCGCCGCCTCCAGCCGCTCGAACGCGGGCCGCAGGTCGTCGTGGAGGCGCCGCCCGATCGGGGTCAGCACCACGCTGCGGCTGGTGCGCTCGAACAGCGGTGCCCCGACACGGCGTTCGAGCTTGCTGATCACCTGGCTGACCCGGGCCGTGGTCACCCGCAGCCGCATGGCGGTCCGCCCGAAGTGCAGCTCCTCGGCGAGGGTCAGGAACGTCTCCATCTCGTACCGCTCCATGCATGCCCCCTTCCTGGTGCCGTCGAGGCATGTGTGAGCGCGCTGTTAAATCGTACTTAACGATCATTCCATGAAGTGGAGTTGATCCTCCCGCCCCCGTCAGGGAAGTCGGTTGACACCGCCCGCCCGCGCTGCCTAGCGTCGTGCCCGTATGTGACTGCTATTCAGGTGAAAGAACGCCTCGGAGTGAGGCGGAGAGCGGGGACCGTGGCAGAGCAGCAGCAGCGGCGCGTGGTGGTGTCGGGCGGCGGGACCGGAATCGGACGGGCCACCGCGGCGGCCTTCGCCGCCGACGGCGACCGGGTGACCGTCCTCGGCCGCCGCGAGGGCGTCCTGCGCGCCGCCGCCGAGGAGCTGAACGAGGAGTACGGCAAGGGGCGCGTCGACCTCTTCGCCGCCGACCTCACCGAGCCGGAACAGGTGCGCGCGGCAGCCGCGTTCATCACCGCCGAGGGCCCCGTGGACGTCATCGTCACCAACGCGGGCGGCAACGCCGCCTTCGACGACGACGGCACCCTGGAGGGCATCGCCGACGGCTACCGGCGCAACTTCGCCGCCAACGTCCTGACGGCCGTCCTGCTCACCGAGGCGCTGCTGCCGTCCGTACGGCGGCCCGGCGGGCGGATCGTCCACCTGTCCTCGATCGCGGCGGTACGCGGCCCCGGCTCGTACGGCGGCGCGAAGGCGGCCGTGCACGCCTACACCTTCGAACTCGCCCAGCGGCTCGGCAAGGACGGCATCACCGTCAACGCGGTGGCGCCCGGCTTCGTCGGCGACACCGAGTTCTTCGGCGACCGCGGCACCCCGGGGTTCATCGCCTCCCGCGTCGCCCAGACGCTGACCGGCAACCCCGGCAGGCCCAGCGAGATCGCCGCCGCGATCAAGCACCTGGCCGCGCCCGAGGCCGCGTACACCACGGGACAGATCCTGCACGTCAACGGCGGTGCGATGCTGGGCCGTTGACCGCTCGGACGCGCCCGGGCGGTCACGCGGCCGAGCGGACGCCCCCGCCGCGTCGAGCCGGGTGTCCGCGCCGTCCAGGATGCGGCGGGCGGTGTCCGCGTGCCCACGATGGTCTGGTCGAGCGCCGCCGGCAGCATCCCCGGCATGATCGTGTCGAACACGATGTTGCGCTGACGCAAACTCGGAGCGGGCGGCGCCGCCTCCTCGGTCACGGGACCGGTCTCACCGACGGTAGTCGCACCAGCACCAGCACCCTCACACTGCGCCGCGCACCCCGCACGCGCAGCCGTCCGCCCAGGTGAGCGGGAAACCAGGGGTGACGGGAGCGGGCCACGTCGTAGGCTCGGAGGCATGGCTGGTGACGAGGGGAAGCCCGCGGGCGGCGGGAGCGTACGGGTGGACAGTTGGATCTGGTGCGTCCGGCTGACCAAGACACGCTCGATCGCCGCCGCGGCGTGCAGGGCCGGACACGTCCGGGTGAACGGCGAGCGCGTGAAGCCCGCCCAGGCCGTACGCGTCGGCGACGAGGTACGGCTGCACCACGCGGGCCGCGAGCGGATCGTGGTCGTCTCCAAGGTGCTGAGCAAGCGGGTCGGCGCGCCCGCGGCGGCCGAGTGCTTCGTGGACAACAGCCCGCCGCCGCCCCCGCGCGAGGACGTCCTGGCGCTGGGCCTCCGCGACCGCGGCACCGGACGGCCGACCAAGCGCGACCGGCGCGAGCTGGAACGGCTGCTGCACGGCAGCGCGCGGCCCGGCGACGCCGGCCGGCCCGGTGGGACCCCGCGTCCGCGCGGCGGCGCCCGGCGTCCCGAGGACGGCTGAGGAGTGGGCGGGGTCCCGCGGACGGCTGAGCGGCGCCCGTGTGACCCGCGAGAGTCCTGCGTCGGACCCTGGCTGATGGCTCAGAGCGTCTGAGCGCACTGAGCGGTGCTGGGCGGCTGAGGACCCCGGCGGGTCCGGCCGTACGCCGGATCAGTACGACTGGAGTTCCAGGAGGTTGCCGTCCGGGTCGCGCAGATGCGCGGTCCGCATCGACGGGCCCCACTCGGGGCGGTCGGCCGGGGGAGCGACCGGCCGTCCGCCGTGCCGCAGGCACAGCTCGTACCCGGCGGTGACGTCCGGCACCCGGCTGACCAGCACGGCCCGGTCCCGGGCGGGCGGCGGGTCGACGGACAGGTCGGTGCCGCCCGTCACCTCGGCCATCGCGGCCCGGTCGAAGAGGGAGAGGACGCCCTCGGCGCCGACGTCCCAGCTCGCGTAGGGGCCGCTCTCGCCGCCGCGGGTCAGCGCGGCGCCGACGAGACCGGGGAGCACGGCGTCGTAGAAGCGGAAGGTGTCGGCGAACCGGCCGACGAGCAGGCGCGGGTGGAGCGCGTCCATCGGGAGACCTCACTCGGTGCGTACGGGATGATGAGTGACGGGATCATAGGTACTGACCCATCATTGGTATCAGCCTACAATGAGGTCCATGAACGTAACACCGCCCACCCTCGCCGCCCTCACGACGTATCTGCTGTCGAAGACCGGCAAGGCCGCGCGCGGCAGGCTGGCCGCCGAACTGTCCGACGAGGGTCTGCGGCTGTGGCACATGGCGGTGCTCGCCGCGCTCGCCGACTTCGGCCCGCAGGTGCAGCGGGAGCTGGCAGGGCGGCTGGGCGTCGACCCCAGCGACATGGTGAAGGTCGTCGACGAACTGGCCGCGTCCGGCTGCGTCGAGCGCGCCCGCGACGCGGCCGACCGCCGCCGGGTCCGCGTCGCCCTCACCCCGGCGGGCCGCGACCGCCTCGCCGCGCTCACCGCCCGCGCCGAGGCCGTACAGGACGACGTGCTCGCCCCGCTCGACGCGCGCGAACGGGCCCAATTGCACGCCCTGTTGCTGCGGGTGCACGACGGGCTGCCCGCCGGGGGACGGTGAGACCGCGGCAGCGGCGGGGCTGGGGTGTGCTGGGAGCGGCCCTCGCCCCCGTAAACTTGCGGTGCTAGTTTACGGGGGCGGTACGTACCCACGCCCGGGGCCGCCCGACCCGCACCATCGGGTCCCGCCAGGAGGAGCACGCGATGCGACCTGTCCACTTCGCCGCCGCCCGCCGCACCCCCATCGGGAAGCTGCGGGGAGCGCTCTCCACGGTCCGCCCCGACGACCTGGCGGCGACCGTGCTGCGCGGTCTGCTGGACGGCGTGCCCGCGCTCGACCCCGCCAGGATCGACGACGTCTACTGGGGCGCGGCGAATCAGTCGGGCGAGGACAACCGCAATGTGGCGCGGATGGCCGTGCTGCTCGCGGGCCTGCCGGACAGCGTGCCCGGCGCCACCGTCAACCGGCTCTGCGCGTCCGGGCTCGAAGCCGTCACCGCCGCCGCCCGCATGATCGCGGCGGGCGAGGCCGACATCGTGGTCGCGGGCGGCTCCGAGTCGATGAGCCGCGCCCCCTTCGTCCTGCCCCGCCCCGACGACGCGCTGCCGCACACGATGCCGACGTACGACACCCGGCTCGGCTGGCGGCTCACCAACGACCGGATGCGCGAACTGCACGGCGTGCTGGCGATGGGGGAGACGGCGGAGGAGGTCGCCACGCGGTACGGCGTCAGCCGCGCCGACCAGGACGCCTTCGCGCTGCGCAGCCACCGCAATGCCGCCGCGGCCCGGGAGAAGGGCCTCTTCGACGCCGAGATCCTGCCCGTCACCCGGCCCGACGGTGTGGTCGTCACGCGGGACGAGTGCATCCGCGAGGACACCACGGCCGAGCGGCTGGCCGCGCTCAAGCCGGTCTTCCGCAAGGACGGCACCGGGACGGTCACCGCGGGCAACGCCTCGCCGATGAACGACGGCGCCGCCGGGCTGCTGCTGGTCAGCGAGGAGGCGCTGCGCGACCTCGGACTCGAATCCCTCGGCCGGTACGCGGCCGGGGCCAGCGCCGGAGTGCACCCGGACGTCATGGGCGTCGGGCCGGTCCCGGCGACCCGGCGCGTGCTCGCCCGGCTCGGCAGGACCGTCGACAGCGTCGAGGAGGCCGAGTTCAACGAGGCGTTCGCCGCCCAGGCGCTGGCCTCCGTGCGCGAACTCGGCGTCGACCCCGAACTGGTCAACCCCGACGGCGGCGCCATCGCCCTCGGCCACCCGCTCGGCTGCTCGGGCGCCCGTATCCTCACCACCTTGCTGCACCGGATGAACCGCACCGGCGCCCACCGGGGCCTGGCCACCATGTGCGTCGGGGTCGGCCAGGGCACGGCGGTGCTGGTCGACCGCGACTGAGCCGCGACTGAGCCGCGACTGAGCCGTGACTGAGCGGTGACGGACGCGCGACGGACGCGCGCTCGGTCCGTGTCGGTGCGACGGTGCCGCCGGCCGGGCGAAACGGCGGCGAGGGTGACGGGAACCACCTCCGTGACACCCGCCCGCGGACCCGAAAGCCCGGTGCCGTCCGCCGCCGTCTGGGACAATCGATCGCGTGCCTACACCACTTAGCGGACGAGTTGACGCACGTTGACCGGCCCCGACAGCGGGGCGCAGCTACTCGCGATCAGTGACCTGCACGTCGGTTACGCGGCCAACCGCCTCATCGTGGAGCAGTTGCGGCCGGGGACGGACGAGGACTGGCTGATCGTCGCCGGAGACGTCGCCGAGAACTCCGAGGACATCATCTGGGCGCTGAGCACGCTCAAGGAGCACTTCTCCACCGTCATCTGGCTGCCGGGCAACCACGAGCTGTGGACCCCGCCGGACGACCCGGTGCAACTGCGCGGCGAGGCCCGCTACCGCCACCTGGTCGAGGAGATCCGCCGCCTCGGCGTCATCACGCCCGAGGACCCGTACCTCTTGTGGGAGGGCGAGCGGGGACCGGTCGCGGTCGTGCCGATGTTCCTGCTGTACGACTACACGTGGCGCGACGGCACGCCCGGTGCCACCACCAAGGAAGAGGCGCTGGCGCACTCGCGGGACCTCGGCGTGATCTGCAACGACGAGCGGTTCCTGCACCCCGACCCGCTGCCGGGCCTCGACGACTGGTGCCGGGTCCGGGTGGCCGAGACCGAGGCGCGCCTGGAGGCGCTGGACCCGGCGCTGCCGACGGTGCTGGCCAACCACTTCCCGCTGCACCGCGATCCGACGCGCATCCTGCGCTACCCGTCGTTCGCGCTGTGGTGCGGCACCGAGCGGACCGAGCAGTGGCACACCCGCTTCCGGGCCGCCGAGGTCGTCTACGGGCATCTGCACATCCCGCGCGTGATGTGGCGCGACGGCGTCCGCTTCACCGAGGTCTCGCTCGGCTACCCGCGCGAGTGGGGGCGCCGCGACACCGGGCCCGCGGGGCCGCGGCGGATACTGGCCGGACGTCAGGGCGTCCGCCGGTGATCGAGCACCTGCTGCCCGCCGCCGTCCGCTCACGGGCCGTGTACGGCGCGGAGCTCGACAGTGCGCCGCTCTTCCCCGAGGAGGCCGCGGCCGTCGCCAAGGCGGTCGCCAAGCGCCGCGCCGAGTACGCGGCGGGCCGCGCCTGCGCCCGCGCCGCGCTGGCCGGGCTCGGGATCGCGCCGGGGCCGATCCCGCGCGACCCCGACCGGGGCGCGCCGGTCTGGCCGACCGGCGTCGTCGGCAGCATCACCCACTGCGACGGCTACCGTGCCGCGGCGGTCGCCCGTACCTCCGACGTCCACACCCTCGGCATCGACGCGGAGCCGCACGGACCGCTGCCCGAGGGGGTGCTCAAGGTCGTCACCGCCACCGACGCGGAGGCCGCCGCGCTGGAGCGGCTGGGCGAGGAAGCACCCGAAATCCACTGGGACCGGCTGCTGTTCAGCGCCAAGGAGACCGTCTACAAGGCGTGGTATCCCTTCCACCGCAAGATGCTCGGCTTCGAGGAGGCCGAACTCCTCTTCACCCGCGACCCCGACGCCCCCGACCGCGGCGGCTACACCGCCCGCCTCCTGATCCCCGGCCCCCTCCTCGCCGAGAACATCGGCCCCGACATCTTCACCGGCCGCTGGACCACCCGCAACGGCCTCGTCACCACGGCGATCGTCGTCCCCAACCCAACCGCTACGCCTGCCGCTTGACCCCCGCGACACCCCGGCCCCAGCACCTCGCGCACCGGACCCGTGCGCGGCCTGGCGGCCCAGCCCGGAATTCCGCCAAGGCGCCCCGTCCGCCGAGCCAGCGCCCCAACCCCGCCGACCCCCCGCCCCGATCCGCCCAACGGCCTCCGCCGCCAGGCGTACCGCCGCTGGGCTTCCGTGCGACAGCTGCCGGGCGGCGAAGTCCGGGCAGACGCCAAACGACCTGCACCGTCAGGCGCCGCGTGGCGGAGTGTCGGTACCGAGCGCCGGTGGGCGTTCAACGGGCTGCGCCGTCGGGCGGAATCGTGGCGGGCGCGGGCGCCGTCCGCTGCGGGGGGTGGGGGCGGGCGCGGTTGATGACCTCCGCCGTCAGGCGGATTCGCGGGGGATCAGGGTTGTTTTGAAGATCGCTGAGCGGGTCTGCTGGGCGGGGTCGTCGATGAGGGCCATCAGGAGTTTCGCCATTTCGGCGGCCATGTCCTCGACCGGCTGGCGGATGGTGGTGAGCAGGGGGCGGGAGGACAGGGCGGCGCTGCTGTCGTCGAAGCCGATGACGGCCACGTCGTCGGGCACGCGGCGGCCGTGGTCGCGCAGGACGAGAAGGGCGCCCTGGGCCATGAGGTCGTTGGCGACGAACACGCCGTCGGTGTCGGGCTGTTCGGACAGCAACTGCTTCATCGCCCGCTCGCCGCCCTCCTGCGTGAAGCTGCCCTCGACACTGGGGACGTACGCGTAGCCGTGCTCGGCCATCGCCTCGCGGAAGCCCGCGAGGCGGTCCTGGCCCGCGGGGGAGTCGGCCGGGCCCGCGATCGTGGTGATCCGGCGGCAGCCGCGGGCCAGCAGGTGCTCGGCGGCGAGCTTCGCGCCCGCCTGCTGCGCGACGTCCACGAAGCTGATCGGGATCGGCGTGGCCGGCCGGGCGAACAGCACGGTCGGCAGCCCGGCCTCGGTGAGCAGGGACGGCAGCGGGTCGCCCGGCGCGATCGACACCAGCACCACGCCGTCGATGTGCTCCTGCCGCAGATTCGGCACCAGCGAGCGCCGCGCCTTCTCGGAGTCGGCGAGCATCAGCAAGGGGTGCACGCCGCGCGGGCGCAGCACCGTGAGCAGGCCGCCCACTATCCGGCCGAAGAACGGGTCGCTGAAGACCTGCCCGAGGAAGGGGTCGTCGGCCGCGTGGTGGTCGGGCACGGAGAAGACCAGCGCGACCGAGTCCGTACGCCGGGTGACCAGTGACCTGGCCGCGCGATTGGGGATGTACCCGGTCGCCTCGACCGCCTCCTGGACGACCTTCTGGATCTCCGGATCGACATTGCGCGTCCCGTTGACCACCCGGGACACCGTCGCCCGCGACACCCCGGCGGACCGCGCGACGTCTTCCAGTGTGGGCAGGCGGGGCCCGGCAGGACGGCTGCTCGTCATGGTCCAGTTATACCACGCACGGAGAGCGCTCTCCCTAAGTCCTGGTCGGACAACACGCAGATGGGGCGGGGTACGGCGGCCCCCCACAGGCCCGCCGCGCCCCGCCCCGGTCTCAACCGCGCGCCCCGGTCACCCGGGTCACGCGTACACCCCGAACTCGTACAGCGAGTACCCGTAGGCCGTGCCGCGCTGCGTCAGATTCAGCCGCACATAGCGGCCGGACCCGTTGACGTCGAACGTCTCCACGCCGCCGGTCGCGGTGGTCGTGCTGTAGATGTCCGTCCACGTGTTGCCGTCGTTGGACACCTGCACCTGGTACGACTTCCCGTAGGCGGACTCCCAGCCGAGCTGGATGTGCTTGATCGCGGTGGTCTGCCCGAGGTCGACCCGCAGCCACTGCGCGTCGGTCCAGTCGGTCGCCCACCGGGTGTCCCAGCGCCCGTCCGTGGTGTTCGACGGCGGGAACGGCGCCCCGTTGCCGGTCTGCTGGTACGAGGACGCGGTCGTCGGCTTGCCGAGCGCCACGTTCGTACCGCCGACCGTCGGCGCCACCACGCGGAACGACTTGGTCTCGATACCGACGTTCCCGTGCCCGTCGAAGGCGTACACGTACACCTTCCACACCCCGAGCGTCTTGGGCGCGGTCACCGTGAACCTGCCGTCGCCGGTCTGCGTGAACGTGACCTGTTGCAGACCGGTCCCGCTGTCCACGTACTTGGTGGAGTACATGAGCTGATACCGGATCAGATCGCCGTCCGGATCGGTCGCCGACGCCGAGACGTCGAAGGTGCCGCCTGCCGGGACGGAACCGCTGTTGCCGACCGTCATCGAGCTGATCACCGGCGGGGTGTTGGCCTGCGGCGTGCCGCCGTAGTCCTTCGCCACCGAGTAGTACATCATCCGGTTCCAGCTCGCCGGGCGGACGTTGAACCACACGCCGCCGAAGTCGTTCTCATTGCCGTAGTGGAAGATCGTGGCGCCGAGTGCCACCCCGGTGTGGCCCGAGATGCAGTTCCACGCGGACAGGTACGCGTCCCGCTTCTGGATGTCCGTCGGCTCGGTGGGCACCCCGTTCGCGTCGTTCGGCACCTCCCACTCGCCGGCCTCGCCGGTCTCGGTGACGATGTACGGCTTGGTGTAACCGCCGTTGATCCAGTCCTGCTTCACATTGCAGACCGCGCCGTAGGAGTTGACCGCGTAGAGGTCGAGCGACGGCGTGTACTGCTTGTAGTACGGCCACGCGCCGGTCCACGCGTCCGTCGACGTCACCGGGTGGTTCGGGTCGATCGTGTGGATCGCCTGCGTCACCTGCTCGACGAACTTCGCGTAGGCGATGCGCTGTTGCTCGATCGCGGCACCCGAGTAGTGGTCCTGCGTGGTGAGGATGACCTCGTTGCCGACGTCCCACATCAGCACGCCCGGGTGGTTCTTGTACGTCGTCACCCAGTTCTTGATGTCGTTGAGCGTGTTGGTCTTGTACGCCGTGTCGTTGACGTAGTCCGCGCCCTGGTTGAGCCAGAAGCCGTTGACCACCTTCAGACCGAACTGCGCGGCGGCGTCCAGCAGCGGCTTGGTGCCCGCGTCGGTGCCCCAGGTGCGCACGGTGTTGACGCCCATCGCCTTCAGGTCACGCATGTGCGCGTTCGCCGTGTCGTTGGACGGACCCCAGGTCATGCCCTTGACGGTGTACGGCGCCCCGTTGACGGTCAGCTTCCAGTTGCCCTGGCCGCCCGTGACGTGCACGTCGCTGGCGCCGGTCGGCACCGGGGGGTCGGTGAGCGGGGTCGGCACGGTGCCCGCGGCGATCTGGGAGACCGTCACGTTGTCGATGCTCAGCGCGCCGCCGGAGGAGGTGTCGGCGGCCGGAGAGGTGCAGCCGCAGACGGAGTTGGGGTAGGAGCCGCCGATCCGGAGGCTGAAGTCCACGAAGACGCCGTGGTGCACGGCCGCCTCCCAGGTCGCGACGCCGACCTGCGACTCGCTGACCTGCCAGATCTGCTTGCCGTCGAGGTAGTAGCGGATCTGCTCGTCGGACTTCGTGCGGTCGATGATCTCGGAGTACGTGTGGTAGCCGGTCTGGCAGCCGGAGCAGGTGGCCAGACCGCTGGTCTTGCCGTTGTACTCGTCGCAGTTGCCGCCGGGCGCGGTGCCGCAGTGCAGGGTCGCCGAGAGCTGCGAACGGCCGTTGACGTTCTCCATGATGTCGCTCTCGCCGACGGCCGGCCACGCGCCGGGGTTGCCCCGGAAGGCGGCGCCCATCGCGCGGAAGGACGGCCAGTAGCCCAGCGCCTTGGCCGGATCCGGCTGCTTGAGCGTGGCGGAGATCTGGAGCTGGCCGCCCGCGGGCGCCGCGAAGTCGGTCCGCTTGGACTCGATCCGGCCGGACGTCCAGGCCGTACCCGACTTCAGGGCCGTCAGGTTGAGGTGGCCGTTGCCGTCGAGGCCCACGTTCGCGGGGGAGTTGGTGGCGGTGTCGACCTCGCCGGTGCCCCAGTTGGCGGGGCCGCCGGGGTAGGCGGTGCCGGTGTCCGTGATCCAGTTGGCGGCGCTGGGCGAGGTGCCGGCCGCGCCGGTGAAGTCGTCGCTCCACACCGTGGTCCAGTTGCCGGGCGGCGGCGTGCCCGTACCGCCGTTGTCACCGCCGGTCGTACCGCCCGTGCCGCCGGAGCCCGCGGTGCCGTACACCTGGAACTCCCACAGCGAGTAGCCGTAGCCGTTGTTGCGCACGGTGCCGTTGATCCGGACGTACCGGCCGGTGCCGCTGACCGTGAGGGTCTGGGTGCCGCCGGTGCCGGTGGTCGTGGAGTAGATCGTCGTCCAGCCGCCGGTGCCGGTGTCGGAGACCTGGATCTGGTACGCCGTCGCGTAGTTCTCCCAGTTCAGCACGACCTTGCTGACGGTGGAGGTGGCGCCGAGGTCGACCTGGAGCCACTGCGGGTCGCTCCAGGCGCTGGCCCAGCGGGTGCCGGCGTCGCCGTCGACCGCGGCGGAGGCCGGGTAACCGGCGCCCTCGGTGCTGGACGCGGTGGCGGGCTTGCCCTGCGAGAGCAGGGTGTCGGCGGCGTGCGCGGCCGTGGTGGGGACGGCGAGCGCGTACAGCGCGAGGCCCATGGCGAGGAGCACCAGAAGGGCCGCGCGCAGCGACGGTGGAAGGGATCTGAACCGGGCGGTCGGTGAGTGTGAGGCTCTCATGCCGATTCTCCTGCGGGGGGAGGTGAGGGAGGGAGGGTGCGGCTCTCCGGGACGGCGGGTTCCGGGGCATGGAGCATTCGGGAGAGCGCTCTCTCAGTGGGCAGATGGTTGCGTCCCGGTTTCCGGGGTGTCAAGGCATCGGACACGAGATGACGACATGTCCCGATCGTTATGCCCTCTAACATCCTGAATCGGCAGGTCTGTTCACCGTCGGAACGTGCGTATCCGGTGCGGATCGGAGTACCGGGTCTTGACACACGCCCGTGCGGGGCGTGAATGTACCGGCATTGGGAGAGCGCTCTCCAAGCGTTCTTTTCCTGCCTGCCCCGGGGTCCCTCCGGCCGCCCCGCCCGTCCGCCCAGAGACCGAGAAATCCGAGGAAGTCCCCATGAGCGACACAGGAAACAGACGCAGGACGTGGCTCGCGGGAGGGGGCGCCGTACTGGCCGCCGCGCTCCTGGCCACCGGCTGCGGAAGCGACTCGACGTCCAAGTCCGGTTCCGGCGACGACGCCAACGCCAAGACCACGCTCACCGTGAACCTGTTCTCGGACTTCGGCTACAAGGACCTCTACGCCCAGTACCACAAGCTCCACCCGAACATCACGATCAAGGAGAACCGCGCCGACCTGGGCGCCCACCACCAGAACCTGCACGCGCACCTGGTCGCGGGCAGCGGCACCGCCGACATCGAGGCGATCGAGATCGGCCAGGTCGCGGGCTTCCAGTCCGAGGCGAGCAAATTCGTCAACTTCCTGGACGAGGGCGTCGACAAGAACCAGTGGGTGCCGTCCAAGACCGCCCCCGCCTCCAGCCGGGACGGCTCCTCGCTCTTCGGCCTCGGCACCGACATGGGCGGCATGGCGCTCTGCTACCGCGCCGACCTCTTCCAGAAGGCCGGGCTGCCCACCGACCGGCAGGCCGTCTCCTCGCTGGTGTCGAGCTGGGACTCCTACTTCTCCACCGGCAAGCAGTTCCTCGCCAAGAGCCCGGACAAGAAGGTCAAGTGGTTCGACGCGGGCAGCAATGTCTTCTCCGCGATGACCGCCCAAGCGCCGCAGGCGTTCTACGACGCGGACGGCAAGGTCGTCGCCGCGTCCAACCCGGCGGTCAAGCAGGCGTTCGACACGGTCGCGGGCGCCATCAATGACGGTGAGTCGGCCGGTATCGCCGCCTTCACCCCCGCCTGGGACACCGGCTTCCGCAAGAGCCAGTTCGCCACCGTGACCTGCCCGGCCTGGATGAGCTACGAGTTCAAGGCCAACCCGCCCGCCGACGGCGGCAAGTGGGACATCGCCACCATCCCCGGCGGCGGCGGCAACTGGGGCGGCTCCTATCTGACGGTGCCCAAGCAGGGCAAGCACACCAAGGCCGCCGTCGAGCTGGCCAAGTGGCTCACCGCGCCCACCCAGGAAGCCTGGCTCTTCAAGAACAAGGGCTTCTTCCCCTCCGACCAGGCACTGTGGACCTCGCCCGACATCGCGAACCTCACCGACCCGATGTTCAACGGCGCGCCCACCGGCAAGATCTTCTCCGACTCCGCGAAGAACCTGAAGCCGCAGCCGCTCGGCCCGCACGGCGCCGACATCGGCAACATCTACGGCAACGCCCTGGTCTCGGTCGAACAGGGCAAGGCGAGCGTGGACAAGGCGTGGAGCAACGCCAACGCCGAGATCAAGAACATCGGCGAGTAGTGCCCGGCCGGCGGGCACGGGTGCCGGGCGCCGCTCGCGCCGCCCATGACCCGCCGGTCCCGGCACCACCCTTCCGGCGTCCCGGAGCCGGGCCCCGAGCCCGGACTCCCGGACCGAAGTGGCCGCCGGATCGCGGCGGGCGGCCACCGGATCCCGCCGTCCGCGCGGGCCGCTGTCCCGAGCGGGCCGCGCGGACGGTGGGGCACGACGGGAGCCGGCCCCGAACGTGAGGTCCTCAGATCCTCCGGTTCCCTGACCGCCCCGAGGTTCCCGTTCCGGGCCGCTCGCGCCACTCGACGGGCCGGCGGGGGTTGCGCACCCTTCCCACTCCCCGCCCACCGCGTACCCCCCGCCGGCCACCAACCAGGAGCAGATGCATGGCCGTCTCGACCGGCACCCCGCCCGCCGCCTCGCAGGACAATCCCTCGCCCGGAAAGGCGGCGCCCGACTTCGCCCCCGCCAAGGGGGCCCGCTGGCACCGGGCCGAGCGGCGCCTGTCGCCGTACTTCTACATCTCGCCGTTCTTCCTCGTCTTCGGCGTCTTCGGCCTGTTCCCCCTGCTCTACACGGCGTATGTGTCGCTCACCGCCTGGCGGGCCGACACCGACGGCAGCAGGCACACCTTCGTCGGCCTCGACAACTACCGCACCCTGCTGCACGACCAGTTCTTCTGGAACGCGCTGCGCAACACCCTCGGCATCGGCGTGCTCTCCACCGTCCCGCAACTGCTGCTCGCGCTGGGCCTGGCCCACCTGCTCAACTACCGCCTGCGGGGCCGCACTTTCATCCGGATGGGCGTGCTGCTGCCCAACGTCACCTCGGTCGCGGCCGTCACGATCATCTTCGTCCAGCTCTTCGGCCGCGACTTCGGCCTGGTCAACTGGTTCCTCGGCCTCTTCGGCGTCCCGCACACCGACTGGCAGGCGGGCACCTGGTCCTCCTGGATCGGCATCTCCACCATCGTCACCTGGCGCTGGACCGGCTACAACGCGCTGATCTACCTCGCCGCGATGCAGGCCGTCCCCTTCGAGCTGTACGAGGCCGCCGCGATCGACGGGGCCAGCCGGTGGCGGCAGTTCAGGTCCATCACCATCCCGGTGCTGCGCCCCACCATCTTGTTCACCGTCATCACCTCGACCATCGGCGCGCTCCAGATGTTCGGCGAGCCACTGCTGTTCAGCGCCAGCCAGACCCCGATGGCGGGCGGCTCGCAGCACCAGTTCCAGACGATGGCGCTGTACTCGTACGACCAGTTCTGGGGGAAGTTCAAATACGGCTACGGCGCCGCGATCTCCTGGGCGATGTTCCTGGTCATCGTCGTGATCGTCGCCGTCAACTTCCTTCTGGCCCGCCGCATGAAGGGAGTCGAGGCCGCATGACCACCCTGCCGCTCACCAAGCGCCCCCGCCGCCGATCCGGCCGGGACCGTCAGCTCTCGGCCGGCAAGGGCGTCTACGTCGCGCTCGCCGTCGTCGTCGGACTCTCGGTCTTCCCGCTGTACTGGACGCTGGTCGCCGCCTCGCGGGACAACGCCGCGCTCAGCCAGGTGCCGTCCGCGCTGCTGCCCGGCAGCCACCTCCTGTCCAACCTGCGCCGGGCGTTCGACCAGGCCGACATGCAACTGGCCCTGGTCAACTCGCTGATCGTGGCCGGCACGGTCACCGTCTCGGTGGTGCTGACCTCCACGCTCGCCGGATTCGCCTTCGCCAAGCTGCGGTTCCCCGGCCGGAGTCCGCTGCTGGGCTCCGTGGTGGCGACGATGATGGTCCCCACCCAGCTCGGCATCATCCCGCTCTACATCATGATGGCGAACTGGCTGCACTGGGCGAACCACCTCCAGGCGCTCATCGTGCCCGCCGCCGCCAACGCCTTCGGCGTGTTCTTCATGCGGCAGTACCTGGTCACGGCCATCCCCGACGAACTGCTCGACGCGGGCCGGATGGACGGCTGCACGACCCGGGGCCTGTACTGGCACATCGCACTGCCCGCCGCCCGCCCGGCGATGGCGGTGCTCGGCATGCTCACCTTCATGGCCAGTTGGAACGACTTCTACTGGCCCAAGGTGGTCATGACCCAGCAGAACCCCACGGTGCAGCTCTCGCTGTCCGAACTGGCCAGCGGCTACATCCAGGACTACTCCCTGGTGCTCACCGGGGCGCTCGTCTCCAGCCTGCCGATCATCGCGGTCTTCCTGCTGATGGGCCGTCAAATCCTGGACGGCATCATGCAGGGGGCCATGAAGGGATGACCATGATCACTCCCGAGTCCGAGTCCCTGCCCCTTCCCGGGCCCGCGACGCTGTCCGATCCCGCGTCGGGGAACGGGTCGGGGCCCGCGCCGGGGTCCGCGTCGGAGGCGGAACCCGCCCCGTCCGACGCGGAGTTGGACGCGCTCGTCGCCAAGCTCGACCTCCCCGCCAAGGTCCGGCTGCTCTCCGGCGCCAGTTCCTTCAGGACGCAGGGCGAACCGGCCGTCGGCCTGCGGGAGATGGGCGTGTCCGACGGGCCCGCGGGCGTACGCGGCGAGCGCTGGGACGAACGCGACACCGCGCTCGTCCTGCCGTCGCCGACCGCGCTCGCGGCGAGCTGGGACGAGGAACTCGTCGCCGAACTGGGCGGTCTGCTCGCCGCGGAGGCCCGCCGCAAGCAGATCGACATCATGCTCGCCCCCACCCTCAACCTGCACAGGACCCCGGCGGCCGGACGGCACTTCGAGTGCTACTCCGAGGACCCGCTGCTCACCGGACGCACGGCCGCCGCGTACATCCGCGGCGTCCAGGCCGGCGGCGTCGCGGCCACCGCCAAGCACTACGTGGCCAACGACTCGGAGACCGAACGCCTGACGCTGGACGCCCGCGTCGACGAACGCACCCTGCGCGAGGTGTACATGGCGCCCTTCGAGGCCGCGGTGCGCGCGGGCGTGTGGGTGGTGATGTCCGCGTACAACGCGGTCAACGGCGTCACCATGTCCGAGAGCCCGCTGCTGGCCGAACCGCTCAAGGGCACCTGGGGCTTCGACGGGGTCGTGGTCTCCGACTGGGGCGCGGTCCGGTCCACCGAGGAGTCGGCGCTCGCCCCGCAGGACCTCGCGATGCCGGGGCCGCACCCGCTGTGGGGCGAGCCGCTGGTGGCGGCGGTCCGCGAGGGCCGGGTGCCCGAGACGGTGATCGACGACAAGGTCCGCCGATTCCTGCGGCTCGCCGCACGGGTCGGTGCGCTGGAGGGCTTCCAGGGGACCTTGTCACCCCTGGAAGCCCACGGCGAAACACGAGCGACCCCCACGGCACCGACCGCCGCGCCGGTCGTGTCCGACGACGCCCGCGCCCTGCTGCGCCGCGCGGTCGCCGCCGCGAGCGTCCTGCTGCGCAACGAGGGCGGGCTGCTGCCGCTCGACCCGGCCCCCCGACGAAGGAGCGGCCAGGACGGTCCGGACGGCGGGCCGCCGCGGATCGCCGTACTCGGCCCGAACGCCGCCGCCGCGCGCGTCCAGGGCGGCGGCAGCGCGGGCGTCTTCCCGATCGAGGTCGTCTCGCCGCTCGACGGCATCAGGGACGCGGTCGGCGACGGCGCCGAGGTCGTGCACGCCGAGGGCGTCGTCCTCACCACCCGCCCGACCCCGCTGCACAGCGGCAACTCCCGCGACCCGCGCAGCGGCGCACCCGGCGTCCTGGTCCGCTACCTCGCCGCCGACGGCGCCGAGATCCACGCCGAGCACCGGCTCAGCGGCCGGATCCTGGAGTCGGGCGACGCGCCGGAACTCGCCGCCACCGCGGCGGCCGTCGAGGTCAGCGCCCTGGTCACACCGGATGTCACGGGGGAGTGGCGGTTCGCCGTCGTCGGCCTCGGCGCGGTCACACTGCGGGCGGACGGCGAGACGCTGATCGACACCTATGTGCGGCCCGAATCGCGGGACCCCACATATGTCCATGTCACACCGTCCTTCCGGGTGGCGTCCCGGCAGGTGACGGCGGGCGGTGAACTGCTGCTGGTCGCCACCCGGCACTGGGAGGCGGACGACGGCTTCGCGGTCGCGCTGGCCGCCGACCCGCCGCGCCGCGACGAGGACGAGTCGATCGCCGAGGCCGTGGCGCTGGCCCGCGACGCGGACGTGGCCGTCGTGGTCGTCGGCACCACCGACGAGATCGAGAGCGAGGGCTTCGACCGTACGTCGCTCGCGCTCCCCGGCCGCCAGGACGAACTCGTCGCCGCGGTCGCCGCCGCCAACCCCCGTACCGTGGTGATCGTCAACTCCGGCGGACCGGTCGAACTGCCCTGGCGGGAGAGCGTCCCCGCGGTGCTGCTGAGCTGGTTCCCCGGCCAGGAGGCCGGACACGGCCTGGCCGACGTACTGTTCGGCCACGCCGAGCCCGGCGGGCGGCTGCCCACCACCTGGGCCGGACTCGCCGAGGGCGCGCCCCTGCCGTCCACCACTCCCGCAGACGGTGTGCTGCCGTACGAGGAAGGGCCGTATATCGGCCATCGTGCGTGGCGCAGGGCGGGCGCGGAACCCGCGTACTGGTTCGGTCACGGGCTCGGCTACACCACCTGGGACTACCGGCTGCTCGACGTGCCCGAGGCGGTGGACGAGACCTCGGGCCACGGCGAAGCCGCAGGTGAGGACGGGGAACGGGACATCGTGGTACGGGTCGCGCTGCGCAACACCGGGGCGCGTGCCGGCCGCGAGGTCGTCCAGGTCTACCTCGGTACCGGGCCCGACGGCGACTATGACAACGGTGGACCGCGACTGGCCGGATTTACCGCGGTCCGGGCCGAGCCCGGTGAGGATGTCGTGGCGGAAGTTCACGTGGCAGCAAGGTCGTTCCAGCGGTGGTCACCCGCGGAAGGACGCTGGCGGAGCCGCCCGGCCCCGTACACGCTGTACGCCGGGCCCACGGCCGCCCGGCTGCCGCTCTCCGCGCCACTGGCGTTCTGAGAGAACGCACCGAGACCGGGGCGCCCCCCTCACCTGACAGTCGGGGGCGTCCCCCGGGCACACTCCGGCCCGGTCCTGATCCGGTGGAGCCTGGGGGTTCCTGAGGGATCCTGAGGGGGATTGATTGCCCGGACCGGCGAACCGTAAGGTCAACGCGTCCCGGCAACACATCCGATGTATCGTCTCGCGAGGACGCGCCCCATGCCCATGCAGCCCTGGTTCGCCGACGCCAAGCTCGGCATCTTCATCCACTACGGGATCTACGCCGTCGACGGCGTCCCCGAGTCGTGGTCCTTCTACACCGGGCAGGTCACCCGGGAGCGGTACATGAAACAGCTCGCGGGGTTCACCGCCGCCGCGTACGAACCGGACGACTGGGCGCGGCTGTTCGCCCGCGCCGGCGCCCGCTACGCCGTGCTGACGGCCCGTCACCACGACGGCGTGGCCCTGTGGGACACCGCCCGCGAGGACGGCCTGTCCGTCACCCGCGACACCCCCGCGGGCCGCGACCTGCTCGGCGGCTACGCCGACGCGCTGCGCGCCGAAGGGCTCAAGGTCGGCTTCTACTACTCCCACTCCGACTGGTCGCACCCCGACTACCCGTCCGTACGGCACCCCGACCCCGACCCGGTCCAGGCCGCCGTCAACGACAACCCGCTCAGCGCCCCCGCACCGGGCGCGGAGGACCCCGCCGCCTGGCGGCGCTACCTCGGCTACCGCGACGCCCAGGTCGTGGAACTGGCCGAGCGGTACCGCCCCGACCTGCTGTGGTTCGACGGCGAGTGGGAGCGCGCCGAGGAGCAGTGGGGCATCGACACGCTGGCCGACGCCGTCCTCGCGGTCAACCCCGAGACGGTCTTCAACGCCCGGATGTTCAGCCGCGGCGACTACGCGACCCCCGAGCAGGGCGTCCCGCTCCAGGCCCCCGACGGCCCCTGGGAGCTGTGCCTGACCGTCAACGACTCCTGGGGCTACCAGGGCCACGACGACCACCAGAAGTCGGTCGGCCAGCTCGTGCGCTACTTCACCGAGACGATCGGCGCGGGCGGCAATCTGCTGCTGGACGTCGGCCCGCGCGAGGACGGCACGATCACCGCGGAGCAGGCGGCCCGCCTCGAAGGGCTCGGCGACTGGATCGCCCGGCACTCCGCCGCCGTCTACGGCACCGTCGCCGGACTCCCGGCCGGCCACCACTACGGTCCGAGCACCCTCTCCGCCGACCGCCGCACCCTCTACCTGACCTGCTTCGACGCCCCGCGTGAGACGGTCTCACTGCGCGGCCTGCGCAACGCCGTACGCCGCGTGACCGTGGTGGGCACCGGTGCCGAACTCGGCCACGAGGTCACCGGCGGCCTGCACGACGTACCGGGAGTGCTGTGGATCGACGCGCCCTCGGCGGGCGACGTGGACGAGCACGCCACCGTGCTGGCCGTGGAACTGGACGGCGAACTCGACCTCTACCAGGGGACGGGACGGGTGTGAGGAGTGGTCCAAGGACGGTCGCGGGTCGGTGGGAAGGGGTGAGTTAACCCGTAAGCATCCGATGTCTTGGTTCCTGGGGAGTGCTCCCCAAAGCGGAGAGTGGGTGATCTGGCACTATGTGCCCTGTACTGCGCTCTCCCGGGGGTGCCGTGTCCGACCGACATCGTGGAGGGAGCCCGGTGACGCGCGACGTGGGCCGGACGACGAGGGACCTGCGTCGGCACAACCGCACATCGGTGCTGACCCGGCTCTATCTGCACGGCCCCGCCAGCCGCTACGACCTGATGCGCGCCACCGGGCTCAGCTCCGCCACCGTCAGCAACGTCGTCACCGACCTGGTCGCGGACGGCCTCGTCGCCGAGGCGGGACTGCTCGACTCCGACGGCGGCCGTCCCCGCACGCTCCTCGAAGTGCGGCCCGGATACGGGCAGGTGGCCGGGGTCGACATCGGCGAGACCCACGTCCAGGTCGGGCTCTTCGACTGGACGCTCGACACCCTCGCCACCGCCACCTACCCGATGGACACCGGACGGCCCGACCCCGCGGTGCTGGCCGGGCTCGTGACGGCGGGCATCGAGGAAGTCACCGCCAAGGCGGGCGTCGACACCGGCACCCTGCTCGGCGTGGGCGTCGGCGTGCCCGGCGCCGTCCTGCCCGACGGCTCGGTCCACGCGCCGACCCTCGGCTGGTCGGACGTCCCCTTCGACGCGCTGCTCAGGCCGCACATCGCCGCGCCCCTGCACCTCGACAACTGCGCCCGCACGCTCGGCCAGGCCGAGATGTGGCGCGGCGCGGGCCGGGGCGCCGAACGCGCCATCGTCGCGCTGCTCGCGGTCGGCGTCGGCGCCGCCGTCGCCACCGGCTCGCCCGGCGGCGTCACCAGCACCACCAGCGAGTGGGGCCACACCGTCGTCGAGGCGGGCGGCGCCGCGTGCCGCTGCGGCTCCCACGGCTGCCTCGAGGCGTACGTCGGCGCCGACGCCATCCTCGGCCACTACGGGCGCATCCCCGGCGCCCCCGAACTCCCCGGCGTCGGCACCGAGGCGCGCGTCGCCGCGCTGGTCGCCGCCGCCTCCCGGCCGGGCCCGGCCGCCGACACGGTCCGCTGGACCGCGGAGTACCTGGGCATCGGCATCGCCAACCTGATCAATCTGCTCAGCCCCGACCGCGTCATCCTCTCCGGCTGGGTCAGCGGCGCCATGGGCCCGACGATGCTCCCCGCCGTACGCGACGCGATGCGCCGCCACACGCTCGACTACCTGGCGGCGGGCACGGCGGTGGAACTGGGCCGCCTGGGCCCGGAGGCGGTGGCGCTGGGCGCGGCGACGCTGCCGGTGCACGGGGTGTTGACGGGGGGGTAGGGGGCGGTTCGCGTCTGGTCGGTGGTGCGGGGGCGCGGCGGCGGGGAGCGGTCTTGGGTGAGCTCAGCGTGGCGGTGAACCGTGGGTGGGAGCCGTCTTGCGTTGGCGCACCGTCCTTCCCCTTTTTTGCCGCCCTCTCGCCTCCGGCGGCTTAGATCCGGTGTCGACGGTCGATCGTGCTCGCTCCCTCGTTCCTCGGTCGCTGTGCGCGTTCTCCCTTTCGACACCGGCGCCGCCTTTGGCTCGCTGGCTACCGGCGAACCCCACCGCGCAGCGGTGCCGCAGGGGCGCAGCCCCTCACGCAAACGCACCCCACCGGCGAACCCCGGCGCGCAGCGGTGCCGTAAGGGCGCAGCCCCTCGTGCAGGGGCACCCGTGCGGCGAACCGCGGGGCGGGGCGGTGGGCTGGTGGGGAATCGGCTGGGGGATGTGGGGCCCGGGAAAAAGTTGTGTGCGACGGATTGACCGGTGATCGGTCGCTACTTAGTTTAAGTCCAAGAAAAAGGCGGCTCATTTCGTTATCCCCTTCCTTGGAGAACGTATGCCCTCGCATCCCGGAGACGGTCGGCTGTACATCGACGGCGAGTTCGTGGCGGCGGCGTCGCGGAGGAGCGGGGTGGTGGAGGAGAAGGCGACGGGGCGGGAGATCGGGCGGTACGCGCTGGGGGCGGCGGAGGACGTGGACCGGGCGGTGGCGGCGGCGCGGGCGGCGCAGCCGGGGTGGGCGGGGCTGGCGGCGCCGGAACGGGGCCGGTATGTGCGGGAGTTGGGGCGGTATCTGGAGGACCGGTTCGGGGAGCTGGTCGAGCAGAGCATGCGGGAGACGGGCGGGGTGAGGGCGAAGGCCGAGGACGAGGTGGGGACGAGCGTGCGGCAGCTCGCCTTGTCGGCGGTGCAGGTGAGCGAGAACGCGGGGGAGATCCTGCCGCCCTACAAGGCGGGGAAGCTGTCGCTGTCGCGGGTGGTGCCGCTCGGGGTGCTGGGGCTGATCACGCCGTGGAACTACCCGATGAATCTGGCGATGCGGGCGGTGGCGCCGGGGTTGGCGTTCGGGAACACGGTGGTGCTGAAACCGGCGGAGCTGACGCCGGTGATCGGGGGGCAGGTGCTGGCGGAGGCGGCCGAGCATGTGGGGCTGCCGCGCGGGGTGTTGAACGTGGTGACGGGGGAGGGCCCGGAGGCCGGGTGGGCGTTGGCGCGGCATCAGGGGGTGGACATGCTGGACTTCACCGGGTCGCGGGAGGTGGGGCTGGCGATCAGCCGGGCGGCGGCGGGGGAGTTGCGGGACATCCGGCTGGAGTTGGGCGGCAGCAACGCGTTCGTGGTGCTGGACGACGCGGATGTGGAACTGGCCGCGGACTGCGCGATGGTGGCGTCGCTGGAGTTCCAGGGGCAGACGTGCATCAGCGCCAGTCGGCACATCGTGCAGCGGGCCGTCGCGGACGCGTATGTGGAGGCCGTGGTGCGGCGGGCGGCGGCGCTGAAGGTGGGGGACCCGTTCGACGCGGGGAACGCGTTGGGACCGCTGATCAGCCGGGCGCAGCTCGACCGGCTGCACCGCACGATCGTGGAGCCGTCGCTGGCGATGGGCGCGCGGCTGGTGACCGGCGGCACGTACGAGGGGCTGTTCTACCGGCCGACGGTGCTGACCGGGGTGACGCCGCGGATGCCCGCGTTCCGGGAGGAGGTCTTCGGGCCGGTGATCCCGGTGACGGTGGTCGACACCGAGGAGGAGGCCGTGGCGCTGACCAACGGCCTTCCCATGCTGATGAATTCGGTCTTCACGCGGGATCTGATCCGCGGTCTGTCCGTCGCGGAGCGGCTCGCGGCGGGCGAGGTGCACGTCAACGACGCGCACGCCAGGCACGGCGCGGAGAACCAGATGCCCGGCTTCACGCGGCGGCAGTGGATCGGCCTCCAGCGCACGCCGTTGAACCTTCCCGACTGGGCCACCGCGCCCGCCACTGACGAGAGCTGAGGAACCACCCCATGGGCGTGACACGGACAAGAGCCGCCGTTGTGCTGGTGGCGGCAGGGCTGCTGGTGACGACGGCTGCCTGTGGCGGCGGATCGGACAAGAAGTCCGGCCAGGAGCCGAGCGGGAAGGGCAAGGTCGAACTGTCCTTCTGGGACTGGGACCCGAACATGGACAAGGTCGTCGCCAAGTGGAACACGGCGCACCCCGAGATCCACGTGAAGCTCTCCAACCCGGCGGGCGGTGACCAGTTGGTCGCCAAGATGATCACCGCGCACGAGGCGAAGAACGGTCCGGACATCGCCAAGGTCGAGTACCAGTCGTTGCCCGCGCTGGTCTCCAAGGGCGTCGTGCGGGACATCACCGAGTACACCAAGGACACCGTCGGGAAATTCGACCAACCGACCCTGAAGAGCACGGTGTTCGAGGGCAAGGTGTACGGCGTCCCGCAGGACGTCGCCCCGCTGATGCTCTTCTACCGCGCCGACCTGTTCACGAAGTACGGCCTGGCCGTACCGACGACGTGGGACGCGTACGCGGCGGCGGCCAGGACGCTGCGGGCCAAGGCGCCCAAGGCGTATCTGACCAACTTCGACGCGGCGGACCCCGGTTGGTTCACCGGCCTCGCGCAGCAGGCGGGCGCCGACTGGTGGACCACCAGCGGAACCACCTGGAAGGTCGACATCGCGGGCGCGCCCACGGTGAAGGTCGCGGACTACTGGCAGGGCCTGGTCGACGACGGCGTGATCGCCAAGAATCCGTCGTTCAGCCCGCAGTGGAACAAGCAGATGAACGACGGGACGCTGCTCACCTGGATCTCCGGCGCCTGGGCGCCCGCGCAGATCGGCGGCATCGCGCCCGCCACCAAGGGCAAGTGGGCGGTCGCGCCGCTGCCCGCGTGGACGGCCGGAGACCCCGCCACCGGCATCTGGGGCGGCTCCGCCACCACCGTCACCAGCGACTCCCGGCACCCGGCCGAGGCCGCCGCGTTCGCGTCCTGGCTGAACACCGACGACGCGGCGGTCACCGAGCAGGTCAAGCAGATCAACGTCTATCCCGCCGCCACCGCGGGCCGCTCGCTGCCCGTGCTCCAGGCCGCGCCCGCGTTCTTCCCGAACCAGCCGGACTTCTACGCGCAGGTCAAGAAGGTCGCGCCGGCCGCGCGCAGCTTCCCGATGTGGGGACCCGACGTCACCGTGACCTTCACCGGCTACACCGACAACTTCAGCAAGGCGCTCCAGGGCGGCGGTTCGTTCAAGGGCGCGCTCGACGCCATGCAGAGCGCCACCGTCGCGGACATGAAGAAGCTCGGATTCACGGTCGGCTGATGGAGCGTCAGACGACCACCGCGCGCAGGACCGGCCGGTTCCCGTATCTGCTGGTCCTGCCCGCCGTCCTGCTCTTCGCCGCCTTCGTCGTGGCCCCCGGGGTCTACGCGCTGCTGCTCAGCTTCCAGCGCCGCAAGGTCAACGGCGGGCTGCTCGGCGGCGGCACCCACACCGTATGGGCGGGTCTGGCCAACTACCGTGACGTGCTGGGGGATTCCGACCTCTGGTCGGGTGTCACGCGGATGCTGGCGCTCGGCGCGATCACCGTGCCGGGGACGGTGTTCCTCGCGCTGCTGTTCGCGGTGCTGCTCGACATGGAACGCACCCGGCTCAAGCGGATCACCCGGCTGACGATCTTCCTGCCGTACGCGGTCCCCGGCGTGATCGCCTCGCTGATGTGGGGCTTCCTCTACCTGCCCGCCACCAGCCCGATCGGCGGCGACCACGTCGACTTCTTCGGGCGGACCGCGGTCTTCTTCTCGGTCGCCAACGTGGCGGTGTGGGGCGCGGTCGGCTTCAACATGATCGTGATCTACACGGCGCTGCGCGCGCTGCCCGCCGAACTCCACGAGTCGGCGCGGCTGGACGGCGCGACCGAGTGGCAGATCGTGCTGCGGATCAAGGTGCCGCTGGTCATGCCCGCGGTGGTGATGTGCTGCCTGTTCACGGTGCTCGCCGCGCTCCAGGTCTTCAACGAGCCCAACACCCTCAAGCCGCTGTCCAACGCCGTCTCCTCCACCTGGGTGCCGCTGATGAAGATCTACGACGACGCCTTCGGCAACTCCGACATCCACGCGGCGGCGGCCACCTCCGTCGTCCTGACCGTCGCCGCGCTCGCCGTCTCCTTCGTGACCGCGCGCGTCATCCAGTCCCGGGTCCAGCGGGAGGCCAAGTGACCACCGTGACCACCGCGCCCGCGGGCGCCCCGCCGTGCGAGAGCCAGGAGCGCGGCACCCCGGCCCCCCGCCCCCGCATCGCGTTCCTCCCCACCGCCGCGCTCGTCCTCGGCGCGCTCTACTGCGTCGTGCCCACGCTCTGGATCCTGATCGCGGCCACCAAATCCCGCACCAAACTCTTCTCCACCGCCACCTACGTCCCCTCGCCCGACCTCGGACTGCTGCGCAACATCAGAGACTTGACGGACTATCAGCACGGCATCTTCTGGCGCTGGATGCTCAACAGCTTCTTCTACGCGGCGGTCGGCGGCCTGCTCGCCTCCTTCGTCTCCGCCGCCACCGGATACGCGCTGGCCAAATACGCCTTCCGCGGCCGTACCGCGCTGTTCAACACGATCCTCGCCGGAGTTCTGCTGCCGCAGATCCTGCTCGCTGTGCCGCAGTATCTGCTGCTGTCCAAGGCCGGCATGACGGACAGTCTGATCGGCGTGCTGCTGCCGCAGTTGTTCAACCCGTACGGCATCTACCTGTGCCGGATCTACGCCGCCGCCGCGGTGCCCGACTCGCTGCTGGAGGCCGGGCGGATCGACGGCGCGGGCGAGGCCCGGCTGTTCTTCTCCGTGGGGCTGCGGCTGATGGGCCCCGGCCTGGTCACGGTGTTCCTGCTCCAGTTCATCGCGATCTGGAACAACTTCCTGCTGCCGTACGTGATGCTCACCAGCGACGACAAATTCCCGCTCACCGTGGGTCTGTACAGCCTGCTGCGGCACGGCGCCGACGAGGCGTCGCTGTACTCGCTGGTGGTGACCGGCACGCTGCTGTCGGTCGTTCCCGTGATCGCGCTCTTCCTGTCGCTCCAGCGGTTCTGGCGAATCGATCTGGTGACGGGGGCGCTCAAGTAGGGTTCCTGGCTCGCGCCTGTGCCGGGTCCCCGCTCCTGTGCGGGCTTCATTTCTTGAAGCCCGCACAGGGGATTGACGGCGCCGCGCTATGAGGAGTTAATTCCCCTAGCCGTTCATGGGAGCGCTCCCACTCAGCGTCGCCCGGACAGCGCCCGCACTCCGTCCCGCCGTACCGAGGAGTCCACCCGCATGCCCGCACGCGTCCGCGCACGTACCGCCCGTACGCTCGTCACCGCCGCCACGGCCACCGCCGCGCTGGCCGCCGTCGCCGTCGCCCCGGCGCACGCGACGACCGGTCACGGCACGAACCCCGCCCCGCGCCCGCCCGCCGCGCTCTACACCCCGCCCGCCAACGCGGACGGGAACCGGCAGATCCTGGACCTGCTGCGGCACGGGCAATTCCGGGACGCGGCAGGGGTGTTGGCGATGACCCTGACCCCGCAGGCCGTCTGGTACGGCGACGGGACACCCGCCCAGGTGGAGAGCTCGGTCCACAAGACCGTCACCGACGCCGCCCGCCGCCACGCGCTGCCGGTGCTCGCGCTCTACAACATCCCCGGCCGCGACTGCGCCCAGTACTCGGCGGGCGGCGCCGCCAACACCGCCGAGTACGAGGCGTGGATCGACGCCGTCAAACGCGGCATCGGGGCGCAGCCCGCCACGGTGATCCTCGAACCCGACTCGCTGGCGCTGCTCCCGTCCGACTGCGGCGCCGACGACGCGCAGGGCACCCTTACGGCCGCGCGCTACGACGAAATCCACTACGCCGTCGAGGCGTTGGAGCCGCAGGCGGGCACCAAGGTCTACCTGGACGCGGGCCACAGCGGCTGGCACAACGTCAACGACATCGTCCCCCGGCTGGTGGAGGCGGGCGTCGGCGACGCCACCGGCTTCTACCTGAACATCTCCAACTACCGCTCGGACAGCGAACTCGCCTGGTACGGCAAGCTCATCTCGTCCTGCCTCGCCTACGCGGCGGGCGGCGGCGACACCGCCGCCTGCCCCAACCAGTACTGGCCGGTCAACGACGCGCAGACCTGGCTGACCGCGAACGTGCACACCGCGCCGTCCGCCATGAAGCACTTCGTCACCGACACCAGCCGCAACGGCCAGGGCCCCTGGACCCCGCCGTCCGGCGTCTACACCGACGCGCAGGACTGGTGCAATCCCCCCGGCCGCGGCCTCGGGGCCAGGCCGACCCTGAACACCGGCGACCCGCTGGCCGACGCGAAGCTCTGGGTGAAGATTCCGGGCGAGTCCGACGGCCAGTGCACCCGCGGCACCGCGGGCCCGAACGACCCGGAACGCGGCTACGCGGACCCGGCGGCGGGCGCGTGGTTCACCCAGCAGGCGCTGGAACTGGTCCGCCGGGCCAACCCGCCGCTGCTGCCGCACTGATGCCGCCGGCCGCCTTCCCCGCCACCGCGCTCTCCCCGCTCGCGGCAGGGCGGGGAAGGCGGCCGTGCGCTTTCCCGTCCCCGTCCGTCCGACCGCCGCCCACCCGCGCCCACCCGAGCCCGCGCACCGCCGCCGCCCGCTCCCGTGGACCGGAAGGCGACCGTCCGCCGGTCGTGGCGTATGGGGCGCGAGTGACGCTTTCGCCGCTGTGGGCGCTGTGGGGAGTAGAGCCACGCACCGCCCACCGGGAGCGGTCGGCTCGCTGAGCGGAGGCGGTATGCACGGTCCGGCGCGCACACAGTACGGTCCGCCTCCCGGCCGCGCCCGCCGGTTCGCGGGTCCCACGGGCGCGGGCCCGGTACGCCCGCACCCGGAACGACGCACCGCCGAGCCGTCCCGCGCCGGACGGGGTCCGCGGTGACACCTGCCGGGGCCGCGACGCTGTACGAGACGGGACGGCAACCCCGGGGGTCCGGCCGCTCCGGGGGCATGGGCACGATGCGCGGTGCCGCGACGTACGAAGAGGACGCGGTGGTCAGGGCCGGTACGCGACGGCGCGCGGGGACGGACGGCGGGGAACTCGGCCGCGCGGTGACCCGCGCGAGAGCCGGGGACGAGGCCGCGTTCACCGTCGTCTACCGCGAGGTGCAGCCGATGCTGCTCGGCTACCTGCGCGGCCTGGTCGGCGACGACGCCGACGACATCGCCTCCGACACGTGGCACGACATCGTCCGCGACCTGCACGCCTTCCGCGGTGACGGCGCCGCCTTCCGCGGCTGGGCGGCCACCATCGCCAGGCACCGCGCCCTCGACCACGTACGCCGGCTCAAGTCCCGCCCCCGCACCACCGTCCTCGACCCCGCCGCGGCCGAACCGGTCCCGGTGCCCGACTCCGCGGGCACCGCCCTCGACAATCTGTCCACCGCCCGCGCGCTCGCCCTGATCGCCGCGCTCCCGCGCGACCAGGCCGAGGCCGTCCTGCTCCGCGTCGTGATCGGCCTGAGCGCACCCGCGGCGGCCGACGTCCTCGGCAAACGCCCCGGCGCCGTACGCACCGCCGCCTACCGCGGCCTGCGCCGCCTCGCCCAACAGCTGGGCGCCGGAGCCCGCGAGCCGCGCGGCCGCGCGGTGGCGCCCGCGGAATCCGGCGGGGAGGTCGGCACTACGGACGCGGACGTCACGGACCCGGCCGGTACGGGCGCCGGAGGTAAGGACATCGCGCGTGGTGAAACCGCGCGCACGGACATCGCGTGTACGGACTCGGGCGGGCCGGCGGTCGTCGGACGCCGACGGGTCGCGGGCGCGGACGGGCCGGGGCGCGGCGGCGCCGACGAGGTGGTGGGTGACGATGCCGGGGAGGCGTGAGATGGACGACGGACGTGACGTGGGCACCTGGCCGGACCCGGTGACCGCCGAACGGCTGCTGAGCGTCGTCACCAAGGGCGAGTGCCCCGCCGAACCCGGCACCCTCCACGAGGTCGCCGACGCCCGGTTCTTCACACTGCTGCGGCTGCTGACGGCCGCGTCCGGGGACACCGAGGTCGACCCCGAGCGCGAACAGGCCGCGCTGGCCGCCTTCCGGGCCGCGCGCCGTACCGGCGGCGCCGACGAGGGACGGCGGCTGGTGGTGTCGGGGCGGTCCGCGAAGGCGCTGGCCGGGGGACTGGTCGCGGTCTTCGCGGTGAGCGGGGTCGCCGTGGCCGCCGGGACCGGCGTGCTGCCCGGACCCTTCCGCGGCGGCGCCTTCCACGCGGGTCCCCTCGCCGCCGGTGGCGCCGGCGGGACCGCCGACGGACCTGGGGCGGCCGTACCGCGCACGACCCCCCCGCCCGCGCCCGGCACCGACGCGCCCCGCGGCGCCTCGCCGTCCCCCACCGGGGACGACGGGGGACACCGGCACGGCGACCCGCGTGCCCCGCACCACCCCGGCCCGTACAAGCCGTCGGACCGGAACCACCAGGCCGTGCTCAAGGCGCTGTGCCGCGGCTATACGCAGGCCACCCGGCACGGCGGGCACGCCGATCCGTGGCTGGTCGCCCGGCTCCAGGGGGAGGCGGGCCGCAAGGAGCGGATCGCCGACTACTGCCGCCGGGTGCTCGCGCACGGGCAGTCCGCCCCGGCCGCCACGACCGACCCCGTCGACACCGACGGCTACACCTGGCCCACCGGGGGCGCGCCGACCGGGCCGGGCACGTCCGCGCCGCCGTCGCCGGGCGCCACGGCCCCCGGCCAGGACTCCGGCTCGGGCGCGGGGTCGAATTCCGGCTCGGAGCAGGGCTCCGGCGCGGGGTCGAATTCCGGCTCGGACGACTCCTCCGGGCAGGGAAAGAGTGACGAGAACGCGACACACGACCACGGGACGACCGTGAGGTGACCTCCGGAGCGACGATCCGGCACAGTGGACGCCATGCTTACCGGGGTTCCCTCGCCGCACGATCCTCACGTGCGTCACATGCGCCAGATGTTCCTCGCGGTCGTCACCGGAAGCTTCATCTTCCTCATCCCCTGGATCGGCTACCTGCTGGCGAGCCTCCCGAGCCACCGGGTGGTCAGCCAGTGGCGCTTCGCGTGGGTCGGCTTCGACTGCGCGCTGATCCTCGCGATCGGCGTCACCGCGCTGTGCGCCTGGCGGCGGCTCCAGATCTTCATCCCGTGGGCGATCGTCACCGGCACCCTGCTGATCTGCGACGCCTGGTTCGACGTCGTCCTCGACTGGAACAGCGACGACAGGGTCGGCTCGCTGCTCACCGCCGGCCTCGCCGAACTGCCCATGGCCGCGTTGCTGTTGTACGTCGCCCGGAAGATGATCAGACTGACGATCATCATCGCCTGGCAGCGGGCGGGCCGCACCGACCCGGTGCCGCCGCTGTCCCGGCTTTCGCTGCTGATACTGACCGCGCACCAGGACCACGCCGCGCGCCGCGGTGACCACGAGGGAGACCGCCGATGACCACCGCACCGCGGGGCCGCGACGCGACGGACGCCGAGGTACGGGGCGCGGACGCGCCCGGTTTCGAAAGCGCCGGTTTCGAAAGCCCAGGTTCCGAAAGCGCCGGTTCTGCGAGCCCCGGTTCCGCGAGCCCCGACTACGACGTCCTCGTGGTCGGCGGCACCGGCGTGGACACCATCGTGCGGGTCGACGACTTCGCCATCCCCGACAGCGACTCGGTCGGCGTCCCGCCGATCCGCGACTATGTCGCGCACACCGGCAACGGCGTCGCCCTCGGCTTCCACGCGCTCGGCCTGACCACCAAATTCATCGACTTCCTCGGCGACGACGCGCAGGGCCGGATGATCCTGGAGCGGTACGCGTCCGCCGGGCTCGACTTCAGCCATCTGCCCGCGCCCGCGGGCACCCCGCGCAGCGTCAACCTGGTCGACCGCGAAGGGCGGCGCTTCTCCTTCTACGACGGCCGCCACCCGGACGGCCTGCGGCTGCCGAGCGCCTTCTACCTGCCCCACCTGGCCCGCGCCCGCCATGTGCACATCTCCCGATCGCCCCTGGCCCAGGACGTGTTCGCCGACGCCGCCCGGCTGGGCCGCACCGTCTCCACCGACCTGCACGCCTGGGACGGCGAGGACGCCTCCGCCCACCCGTGGGCGTACGGCGCGGATCTCGTCTTCCTCAGCGCCGCCTCGGTGGGCGACGGGATCGGCGCGGTGATGCTGCGGATCGTCGAGCGGGGCAGGGCCTCGCTGGTCGTCGCCACCGACGGCGCCGCGGGCTGCCACGTCCTGGCCCGCGGCGACGACCGGCCGCGGCACTTCCCCGCCGTCACCCCCGAACGCCCGGTCGTGGACAGCAACGGAGCCGGTGACGCCTTCCTCACCGCCTTCCTGCACGCCCGGTTCGCCGGGCGCGACCTGGCGGAGTGCGTGCTCGCCGGTTCCGTCTCCGGCGCCTACGCCTGCGGGAGCCACGGCGCCCACGAGGAGATCATCGGCGCCGCCGACCTCGCCGCGGCCGTCGCCCGCGCGCGTGCCGCGGCCAACGGCGCGGTGGGGGCCGCCCTTTAGCCCGTGCCCGTGCGGATCGACATCCTCAGGCCGCCTCGATCCGCCGTACCGCCGTGTCCAGGGCCGCGTCCTGCGACGCGTAGACCTCGCACACCGGGTCGCCGCTCGGTGTGCGGGTGTGGTCGATCTCCCACAGGCTCACCTCGGTGCCGTCCAGCAGCAGGAACGCGTGCTCGTACAGCGACCACGACACATGGCGGCCCCGGATCAGGGCGCTGCGGCGGGTGACGATGCTGATGTCGTGCGCGATCGCGGCGCGCAGCCTGCCGCGGACGTCCTGGCCGGGCGCGTTGGCGTTGGTCGCGCGGCGCAGCAGCCGCCAGGCGTGCTCGGCGGAGTCGCCCTCGGTGTACGCGCGACGGAAGGCGTCGGGGGTGTCGGCGAGCAGCCCGGTCGCGGTCGCGGGCAACGTGTCCTCGTACGGCGACGCGGGCGCGTCGGGGGCGAGGTCGCGCGGTCCCGGGGAGCCGCCGAAGACCGCGTCGACCTCCCACTCGGCGAGCGTCAGGTCCTCGCGTTCGGTGAAGACGGCGCGGTGCACGGCGCCGTCGTCCGGCCCCGCGTTGTGTTCGAGCTCCCACACCACGCGGACGGCGCCGTCCGGCAGCAGGAAGCTGTGCCGGAAGGTGCGCCGGTTCAGCTTGCGCGGCGGGCCCTTGGTGTGACGGCACGACTGGAGGCCGCAGTAGTGCATCAGCGCGGTGCGCACCTCCGCGGCCAGGACGGGTTCCACCCGTTCCCCGTTCTCCGCACGGCGGAGTAACTGGTCGAACTGCTCCGCCGGCCGGCCGCCCGACCGTACGGGCTCCGTTCCGTTCTTAGGCTCTGCGTCCATCCGGCCCTCCCGGCTCCGCCTCGCCAACCCCGCGGCGACTCAGGGTAGTAGCGCGGTAGCCGATTGCGCCCGCGAACGCGCAGATTTGCGGCGCATGGTTGGCCCCCGCGCGCCCTCCGGCTGCGTGATCCGCCGTCAGTTCCCGTCGGCGGACGGGCCTTTCGCGGCGCACCACAGGAGCGCGCCGCGCAGGTGGGCGCGGAAGTCCGGGTCGGCGTAGGCCGTCGCGTCGTGGCCCAGCGCCGTGTAGAACGACCGGCCCGCACCCAGGCGACGGCACCACACCAGCGGATGGTCTGCGCCCATCGTGCCGCCGGTGTAGCCCCGCTCGTCCACCGAGGCCAGCACACGTACGCCCGCGTCCGCGCCGGTGGCCCGGCCGGCATCGCGGGGACCGGCGCGGAAGTTGTACCACTCGTCGGTCCACGTCCAGCGCTCCGGCAGGTGCGCGGTCGCCGGGTGCGTACGGTCCTCGACGGTCACCTCGGCCCGCTGGATCTCCGGGTGCCCGTCGAAGCGGGCGCCGACCAGCTCTTCGTAGTACGGCCAGTGCTCCTCCGCGCAGGCGGCGGCGTGGACGCCGAGGAAACCGCCGCCGTCCGTGACGTAGGCCCGCAGGTGACGACGGGTCAGGTCGTCGAGGACGTCACCGGTGGGGGAGAGGAAGACGACGGCCGCGCAGCCGTCGAGCACGGCTGCCCCCAACTCCGCGCTGTCCTCGGTGTGGTGGACGCGCAGTCCGTGGTCCGCCGCGATCTCGGTGAGGGCGGCGGCCCCGGCCGGTATGGAGTCGTGCCGGTACCCGGCGGTGGCGCTGAAGACGAGGACGCGGTCGGGTCCGGGCATGCGGGCGGCTCTCTGCGGGCTGGGGCGGGCTGCGGGGTCAGTCGGAGGGGGAGTCGTGGTCGGTGCGGTCGGGGTGCTCGCGGGCCTGGCCCGGCCCGACGCCGTCACCCGTCGGGAACGGCGTACCGCAGCGGGCGCAGGCGCTGGCCGTCATGTCCTCGCGGAAGGCGCCGCATTCGTCGCAGACGCGGTTCAGCCAGCAGACGGGGTCGCCGCCCTCGGTGTGCTCACCGGACTCACGCACGTCGTCCCCACTCCCTGTCGCGTTCCGTTTCCCTGTCCTGGCCCACCCGTTCCGCCTGTTCCGCCCGATCCGTATGCTGCCCGGTCTCGCGCTCGCGCGCGTCCCAGCGGTTCATCGCGCGGCGCAGCGACCGGGATTCGGCGAAGCCGAGGCGGGCCGCGCGCTGGGCGGAGCCGCCGCCCGCGTGCCGGGGATCGGCGGACCGTTCCCGGCGTACGGCGTCGAGTTCGGCGCGCCAGGTGGTGCCCGACTCGCCGAGACGGCGCTGGAGGGTGCGCGGGCTGACCGCGAGCCGCCGCGCCGCTTCGGCCAACGAGGGCCGTCCGTCGGGCAGTTGGGTGATGATCGCCTCACGCAGACCGGGCACGGCGACGCCCTCGGTGTCCGCCCGGGGAACCCGTACAGTCCGCGCGGTACGCATCATGATCGCGGCGAGCGCCGGGTCCGCGGTGACCAACGGGCGTTCCAGATCGGCGCGGTGCAGCGTGATCGCGTCCGCCTCGGCGTCGAAGTCCACCGGCGCGTCGCCGAACGCCTCCCCGTAGCCGCCGTGTCCGCGTGGCCGCCGGTGGGTGAAGGAGACCCGCAGCGGGGTGAGGGCCGTCCCGGTGGCGTGGCGCAGTTGCGAGGTGACCACCGACAGGGCGAACTCCGCGACGACGCCCCGCAGTTCGTCGTCACCGCGCCGCACCGCGTACTCCACGCTCACCTCGTCGCCCGACTCCGTGCTGGTCAGCACCGAATTGCTGCTCACCAGATGGATGTACGAGGCGGCTCTGGCCAGGCCCTGGCCGACGGTGGGTGCGGTGCTCAACAGGTAGTCGAAGAGGTCGAGCAGTCCCGGCCGGTAGCCCGCGGCGGCCAGCAGCCCGGCGTCCGGCCGCTCCGTGCGGGCCAGCACCGCGCCCCAGAGGCGGTAGGTGTTCGCGGACGGCGTCCGCGCGGTCTCCGGCCCGTGCAGGACGTTCGGCAGTCCCGCCGCCCGTACGAGCTGCCGCGCCTGCGCGAGGCTCGGGGTGGCCGCAGTGGCGATGAAGCGCGGCACGACGACGCACTCCGTCAGCCGGTCGGGCTCCGTCAGCCGGTCGGGGGCGGCGGGCCCTGCCGGGCCGACGGACGGTGTCGCGGTGGGGGGCATGACCGGCTCCTCGGGCAGTCGGCTCGTCGGGTCGGGTCGGGTCGGGTCGGTCGGGTCGGGAGGTGTGCGTGGTGCGTGGTGCGTGGTGCGTGGCGCATGGTTCATGCGAAGGGGTTCCGGCAGCTTACGCGGCATGTGGCGCGTTGGGTCCGGTGCGTGGCGCGTTATGCCCTCCCTTGGCACCTCCTGTCCGGGACATGATCGGGGGCACCGGTGCCCCTGGGCATCGTGGGTGTCCCGTGTCGGGGGAGGCGCGGGGGACAACGGGGGACGGCCGGTGCGGATGGGTCTCCATTCGCACCGGCGGCACCCCTTTCCGTGGCCCGGACCGGCTCGTCCCGCGCTCCCGGACCGGCTCGTTACGCCTCCGGGTCGAGCCAGTGGGCGCGGCCGATGCTGATGACGCGCATGCGCATCCGGGCGGCGTGGATGATGCGGTCGCGCGCCGCCGGGTCGTCCGCGGGGGCCTCCAGGAAGGCCGCGGCCGTCATCACCATGTGGTCGACGTACAACTCGGCGAGTACGCGGAGGTCGTCGGCCGGCCAGCCCGCGGAGACGGGCTGCGCGGCGAGTCCCGCGGCCACCTCGTCGGCGAAACCGTTCAGCTCCGCGGCGATGGCCTCGCGGACCCGCGTCACGCCGCCGTGCCGCTCGCGGGCGATGAAGCGGACATGCGCGCGGTGCTCAGCCACGTACGCCGCGGTGAGCGCCACCGTCCGGTCGATGAGTTCCGCGGAATCGGCGCCCTCGGCCAGCACCGCCCGGATCACGGTGTGCAGGCTGCCCAGCGACTCGGCGACCAGGGCGACGCCGAGGTCGGCCATGTCGGGGAAGTGCCGGTAGAAGGCGGCGGGGGAGACGCCGATCTCCCGGGTCAGCTCGCGCAGGCCCAGGCTGCTGAGGTTCTGGTGCTCCAGCAGCCGCAGGCCCGCGTCCAGCAGCGACTGCCGGGTCTGCTGCTTCTGTGCCTGGCGGACCCCCGGAGTGTGACTCATGTCATTCAGTAAACAACCGTTCTCCGACTTTGGCCAGCGCGGCCCGGCGCTACACTGATGAAGTCAGTGAACAAGTGTTATCTGAAACGTCAACTCCCCGGAGGTGGAGCAGACATGAGCCTCGTCGTCCTCCTGCTCGGCATGGGCGTCCTGATGGGCGCCGCCGCCCACACCACGCTGCCGGTCTTCCTCGTCGCCGCGGGCGCCATCGCCGTCTGGCTGTTCGGCTTCGCGGTCCGCGAGGGCATCGCCCGGCACCGCGGCTGAACCCACGCCGACGCGCACCCCGCACTCCGCGTGCGGCACGGGCCCCTACCGGCCCGACACCCCGGCCCACCACGACAGTTCCCGGAAGGAACACCGTGAACACCGCAGCCCACCCGGTCGCGACCGGCACACCGGCCGCGAACACCCGTGACGCCGACGGCATGGCCGTCGCGTCCTTCCTGCTCGGCCTCCCCGGCCTGCTCGTCCTCAACCTCGTGCTCGGCCCGGTCGCCATCGTGCTGGCCCTGGTCGCGATCAGCCGCGGCACCCAGCGCCGCGGGCGCGCGCTGCTCGGCTTCGCCCTCGGCGTCGCCGACCTGCTGGTCGTCCTGGCGCTGACGATCGCCCACCACGGCGTGATCTGGCAGCTCAGCTAGGGACTGTCGATCCGTCGATCCGGCGAACCGCCGAACAGAGCGGGCCCTCCCGCAAGGGAAGGGCCCGCTCGGCGTTCGGGGGAGTCCGGTCCAAGACCCGGTTCGGGTCGCGGGCGCTAGCTCAGGTCGATGCCCGGGTAGAGGGGGAAGCCCGCGAGCAGGTCGGTGGCGCGCTTGGCGACCTGCTCCGCCACCGCCGCGTCCAGCACGTGCTTCGCCTTCGACAGGCCGCCGCTCTTCGCGGGCGCGGCCGTCGTACCGGACAGCACCGTGTCGATCAGGCCCGCGATCTCGTCCATCTCGACCGCGCCGAGCCCGCGCGTGGTGAGCGCCGGGGTGCCGATCCGGATGCCGGAGGTGTACCAGGCGCCGTTCGGGTCCTGCGGCACCGAATTGCGGTTGGTGACGATGCCCGCGTCCAGCAGCGCGGCCTCGGCCTGGCGGCCGGTCAGCCCGTAGCCGGAGACGTCGATCAGCACGAGGTGGTTGTCGGTGCCGCCCGTCACCAGCTTCGCGCCGCGGGTCAGCAGCCCCTCGGCGAGGGAGCGCGCGTTGTCGACGACGGCCTGCGCGTAGTCGGCGAACTCCGGCCGCGCCGCCTCCGCGAGCGCCACGGCCTTCGCCGCCATGACGTGCGGCAGCGGGCCGCCCAGCACCATCGGGCAGCCGCGGTCGACGTGCTCGGCCAGCGAGTCGTCGCACAGCACCATGCCGCCGCGCGGGCCGCGCAGCGACTTGTGCGTGGTCGTTGTGACGATGTTCGCGTGCGGCACCGGGTCGAAGTCGCCGGTCAGCACCTTGCCCGCGACCAGACCGGCGAAGTGCGCCATGTCCACCATGAGCGTCGCGCCGACCTCGTCCGCGATCTCCCGCATGAGACGGAAGTTCACCAGCCGGGGGTACGCCGAGTAGCCCGCCACGATGATCATCGGACGGAATTCGCGGGCGGTGGCCCGTACCGCGTCGTAGTCCAGCAGACCGGTCGCCGGGTCGGTGCCGTAACTGCGCTGGTCGAACATCTTGCCCGAGATGTTCGGGCGGAAGCCGTGGGTCAGGTGGCCGCCCGCGTCCAGGGACATGCCGAGCATCCGCTGGTTGCCGAATTCGCGGCGCAGTTCCGCCCAGTCCCCCTCCGACAGGTCGTTGACCTGCCTGACGCCCGCCTTGGCCAGCGCCGGGCTCTCGACCCGCTGCGACAGCACCGCCCAGAAGGCCACCAGATTCGCGTCGATGCCCGAGTGCGGCTGTACGTAGGCGTGGTCGGCGCCGAACACGGTCCGCGCGTGCTCGGCGGCCAGCGACTCGACGGTGTCCACATTGCGGCAGCCCGCGTAGAAGCGGCGGCCGACGGTCCCCTCGGCGTACTTGTCGCTGAACCAGTTGCCCATCGCCAGCAGCACGGCGGGCGACGCGTAGTTCTCGCTGGCGATCAGCTTCAGCATCTCGCGCTGGTCCGTCAGCTCGTTCGCGATGGCGTCCGCGACGCGCGGTTCGACCCCGCGGATCACGTCCAGCGCGCTGCGGAAGGCGGTTGAAGCGGTTGAGGCGGTCGAGGCGGTGCTGGCAGACGGCTCGGAAGCGGCCATGGGAGTCCTCCTGATCGGAACGGGACGGCCCAGGCGCACGGCACTTCATCGCTTCCAGCGCGGGCCGCTTCCCGATGGTTGAACCCATCCCAGCGCGCCAGTCACGGCCCGTCGCCGAGCGTACCAAGTCCCTCGGGGGCGCGTACCGCGCGTCGGCCTGGTGAGACGGTTCCGCACACCCCTGCCCGCCCGCGTGCCCGCCCACCGGCGCCGGGGCCGCTCGCGCGGGGCGTCGAGAGGCGTCTGTTTGGATGGGGGCGAGGCTCCGGTGGCGGGGTCCGGAAGCCGTGGGGAGCAGCATGGATGCCGTCGGATCGCCCGTGAGGACCCGTGTGAGCGAAGGGGGCACGGGGGTGATCGAGCTGGACCGTCCGGGGGCGCTGAACGCGCTGGACCTGACGATGGTCCGGCTGATGACGCAGGCGTTGGAGGGGTGGCGCGACGACGCGGCCGTACGGTCGGTCGTGGTGCGCAGCACGTCGCCCAAGGCGTTCTGCTCGGGCGGTGACATCAGGGCCGTACGGGCGGCGGCGCTCGCCGGGGACGAGACGGCGGTGAAGACGTACTTCACGGCCGAGTACGGGCTCAACGCGATGATCGCGCGGTACCCGAAGCCGTACACGGCGCTGATCGACGGTTACGCGATGGGCGGCGGCCTCGGCATCTCGGTGCACGGGTCGGCGCGGGTCGTGACCGAGCGGGCGGCGCTCGCTATGCCGGAGACGGGGATCGGCTTCTTCCCCGACATCGGCGCCAGCTACTTCCTGCCCCGGCTGCCGGGCGCGGTCGGCTGGTATCTCGGGCTGACCGGAGTGCGCGTGTCGGGCGCGGCGGCCGTGGCGTGCGGTCTCGCCACGCATTACGTGCCCGCCGCCGAACTGCCCGCGCTGGAGGCGGCGCTGACCGGCGACGACGGCACGGACCCGGCAGGGGCGCCGTTGGCGCGGTACGTCGGCGCGCCGCCGTCGGAGCTGACGGACCACCTCGCCGCGATCGAACGCTGCTTCGCGGCCCCCGACCTCGGCGAGGTGTGGGCGCGGCTGGTGGCGGAGGACGAGGACCGCGCGTGGGCGGACGACACGCTGGAGGCGCTGCGCCGCGCGTCGCCCGCGAGCCTGGCGATCACCTTCGACCTGCTGGCGCGCGGCGCCCGCGCGGAGCTTGAGGAGTGCCTGGCGGACGAGCTGGCATGGGCGTGCGCGACGGCGTTCACCCCCGACTTCGCGGAGGGCGTGCGCGCGGCGCTGGTCGACAAGGACCGCAAGCCGACCTGGTCAGCGACCCTGTAGCTCATTATGTGAGATGCGGGTGTCATGATGTGGACGACGGGCGTAGCGTGACCGCTGAACTCGCCGTGCCGCGGCGGGAGCTGACGGCCCGAGGGCCGGGGAACGGAGTGCCGCGCCATGCCGAGGGAATGGGACGCCAAGACGTACGACTCGCTGCCCCTGCCGCACCTCGGCTGGGGACGGCGCACGCTCGGGCGGCTGCCGCTGGCCGGTGACGAGCGGGTGCTCGACGCGGGCTGCGGCACCGGCCGCGACACGGCGGGCCTGCTCGACCTCCTGCCGCGCGGCCGGGTGGTGGCCGTGGACGGCTCCGTCCGCATGCTGGAACAGCTCCGCGAACGCCTCGCCGGACGGCTGGACCGCGTCGAGGTCGTCCACGCCGACCTGACGCGACCGCTGCCGTTCGACGGCGAGGTGGACGCCGTCTTCAGCGTCGCCGCCTTCCACTGGATCGCCGACCACGCGGCGCTCTTCACCTCGCTCGCCGGACGGCTGCGCCCCGGCGGCCGACTGGTCAGCGAATGCGGCGGCAGGGGCAACATCGCGGCCGTCAACGCGGCCGTGGCCGACGTCCTGGGCGGCGCGCCCGACGTCTGGGACTTCGCCGGGGTCGAGGACACCCGGCGGCAGCTCGCCGACGCCGGGTTCACCGGCATCGAGGTCGGCCTCCGGCCGGACCCGGCCCGCTTCGAACCCGGCGACCAACTGGAGTCCTACCTCGCCACCGTCGTCCTCGGCGCCCACCTCGACGGCATGGCCGACGACGACCGTGAGCCCTTCGTCAAGGCCGTCGCCGCCCGGCTCGCCGAACCGGTCGTGGACTACGTACGCCTGGAGATCGCGGCGACACGGGCGTGAGGGGCGGGGCCCGGCCGGGAGGGGCCGCACACGGGCCCTGTACGCCTGTTCCGCGCGTGTCTCCCGGCGGCCCCCCTGCCCCGGAGCCGGCGCCCCGCCACAGCCGGGCGGTACGGGACGCGGTCCGGTCGGGGGGGCCGTGACGGGGCCGGAGCGGCACTCGCGCGCAGGGCGCTCGAAGCCGCTGAACCGGTTGAGCGGAGAAGCGTCATGGGGCACCATGGGAGTCCGTCACACAGGGTGCGGCGACGTTTCAGCGTTGTTAAGGTGTGTGCCGATCGCATCCGAGTACGGCCCGCGCGGGCCCTGGCACCTAGAGGCCGAGTGAGCCCTGTGAAGCGTCCCACCATCGCCGACATCGCCGACGCCGCGGGCGTGTCCAAGGGCGCGGTCTCGTACGCGCTGAACGGCAAGGCTGGGGTGTCGGCGCAGACCAGGGCCCGGATTCTGGAGATCGCCGCGCGGATGGGCTGGCATCCGAGCAGCGCCGCCCGCGCGCTGTCCAACAGCCGCAGCGGCGCGATCGGACTCGTCGTGGACCGGCCCGCGTGGGTGCTGGGCATCGAGCCGTTCTTCATGCAGCTCATCTCCGGCGTCGAGGCCGGTCTCGCCGCCACCGGCACGGCGCTGCTGCTCCAGGTCACCGAGGACGCGGACGCCGAGGAGGCCGCGTACCGCCGCTGGTGGGGGGAGCGGCGGGTGGACGGCGTGCTCCTGGTCGACCTGCGCGACGACGACCACCGGCTCGGCCTGCTCAGGGAGTTGGAGCTGCCGGGCGTGGTGGTCGGCCACGCGGCGGGCGTCCCCGGCGTCCCGTCGGTGTGGCTCAACGACGCGGAGGCCGTACGGGAGACGCTGGCGTATCTGGCCGCGATGGGGCACCGGAGGATCGCCCGCGTCGCGGGGCCCGCGCATTTCGTGCACACCCGCGAGCGCGGCGAGGCGTTCGACGCGGCGGCGGCCGAACTGGGCCTGACCGGCGTGAGCTGTGTGTACACCGACTACTCCGGCGAGGACGGCGCCCGCGCCACCCGCCGCCTGCTGTCCGGCGCCGATCGGCCGACCGCGATCGTGTACGACAACGACGTGATGGCGGTCGCCGCGCTGAGCGTGACGCAGGAGATGGGCATCCCGGTCCCGGCCGAACTGTCCCTGGTGGCCTGGGACGACAGCGAGCTGTGCCGTCTGGTGCACCCGGCGCTCACCGCCGTCAGCCGGCGCGTGCCCGCGTACGGCGAGCGGGCCGCCGCCGCGCTGCTCGCGCTGGTCGACGGCCAGGAAGTGGCCGACATCCTGCTGGAGGCGCCGGTCCTGGTGCCGCGCGGAAGCACGGCGCCCGCTCGGCGCTGAGCCCGCCCGCTGGGCGCCGAGGCCGCTCGCTGAGGCGGCCCGCTGAGGTTGAGCCCGCTCCCTGGGGCCGCCCGCTGAGGCTGAGCCCGCCGGGGGAAAGAGGTGCGTCCCCGGAGCCCGCTCCCGCGCGCCGCCGCGCTTCCTCCCGCGGTCTGGACCAATGCCGCAGGTCACACCGGCCGCCCGCACGCAATCACCGCTGTTTCATTCCGTTACAGCGATTCAGCCCATGTTCAATCCCTTGACGCCTATAGGGTGCGCGAGTTAAATCACGTCGCGATATAAGCCGTGAAACAAGTGATGAAACAAGTGGGCGCCCCACGACTGCCCATTTCGTCATGTCAGGGCCATGCCATCTCAGCCGTAGAAAGGCAACCGGACCCATGAGCGCAGCAACCCGCCCCCACGCGGGCAGACGCCGCTTGCGGCGCACACTCGTCGGGATGCTCGCCGCCGCCGCGGCGGCCGTCACCCCCATGCTGGCCGTTCCGGCCACCGCGCACGCCGCGGGCGAGAGCGTGCAGGTCTATCTGACCACCACCTCCGACTCCGGCGGACGCAACGTCGTCAAGGGCCTCGAACAGCAGACGCCGCTCACCTTCGCGACCGGCACCGGCGGCTCGGGACAGAACGTCACCGTCGACGAGAAGACCACCTACCAGCAGTTCAGCGGCGGCGGCGCCTCGTTCACCGACACCGCGGCCTGGCTGATGAACTCCAGCGGCGCGCTGTCCGCCTCGACCCGCAACACCGTGATGCAGAAGCTGTTCGACCCGGTCAACGGGATCGGCCTCGGCTTCCTGCGCAATCCGATGGGCGCCTCCGACCTGGCCCGCGGCAACTACACGTACGACGACATGCCCGCAGGGCAGACCGACCCGACGCTCGCGCACTTCAGCATCGCCCACGACCTGGCCGACGTCGTGCCGCTCACCAAGCAGGCGCGTCAGCTCAACCCCAACGTCAAGGTGATGGGCACCCCCTGGACCCCGCCGCCGTGGATGAAGGACAACGGCGCTTACAGCCAGGGCTGGTTGCAGTCGCAGTACTACGCCGCGTACGCGCAGTACTTCGTCAAGTACCTCCAGGCGTACCAGGCGCAGGGTGTGCCGATCGACTACGTCACCGTGCAGAACGAGCCCACCTGTTGCGGCGGTTACCCGTCGGCGCAGTGGAACGGCGCGGGGCTGGCGTACTTCACCAAGACCAATCTGCTGCCCGCGCTGCACGCGGCCGGACTGTCCACCAAGGTCCTCGCGCTGGACTGGAACTGGGACACGTACGACAGCTACGCCGCCCCCACCGTCACCGACGCGGCCATCCGCAACGACCCCAACTTCGGCGGTCTGGCCTGGCACGGATACGGCGGTGACGTCAGCGAGCAGACCACCGTCCACAACCAGTACCCGAATCTGCCCGCCTTCGACACCGAGCACTCCGGTGGCACCTGGATCGCCAACCAGCAGAAGGAGGACATGCACAATCTGATCGACTACACCCGCAACTGGGGCCAGAGCTGGGTCAAATGGAGCCTGGCGGTCGACCAGAACATGGGTCCGCACAACGGCGGCTGCGGCACCTGCACCGGCCTGATCACCGTGCACAACGGCGACAGCCGCAGCGGGCAGGTCGACTACACGATCGAGTACTACACGATGGGCCACCTCACGAAATTCGTGAAGCCCGGCGCGTACCGGATCGCCTCCACCGCCAACACCAGCGTGCCGAACGTCGCCTGGCGCAACCCCGACGGGTCCAAGGCGCTCATCGCCTACAACGACACGTCGTCCGCGCAGACGATCCGGGCCAATTGGGGCAACGAGAACTTCTCCTACTCGCTGCCCGCCGGCGCCTCGGCCACCTTCACCTGGAACGGCACCCAGGGCACGGGCAACGGCGGCACCGGCCACACCGGCGCGATCACCGGCTATGGCGGCAAGTGCGCCGACGCCGCCAACGCCAGCAGCGCCAACGGCACCGCCGTGCAGCTCTACGACTGCAACGGCACCACCGCCCAGCAGTGGACCGCCTCCGGCACCACCTTCCAGGTGCTCGGCAAGTGCCTCGACCTGGCCAGCGGCGGCACCGCCAACGGCACCCAGGCGCAGCTCTACGACTGCAACGGCACCACCGCCCAGCAGTGGACGCACGGCGCCAACAACACCCTGGTCAATCCGCAGTCGGGCAGATGCCTCGACGCCACGGGACCCAGCTCGGCCAACGGCACTCGGCTCCAGATCTGGGACTGCACCGGGGCCGCCAACCAGCAGTGGACCACGCCCGCCGCGTGACCCCTGCCACCACGGGCGGCCCCGGTGGCGCCCCGGTGATGTCCTGACCTCGACGTAGGCTGTCGGCAGCCACCATTCCCGCTGATCAACCGCCGATCAGCCGTCGCCGACGGAAGGCAGCCGCCGTGTTCGCTCTGCACGCCCAGTGGCGAGCGGACCGGCGGCTCGCCTTGTGGACGGAACACACACCGCCGCGTCCGGCGGGCGGCACGAGCCCGCCCGCCGCCGGTGACGCACGGGCGGCGGAGCCTGCCGCTGGGACGGCGACGGGCCGGGACGCGGACGGGGAGACTCCGGCGGGCGCGCCCGCCACGCACCCCTTCGCCGTGCCCGCCGCCGAGGTCGTACGGCTGCTCTCGACGGGCGGCCCAGGACTGGGCTGGCTCGCGGGCCGCGCCGCGCGCGGGACCGCGGGCCTCGTGCTGCCCACTGCCGCCGGGCGGCCCCGGCCGTCGCCCGAACTGCGGACCCCGGCCGCTCCCGGCGACGGTCGCGGCGCGCTCGCGCCCTGGACCGTACCGGCCGTCCTGTTCACCCCCGGCCAGGCCGCCCAGCTCCTCGGCGAGCTGTCGCACGCCGACCTGGCCGAGCTGCCCTACGGCGCCTCCGTGCGGTGGCTGGTCGCCGCCCACGACCTGGCGTGGCGGCTGGTCGGCCGGGGGAGGCTGCTGCCCGAACTCGTCCGCGAGGACGGCGTCCCGCACGCCCGGTGGCGCCCGGCGCCCGACGCCGCGGGCCACCAGGAGCTGGCCCGGCTGACCGCGGCCGTCCCGCCGACGCTGACCCTGGGCGCGGCGGACGGCGTACGGTCGGCGGCCGGGCTCGTCACGGACGTCATGGCCGTCCTGGTGGACAGCGAGGCGCGGGCGGCGCTGGAGGACGCGGGGCCGCTGGTGAAGGGCGGGAAGGCGGCCGGAGCGGCCGAGGCGTGGGCGGCGGCGCTCGGCGCGGCGGACGGCCGGATGCGCGCGGCCGACCCGGTCGAGACGGCCCGGCTGGGGGAGCGGCTGTCAGCCTGGCACGCGTCGGCCGCCGCGGACGACCAGCCGCTGCGGCTCTGCTTCCGGCTGACGGAACCGCGCGGCGGCGACCTCGGCGCGGGCCCGGGCGACGGGGCGGAGGACGACGGCTGGAGCCTCGACTTCCTCGTCCAGGCCGTCGACGAGCCGTCGCTCACCGTCGAGACCGCCGAGGTGTGGACGCGCGGCCCCGCGCAGGCCGCGCTGACGCGGTACGCCGACGACCCGCCGCAAACGGTGCTCGCCGCGCTGACCCGCGCCGCCCGCACGTATCAGGCGCTGCGCACCGCGCTGGCCGGTGAGCGCCCCTCCGGGCTGCGGCTCGACCGGGCCGGGGCGCTGGAATTTCTGCGGGAGGCGGCCCCGGCGCTGACGGAGGCGGGCTTCGGGGTGCTGGTCCCGTCGTGGTGGCAGCGCAAGCCCGCGCTGGGCATGGCGCTGACCGTACGGGAGGCGCAGCCCGGCACCGTCGAGACGTCGAGCATCGCCGACCGGGACGCGATCGTGGCCTTCCGCTGGCGGGTGGCCCTCGGCGACCAGGCGCTGACCGACAAGGAACTCACCGCGCTCGCCGCCGCCCGGCAGCCGCTGGTACGCCTGCGCGGCCAGTGGACCGAGGTCGACCCGGAGCGGATCGCCGCCGTGCTGGCCTTCCTGGAACGCGCGGGCAGCGGCACCATGACCACGGGACAGGCCCTGCGGATCGCCCTCGACCCGACGGCGGCCGAGGCGGGGCTGCCCGTCACCGTGGTCACCGCCGACGACCCCGCGGACCGGCTCAGCGGCCTCGGCGCACTGCTGCGCGGCAGCGCGGAGCACCGCCCGGAACCGGTCGCCGTACCCGCCGACTTCACCGCGACCCTGCGTCCGTACCAGCAACGCGGCCTGGACTGGCTCGCGTTCCTGTCCCGGCTCGGCCTCGGCGCCGTGCTCGCCGACGACATGGGCCTGGGCAAGACCGCCCAGACCCTCGCGCTGCTCGCCGTGGAACGCGAGCGGGACGGCGAGCGGGAGGGTGACCGGGACCGCGAGCGGGAGGGTGACCGGAACCGCGACCGGGACGGCGACCCGGACCGGCGCGACCCGGACTGGCGCGACCAGGGCGCGTACGGCCCGACGCTCGTCGTCTGCCCGATGTCGCTGGTCGGCAACTGGCGGCGCGAGACCGCCGCCTTCGCACCCGAGCTGCGGGTGTACGTGCACCACGGCGCGGGGCGGCTGAGCGGTACGGAACTGGCCGCGGCGGTAAGAGGCGCCGACCTGGTGATCACCACTTACGGGCTGGTGCAGCGCGACCACGAGGCGCTGGCCGCCGTCACCTGGCGGCGGCTGGTCGTGGACGAGGCGCAGAGCGTCAAGAACAGCGCCACGCACCAGTACCGGGCGCTGCGCGCCCTGCCCGCCCGGCACCGGATCGCCCTCACCGGCACCCCCGTCGAGAACCGCCTCGCCGAACTGCACGCGCTGCTCGACCTGGTGAACCCCGGCCTGTTCGGCACGGCGGGCGCCTTCAAGGAGCGGTACGCGATCCCCGTCGAGCGCGACGGCGACGCGGCCGTGGCGGCCGAACTGCGCCGCCGCACCGGGCCGTTCGTGCTGCGGCGGCTCAAGTCCGATCCGGCCATCGCCCGCGAACTGCCCGCGAAGCAGCACATCAAGGTGGTGTGCAATCTGACCGCGGAGCAGGCCGCGCTCTACCGCGCGGTCGTCGCCGACATGCTCGCGCGCATGGACGAGACCCGCGGACTGCGCCGCCGCGCCCACGTACTGGCCGCCCTCGGCAAGCTGAAGCAGGTCTGCAACCACCCCGCCCACTTCCTCGGCGACGGCTCGTCTCTGGACGGCCGTTCCGGCAAACTCGCCCGTCTGGAGGAAACGTTGGAGACCGCGCTCGCCGCGGGCGACAAGACGCTGTGCTTCACCCAATACGCGGCCTTCGGCGCCCTGTTGCGCCCGCACCTGGCCAGGCGGCTCGGCACCGAGGTGCTGTTCCTGCACGGCGGCAACCCGGCGCGGGCCCGCGAGGACATGGTGGCCCGCTTCCAGGAGACGGACGGCCCCGCCGTCTTCCTGCTCTCCCTCAAGGCGGGCGGCACCGGCCTCAACCTCACCGCGGCCAGCCAGGTCGTGCACATCGACCGCTGGTGGAATCCGGCCGTCGAGGACCAGGCCACCGACCGCGCCTTCCGGATCGGCCAGCCCCGCGACGTCCAGGTGCGCACCTTCGTCTGCGCGGGCACCGTCGAGGAGCGCGTCGACGCGATGATCGAGGCCAAGCGCACCCTCGCGGACGCCGCCGTCGGCGCCGTCGGCGCGGGCGACACCGCGGCAGCGAACTGGCTCGCGGAGCTGACCACGGCCGAACTGCGCGACGCCCTGCGGCTGTCGGAGGAGGAGGCGGTGAGCGAGTGACGCGCCTCTCCGGTCGGTGCGGGTGCGGCGTCCCGGCGGACGCCGTGGGCCCCGGTGGGGGTACGGGCGCGGCGGGGACCGTCGCGGGGGTGAGTAGATGACCGGGGCCGGAAGCGGCGGCCGTACGTGGGCCGCACGGCTGGACGCCCGGCTCGCGGGGCTCGGGTACGCGCGCGGCCCGGCGTCGGGGCGCGTCACCGGACTCGCGGTGGAGCCGGGGCTGGTCACCGCCCGGGTACGGGACGGCGCGCCGACGCCGTGGACGGTGCGGATCGAACTGCCGGTGCTGACCGACGCCGAGTGGCGACGGGCCGAGCGGGCCCTCGTCGCCGACTCCGACGCGCGTGAGCAACTCCTGGACGGCGAGCTGCCGCCGGACGCCGACGCCCTCTTCGCCAGGGCCGGGCTGCCGCTGCTCCCGGCCGGGGACGGCGAGCCGGTCCTGGAATGCGACTGCCCGGACTGGGCGCTGCCCTGCGCCCACCTCACCGCCGTACTCGCCGCGCTCGGCGCCGCCTTCGACGACGAACCGTTCCTGCTCACCACCTGGCGCGGCCGGGACCGCCGCGCCGTCCTGGACGCCGTACGCAACGGCCCCCCGCCCGTACCCCTGGACGACGGCCCGGCCCCGGACGACGGCTTCTGGGACTGCGGCGACCTCCCCGACCGCCGCGCCGCCGCCCCGGCACCGGCCGTCGCCGAACTGGGCCGTCCCGCGGTCAGCGTCCGCGGCCGGACCCTCACCGACACCCTCGCGCCCGCCTACGAGGCGTTCCTGACCTGGTGACCGCGCCCCTGTGGGCGCTTCGGTGGGCGGTCCGACCCGACCGGCTGAGCGCGCGCCCCGGCGACCGTTCCGACGACCGCCGCGGCGCCATGGCGGGGACCCGCCGGTGACCTCGGCTTCCGCGCCGTCCGCCGCGCCCATGCGCGGCACTCTCCGGAGCTAATCCCGCGGCGGTGGAGAGTCACCCGACCGGGGACATGGCGACAGTCACGGTCTGCGCGCCGTTCACCGTACGCGGGCAGACTCCAGGCGTGGCCGGACCCCCAAGGCAGCCGGGAAAAGGGGCCCTTGACGGACCCTCGCCGTCGCGGCGCACGGGTCCGACGATTGACCCGGGTGGCCCTGTGCCGGTACGACGCCGCCCCGGAAGGCACCTAGTCTGGACAAACCGTCCCACTTCCCGCACTGCTACGCGCACCGTCCCCCGGCGGCCCCGGCCGTCGTACCGCATGCGACGAGGAGTCACCGTGTCCATCGCCCGTGACGAGGGTGCGCTCTGGCAGCGCAATTCGGTGCGGTCCGCCGCCATGCTGCTGCCGGTGGCCGCGGTCGCGGCGCTCGCCGTCAGCAAGTGGCCGATGATCGGCGACAGCGCCGGGCGGCTGGGCCAGGCGGACGCCGAGTGGATGGCCGTCGCGGTCTTCGCCGCGTGCATGACGTGGGTCTGCTCGGCCGTCGCCCAGCAGGGCGCGGTCGTCATGTCGCTGCCGCCCGGCCGGCTGCTGGCCGCGCAGTTCGCGGCCTCGGCGGCCAATCACGTCCTGCCCGCGGGCGTCGGCGGCAACGCCGTCAATCTGCGCTTCCTGGTGCGGCACGGCATGACGCCGACACGGTCGCTCGCGGCGCTCGCTGTCCGCGCCTCGGCCGCCGCCATCGGCCGGGTGACGCTGCTGCTCGTCCTGCTCGCGCTCTTCCCCGACGCTCTGCAAGTGCACCGGCTGGCCCCCGACGGATTCGTGCTGCCCGCCGACCCCATGGTGATCGGCGCGGTCGCGCTGGTGCTGGTCGTGCTGGCGTTCGTGGCCTCGCGGTACGCGGGCCGCGCGCGCGACCGGGCCCGCTGCTTCCTGGCGTCGGTGGCCGACGACGTACGGACCCTGCACCGCGACCGGGCGCGCGTGGCGTGCCTGTGGGGCGGCTCGCTGGCCTTCCCCGCCATGCACGCGTCGGTGGTCGTCGCCGTGGTCAAGGCGGTCCACGCTCCGGTGCCGGTCAGCGGCATCCTGGTGGCGTACTTCTTCGCGAGCACCGCGGCGGGCTGGCTGCCGACCCCGGCGGGGCTCGGCTCGCTGGACGCGGCGCTCGCCCTCGCGCTGGTCACGGCCGGGGCCTCCGCCGTCGCCGCGACCTCCGCCGTGCTCGGCTATCGCCTGGTCACCACCTGGCTGCCGCTCATCCCCGGCGTCGTCGTGCTCGCCGTGCTCGTCAAGCGCCGCGAACTTTAAGGTACGTACCTTTGCCGGAAGCCTTGACTCCCCTCAGTCCCGCCATTTAAATCACGTCCTGAACTAAGACGTAAGGGAAGTCTCCCAGGGTGCCCCGCACCTCACTGTCTGTCAGGAGCATGCCCAAAACCGTTTTCTGACGACCCGACCGAGGAGTCCGGCAATGTCGGCATCACCCCCCACCCGACGCATACGCCCCCTCGCGCTGCTGGCCGCCGCAGGACTGCTGCTGTGCGGCTGGCTGCAACAGACCGCGTCCCCGCAAGCCACCGCGAGCAGGCTCGACACCGCCTCGGTGGCGGCCACCGCCACCTTCACCGACGACTTCAACGGCCCCGCGGGAAGCGCGGTCGACAGCTCCAAGTGGGGCTACGAGACCGGTGACAACGTCAACAACCACGAGCGCCAGTACTACACCAGCGGTACCCACAACGCGGCGCTCGACGGCCAGGGCAACCTCGTCATCACCGCCCGCAAGGAGAATCCGGCCAACTACCAGTGCTGGTACGGGTCCTGCCAGTACACCTCCGCGCGGCTGTCCACCCCGCAGAAGTTCACCCAGACGTACGGCCACTTCGAGACCCGGATGAAGCTGCCGCGCGGCCAGGGCATGTGGCCCGCCTTCTGGATGCTCGGCAACGACATCGGCTCGGTCGGCTGGCCCAACAGCGGCGAGATCGACATCATGGAGAACGTCGGGTTCGAGCCCGGCAGCGTGCACGGCACCATCCACGGCCCCGGCTACTCCGGTTCGGCCGGCATCGGCGCCGGATACACCCTCCCCGGCGGACAGAGCTTCTCCGACGCCTTCCACACCTTCGCCATCGACTGGGCGCCGAACTCCATCAAGTGGTCCGTGGACGGCAACGTCTACCAGACCCGTACGTCCGCCGACCTCGGCGGCAACCGCTGGGTGTTCGACCACCCCTTCTACCTGCTGCTCAACCTCGCGGTCGGCGGCTACTGGCCGGGCGACCCCAACTCCAGCACCACTTTCCCGCAGCAGCTCGTCGTGGACTACGTGCACGTCACCACCAGCGACAGCTCGGGACCGGGCACCGGCACGGGACACGCCATCACCGGCCTCGGCGGCAAGTGCGTCGACGTGGCCTCGGGCAGCAGCGCCAACGGCGCCGCCGTGCAGCTCTACGACTGCAACGGCTCGGCCGCGCAGTCCTGGACGGTCGGCTCCGACGGCACCATCCGCGCCCTCGGCAAGTGCATGGACATCACCGCGGCCGGGACCGCCAACGGCACACCGATCCAGCTCTACGACTGCAACGGCACCAACGCGCAGAAGTGGACCGTGAGCGCCGCCCACGACATCGTCAACCCGGCCTCCAACAGATGCCTGGACGCCTCCGGCAACAGCTCCGCCAACGGCACCCGGCTCCAGATCTGGGACTGCGCGGGCACCGCCAACCAGAAGTGGACCGTGACCGGCTGATGAGAGGGATCCGGCAGATGCGAAAGACCACCACACTCCTGGCCACCGCCGCGCTCGCCGCGGGAGCCCTGACCGCCCTCGGGATCAGCCAGGCGTCCGGCGCCGACGCCACCGGCGCCGTCACCGGCTACGGCGGCAAGTGCGTCGACGTGGCCTCGGGCAGCAACGCCAACGGCGCCGCCGTGCAGCTCTACGACTGCAACGGCAGCGCCGCCCAGGCGTGGACCGTCTCCTCCGACGGCACCCTGCGCGCCCTCGGCAAGTGCATGGACGTGACCGCCGCGGGCACCGCCAACGGCACCCAGATCCAGCTCTACGACTGCAACGGCACCAACGCGCAGAAGTGGACGTCGAGCAACGGCACGCTGGTCAACGCCGGTTCAGGCCGCTGTCTGGACGCGACGGGCCCCAGCTCTGCCAACGGCACCCGGCTCCAGATCTGGGACTGCGCGGGCTCCGCCAACCAGAAGTGGACGCTGCCCACCGGCGGCGGCACCCCGCCGACCACCCCGCCGCCGTCCGGCGGCACCGGCGTCCAGGCCGTCGCGCCGTACCTCTACAACGGCTGGGGCAACCCGCCGGACCCGACGACGATCATGAACGCGACCGGCGTCAAGTGGTTCACGCTCGCCTTCGTGCTCAGCAACGGCACCTGCAACCCGCAGTGGGACGGCGGCCGGGCGTTGACCGGCGGCGTCGACCAGAACACCATCAACAAGATCAGGGCGGCGGGCGGCGACGTCGTCCCGTCCTTCGGCGGCTACAGCGGCAACAAGCTGGAAGAGTCCTGCACCAGCGCGAGTGCGCTCGCGGGCGCCTACCAGAAGGTCATCAACGCCTACGGCCTCAAGGCCATCGACATCGACATCGAGGCCAGCGCCTACAGCAACGGCACCGTCCAGCAGCGCACGGTCGACGCGCTCAAGACCATCAAGGCCAACAATCCCGGCATCGTCGAGTACGTCACCATCGGCACCGGGCAGAGCGGCCCCGACACCGGCCTGATCAACAAGGCCGCCGCCTCCGGGCTGACCGTCGACAGTTGGACGATCATGCCGTTCGACTTCGGCGGCGCGGGCCAGAACATGGGCAACCTCACGACGAAGGCCACCGACGGCCTGAAGAACGCTCTCAAGAACGCGTACGGCTACACCGACGACCAGGCGTACCGGCACAGCGGCATCTCGTCGATGAACGGCATCACCGACAACAGCGAGACCGTCACCGTCGCCGACTTCCGCACGATCCTCGCCTACGCCCAGCAGCATCACCTGGCCCGGCTGACCTTCTGGTCCGCCAACCGGGACCGGCCCTGCCCCGGCGGCTACCCGAACGACGACACCTGCTCCGGCGTCTCCCAGCAGGCGTGGGACTTCACCCGCACCTTCGCGCAGTACGGCGGGTGACACCGCCCGAGTGACCCGGGTGGCACCCCCGCCGCGACGGCGGGGGCGCCACCCCCGATGGCTCTCCGCTCCCCGGCCGTGTAGGCATGGTTCCCGCGATGCACCATGCGACGGCCGGGGAGCGGAGGCATGTTCCGATGACAGATCCGATGCCGCACACGGACGGCCCGGAGGCGGGCGGCGGCCCCGGTTCCGAGCCCGACCCCGGTTCAGGGCCCGGTCCCGGCCGCGTCATGGTCGTGGACGACGACGCGGCGATCCGCCGCTCACTCGGCCGCGCCCTGCGGCTGCGCGGCTTCGCCGTCACCGAGGCCGACGGCGGCGCCGCCGCGCTGGACCTGCTGAGCCGTACCCCGCCCGACATCCTCGTCCTGGACATATCGATGCCCGACGTGGACGGCATCGAGGTGTGCCGGACCCTGCGGGCCGGCGGCGACGACCTGCCGGTGCTGGTGCTCTCCGCGCTCGACGAGGTCGCCGACCGGGTCGCGGGACTCCAGGCGGGCGCCGACGACTACCTCGTCAAACCCTTCGCACTCGAAGAACTCGTCCTGCGGCTGCACGCCCTGCTGCGCCGCCGGCCGCCGCGCCCCGACGGCCAGGTCCGCGCCTGCGGCCTCGTCCTCGACCCGGCCGCCCGCACCGCCGCCCGCGAGGGCCGGGCGCTGGAGCTGACCCGCAGGGAGTTCGAACTCCTGGAGTTCCTCGCCCGCAACGCCGGTCTCGTGCTCACCCGCGACCAACTCCTCGACCGGGTCTGGGGATACGACTTCGAGGTCCGCACCGACGCCGTCGACACCTTCGTCAGCTATCTGCGCAAGAAGCTGGAGGCGGGCGGCAGGCCCCGCATCCTGCACACCGTGCGGGGCGTGGGATTCGTCCTGCGGGCCGACGGACGCGAACAGGGGCGAGCCGGGGTACGGGACGGCGTGTCGTGAGGCTGTCCACCCGGATCGCGCTGGCGATCACCGTCCTCGTACCGCTGCTCGTCCTCGCCTCCGGCTGGATCATGGTCCGGCTGGTCGGCCACGACGTCCACGCGCAGGCCGACGCGCACCTGCGGGACCGGGCCGCCGCCGTCCGCACCGACGCCCGCAATCTGCTGCGGGCCATGGCGAACGACCGGTCGGCCGAGGTCGAACAGGCCCGTCAGCGCAAGCTGTTCGCCGCCGCGCTCGACGTCGGCATCCGCGTGACCGGCACCGAGGGCACCGTCACCGAAGGCCCGCAGCCCGCCGACGGCCGGCCGCTGCCCGCCGCGGCGAACGCCGTACGGCCCGTCACCTTCCGTGCGGACGGCAGCAGTTGGCGGGTGCTCGCCGTACCGCTGTCCGCCGTGCGACCCGCCGCGACCGGCACCCTGTGGCTGTTTTCGCCGGACACCGCGGGCCAGGAGCAGATCAGCCGGGTGCGCCGCAGGATCGTCACCGTCGCGCTGCTCACCGCGCCGGTCGCGGGCGCCGCCGCCTGGCTCGCCGTCACCCGCGCGGCGCTCCCGCTGCGGCGGCTCCAGCGCCGCGCCGGGGGCATCGACCCGCGCACCAGCGCCGCCCGCCTCGACCACACGCCGACTCGCGTCACCGAGGTCGACGAACTCGCCCGCGCGCTCCAGACCGTCCTCGCGCGCTACGACGAACAGGCCGCCCGTACGGCCGAGGCGCTGGCCACCGCGCGTTCCTTCTCCGCCGCCGCCTCCCACGAACTGCGCAACCCCCTGATGAGCATGCGCATCAACCTCGACGTCCTGGACGGCCGCCCCGAGCCCGATCCCGCGGAACGCGCCGAGATCATCGCCGACCTGTGCGGCGAACACACCAGGCTGCTCGGCCTGTTGGTGATGCTGCGCGCCCTCGCCCAGGGCGACCTGGTCGAGGCCGACGCCTTCGTGCCGGTCGACCTCGCCGACGTGCTGGACGCCGCCGTGGCCGACCTGCGGCGCGAACGCCCCGACGTACGCGTGGAGTTGACCGCGCGGCCGGGCCTGCGCGTGTACGGCTGGCCGCAGGGGCTGCGCTCGGCGGTCGACAATCTTCTGGTCAACGCGGCGGTGCACGGCGCGAGTCGGGACGGGGACGGGCACGGGCCCGGCGGCGGTACGGGGAGCGGAGGCGGGGCGCTGATCGAGGTGACGCTCGCACCGGGGGCCGACCCGGCGGGCCCCTCTGTCGTACTGACCGTGGACGACCACGGGCCCGGAGTGCCGCCCGCCGCCCGGCGGGAGATCTTCCAGCGCTTCCGCCGCCGCCCCGACAGCCCTGGCTCCGGGCTCGGCCTCGCCCTGGTCGGGCAGCAGATCGCCCTGCACGGCGGGCGGATCACCGTCGGCGACCGGCCGGGCGGTCCCGGCGCGCGCTTCACCGTGGTGCTGCCGCTCGGCACGTCGGAGCGCCCGCTGCCCGGCGGCCGGGACTGGCTGGCGGGCGCGTCGACGGGGGAGCGGCCGTAGGTCTAGTCGCGGTCCGGCCGGTCGTCGCGGGCCTGTCGCGCGGTCACAAGGTTTCCACAAAGACGGTTCCTAACCTCCGGCTCTGACGGGCACCGCGACCGGTGCCGAAACCTTCAGGGAGGAACCCATGCGCCCCACTCGCACCGCCGTGGCGACAGTCGCCGCGCTCGCCGCCCTGCTCGCCGCGGCCGGCACCGCCGTCGCGGACGCCACGAGCCCGTCGGCCGCACCGTCTGCCGACCCGTCCTCGGCACCCGCGGCCGACCCGTCCGCCGCACCGTCGACGGACCCGTCCGCCGGGTCCAGGACACCGAAGGTCCACAAGGCCCCGACCGGGGACGGCGCCCGCGCCCTGTGCAAGCGGGTGCCGAAGATCGACGCCCGTATCGACCGCGCGCTCGCCCGGCTCAACGGCCCGGCCACGGAACGCGGTTCCGTCGCCCGGCTCCAGAAGCGGGTCGACAACGCGAACACGGCCGGTGACACGGCGGTGGCCACGTATCTCAAGGACAAACTGACCTTCCGCAAGTCGCTGGTGCCGACCCTCAACCGGCGCAGCACGGACCTGGACGCCGTCCGCACCTGGTGCGGGACACAGGACTTCACGGCGAAGGGCGGCACGAAGTGAGCGGCGCCGCTTCGCGAAAGGGCGGCCGTACGCGGACCGGTGCCGTGCTGGCCGCCTGCGCGATCGCCGGGGCACTGGTGACCGGCTGCGGACACTCCGGCCGTACGTCCGCACCGGCGTCGTCGGCGGACACCTCGGCCGCCGTGTCGGCGGGCGCATCCGCGGGCAGCGACTCCTCCGCGCCCTCGGACTCCGAACTCGCCCGTATGCGCAAGCTGGTGGACGACGCGGATTCCGCCGCCGCGACGGCGGAATCCGACGTGGCGGGCGACAAGTGACCCTGCCGCCGGGCTACTTGGCGTCCGCGTAGCACGCCACCGCGTGCGTCTCCAGCGGGAACGGCACCGGGGCGGAGCCGAAGACCAGGCGGCGGGCCTCGTCACCGGCCGCCGTCACCGCCGCCTCGACGGCGGGCGCGAGCTCGGTCGGGGCGTGCACGATCACCTCGTCGTGCTGGAAGAAGACCAGTTGGGGCTCGGGCCCGATCGCGGTCAGCCGGCGGCGCAGCGAGGCCAGCATGGCCAAGGCCCAGTCGGAGGCGCTGGCCTGGATGAGGAAATTGCGCGTGAAGCGGCCCCAGGACCGGGCCGCGCGGCGGTCGGGGGACGCGCCGTCGCCGGGGTCGGCGCTCTCGTCGAGGAACCGGTCGGCGGACGGCGCGGGCGACGTACGGCCCAGCCGCGACCGTACGATCCCGCCCGCCTCGCCCGTCCTGGCCGCGGCCTCCACCAGGGCGAGGGCGGCGGGGAAGCGACGGCGCATCACCGCGAGAAGCTGGCCCGCCTCGCCGCTGGTCTGCCCGTACATCGCGGCGAGCAGCGCGATCTTGGCGCGCGGCCGGTCGCCGCCGAAGGCGTTCCGCGCCAGCGCCGCGTACAGATCGCCCTCCGCGGCAGCCGCCGCGAGCCCGGCGTCACCGGACATCGCGGCCAGCACCCGCGGCTCCAGCTGCCCGGCGTCGGCGACCACCAGTCGGTGCCCGGGGTCGGCGACGACCGCGGAGCGCAGCAGCCGCGGGATCTGAAGGGCGCCGCCGCCACGCGTCGCCCACCGGCCCGACACCACGCCGCCCACCACGTATTCGGCGCGGAAGCGGCCGTCGCGCACCCAGCTCTCGCGCCAGGCCCAGCCGTGCGCGGCGTGGATCCGGGACAGTTCCTTGTAGCGCAGCAGCAGCCCGGCCGCCGGATGCCCGACCTCGCGCAGTTCGTGCGAGCGGGTCGACGTCAGATGCACGCCGACGCGGGCGAAGGCGGGCAGCATCTGGGCGGGGGAGTCGGGGTTGACCGGACGTCCGAGCGCGTCCTGGATACGGGCGGCCAACTCGCCCAGCAGCGCGGGCCGTGCGCCACCCGCGGGGCGCGGGCCGAGCAGCCCGGTCAGCAGCTCGTCGTGCACCTCGGCGCTCCACGGCAGCCCGTCCCGGCCCATCTCGACCGCGGCGAGCGCGCCCGCGGACTCCGCCGCGCACAGCAGCCGGATCCGGTCGGGGTGCTCGCTCGCGGCGATCCGCCGCTGCTGCGCCGCGTGCACCTCGACCAGTGCGGCCAACGGGTCGAGATCCCGCGGGAGATGACGCCGGTCGGCGGCGAACAGCACCGGCTGGTCGTCCGCGCCGGGCTCCGGGGCGTCCTCGGGCTCGGGCAGCCCGTGCAGCCGCGCCCACGCCGCCCCCAGCGACCGGGGCCTGCGGTGCCTGCCCTCCTGCCCGAGCAGCAGCGACTCGACGAGCTTCACGTCATGGCAGCGCGCGGTGCGCACCGACCCCCGGTCGAGCAGCCACGGATACACCTCGTCGGTCGCCGCCCAGACCCAGCGCGGCGCCTGCTCGGCCTCCCGCCGCGCGACCTCAGCGTCCAGGTCCCGTACGACATCGACCTCCCCGACCGCCGTCCCGTCCTCCCCGAGCGCGCACAGCCGCCCGCCCGACCCCACCGGGTCGGGCACGGCGGCGATCCGCGCGACGGCGGCGATGGCTGTACCCACCATCGGAGCCTAGACGCGACCACTGACAATGCCCTGGAGGGCGGGCCCGCGGACGGTGTCGCGCACGGGCCCGGCCGCATTACCCCGGCGGGCCGACGACACGGCGGCGCAAAGGCCGCGCTCCGGCCCGGCGGCGAATCCTTCTCGCCGCGGGCCGGGGGCGCGGCCCCGGATGTCCCTCGCTGTCGCGTCGGTGGCGGGCGGGCCCGTCAGGAGCTCTGCTGGGCCTCCTCGACCGACTTGCGCACCTCGTCCATGTCGAGGGCGCGGGCCTGCGCGATGACGTCCTCCAGGGCGGGCTCGGGCAGCGCTCCCGGCTGCGCGAAGACCGCGACCTTGTCACGGACGATCATCAGGGTCGGGATCGACTGGATCTGGAAGGCCGCGGCCAGCTCGGGCTGCGCCTCCGTGTCGACCTTCGCGAAGACCAGGTCCTGGTGCTTCTCGGACGACTTGTCGTAGACCGGTGCGAACATCCGGCACGGCCCGCACCAGGCGGCCCAGAAGTCGATGAGGACGAAATCGTGCGACGACACGACCTCGTCGAAATTCTCCTTGGTCAGCTCCACAGTGCTCATGCCCCCACAACGGGCGGCGCCCGCCGGAAATTCCTGCCGTCGCCGCGGGTGCCACGGACCCCGGAGAGTTCACTCATACGAGTGGTGCGGACGGGGTGTGCAGTGGCGTCCGACCCGTCGGAGTCGTTGGTCGGGCTATGGCAGCAACGCAGTGGATTCCGCAGGACGACGGCGCCGACGGCGCGGGCGACGGTCACCAGCCATGGCGCTATTCCCGTGCCGGAACGGTTCTGCAGAGCACGGAGGCACCGGTCTTCGCGGAACTCGCCGACCAGTGGCGGTCCGCGGGCCGCATGGTGCCGGGCCAGAAGGACACGGAGTGGGCCGAACTGGTCGGCCGCATCCCCCGTCTGACCGGCGTCTGACGACGGGTCCCGGTCCCGGCCCGGACTCCGGCCCCGGCCCAGGCTCCGGCCGAGGCCCGGGTCTCCGCTGAGGGCGGCGTCGGCGGTCATCCGCCCGTGAGAGGCGACCGCGCGCCGTCACGGCAGCGGCTGGGGCGGCGGCGGTCCCTGGTAGGTGCCGCTGGGGCGCATCCGCAGCGGGCGCTCCTGGTACTCCTCCAGGGCGTGCGCGATCCAGCCCGCCGTGCGCGCCACGGAGAAGACCGTCTCGCCCGCCTCCGCGGGCATCGCGGCGGAGACCGAGAGCACCGCGAGGGCCAGGTCGACGTTGGGGTGCAGCGGGGTGTGGCGGGCGGCCGTCGCCGCCAGGTCGCGGGCCGCGGCCAGGGCGTCGGAGGCGGCGGGCACCTGCCCGAGCAGGTGGAAGAGCAGCCGGGCGCGCGGGTCCTCGCCCTGGTAGAGGCGGTGCCCGAGGCCGGGGATCCGCTGACCGGCGCGCAGTTGCTCGGCGACGACGGGACCCGCGCCGCCGCGCTCCAGCACCTCGGCGAGCGTCCGGTGGGCCAGGGCGCTGGCCTGTCCGTGCAGCGGCCCGTCCAGCGCGCCGAGTCCGGCGGACACCACCGCGTAGGGGTGCGCGCGGGCCGAGGCGGCGACCCGCGCGGCCAGCGTCGAGGCGGCCAGGTCGTGGTCGACGAGCAGCGCGAGCGCCGCGTCCAGCACCCGCAGCGCCGCCTCGTCGGCGGGCCGCTCGGTCAGCCGCGACCACAGCCGCCAGGCCAGCCCGCCCTCTCCCGAATGCGGCCGGCCGAGCGGCGGCAGCGCGCCGACCAGGGTCGGGATCAGGCTGCGCGCCGTGCCCAGCACGGCCTCCTCCGACAGGTCGAAGCGCAGCGGATCCGCGGTGGCCGCCGCGATGACCGCGACCCGCAGCCGGTCCATCGGCCCGCAGCCCGCGGGCAGCGCGTCGCCCGCGCTGCGGGCCGCCTTCAGCAGCGGCTCGGGCGCGGTGAAGCGGACCCCGCGCCGCAGCACCCCGGTCCACAGCCACTCGGCGACCTCCTCGAAGCCGTACGCCGTGGCCAGCCCGGTCGCGTCGACCCCGCGGAAGTAGAGGCCGTCGTCCTCGATCAAAGTGACGCCGGTACGGATACGGACCCAGGCGCCGTTTCCGCCCCCGCCGCCCCCGCCGCCCCCGCCGCCCCCGCTGTCCGAGGGCCCGTCGGCACCGGCCGCCGCGGGCCGTGCGCGCCGGGCCAGGGCCTCGACCTCGTCCGGGTCGAAGGTGCTGCCCCTGCCGCCCTCGGCCCGTCGGCTGGCGAGCAGGCCGCGGCTGACATACGCGTACAGCGTCTCCGGCTTCACGCCGAGCCGCCGGGCGGCCTCCCGGGTGCTGATCCGGTCCGCCGGTTGATCCGTCATGGCCTCACCGTATCCATAGTGCTCAGCTCATTCACATTGATTGAATCAACATTGACAGAGTTTAAATCAATCATGGAGAGTCGAGTCAATACCCAAGGAGGACACGATGCCGACCACCGAGCAGAACGCCCCGATCGACGTACCCCGCGGTCTCAAGGGCGTGATCGTCACCGACACATCCATCGGCGACGTCCGCGGGCTCGAAGGCTTCTACCACTACCGCGAGTACTCCGCCGTGGAGCTGGCCGAGAGCCGCGGCTTCGAGGACGTCTGGCACCTGATGTTCCACGGCGCGCTGCCCGACGCGGCCGAGCGCGCCGCGTTCACCGCGCGGACCGCCGCCCTGCGGCACCTGCCCGCCGACGTGGCGGACGCGCTCCCGGCCATCGCCCGCGCCAGCGCGCTGTCGGGACCGCTCGCGGGGCTGCGCACCGCGCTGTCGCTGACCGGTGCCTCGGCCGGATTCCGCCCGCTGTACGACCTCACGCCCGACCGCCGCCGCGCCGACGCGCTGGCCGCCTGCGCGGTGGTGCCCACGCTGCTCACCGCGCTGCACCGGCTCGCCCAGGGCCTGGAGCCGGTCGAGCCGCGCGACGACCTGCCGTACGCGGCGAATTACCTCTACATGCTGACCGGCGAGGAGCCGGAGCCCGTACGCGCCCGAGCCGTCGAGCGCTATCTGATCTCGACCGTCGACCACGGCTTCAACGCCTCGACGTTCACCGCCCGCGTGATCGCCTCGACGGGGGCGGACCTGGCCGCGTGTCTGGTGGGCGCGATCGGCGCGCTGTCCGGGCCGCTGCACGGCGGCGCGCCCAGCCGCGCGCTCGACACGCTCGACGCGATCGGCACGCCCGACCGGATCGACGGCTGGCTGCGGGAGCACATCGGGGCGGGCGAGCGGATCATGGGCTTCGGCCACCCCGTGTACCGCACCGAGGACCCGCGCTCGCGGATGCTCAAGGGCATCGCGCAGAGCTTCGGCGGCGACCTGGTGGACTTCGCGGTGCAGGTGGAGGCCCGCGCGGAGGCGCTGCTCGCCGAGCTGAAGCCCGGCCGCGAGCTGCACATCAACGTCGAGTTCTTCGCGGGCGTCGTGATGGAGCTCTGCGGGCTGCCGCGCGAGATGTTCACGCCCACCTTCGCCGCCGCCCGCGTCGTCGGCTGGAGCGCCAACATCCTGGAGCAGGCCGAGGACAGCAAGATCATCCGGCCGTCCGCGCGGTACGTCGGCCCGCCGCCGCCCGTGCCGGTGCCCGCCGCCTAAGCGGACCGGCGGGGATGGCGGTGCCGTGGTGGAGCGCGCGACGGAACGCGTTGCGGCGTGCCCAAGCAGTATGCCCAAGCGGTGTGCCCAAGCGGTGTGCGACATACCAACCAGTCGGTAATATCGGCGGAGCGGACACCGGGACACACCGGCGGACGCCAGGAAAGCACCCGCAGGGTGCGCCCCACCACGCTGAGGAGCCGACGTGCGCGCGATCCAGATCACCGAATTCGGCGGTCCCGAGGTGCTGCGGGAGACCGAGCTGCCCGACCCCGTGGCAGGCCCGGGCCAGCTCCTCGTGGACGTCGACTCCGCCGGGATCAACTACGCCGACACGCACACCGTCGAGGACTCCTACCTCTCGCGCTCCACGCTCCCGATGGTCCCCGGCGCCGAGGTGGTCGGCCGCACCGCGGAGGGCCGCCGGGTCGTCGCCCTCACCGACAACGGCGGCTACGCCCAGAAGGCCGTCGTCCAGGAGTACCTGGCCCACGACGTGCCCGACGAGGTCACCGACGGGCAGGCGCTCGCCCTGGTCGTCCAGGGCCTCACCGCCTGGCACCTGCTGCGCACCTCCGGACGCCTGGCCGAGGGCGAGAGCGTCGTGGTGCACGCGGCGGCCGGCGGTACGGGCTCGCTCGCCGTCCAGCTCGCAAAGACCTTCGGCGCGGGCCGGGTGATCGCCACCGCCTCGTCCGAGGACAAGCGGGACCTCGCGCTTGAACTCGGCGCCGACGTCGCCGTCGACTCCGGCCCCGAGAACCTGAAGGACCGTCTCGTCGAGGCGAACGGCGGCAAGAAGGTCGACATCGTGCTGGAGATGACCGGCGGCCCGGTCTTCGACGCCTCCCTCGCCGCGCTCGCGCCGTTCGGCCGCCTCGTCACGTACGGTCTGGCCTCCAGGACGCCCCCGACACCGGTCCAGGCCGCACAGCTCATGGCCCGCTCCCGCGCGGTCGTCGGCTTCTGGCTGACGCACTGCCTCGGCCGTCCGGGGATGTACCGCGAGCCGATGGCCGAGTTGCTGGAGATGACCGCGGCGGGCCGCCTCGTGCCCCGGCTCGGCGGGGTCTATCCGCTGTCCGAGGCGGTCAGGGCCCATGAGGAGCTGCGGGCCCGGCAAACCTTCGGCAAATTGGTGCTCGATGTGAGGGCCTGAGCGGAACCGACGGGCTCGTCGTAGTCGTTGAACAGGTGCACACTCGACAACGAGGTACGACGGACCGCCGCCAGTGGTCCGCGCCCCGCATGTCTCGGGAGGGGCCATGGACCGCAACCGCTTCGCGCCCGACCGGGGGCTGACCACGCGCATGGTGGTCACGATGTTCCTGATCGGTCTGCTCTATGTCGTCTTCGTCGGCGCGCTGCTGGCGCTGCTGCGCGGATCCTGGCCGCTGATCCTCGTGATCGCCGGAGTTCTCTTCATCGCGCAGTTCTGGTTCAGCGACCGCATCGCCGCCTTCAGCATGGGCGCCAAGGAGGTCACGCCCGAACAGGCGCCGGAGCTGCACGGCGTCGTGGACCGCATCTGCGCGCTCGCCGACATGCCCAAGCCCAAGGTCGCCATCGCCGATTCCGACGTGCCGAACGCGTTCGCCACCGGTCGCAACAAGAAGAACACCACGGTGTGCGCCACGACCGGGCTGCTGCGCCGTCTGGAGCCGGACGAGCTGGAGGGCGTCATCGCCCACGAGTTGTCCCACGTCGCCCACAAGGACGTCGCGGTCATGACGATCGCCTCCTTCCTCGGCATCCTCGCCGGTGTCATCACCCGGATCGGCCTCTACGGCGGCTTTCGCCGGGCGCGCGACCCCGGCACCGCCGTGCTCGCCGTGGCGATCCCGCTGGTCAGCGCCGTCGTCTACGCCATCAGCTTCCTGCTCACCCGGATGCTGTCGCGCTACCGCGAGCTGTCCGCCGACCGCAGCGCCGCGCTGCTCACCGGCCGCCCCTCCTCGCTGGCCTCCGCGCTCACCAAGGTCACCGGGCAGATCGGCGCGATCCCCACCAAGGACCTCCGCAAGGCGGAGCCCTTCAACGCCTTCTACTTCGCCCCCGCGCTGAGCGCGAAGGGCGGAGGCTCCGCCTTCTCGAAGCTGCTGTCCACCCACCCCTCCCTTGAGCAGCGGCTGGAGCAGCTCAGCCGCATCACTCTCGAACTGGACCGCCACTGATGGGTCTGCTGGACGTCATCCTCGGCCGCAGCAAGCCGGTCAAGCCCGACCTCGATCAGCTCTTCGGCCTCACCTCGGCCGCCATCACCCTCGAAGCGGCGAGCGAGCTGCGGCCCACCGGCCTCGGCTCGGTCTGCTTCGCGGCCGTCGAGGGCGGCGCCTTCGCCGAGATCCAGCAGGACCTGCGGGCCCTGGTCGGCGCGGAGGCCAGCCAGGACTCATACGGCTACACCTGGCTGCTGGCCCGCAAGGACCCCGCCGAGATGACCGACCTCGTCACCGATCTGCACGCGATCAACTCCGCCCTGGAAGAACGCGGCTTCGGCCCGCAACTGCTCTGCTCGCTGCTCGGTTTCAAGGACCCCGCGGGCCGCTCGGTGGCGCTGGTCTACCTCTACAAGCGCGGCTCCTTCTACCCCTTCGCCCCGCTGCCCGGCGACAAGCGGGACAACGCGCTGGAACTCCAGGTCAGAGCCCTGGTCACCAATGACCTCCGGCTGGAGGACGACCTGTCGCGCTGGTTCCCCGTCTGGGGCGCGCCGGGCCTGTGACCGCTCCGTACGCCCTGTTTGCGGCGCGCCCGCCCTACGCTGGGTGCTACTCGAACCCTCTGGAAGGCACACACGCATGACGTCTTACGACCCCGCCGCGGTGAAGGTCAGCCCCGAGAAGTGGGTGGCCGACCAGGCCCGCCGCTACGAGGAGTCCAACGGCACCGAGGGCACCGACCTCAACGGCTCGCCCTGCCTGCTCCTCGACTACCAGGGCCGTCGCAGCGGCGCGTGGCTGCGTACCGTACTGATCTACGGCCGGGACGGCGACGACTACCTGATCGTCGCCTCCAAGGGCGGCGCCCCCGAGCACCCCCTGTGGTACCTGAGCGTCCGCGACAACCCCGAGGTCCACCTGCGGGTGCTCGGCGAGCGCTTCGCCGCCCGCGCCGAGACGCTGTCGCCGCAGGACAAGGCCCGGGTGTGGCCGCACCTGCTCGATGTGTACGCGCCGTACGCCGACTACCAGGAGAAGACCGACCGGGACATTCCCGTGGTGCGGCTCCGCCGGATCTGACGACATGTCGATCTGACGATCTGACGACGGGTAAGGGGCGACCACCCAGGTGGTCGCCCCTTACCCGTGCCGCCCGAGGGCTCGGCTCACCGAGCCGCCTCGCGCCGCCGGACGGCGAAGCTCAGGACCGCCAGCGCCAGTTCGAGGCCGAGCAGGAACACCAGCCCCATCCGGAAGGCGTGCGGGTAACCGCCGGGCGCGCCGTCGCCGACCGCGCCGTAGAAGATGATGCCGATCAGGGCGATGCCGAGCGCGCCGCCGATCTGCTGCGTGGTGGCCACCACGCCGGAGGCCGAGCCGACGAGCCGGGGCGGGACGGTGGCCAGCGCGTCGTGGGTGAGCGGGGCGATCACCATGCCCATCCCGACGCCGTCCATGACGAGCCCCGGCACCAGCTCCCACAGGCTGCCGGTGGTCCCGGAGCGGTGCGCCGCCTCCCACAGCAGACCGAGCCCCGCGGCCATCGCCAGCGCTCCGGCCGGGACCGTACGGCCGCCGAGCCTGGCCGCGATGCGGTGCGCGTTCGTCGAGGTCAGCAGGTAGCCGCCGCCGATCGCCAGGAAGACCGTGCCCGAGTGCAGGGCGTTCAGGCCGCGGCCCGCCTGGAGGTACAGGGCGAGGATCAGGAAGAACGAGCCCTGCCCGCTCCAGAAGACGAACTGCGCGAGGGAGCCGGGACCGAAACCGCGCTGCCGGAACAGGTCCGTGTTCAGCACCGGGTCGCCGCCTCGGCGGCCGAGCCGGTCCTGGTGGCGGACGAAGACGGTGACGAGCACGGCGGACGCGGCCAGGCACAGCCAGGTCCACAGCGGCCAGCCCGCCGCACGCCCCTGGATCAGCGGCAGCACGAGCGCGACGACAGCGGCGGTGGACAGCGCCACGCCGGTGAGGTCCAGCCGGGGCCGTTGCGGCGCCCTCGACTCGGCCAGGGCGCGCGGCACCAGCGCCAGGGCGAGCAGCCCGACCGGGAGGTTGATCAGGAAGCAGGCCCGCCAGCCGAGGCCGAGCACGTCGGCCTTGATCAGCAGACCGCCGATGAGCTGCCCGAAGACCGCGCCGACGCCCATCGTCAGCCCGTACATGCTGAAGGCGCGGGCCTGCGCCTTGCCGGTGTAGGCGGTCTGGAGAATCGACAGCACCTGCGGGCTCATCAGCGCGGCCGACAGGCCCTGGAGGACCCGCGCCGCCACCAGCGTCCCTGCGGTGGGGGCGAATCCGCACGCCGCCGAGGTGGCGGTGAACAGCGCGAGCCCGACGGTGAACATCCGTCTGCGGCCGAAGACGTCGCCGAGCCGGCCCGCCGTGATCAGCCCGGTGGCCACGGCCAGGCCGAAGCCCGCCACCACCCACTGGATCGACGCGGTGCCCGCGTGCAGGTCGTTCTGGACGGAGGGGATCGCCACATTCACGATGAAGATGTCGAGCGCGATCATGAAGGTCGCGGCCAGCAGGAGCAGCAGGCCGAGGTCTGGCCGCTTGCTGACCGGCGAGCCGTCGCGGCTCGCGGGCGGGGACGCGGCGGTGGTGGCCGAGGCCATGACGGAACTCCTGTCGCAGGGGGACGGATGTCCGGGGCGATGACGGGGTACGGGTGCGGCTCAGTGGTGACGGGGTACGGGGTACGGGCGGGGCCCTGCGCGGGCCGCACCCGTACCCGTGGAGCGGTGCTCAGGCGCCGGCCGGGACCTTGTCGAGGAAGCCCTGGACGCTGTGCACCAGGCCGTCCTCGCCGATCGCGGCCACGTCGAAGCCGACCACCAGCGACTCGCCGCCCGCCGGGCCCAGCTCCCACGTGAAGCGGGCGATGTGGTGGTGCGCGTCGACCGGGCCCAGGGTGAACACGAAGCCGGGGAACTGCGCCTGCACGGCGCCGACCACCGCGTCGAAGGCGTCCCGCCCGGTGACGTCGGCCAGCGGGTCGGTGTAGCGGCCGTCGGCGGCGAATACCTCGTCGATCAGGCGGCGCCGGGCGGCCGGGTCGGTCTCGTTCCAGGCGGCGATGTAGCGCTGGACCAGGTACAGGGTGTCGCTCATGGCTGGTGTCTCCCTACGTTGTCCGGCGCCGAGTGGCGCCGTGTTCTCGCAGGTCAAGACGGTACGGACGGGACCGCGTCCGCGAATCAGTCATCGTTGGGTACTTGTGCGGCCGGTTGTACGTCACGACCGGTCGCCATGACGTACACGCCCCGCGGGCCGGGGTCCGAACCGGCGTCTCGCACCGCCTCCCGTAGGCGTCTCGGCCAATCCGTGGTGACGTTGCGCACCGGCCGTGAGTGCCGGGAGCACCGGCCCGCGGCACCGTCCCCCGGAGCAGCCCGCACGTTCGGCCCCGGTGCGCGGTCCGCGAAGGCGGGACCGCGCACCGGGGGAAGAGGTCACCTCGTGGCGTCGAGCCGGACCTTCAGCGCGTCCAGCGTGTCCGCGATGCGCGGGGAGCCGCAGTGCCGGGACAGCCGGGCCGCCTCGCGGCCCAGCGTGCGCGCGCCCTCCAGGTCGCCGGTCAGGGCGCGGGCGGTGGCGGCGCGCGCCGAGTACAGGCAGCGGTCGCGTACGTACGAGGCGTCCTGCATCGCCAGCGCCTGCTCCAACAGGGGCCTGGCCTCGTGCGCGTGGCCCAGGTCGAGCAGCGACTGACCGGTCTGCGCGGCCAGTTCGGCCGCGTCGAACCAGTAGAGCCATGACGGACCCGACTCCCGCTCCGCCAGGTCCAGTTGGCGCTCCGCCTCGGAGACCGCGCGCCGTGAGGCGCCGTCGGCGCCGACCGCGGCGTGCGCCCGGCTCAGCCTGCTGGCGGCCAGCGCCCGGACGGCCGGGGGAGTGCCGCCCGCCGCCCGTACCCCCGCCTCCGCCGCGGCCACCGCGTCCCGCGGCTGACCCGCGATCACCGCGTGCAGCGCGAGGCCGCCCCACAGCGCGACGGCCAGCGGGCGGTCACCCGCGCTGTGGGCGAGCCGCAGACCGGTCAGATAGTGCCGCTGCGCCGCCCCGAGCCGGCCGGTGTCGGTGGCCGCCCAGCCGCCGAGCTGCGCCAGGTCGGCGGCGACCCGCAACAGCCTTGCCCCGTGGGCCCGTTCGTGCTGCCCCCGGTGCAACAGGCCGCGCACCATGCGCAGATCGGCCTCGACCCGGTGCCGTACGGCCGCGCCGCCGAGCCGGTCGTCGAGCTTGCGCAGCCCCAGCACCCCGGCTTCGAGCCAGTCGATCACCGGACCGTCCACGACGGCCGCGGCCACCGCTTTGTCGACGGCGTCGTCGCGGAACGCGGCCGCGGCGTTCGCCTGTCGCGGCACGCGTCCCGAGCGGGTGCCGGGCACCGGTTCGTCCCACCGCTCGGCCATGGCGGCCGACGCCGACCCGCGTCCCGCCGCGGGCGAGGGCGACCCGCGTCCCGCCGCGGCCGAGGGCGAACCCGCCTTCTTGTCCACGGCACGTGAACCCATGGAACCCATCGCGCCCGCCGCGCCGCCCGAGCCCGCGGAACCGGTGGCGCCCGTCGTGCCCTCCGCGCCCGCCGCGTCCCAGTCCGCGATGGCGTCGAGCAGCGCCTGCTCGTCCGCGATGGGGAAGCCGCGCGGGTCGCTCGCGCCGTTGTCGAGCAGCGCGGTGAGCGCGGTGAAACTGCCCTCGACCGTCCACGGCAGCCCGTCCGGCATGCCGCCGTGCGCCGGGAGCCAGCGCGGCCAGGGCCTCAACTCCAGTTCCCTGGAGGGGATTCCGAGCGCGCGGGCCAGCGCGCGCTGGCTGTCGGCCTCCGGCACGACCCCCCAGTGCTCCCAGCGCCAGACCTTCTCGCGGCGGGCCGCCATCGGCACCCCGAGGATCCGCGCGTTGTCGGCTATGACCCGTGCCAGGTCCTGGTAGCTCCACCCGTGTCTTCGCCGTACATAGGCGAGCGGGTGGGTGGAGGCTGCCGCACTCTGTCGTTCCCCCGCGTCCGCACCGCTCACGCTCCCGCCGTCCATGTCACCTGGTCCCCACCGCGCGATGCCGACACACCTTGATCGGCCTCTCGAATATCAGGTGTCCGGCCGATCGCGCAGCCGAACCAGCGCATCCATCCCGATCCGTGTCCCAAACCCCCGTCACCATACGGGACTACAGCGAGACAACAGGTCCGGGCTTGATGCCACCCCGTGCCGACCGGTTGGCTGTGCGTGATCACATGACGTTACGCACGCCGTGGAGGGCTGCCCGCGGATGACCCCACCGCCGCCACCCTTCCGCTTCTCGCGTGGCAAGGACGACGTGGCTTTCGACCCGGCTCTCGGTGACGAGGAGCTGGTCGCGGCTCGTGCTGCCCTGGCCCACGGCCGCTGGGCGGAGACCCGTGACCTGCTGAGCCGTACCGGGGACAACTGGGACCGCCGAGGACATCGGCTGGTCGTCCTCGGCGAGGGCAAGAGCGCCGCCGCCTGGGCGGGCGAGTGGCAACTCGCCGAGCCCGAGAGCACGGACGCCGCCGCGCTGGCCGCGTTCGCGGCCGTCTTCCGCGCGGTCGCGGGCAAGCAGAGCGCCGAGTCGGCGCGCGAACTCTGCCTGCGCGCGGCCCGGATGACCCCGCGCGACCCGTCGCCGTGGCTCGCCCTGCTGGTGCTCGCGCGCCGCACCGGCACCGACGACGAGCAGGTGCGCGCCTTCGACCAGGCGCGCGGCCGGCACCGCGGCCACCACCACGCCCACCACCTGATGACGCAGTGCCTGGCGGAGCGTCAGAAGACCGACGGCGAGGACCCGTTCCACGAGGTGTACGAATTCGCCGAGTGGGCCGCTGACGAGGCGGGACGCGGATCGCCGCTGGCCGTACTGCCGTTGGTCGCGCTGGTGGAGCGCTACCGGGTGCTCGCGTCGGCCGACGTGCTGCCCGACGTCCCCAACGGCCTCCCGTACTGGGTCAGTCCGCGCGCCCGGCAGAGCGTGCGCATGGCCTTCGACTGGTGGCTCGAATGGCAGGGCTACGACCACTCGCGGTTGCTGCTCGACCTGAACTACCTTGCGTACGGCAAATTCCACGCGGGCGACACGGTGGAAGCCGCCGCCCTGTTCAACCGGATCGGGTCGGAGGCGACACGCACCCCGTGGTCGTATCCCGACCGCGACCCGAAGAAGGCGTTCCGCGCGGCGCGCAACTACGCGCTCGGCTTCGGTTCCGCCTAGGCCCCCACGGTCGTACTCACCCAGCAGGACACGCAGTTGGAACCACGCACGAAGAACCACGCTCGAAGACCGATCCAGTAAGACCCGAACCACGGACCACCGGAAGGACACCGCAGCATGCTGACGGGCAGTACAAGCGAGATCAGCACGTTCAAGGGCGAGCAACGCGCACTGCGCGCGGACCGGATCGGCGCACCGGCCCTCCTGCTCTCGGTCCTCGCCGCGACCGCGCCCCTGATGGTGGTGGCCGGTGTGGTGCCGACCACCTTCGCCACCATGGGTGTCGTCGGGGTGCCGCTGCTGTTCGTCATCGTCGGCCTCGTGCTGATCCTCTTCAGCTTCGGCTACGCCGAGATGAGCCGCCATGTGCACAACGCGGGCGCGCTGTACGCGTACATATCCAGGGGCCTGGGCGGCACCATGGGCGCCTGCGCCTCGTACGTCGCCCTGTTCGCGTACAGCATCATGCAGGTCGGTCTCTACGGGATCTTCGGCTACGAGATCTCCAGCCAGATCGCCCAGCACTGGAACCACAACGTGGCCTGGTGGATCCCGGCGCTCGGCGGAGTCGCGATCACCGCGATCTTCGGCGCGCTGAAGATCGACCTGAACGCGAAGACGCTCGGTGTGCTGCTGCTGGTCGAGACGCTGCTGACCGTCGTCTTCGACATCAGCTTCCTGTCCGACCCCGGCCCGCAGGGCGTCTCGGTGCACGCCTTCGACCCCAGCACGCTCAGCGGCGCGGGTCTGGGCACCGCCCTGTGCTTCACCATCGCCGGCTTCGTCGGCTTCGAACAGGCCCCGGTCTACGCCGAGGAGACCAGCGACGCCCAACGCGTCGTGTCCAAGGTGATGTTCACCGCGATCGGCTTCGCCACTCTCTTCTTCGCCTTCAGCGCCTGGGCGATCACCGTCGGCACCGGCCCCGACCACGTCGTGGGCGCCGCACAGGAGCAGGGTCCGAACCTGATCTTCTCGCTGAACCAGGCCCGCCTGGGCACCGCGTTCACCGACACCCTGAACATCTTCTTCATCACCGGCATCTTCGCCTCGATGCTGAGCTTCCACAACGTCGTCGCCCGCTACGCGTTCGCGATGGGCCGCGACGGTCTGCTGCCCTCGGCGGTCGGCCGTACCTCGAAGTCCAGCGGCGCCCCCGCCGTCGGCTCCTTCCTCCAGTCGATCGTCGCGCTGGCCGTCGTCGTGGCCTTCGCCGCCACCGACAACGGGAAGTTCGACCCGAAGTTCGGCCCGGACCCGACGGCCCCCGTGCTGCGCATGTTCACCTGGGCGGGCAACGTCGGCGCGCTCGGCATCGTGCTGCTGATGGCCACCGCGGCCATCGCCGTCATCGCCTTCTTCGTCAAGCGCGGCGCCGCCGGTGTGCAGGCATGGCGGCTGGTCACCTCGGCCGTCGCCGCTCTCGGGCTGCTGACCATCGCCGTCTACTCGGTGAAGGACTTCTCGGTGCTGCTGGGCGCCAACCCCGGCCACGGGCTGCGCTGGCTGCTGCCCGGCATCATCGCTCTGGCCGCCGCCATCGGACTGGTCTACGGTCTGATACTGCGCGCCAAGCGGCCCGAGGTGCACGCCAGGATCGGCCAGGGCAACGAGGCGTTCCAACTGGAGAAAGCCGCCGCGCAAGCGTCCTCCTGACCATCTCGCCAGGTCTCACCGCGACGGCCCGCCACACCCCACAGGGTGCGGCGGGCCGCCCGTTTTTTCCGGACCCATGTCCCGAACTCCCCGTCCCCGCAGCGTTCTTGTTCCGCCGTCAGGAGGCCCCATGACCGCGTCGGCCGCCACCACCACTCCGCATCCGCTCGACCCGCTGACCGCCGACGAGATCGACACGGCCCGCGCCGTACTGGAGGCGGAGGGCCTGGTGTCCGACGCCACCCGCTTCCCGCTCGTCCTGCCCGACGAGCCCGACCGGCACGCCGCGCTCGCCCACCGCGACGGCGACGCCTTCACCCGCCGGGTGCGTGTCACGCTGCTCGACTCCGCCACCGGCCGCGCCGCCGAGGCCCTGGTCGATGTCACCTCGCGCCTGCTGCTCGCCCACCGCGACCTGGACCCGGCCGCCGACGGCCAACCGCCGCTGCTGTTCGAGGAGTACGAGACCTGCGACGAGATCGTCAAGGCCGACCCCGCCTGGCGCGCGGCGATGGCCGAGCGCGGCGTCACCGACACCTCGCTGGTGATCGCGGCGCCGCTGGCCGCGGGCAACTTCGGCATCGCCTCCGAGACCGGCCGCCGCATGCTGCGCTCGCTGACCTTCCTGCGCTGCGACGAGAGCGACAACCCGTTCGCCCACCCGGTCGGCGGCCTGGTCGCGGAGGTCGACCTGATCGAGCGGCGCGTCGTACGCCTCATCGACACCGGCGCCGTCCCCACGCCCACCCAATGCGGGCGCTACGAGGCCGAGTTCAACGGACCGGCCCGCACCGACCTGCGCCCGCTGGAGATCGGCCAGCCGGAGGGGCCGTCCTTCACGCTCGAAGGCCCGGTGCTGAGCTGGCAGAACTGGCGGCTGCGGCTGGACTTCAACGCCCGCGAGGGCCTGGTGCTGCACCGGATCACGCACCGCGACGGCGACCGCGACCGGCTCGTCCTGCACCGCGCCTCGATCGCTGAGATGGCCGTGCCGTACGCGGAGCCCGACGCGGCCCGCAACTGGGTCTGCTACCTGGACGCGGGCGAGTACCTGCTCGGCCGCAACGCCAACGCGCTGCGCCTGGGCTGCGACTGCCTCGGCGAGATCGCGTACGTGGACGCCGTGCTGGCCGACGACCTCGGCCGCCCGGAGACGTTGAGCAACGCGATCTGCGTCCACGAGGAGGACGCGGGGCTGCTGTGGAAGCACACCAACATCTTCGACAACTTCGCGGTGGACAGCCGCCGTTCGCGCCGCCTGGTGATCTCGTACATCGCCACCCTCGGCAACTACGACTACGGCTTCTACTGGTATCTCCACCAGGACGGCACGATCGCCTTCGAGGCCAAGGCCACCGGGCTCGTGCAGACGTCGGCCGCCGTGCCGGGGGAGGGCTCGCCGCACGCCACCGAGATCGCGCCGGGGCTGCTCGCGCCGTACCACCAGCATCTGTTCTGCGCCCGGCTCGACGTGGCGGTGGACGGGCCGGCCAACACGGTCGAGGAAGTGGACGTCGTACGGCTGCCGATGGGCCCGGACAATCCGAACGGCAACGCCTTCACCACGCGCGCCACCGTGGTGGCCGACAGCGGTGACGCGGGCCGGGTCGCCGACCCGGCGGCCGGGCGGCGCTGGCGGATCAGCAACCCCGGCTCGCTCAACCGGATGGGCCGCCCGGTCGCGTACACCCTGCTGCCCGACGCGGGACCGACGCTGCTCGCGCAGCCCGGCTCACCGGTCGCGGAGCGCGTCACGTACGCCACCAAGCACCTGTGGGTGACCCGCTACCGCCCCGAGCGGCACTATCCGGACGGCGACTACCCCAACCAGCACCGGGGCGGGGCCGGTGTCGGTCAGTGGTCGCGGCCGGGCGAGGCGCTGGAGGACACCGACCTCACGCTGTGGCACTCCTTCGGGCCGACGCATCTGCCGCGCCTGGAGGACTGGCCGGTGATGCCGGTGGACACCTGCGGTTTCACGCTGAGACCGACCGGCTTCTTCGACCGCAACCCCACGCTCGACCTGCCCCGGGAGAGCGGACGCGGCTCCGGCGGCCACTGCCACCTGTGACGCCGCACGCGACGGCGACCGCCGACGGCGGGACCAGCGGCGGGACCAGCGGCGGGACCGGAGACGGAACCGAAGGCGAGTGAACCGGCTGAGCGAGCGCTCAGTCAGCTCTTGCCAAGACTGGAACACGTTCCTAGCATCATTGATGTGACATCAGAATTGTCAAACCGGGGCGCGGCGCCCGACGGCCCGCTGGCGGGCGTGCGTGTCGTCGAACTGGCCGGGATCGGTCCGGGACCGTTCGCCGCGATGCTCCTCGCCGACCTCGGCGCCGATGTCGTACGGGTGGACCGGCCGGGCGGCGCGGGCCTCGGCGTCGCGCCCGAGCACGACCTCACCAACCGCAACAAGCGCTCGGTGCTGGTCGACCTCAAGGCGGACCGGGGACCCGCGACCGTGCTCGACCTGGCCGCGCGCGCCGACATCCTCATCGAGGGCTACCGGCCGGGCGTCGCCGAGCGGCTGGGCGTCGGCCCCGACGCGTGCCTGGCCCGCAATCCGCGGCTCGTCTACGGCCGGATGACCGGCTGGGGCCAGAGCGGCCCGCTCGCCGACACCGCGGGCCACGACATCGCCTACCTCGCCGTGACCGGCGCGCTCGGCATGACGGGACCGGCCGACGGACCGCCGGTCGCGCCCGCCAACCTCCTCGGCGACTACGCGGGCGGCTCCCTCTACCTGGTCACCGGCGTCCTCGCCGCCCTCCACCACGCCCGCGCGCACGGCGAGGGACAGGTCGTGGACGCCGCGATCGTCGACGGCGTCGCGCACCTCACCACGATGATCCACGCCATCCTCGCCACCGGCCGCTGGCAGGACAGGCGCGGCGCCAACCTCCTGGACGGCGGCACCCCCTTCTACGGCGTCTACGAGACCTCCGACGGCCGGTACATGGCGGTCGGCGCCCTGGAACAGCGCTTCTACGACGAATTCGTCCGGCTGCTGGAACTGGCGCCGCGAGACGCGGCCCTGCGCACGGAACCCGGCCGCTGGCACGACCTGCGCGCCGCCCTCGCGGCCCGCTTCCGCACCCGCACCCGCGACGAGTGGACACGCGTCTTCGACGGGACGGACGCGTGCGTGGCGCCCGTACTCTCGTTGGGTGAGGCCCCGCACCACCCGCACCTGGCCGCCCGCGGCACCTTCACCGAGGCGGCCGGGACCGTGCAGCCCGCGCCCGCGCCGCGGCTGTCCGCGACACCGGGCACCCTGCGCCGGCCGCCCGCGCCGCCCGGCGCGCACACCGCGGAGGTCGCCCGCGACTGGGACGCCCCCGCACTGCTGGACTGAGACCCGTACGGCAGCACCTCCCGGACACCGCGCCGGACCAGGACACCCCGCCCCACCCTCCAGAAAGGCACGACGTTGAGCACCGAGGCCTACGTCTACGACGCCGTACGCACCCCGCGCGGGCGCGGAAAGGCGAACGGATCCCTGCACGGCACCAAGCCGATCGACCTCGTCGTCGGCCTCATCCACGAACTGCGGCGCCGCTTCCCGACCCTGGACCCGGCCGCCGTCGACGACATCGTGCTCGGCGTCGTCAGCCCGATCGGTGACCAGGGCTCGGACATCGCGCGGATCGCGGCCATCGCCGCGGGCCTGCCCGACACCGTCGCGGGCGTCCAGGAGAACCGCTTCTGCGCCTCCGGGCTCGAAGCGGTCAACCTGGCGGCGGCCAAGGTGCGTTCCGGCTGGGAGGACCTGATCCTCGCGGGCGGCGTCGAGTCCATGTCGCGCGTCGCGATGGGCTCGGACGGCGGCGCCTGGGCCATGGACCCCATGACCTCGTACGAGACCGGCTTCGTGCCGCAGGGCGTCGGCGCCGACCTGATCGCCACCCTCGGCGGCTGGACCAGGCACGACGTGGACTCCTTCGCCGCGCTCTCCCAGGAACGCGCCGCGGAGGCGTGGAAGCAGGGCTACTTCGCCCGCTCCGTCGTGCCCGTGCTCGACTGCAACGGCCTCACCGTCCTGGACCACGACGAGTTCATCCGCCCCGGCACCACCCCCGAGACCCTCGCCAAGCTCAAGCCGTCCTTCGCCGACATCGGCGACCTGGGCGGCTTCGACGCCGTCGCGCTCCAGAAGTACCACTGGGTCGAGGCCATCGACCACGTCCACCACGCGGGCAACTCCTCCGGCATCGTGGACGGCGCCGCGCTCGTCGCCATCGGCAACCGCGAGATCGGCGAGCGCTACGGCCTCACCCCCCGCGCCCGGATCGTCTCGGCCGCCGTCTCCGGCTCCGAGCCGACCATCATGCTGACCGGCCCCGCCCCCGCCTCCCGCAAGGCCCTCGCCAAGGCCGGGCTGACCATCGACGACATCGACCTGATCGAGATGAACGAGGCGTTCGCCGCCGTCGTGCTGCGCTTCGCCTCCGACATGGGCGTCAGCATCGACAAGGTCAACGTCAACGGCGGCGCCATCGCGCTCGGCCACCCGCTCGGCGCGACCGGCGCGATGATCCTCGGCACCCTCATCGACGAACTGGAGCGCCGCGACCAGCGGTACGGGCTCGCCACCCTCTGCGTCGGCGGCGGCATGGGCGTCGCCACCGTCGTCGAACGTCTCTGACCCCTGCCCCCTCACGTGCCCCCTCACGGATCCAACGGAGCCCGAAGACCATGAGCGAGTCCACCACCATCCGCTGGGAGCAGGACACCGACGGCATCGTCACCCTGGTCCTGGACGACCCCGCGCAGTCCGCGAACACCATGAACGCGGCCTTCGCCGATTCCCTCGACGCCACCCTCGACCGCCTCGAAGCCGAACTCGACGGCGTGCGCGGCATCATCGTCACCTCCGCGAAGAAGACCTTCTTCGCGGGCGGCGACCTGCGCGACCTGATCCGCGCCACCCCGGAGAACGCGGCCGACGTCCTCGCCGGATCGCTGCGCATCAAGCGCCGCCTGCGCCGCCTGGAAACCCTCGGCAAGCCGGTCGTCGCGGCCATCAACGGAGCGGCGCTCGGCGGCGGTTACGAGATCGCGCTGGCCTGCCACCACCGCATCGCGCTCGACACGCCCGGCACCAAGATCGGCCTGCCCGAGGTGACGCTCGGCCTGCTGCCCGGCGGCGGCGGAGTCGTCCGCACCGTCCGGCTGCTCGGCATCGCCGACGCGCTGCTGAAGGTCCTGCTCCAGGGCCGGCAGTACGCGCCGCAGCGCGCTCTGGAGGCCGGTCTCATCCACGAGGTCGCCACCGACCGGGACGCCATGCTGGCGAGCGCGCGGGCGTACGTCCTGGCCCACCCCGACGCCCGGCAGCCCTGGGACACCCCCGGCTACAAGATCCCCGGCGGCACCCCGAAGAGTCCCGCCTTCGCGGCGAATCTGCCGGCCTTCCCCGCCAATCTGCGCAAGCAGCTCGCGGGCGCGCCCTACCCGGCGCCGCTGGCGATCCTGTCCGCCGCCGTCGAGGGCTCGCAGGTCGACATCGACACCGCCACCCTCATCGAGGCCCGCTACTTCACCGAGCTGGCTTGCGGCCGGACCTCGAAGAACATGATCCAGGCGTTCTTCTTCGACATGCAGGCCGTCAACTCCGGCGCCAGCCGCCCCGAGGGCTTCCCGGCCCGGCCGGTCACCAAGGTCGCGGTCCTCGGCGCGGGCATGATGGGCGCGGGCATCGCGTACTCCTGCGCGCGCGCCGGAATCGACGTCGTCCTCAAGGACGTCACCGCGGAGGCCGCCGAGCGCGGCAAGGCGTACTCCGTGACGCTGCTCGACAAGGCGCTGGCCAAGGGCCGCACCACCCCGCACAAGCGGGACGCGCTGCTCGCCCGGATCACCCCGACCGCCGACCCGGCGGACCTGGCGGGCTGTGACGCCGTCATCGAGGCGGTCTTCGAGGACGCCACGCTCAAGCACAAGGTCTTCCAGGAGATCGAGCACATCGTGGCGCCCGACGCGCTGCTCTGCTCCAACACCTCCACGCTGCCCATCTCGGCGCTCGCCGAAGGCGTGCGGCGGCAGGACGACTTCATCGGCCTGCACTTCTTCTCGCCGGTCGACAAGATGCCGCTGGTGGAGATCATCAAGGGCGAGCGGACCGGTGACGAGGCGCTGGCCCGCGCCTTCGACCTGGTGCGGCAGATCCGCAAGACGCCGATCGTCGTCAACGACTCGCGCGGCTTCTTCACCTCCCGCGTCATCGGCCACTTCATCAACGAGGGCGTCGCCATGGTCGGCGAGGGCGTCGCGGCGGCCTCCGTCGAACAGGCCGCGGCCCAGGCGGGTTACCCCGCCAAGGTGCTGTCGCTCCTCGACGAGCTGACGCCCACCCTGCCGCGCAAGATCCGCCGCGAGACGCGTACCGCGATCGAGGCGGAGGGCGGCCAGTGGCAGGAGCACCCGGCCGAGCGGGTCATCGACCGCATGGTGGACGAGTTCGAGCGGACCGGGCGCAGCGGCGGCGCGGGCTTCTACGACTACGCGGACGGCCGCCGTACCCGGCTGTGGCCCGGTCTTGCGGAGCATTTCGGTAAACCCGGCATCGAGATCCCGATGCGGGACATGCAGGAGCGGATGCTCTTCGCGGAGTCGCTGGACACGGTCCGGCTGCTCGAAGAAGGCGTCCTCACCTCGGTCGCCGACGCCAACATCGGCTCCATCCTCGGCATCGGCTTCCCCGCCTGGACCGGCGGCGTCCTTCAGTACATCAACGGCTACGAGGGCGGCGTCGCGGGCTTCACCGCCCGCGCCCGCGAACTGGCCGACACCTATGGCGAGCGTTTCGCACCGCCCGCGCTGCTGGTGGCGAAGGCCGAGAGCGGGGAGACGTTCACGGACGGGCGCTGAGGTGTAGGCGCTCAGGCGCTACGGGGAACGCTGCGGGTTCTGCTCGGGGTCCGGCTTCGGCGAGGGCACCGGCCAGGCCCGCAGCTCCTCCTTCAGCGACCGCTGAAAGGCGGTGACCAGCGCCTGTACGACCAGCGGCTGCATCTGGGCCGACAGCGACCGCATCCGCTCCGGGCGGTCCGGCTCCCCCACCTCGTCCAGGAAGATCCGGCCCAGCTCGTGGGCGGCGGCCCGCGCGTGCTCCAGCATCACCTCGCGCGCGGCCAGGACCGTCTCCACGGGAAAGGGCACGTCCAGCAGCCGCACCCCCAGGTGCAGGATGCCCGGATCCACCCGGAAGGCGTCGGGGTCGTCGGTGCGCTCCAGCACGTTCATGGCCGCGAGCCGGTCCAGGTCCGCGTCGTCCAGCGGGCGCCCCGCGCGGCGTTCGAGCCGCTCCCGGTCGATCTCCTGGCTGCCCTCCGGCAGCCAGGACGCCACCAGGGCGCGGTGGATCGCCAGGTCGTGGGCGCTGATGTCGGCGGGGAGCTGCTGGAGATAGCGCTCGATCGCCGCCAGGGTGAGGCCCTGGTGCCGCAACTCCTCGATCAGCGCCAGCCGGGACAGGTGCGCGGCGCCGTATCGGCCCACCCGGCGCGGACCGATGTCGGGCGGCGGGAGCAGGCCGCGGGCGCTGTAGAAGCGGACGGTGCGCACCGTCACCCCGGCGCGGGCGGCCAGCTCGTCGATGGTGAGAGCGGTCTGGGGCACCTGGACAGTATCGCTGTCGCACCAGCGCTGTGAAAGTCCCCGCACGCCGTACGGCGGACGCCTCCGCCCGGCCCCGAGCCTCGTACGCTGGCCCGCGTGCGCCTGTTCCCGCCGCCGCGCGCGGCCCTGCCGATCCTGCTCGCGTGCTCCTTGGCGTGCTGCCTGTCGTGCTCCGGCGGCGGCACGGCGGCCCCCGACCGCACGGCCGCCGACCGCACGGCCCCCGACCGTACGGGCCACGCCTCGGGCTCCGCCGACGTCGGGGCGCCCGGCGTCGGCGACCGGCTCTTCCCGCGGGCGGGCAACGGCGGATACGACGTCACGCACTACGGCCTCGACCTCGCGTACGACCCCGGCTCAGGAAAGCTGCGCGGCACGGCGGTCGTCACCGCCACCGCCACCCAGCCGCTCGCGCGCTTCGACCTCGACCTGTCGGGGCTCACCGTCACCCGCGTGACCGTCGACGGGCGGAGCGCCGCCGTGGACCGCGCGGACAGCGAGCTGAGGGTCACGCCCGCGACGCCGCTGCGCGACGGCGCGCGCTTCGAGACGACCGTGACGTACGAAGGCGTCCCGCCGACCCTCACCGACCCGGACGGCTCGCACGAGGGCTGGTTCCGTACCGACGACGGCGCGCTCGCCCTGGGCGAACCGGTCGGTGCCATGGCCTGGTTCCCTTCGAACAACCACCCCTCGGACAAGGCCGCCTACGACATCACCGTCACCGTCCCCCACGGTCTCACCGCCGTGTCCAACGGCGAATTGGTCGACAGCGCCGACCACGGCGGCGAGACCGCGTTCCACTGGCGCGCCAAGGAGCCGATGGCGACGTATCTGGCCACCGTCGCCATCGGGCACTTCGACATCACGCGGTCCCGTACCGGTGGCGGGGTGCCGGTCTACGTGGCGGTCGACCCGCGCTCCGACGACCCGACGACGGCGGCGGCGCTGCGCCGTATCCCGGAGATCGTGGACTGGGAGAGCGGGCTGTTCGGGCCCTATCCCTTCTCGTCCGTCGGCGCGATCGTCGACCACCTGCCGAGCGGGCGGGTCGGGTACGCGCTGGAGGCCCAGACGAAGCCGGTCTTCCCCGGCGACGGCGAGCCGGGCGACCCCGCCGTGCCGCTGGACACCCTCGTCCACGAACTGTCCCACCAATGGTTCGGCGACTCCGTCACGCCCGCCGCCTGGCAGGACATGTGGCTCAACGAGGGCTTCGCGACCTACGCCGAGTGGCTGTGGCAGGAGCACGAGGGCGGGCGCACCGTCGAGCGGAGCGCCGCAGCGGCCCTGGCCGACCCCGCCAACAGCGCCTTCCCGCCCGCCGCGCCGCCCGGCCCCGACCGCATCTCCGACGCCCCCGTGTACGGCGGCGGCGCCCTCGTCCTCTACCAACTCCGCGAAGCCCTCGGCCCGACCGCCTTCGCCACCCTCCTCCGCACCTGGCCCGCCGCCCGCCGCCACGGCAACGCCACCACCGCCGACTTCACCGCCTTCTGCCAACGCCTCACCCCCCACGACCTCACCCCGCTGTTCACCGCCTGGCTCCACACCACCCACCACCCGTCGTCGCTTTAAGCGCGGGCGCGTTGTCAGTGGTCGCGCTTACCGTGGCGGCATGGGGGAGATCACGTATGTGCGGGGAGACGCCACCGCACCACAGGGCAAGGGCGTCAAAGTCATCGCGCATGTCTGCAACGACCTGGGCGGCTGGGGCAAGGGCTTCGTCGTCGCCGTGTCGCGCCGCTGGCCGGAGCCCGAGGCCGCCTACCGGCGCTGGCACCGCGAGCGGGCGCGCAACGACTTCGGCCTCGGCGCACTCCAGTTGGTGCGGGTCGGCAGCTATGTGTGGGTGGCCAACCTGATCGGCCAGCGCGGCATGCGCACCGGCAGCAAGGGTGTGCCGGTGCGGTACGAGGCGATCGACGCCGCCCTCGCGGCGCTCGGCGACCGGGCGTTGGAGCTGGGCGCCTCCGTGCACATGCCGAGGATCGGCTGCGGTCTGGCAGGCGGGCGGTGGGCGCGGGTCGAGCCGCTGGTGACCGCGCGGCTCGTGGAACGCGGGGTGGCCGTCACGGTCTACGACCGTGACGGCTGAGCCGCCGGGGGTGCGGAAGGGGGGCGGCGGTGGGGAGTTCAGACGGCGGGGGAGCGCAGGGGGGCGCCCACGGAGTGCATGTGGGACAGGGCCTGGACGTAGGAGTCGATCAGGCCGGTCTCGGTGTAGGGGATGGACAGACGGCGGCAGTGGGCGCGCACCAGCGGCTGGGCGAGGCGCAGGTGCGGGCGGGGGAGGCTGGGGAAGAGGTGGTGTTCGACCTGGTAGTTGAGCCCGCCGAGGAACCAGTCGGTGACCGGATTGCCGCGCACATTGCGGGAGGTGAGCACCTGACGGCGCAGATGACCCCAGCGCGAGCCCTCCTCGGGCATCTCCATGCCCTTGTGGTTGGGCGCGAAGGCACAGCCCAGGTGCAGCCCGAACAGCGCGTGGTGCACGAGGGCGAACACGACCGCCTGCCACACCGGCATCGCGAACAGCAGCAGCGCCGCGTAACCCGCCAGGTGGGCCACCAGCAGCGAGCCCTCGACCAGCCGTTGCCGCGGCTCCTGCCGCTTCAGCTCCTGGAGACTCGCCACCTTCAGGGCCAGCCCCTCCAGCAGCAGCATCGGGAAGAACAGCCGCGCCTGATGACGGGTCAGGAAGCGCGCGAAACCCTCCCGCTCGACCGCCTGCGCCTGCGTCCACACCAGCGCGCCGACCTCGACGTCCGGATCCTTGCCCACGTGGTTCGGATTGGCGTGGTGCCGATTGTGCTTGTCGGTCCACCAGCCCGCGCCCATGCCCAGCAGCAGGTTGCCGTGGACGAGCCCGATCAGCCGGTTCGTACGACGGCTCTCGGCGATCTGGTGGTGCCCGGCGTCGTGCCCGATGAACGCGGTACGCGCCCCCAGCACCGCCGCGGGCAGAGCGAGCGCCACCACCCACCACGAACCCGTCCCGCCGACCAGCACCACCGCCGACCACACCGCGGCGACGGCCACGAGATTCAGCGCGATCGACTTCGCGTAGTGGTCCACGCGCCGCCGCAGCAGCCCGGCCGCCTTGACCTCGCGCAGCAGCGGCGCGAAATCACTGCCCGATCCCGATCCCGATCCTGGTCCCGCCCCCGTACCGGCGTCCGCCCCCGTACCGGCGTCCGCCCCCGTACCGGCGGAGTCCGCGTCCGGGCCCGCCGTCCCGTCGGACCGCCGTCCCGGCGCGTCGATGATCGTGCTGGTCGCTGTAGCCATGGGCGCTCCTCGGGGTCCGGCGATGGCCGGTTCGACGTCCGGTGTCTGGCCTGACCGGCCACACCTCGACGCTATGGACTGCCACTGATCCCCGACCATGGCGCCATCACCCGGTTCCCCGGGGTGGCAGACCCCGGAAAAACCTGGGGATAACCCCACCTACGCGCTGCCAGGATGTCCGGCGTGACGACGAACAACACGCACGCGACCGACTGGGCGGTCGCGCCTGTACCCATCACCGGCCCCGAGGCGGCGACGCTGTTGCGCCGCTACTACACCGAGCTGGTCAGCCGCTTTTACGGCCGTCCGACGGACGACGCCGAGGTCTCCGCCGTGCTCGCGGAGGAGCCCAGCGACGATCTCGTGCCACCCACCGGAGAATTCCTCGCCGTCCGGCTCGCCGGCGCTCCTGCCCGCGGCGTACCGGTCGGCTGTGTGGGCCTGCGCGTCCTCGACGCGCACACCATGGAGCTGACCCGGATGTATGTCGGCCCCGAAGCCCGCGGCCAGGGCGTCGCGGGCCTGCTCATCGGCGCCGCGGAAACCCTCGCCCGCGGCACCTTCCACGCGGACACGATCCGCCTGGACACGCGCAAGGACCTGGTGGAGGCCCGTGCGCTGTACGCCAAGCACGGCTACAGGGAGATCGCCCGCTACAACACGAGCCCATACGCGGACCACTGGTTCGAAAAGCGGCTGCGGTGAGCTGATTCGGCGGGGACAGGGCCTGGTGCGGGGGCCACTGTCAACAGCCTCACCGCACCCGCACAACGAGCCGGAACCGCGCATCGTTCCCGCCGCCCGCGGCCGGTCGCGGGCGGGTGACGTCTAACATGCAGTGAACAGCCGAGCACACGAGGAGCGAGATCATCAGCGGTAACGGATCGGTCGAGCGCAGGATCGCCGAGGAACTGGGCGTACGCGAAGGGCAGGTGCGCTCCGCCGTCGAACTGCTCGACGGCGGAGCGACCGTGCCGTTCATCGCGCGGTACCGCAAGGAAGCCACCGGCACCCTGGACGACGCGCAACTGCGCGCTCTCGAGGAGCGGTTGCGCTACCTGCGCGAGCTGGACGAACGGCGCGCGGCCGTCCTGGAGTCCATCGAGTCCCAGGGCAAGCTGGACGACGCGCTGAAGGCGCAGATCATGGCCGCCGACTCCAAGGCGCGCCTGGAGGACATCTACCTGCCCTTCAAGCCCAAGCGCCGCACCAAGGCCCAGATCGCCCGTGAGGCGGGTCTGGAACCGCTGGCCGACCTGCTGCTGGCCGATCCGGAGACCGACCCGCAGGCCGAGGCCGCGAAGTACGTCTCCTCCGACAAGGGCGTGGAGGACCCGGCGGCGGCGCTCGAGGGCGCGCGCTCCATCCTCACCGAGCGCTTCTCCGAGGACGCCGACCTGGTCGGCGAGCTGCGCACCCGGATGTGGACGCGCGGCAGGCTCGTCGCGAAGGTGCGCGAGGGCAAGGAGGAGCCGGGCGCCAAATTCTCCGACTACTTCGACTTCGCCGAGCCCTTCACCAAGCTCCCCTCGCACCGCGTGCTGGCCATGCTCCGCGGCGAGAAGGAGGAGATCCTCGACCTCACCCTGGAGCCGGAGGAGCCCACCGAGGGACCGTCCAGCTTCGAGCGGCGGATCGCGCAGAACTTCGACATCGCCGACCGCGGACGCCCCGCCGACAAATGGCTCGGCGACACCGTGCGCTGGGCCTGGCGCACCCGCTTCCTGGTCCGCCTCGGGATCGACCTGCGCGTCCAGCTCCGCCAGGAGGCCGAGGACGAGGCGGTACGGGTCTTCGCCGCGAATCTCCGCGACCTGCTGCTCGCCGCGCCCGCGGGCACCCGCGCCACCATGGGCCTGGACCCCGGCCTGCGCACGGGCGTCAAGGTCGCCGTGGTCGACGACACCGGCAAGGTGGTCGCCACCGACACGATCTACCCGCACGTGCCGCGCAACAAGTGGGACGAGTCGCTGGCCACCCTCGCCCGGCTCGCGAAGGCCCACCGCGTCGACCTGATCGCCATCGGCAACGGCACGGCCTCCCGCGAAACCGACAAGCTCGCCGCCGACCTGATCAAGCTGCACCCCGATCTGAAGCTCACCAAGGCCGTCGTCTCCGAGGCGGGCGCCTCGGTCTACTCCGCCTCGGCCTACGCCTCCGCCGAACTCCCCGAGCTCGACGTGTCCCTGCGCGGCGCCGTCTCCATCGCCCGCCGCCTCCAGGACCCGCTCGCCGAACTGGTGAAGATCGACCCGCGCTCGATCGGCGTCGGCCAGTACCAGCACGACCTGTCGGAGCTGAAGCTCTCCCGCTCCCTGGACGCGGTCGTCGAGGACTGCGTCAACGGCGTCGGCGTGGACGTCAACACCGCGTCCGTACCGCTGCTGCGCCGCGTCTCGGGCATCACCGAGGGCCTGGCGGGCAACATCGTCGCCCACCGCGACGCCAACGGACCCTTCCGTACCCGCAAGGACCTCAAGGAGGTCGCGCGGCTCGGCCCTAAGGCGTACGAGCAGTGCGCGGGCTTCCTGCGGATCGTGGACGGCGACGACCCGCTGGACGCCTCCAGCGTGCACCCCGAGTCGTATCCGGTGGTGCGGCGGATCAGCGGCACCGCGAAGACCGACATCAAGTCGCTGATCGGCAACGGCCCGGTGCTGCGGACGCTGCGCCCGCAGTACTTCGTGGACGACTCCTTCGGTCTGCCGACCGTCACCGACATCCTCGCCGAGCTGGAGAAGCCGGGCCGCGACCCGCGTCCGGCCTTCAAGACCGCCACCTTCAAGGACGGCGTCGAGGAGATGAAGGACCTCAGGCCGGGGATGATCCTCGAAGGCGTCGTCACCAATGTCGCCGCCTTCGGCGCCTTCGTGGACGTCGGCGTCCACCAGGACGGCCTGGTCCATGTCTCCGCGCTCTCCGACACCTTCGTGTCCGACCCGCGCGAGGTCGTCAAGCCCGGTGACATCGTCCGCGTGAAGGTGCTGGACGTCGACCTGCCGCGCAAGCGGATCTCGCTGACGCTGCGCCTGGACGACGAGCCGGGCGCCGGGCGCCAACAGCGCGGCGGCGGGGCCGGTGGCGGCGGCGAGCGCCGCAGCGGACCGCCCCGGCAGGGCGGCGGCCAGGGCCAGAACCGACAGGGCGGCCAGGGTCAGAACCGGCAAGGCGGCGGCCAGGGCAGGCAGGGCCAGGGCGGCGGCCAGGGCCAGGGCGGCGCACGCCGCGGCGGCGGTCAACAGCCCGCGCCCGGCGGCGCGATGGCCGACGCCCTGCGCAGGGCGGGCCTGACCGGCAACAAGTAGCCGACGACGTACGACCGTTGAGGCGGCGGGGCCAGCACCTCCGCACACCCCCCTGCCGCCTCAGCCGTCCCAGGACCTTGCGTACGCCCCCTGTTGACGTGGCCTGGTCAGGCGCTAGCCTCTGGCGTGCTCTCCCTCACGCGGGCTGCCCGCTTCCAGTGGATATCCGTGGTGGTGGCGGTACTCGCCGCCCTGGCCGCCGTACTCACCGCTCCGTCCTCCGCGTACGCCGGTACCCCCGGCGGCGCAGGAGGCGGAACCGTACGGCACGGTCTCAGCCAACCCGACTACTCCTACGCCAACGCGATCCGCGAGGCCGTCTGGGTGGACACCGGTCTCGACGGTGACGGCGACGGCCGCACCGACCGGGTCGCGGTGGACATCGTCCGCCCCTCGGAGCCCGCCGCCGCCGGGCGCAAGGTCCCCGTGATCATGGATGCGAGCCCGTACTACTCCTGCTGCGGACGCGGCAACGAGAGCCAGCTCAAGACCTATGACGCCAACGGGAACATCGTCCAGGCGCCGCTGTTCTACGACAACTACTTCGTGCCCCGCGGCTACGCGACCGTCCTGGTCGACCTCGCGGGCACCGACCGCTCCGACGGCTGCGTGGACGTCGGCGGCCCCTCCGACGTGCGGTCCGCGAAGGCCGTCGTCGACTGGCTCAACGGCCGCGCCCGCGGCTACAGCGCCCGCTCCGGCGGCCACGCGGTCTCGGCGGGCTGGACCAACGGCAACGTCGGCATGATCGGCAAGAGCTGGGACGGCACCATCGCCAACGGCGTCGCCGCCACCGGGGTGCGCGGCCTGAAGACCATCGTGCCGATCAGCTCCATCTCCTCCTGGTACGACTACTACTTCCACCAGGGCGCGGCGCTCCAGGACGGCCCCGAGTGGCTGTCGGACTACGTCGAGAGCGACAGCGCGCACGCCAACTGCGCCGCCGCCCAGCAGAAGATCATCGACGGCTCGCCGCGCAGCGGGGACTGGACGCCGTTCTGGACCGCGCGGGACTACGTGAAGGACGCGGGCAAGGTACGGGCCAGCGTCTTCGCCGTGCAGGGCATGCAGGACCTCAACGTCCGCACCAAGCACTTCGGCCAGTGGTGGCAGGCGCTCGCCGCGCACGGCGTCGAGCGCAAGGTGTGGCTGTCGCAGACCGGCCACGTCGACCCCTTCGACTACCGGCGCACCGACTGGGTCCCCACCCTCCAGCGCTGGTTCGACCACTATCTGCTGGGCGTCGACAACGGCATCCAGCGGCAGCCGATGGCCGACATCGAGCGCACCGTCGACCACTGGACCACCGACCGCGTGTGGCCGCCCGCCACGACCCGCACCACCTCGCTCAGCCTGAGCCCGACGGCCACCGACGGCCTGGGCACGCTCGGCACCCGGCACGCCGGGCCCGGCAGCACCGAGTCGTTCACCGACGACCCGAACCTGTGGGAGGAGGACTGGGCGGCGGCGGCCGACACCGCGACCGCGGCCAAGACCGTCTTCACCACCGGGACGCTCGCCAAGGACCTGCGGCTGTCCGGCGGCGGCACCTTCACCGTGACCGCCACCTCGTCCACCACCAGCGCGCACCTGTCGGCGGTCCTGGTCGACCTCGGGCCGGCCACCATCCGTGACTTCCTCGGCAACGGCGAGGGCATCACCACCCTGGCCACCCGCTCCTGCTACGGGGAGAGCACCGCGGGCGACAGCGCCTGCTACCTCGACACCGCCGCCGACACCACGACCGTCGACCACACGGTCTTCAGCCGCGGCTGGGCCGACCTCGGGCACTACGCGTCGCTCTCCCACGGCGTGCCGCTCACCCCGGGCAAGCCGTACACCATGACCGTCCAGCTCGCGGCCACCGACCACGTCGTACCGGCGGGGCACCGGCTCGCGCTGATCGTCGCGGGCACCGACGGCGGCCTCATCCTGCCGCCCGACACGACCCCCAAGGTCACCGTCGACCTGTCGCACTCCGTGCTGAGGCTGCCGCTGGTCGGCGGTTCCGGCGCGCTGTCGACCCGTGCGGGCGCGGCGCCCCGCGGCAAGGCCGCGCTGACCGCCGCTCCGGCGCCCTCCGTGGCCCCGGCCGCCCGGCTGGGCTGACGCCCGGCCTGGTTCCCCCCGCGTCCCGGCGTTACGGTTACAGGGATACGGCCCTCGGGACGCGGGGGGAACCACGGTTGTCCGCGGCGCGTTCTCCTGGGTAGAAGCGGTGAGGGCGCGGCGCTTGCCGCCGTGAACGGAGGCGGGGAAATGTCGAATCGCGCGAAGATCGTCATCGGTGGCGTGGCGTTGGGTCTGTTCCTGTGGATCTGGATCCCCTTCTGGGCTGTCGTCCTGGTCATCGTGGGCGTGCCCGCGATCGCCTACTTCTCCCTCGACTCCTCGCAGCGGCGTCGGCTGCGGCGCGTGAGCCGTCGGCAAATAGGTCGCTGACCTGGTACGACCCCCGATAGTGTGCCGCTGCGACCAGGGCACCGAAGCCGGGCGAACACGTCCCGTTCCCGTGTCGCCGCGGCACGAGAGGGCCTGATCAGACGATGGCGACGGACATCCGGTCCACCCAGGACCTGCTCGACCACACCGGGGACCGGCTGAAGTATCTGTACTTCTGGGGCCACCGCCCGCAGCGCGACGGAAGCGTCGGTGCCGGCTGCCTCAGCCAGTGGTGGCCCGCGCCCTTCACCGTCGACGGCGTCACCTACGCGACCGCCGAGCACTGGATGATGGCGGGCAAGGCCCGGCTCTTCGACGACCCCGACGCCGAGCGGCGGGCTGTCGCGGCGGGCCACCCGAAGACCGCCAAGAGCGTCGGCCGCACCGTCCGCGGCTTCGACCAGGCCGTGTGGGAAGCGGAGCGCTTCGGCCTGGTCATCGAAGGCAATGTTCACAAATTCCGGCAGCACCCCGACCTGCTGGCCTACCTGCTCGGCACCGGGGGCCGCGTCCTGGTCGAGGCCAGCCCGATGGACCGGGTCTGGGGCATCGGACTGGCCGCCGACGACGAGCGCGCCGCGGACCCGGCCACCTGGCGCGGGCTGAATCTGCTGGGCTTCGCCTTGATGGAGGCGAGGGCCCGGCTGGCGGCGGAGGGCTAGTCCCGTGAGCCCGGCCGGGGGGCCGGGGGCTGATCCCGTGAACCCGGCCGGGCTACTTCAGGTACGGGCCGTCCGTACCGATCTTGCCGGGCGCCGCGTTCTTGCCGCCCAGGTCGAGCACGTACACCCGCATGTCGCCCTTGCCGGGCGCCGCGACGGCCAGCGTCCCGTCCGTCACGGTCCGCACGTCACCCGAGACGGCGTCCACGTAACGGCCGTTGGGGACGCCGCTGAAGGACGCCGCGTCCGTCACCGTCACCAGCGCGAAGCTGTCGACGCCCGACGCGGTGTCGGTGTAACGGCGCTTGAACGACATGCCGCCGCCGTTCACCCCCTCGGTGCTGTACTGGCCCATCTGCAACGCCGGAATGGCGCGCCGGATCAGATTCAGCCGTTGGAGGTGTTTGACCAGAGGCTGCGCCAAAGTGGTGGCCACCGCCCCCGAGGCACTGTCGACCTTCCCGAACTCCGAGGCCGTCACCGTGCCCGCCACATGGTCGCCGTAGTACGCGCGCCCCGTCGTCGCCAGCGGGCAGCTCGGCCCGCAGTCGATCGTCTTCCCGGCCTGGAACTGGATCTCCGACCCGTAGTAGAGCGTCGGAATGCCGCGGAAGGTCCACATCAGCGCCATGTTCTCGGCCCACGCGTCCTGTCCGCCGGTGTAACGCACCGACGACTTGTTGGGACCGTAGTCGTGGCTGTCGACATAGACGACGTTGTACGTGGCGTCGTTCGTCGAGTCGTCCGAGTCCTTGCCGTTGTTGAAGGCGTTGTGCGCGTCACCGAAATTCATGTGCATGCGCATGTCGATGATGTTCATCCCGGAGAATTTGCTGTGGTCCGGGGTGTGATACGCGTTCCCTTCCAGGAAGGCGTTCGCGGACGTCGGCTGGTTTCCGGTGCCGAGCTGCTCCTCGTAGTTGTACTGCTCGATCGACGCGGTGGCGTCGTCCGCGCTGTACTCCTTGCGCTCCTTCCAGGTGTAGAACTGCGCCGAGTGGTTGACCGATCCGCGGTTCCACTTGTCGTTGACGAAAGCGCCGACCTCACCGAAGACGAAGAAGTTCCGCGCCTTGTCGGGACCCCAGTCCTGGACTTCGCGCTGCTGGATCGCGGGCAGGAAACGCCGGTTCCAGGTGACGCGCGGAATGTGCACGGCGGTGTCCACGCGGAAGCCGTCCACCCCCATGTCGATGTACTTGTTGTACGCGCCGATCAGATAGTTCTGCACCTGCGCGTTCTCGGTGTTGAAGTCCGCGAGGTCGTCGGCGAGCCAGCAGGAACGCGAGTCCTCGCCCTCCCAGTTGCCGATCCAGCACTGGTGGTAGAGCGACGCGGGGAACATCTTCGACGTGGGGTTCGGCCACTGGCAGTTGTAGATCGTGTAGCCCTCGGGGCTCTTCTGCCCCGTTGGCTTGCCCCAGTTCAGGCACGTATTGCCGGACGGCTCGGCCGTGGACCACAGATCGCCGTTGTAGTACGACTTGCCGGTCTTGGGATCGATCGTCAGACCGTCGTACTCGAAGCCCTGCTCCTTCTCGTCGTAGTACCACGACCACTGCGAGTCCCTGACGCCGTAGACCGTCGGCACGAACAGCCCCTTGGCGCCCCACCGGGAACTGTGGTTGTAGACCACGTCCTGGTAGATCTTGATCCCCTTGGCGTGAGCCGCGTTGATCAGATCCTGATACGACGCCCCGGCCGATTCCAGGCGCGGGTCGACCCGGTAGAAGTCCCAGCCGTGGTAACCGTGGTAGTCGTAGTCGCTGCGGTTGAGCACCACGGGCGTGATCCAGATCGCCGAGAAACCGAGCGCCTTGATGTAGTCGAGCTTCTGCACCAGGCCCTTGAAGTCACCCCGGAACATCGGGTCGTTGTTGGCCGCGTTCCCCGACGCCACGTGCTGGTTGCCGCCGCGGTCGTTGCTCGTGTCGCCGTCGTAGAAGCGCGCGGTGAGCACGAAGTAGATCGGGTCCTTGCGCGGGTCCGTGCCGATCGGTGTGCCCGGAGTCGCGGGCGGCGGCGCGTGGCCGGTGGTCGCCCGAGCCGGAGCGGAGGCGGCGGAGATGTTGCCCGCCGCGTCCAGCGCCTGGACGGTGTACGTGTAGGCGGTGTCCGCCTCCAGGCCGGACTCGGAGAAGACCGTCGAGCCGACACTGGTGACGATCGTGCCCTTGGTGCCGCCGGTCCTGGTGACCCGGTAGCCCGTGACCCCGGTGTCGTCGGTCGACGGATTCCAGGTCACCACGATCGAGGTGTCGGTCGCGGACGCCTTCACCGTGCCGGGGACGGTCGGCGGCGTCGTGTCGGGGACGACGGCCGCGCAGGGATCGGCCGCGTTGGCCGTGACCTTGGTGTCCTTGACGGTGCTGACGCCCTTGGACAGCGCGTAGTTGGCGCCGTTGTTGTTGTCCCAGGTGCCGTTGCCGTTGTTGAAGGTGGCGGCGAGCCCCGCGGCCGTGCCGAGGTCGACGGTCTTCTTCACCCAGCCGGTGCAGGCCGCCTCCATGCCGATGCCCGGCACGGTCGTCCACGCGCCGCCGGTCGGCGCGTAGTGCAGATTGACGGTGGTCCAGCCGACGGTCGCGGTGGAGTAGAAGACGGTGGCCGAGGTGCCGGACGGGCTGCCCGTCTCGCCGCCGCCCGGGTCCCCGCCGCTCGCGCACGGGTCGCTGTGGGCGATGGCGCCGTTGTTGACGGTGATGGTGCCGGTGCCCAGGGCGTAGTTCTTGCCGCCGTTGTTGTCCCAGGTGCCCTGGCCGTTGTTGAAGGCCGCCTGCCAGCCGGTGGCCGCGCCGAGGTCGACGGTCTTCTTCACCCAGCCGGTGCAGGCGCTCTGCATGGCGACGCCGGGCACAGTCGTCCAGGTCCCGCCGTCGGGCGCCCAGTGCAGGTTGTACGACGACCAGTTGGTCGTCGCGGTGGAGTAGTAGACGGTTGCGGTGTTCGAGCCCGCCGCCGAGGCGGCGTGCGCGGAACCGGTGGACAGGGAGGGGAGCAGGGTCGCCAGGAGTCCCAAGACGACAGCCACCACGGCTGTCAGCGGACCTGGTCGATATCTGTGGCGCGAAGCGACGGTCACGTCGTGCTCCTCGGACGGGGCCGCGAGGGCGGCCGGTGGAGGAAGCCGTACGTCCGCGCGCCACGGAACAAACGGCCGGATAAATTGCGCAAGTTGCTGCAACAAGTTGCTGCGAGAACGGTCGTGAGATTACTGGGACATGTCATGGACGTAAAGAGGTCTGACGGGGTTGCGTTCCCGGGTCCCGCCGCGCCGCCGCGTAGGGTTCCCGAGACGGGCGGGTGACGTACCCGGCCGACCGGTCGTAGAACCGTACGGATCGGACCCGGACCCCGGCCTCGGACTCCGGCGGACCGTAAGCGGAAGGGGACCCACGGAAGATGACGGAGCGTCTGGTGGTCATCGGCGGTGACGCCGCCGGGATGTCGGCCGCGTCCCAGGCCCGCCGCCGCAGAGCGGCGGACGACCTGGAGATCGTCGCGTTCGAACGCGGACGGCACACGTCGTACTCCGCCTGCGGCATCCCCTACTGGATCGGCGGCGACACCGCCGGCCCCGACGCGCTGGTCGCGCGTACTGCCGAGGAGCACCGCGAGCGCGACATCGACCTGCGGATGGGCACCGAGGTGGTCGACATCGACCTCGCCGCCGGCCGGGTGCGGGCGCGCGACGCCGACGGCCGCGAGGAGTGGACCGGCTACGACCACCTCGTCGTCGCCACCGGCGCGGAACCCGTACGGCCGTCCGTCCCCGGCATCGACGCGCCCGGCGTGCACGGCGTGCAGACCTTGGACGACGGCGAGCGCGTCCTGGCCACCCTCGACGGGGTCGGCGTACGCCGCGCCGTGGTGGTCGGCGGCGGCTACATCGGCGTCGAGATGGCCGAGGCCCTGCTGAAGCACGGCCTCGACGTGACCCTCGTCGACCGCGCCGAGCAGCCGATGAGCACCCTCGACCCCGACATGGGACGCCTGGTGCGCGACGCGATGGAGGGACTCGGCGTCCGTGTCGTCTCCGGCGCCGCCGTCCGCGCGGTGCTCACCGGCGCCGACGGCCGGGCCCGCGCGGTCGCCACCGACGACGCTGAATACCCCGCCGACATCGTGATCCTGGGCATCGGCGTACGCCCCGGCACCGCGCTCGCCCGCGACGCGGGACTGCCGCTGGGCGCGCACGGCGGCCTGCTGACCGACCTGGCCATGCGGGTACGCGGCCAGGAGCGGGTCTGGGCGGGCGGCGACTGCGTGGAAGTCCTCAACCTCGTCTCCGGTGACCTCCAGCACATCGCCCTCGGCACCCACGCCAACAAGCACGGCCGCATCATCGGCACCAACATCGGCGGCGGCTACGCCACCTTCCCCGGGGTCGTCGGCACCGCCGTCAGCAAGGTCTGCGACGTCGAGATCGCCCGCACCGGCCTCAAGGAGTCCCAGGCGCGCCGCGCCGGACTCCGCTACGTGACCGCCGTCATCGAGTCCACCAGCAGGGCCGGCTACTACCCGGACGCCGACCCGATGACCGTCAAGATGCTCGCGGAACGCGGCACAGGGCGGCTGCTCGGCCTCCAGATCGTCGGCCGCGATGGCGCCGCCAAGCGGGTCGACGTCGGGGCCGTCGCGCTCACCGCGCGGATGACGGTCGAGGACATGGTCGCGCTGGACCTCGGCTACGCGCCGCCGTTCTCACCCGTGTGGGACCCGGTGCTGGTCGCCGCGCGCAAGGCGGCGGACGCGGTGGTGGCGGACGTCAGAGCGGGCTGACGGCGGTTTTCGGCAGCAATATGCGGCGGTTTGCGCTTCCGGGCCCCTGGGGTGCCTTGCGGGGCTTTGCAGAGCTTGCGCGTCCTTGCGGGTTCCCGCGTGTCCTGATGGGTGTTCGCGGCTCTTCGTGCGGCTTCGCGGTCAGGACGGGGCCGCAGCCAGCTTGCTGAGAGCTTCCAGCAACGGCGGCAGGGCGGCGCCGCGGCCGACCGGCAGCACCTCGCCGGGCGCGTCGTCCAACAGCACGAAGGCGATGTCGTCGGTCCTGCCCACCAGACTCCAGCCGGGTCCGTCCGCCCGCACCGCACCATATGCGGCCCGTACGCGGCCGGGCGGCGGCGGATTGCGTACGTACTCCTCCGCGCTTTCGAGGACGCGGCGGATGCCGGTGTGCGAGATGGCCGGCGGGGCGGCCGGGTTGTGGGGTTCGGCTTCCGTCCCGGTGCCGACGGCTGTTCCGGCGTCGGTGACCGTGCCTGCGTCCGTACCCGTATCCGCATCCCTGCTCGCGTCCGCCGCCGCGTCCTCGGCCGCCTCCTGAGCCGCTTCCGCCGGTACGTCGAGTTGGTCGCGCCACTCGAACCAGCGGACCGCGATCTCGTCGGCCCCGAGGCGCCGTTGCGGCGGACCCCAGACGGAGGTGTCGGGCGGGGAGAGCGGAGTACGGCCGCCCTCCTCGTCCGGCGGGTCGTGCGGGGCGGGGATGCCGGGTACGGCGACGGCGACCGGCAGCGGCCAGCCCGGCAGCGAGGCGGCCAGGCTGTTCTCGTCGGGCGCCAGGTCGTACTCGAGTCCGCAGTCCCAGGCCGCCAGCGCGCACGCCACCGTGGCGGTGTCCGTCGTCGCCACGGTCCAGCGCGCCCCGCCGCCGTCCTGCCCGAAGACCAGGCCGTAGCCGTCGGCCAGCGGTTCGAGCCCCAACTCGGCGCAAGCGGCCGGATAGTCGTCCCCCAGGACGCCCGGGAACTGCCCCGGCGTCAGCATCGCGGCCGTCAGCACGAACAGCGCGTCGTCGTCCTCCGGGTTCTCGGCCGCGGTCATCCGTCGTTCCCTCTCGCCTCGCCCGCCGTCTCTCGTCCGCGCACCTTAACCAGCGAGTAACCTCCGCGTCGAGAGGTCGTGATGGCCGGAAATCCGCTCGGGCGGTACGGCGCCGGACGGCCGGTTTCCCGACGGTCCGCACCTGGTGATCGCCCGGAGTCGGCCCGTTCCCGGCCGCGCCGTCAGCTCTTCGCGTCGTGCGCGGTCAACGTCGTTCGCAGCCAGGCCAGTTCGGTGCGGCTGGTGGCACGGGCGATGGTGAGCCAGCGGTGCGACAGACGGAATGCGGACCAGAGGGTGCGTACGTGCGGTGGACGAAGGCGGCGGGCGACGGACCGGTCCGCGTCCACGTGCCCAGGCTGGGAGCGGCGTCGGGCGCGTACACCGCGCACATATCCGCGCATCCCGCGCTCATGAACCGCCGTACGCTCGTCGTCGACCTGCCCGGCTTCGGCGTCAGCGACCGCCCCGCGGACTTCGGCTACTCGCTGGCGGAGCACGCCGACGCGCTGGCACGGTCCTGGACGCCGCCGATGTGCGTGGCGCCGATGTGCGCGGTGCCGCCCCGAGCACCGTCAGGCGTGTCGGACGGCCACCGCCAGATACCGCTCCGCGGCGTCGTCCAGCGATGCCAGCTCCCAGCCGGTCGCGGCCAGCAGAGGACGCAGTTGCGGCTCGGCTCGTACGTCGTCGGCGCGCAGTTCGTGCCCGCGGCGGGCGGCGAGGGCGGCGCGGCCGATCGGATGGAAGAGCGCCAACCGGCCGCCGGACCTGGTCACCCGGGCCAATTCCCGCAGTCCGGCCGCCGGGTCCGGCAGATGGTGCACGAGTCCGGCGGCGAAGACGGCGTCGAAAGCCGCGTCCCGCAACGGAAGCTCCTCGCCGGCCGCCTCGATCAGCGCTCCGTCCCGGTCCCGGCCGAGGGCGACGGCTTCCCGCAGCATCTCCGGGGTCAGATCGACACCGACCACCGTGCCCGCCGCACCGACGACGGTCCGCAGCAGCGGCAGCGCCCGCGCCGTACCGCAGCCCGCGTCCAGTGCCCGGCCGCCCGGCCGCAGCCCCAACTCGCCGACCGCCGCCGCGTAGACGGGAGTGTCGTCGGGGAACCGCTTCTCCCACCCCACGGCCTTCGCGGCGAAGAACTCCCTGACCTGGCGGCGCCCGCTCTCGAAACTGGCCATGCATCATGGTCGCATGATCACGTTCCGCTCCATCGGGCTCTTCTTGCTCGCCGCCGTCCTGGAGATCGGCGGTGCCTGGTTGATCTGGCAGGCGGTGCGCGAACACCGCGGCGTCGGCTGGGCGGGGGCCGGAATCGTCGCGCTCGGCCTCTACGGCTTCGTCGCCACACTCCAGCCCAACGCCGACTTCGGCCGGATCCTGGCGGCCTACGGCGGGGTCTTCGTGGCCGGATCTCTCCTGTGGGCGATGGCTCTCGACGGCTACCGTCCCGACCGATTCGACATCGTCGGAGCGGTCATCTGCCTGGTCGGAGTGGGTGTCATCATGTACGCGCCACGCGGCGGCTGATTTCCGCCGGTCGCCTCCTTTCACGGCTCCGGTCGGGCGCCGTCCGTCCCGAGAGGGGGTTGCCGAAGCGGGCCCGGCAGGACAGGCTCGTACCGCAGCGGAGACGGGAGGTAGGCAATGACGGTGGGCAAACCGCTCGCATGGCTGCTCGACGACCTGACGAAGCGGGTGCCGCACGTGAAGCACGCGCTCGTGCTCTCCAACGACGGGTTGGTCACGGGCGCCAGCGGCGATCTCGACCGGCCGACCGCGGAACACCTGGCCGCCGTGTCCTCGGGCTTCCACAGCCTGGCCAAGGGCGCGGGGCGGCAGTTCGCCGTCGGCGGCGTGCGTCAGACGATGGTCGAATTCGACGACGGCTTCCTCTTCGTCACCGCGGCGGGCGACGGCAGTTGCCTGTCCGTGCTCAGTGGCATGGAGGCCGATGTCGGCCAGGTCGCCTACGAGATGACGCTGCTCGTCCACCGCGTCGGCGAACACCTCGGCGTGGCTCCCCGGCAACCGGGCGCGGCACCTTCCTGAGCCGGGGCGTCCCGAAGTTATCCACAGGCTTCGAACGGGCTGTCGTCCGTACGCGATAGATTCGTCACTGTCAGTGATTGAAGTTCGCGGGGGAGTGACGACAGTGAAGACGACGAAGACGGCCAAGACAACGACGACAGCGACGACAACGCCGAAGAAGAACGCGAAGGCGACGACGGGGACGGTGCCCGCCTCGATGCCGGGGACGGGTGCCGCGGCGGCTTCCGGGACGAGAGCAGGAGCGGCCGGGACAAGGGCCGGAGCGAGGGCCGGGACGACGGCGGCGACGAGCGCGGGTACGGCGACCGTCGAGACGCGGCAGGTGGCGTGGACGCCCGGCGGCGGGGCGGGACAAGGGCCGGGAGGCGGGCGGGCGGCGCCGGAGACGCTGACGCTGAACCGGGCGCGGGAGGAGCTGGGCCTGGACTTCACGCTCTTCGAGCTGGCGCTCCAACTCGGCGAGATCCGCACGGTCTCGCGCGGCAGCGGCCAGTGGCGGGTGCCCGTGGACGAGGTGACCCGGCTGCGGGACGCGGAAGGCCATCCACAAGCGCTGCTCGACCGGCTCCGACTGGTGACCAGCACCGAGGGCGCGGCGATGATCGGGATCAGCCGGGACCGCCTCGTACGGCTGGCGAGGCTCGGGCTGATCCGCCCGGTGCGCTGGTACGTCAACCGGTACCGGGCGCTGGTGTGGGTGTATCTCGGCCATGAGCTGAGGGAGTTCGCCGCCGCGAGCCCCGCGATGCTGAAGGGGCGGCTGCCCGCGGGACTGCGTGACGCGCTGGACGCCGGGCAGGATCAGCGGGCCCTCGGCTGGCGGTCCCGCCGGGTCGCCCAGCTCGTACGGGACTGCCATGACGCCTGGGACGAGGCCGCCGTCTGGGCCGCGCTGCTCGGTCCCGAGGTGACCGACGACGCCGTGTCCGACCCCTTCGACCGGGCCCGGCTGCGCGGAATCCGTGCGGCGCTGCCGCCGGGCCGCCCGGGACCGCTCGCCTCACCCGAGCTGACGAGAAGCCTCACGACCGCCGACCATCCGGACGAGATCGCGCTGGCCCTGGTCGCCCTCGCGGACGCGCTGGGCCGCGCCCGGACCGAACAGCCCGCACCGCACGCGGCGTTCGCCCCAGCCGACCGTTCGCCGCTCGCGCTCCCGCCTGTGGAGCGGGTGCCGCGGCAGCCGGAACGACTTCAGGAGCCGGAGCCGGAGCTGGAGTCGGAGCGGAGTGAGCCAGGCGGGCCGCACACGGGAGGGAGGCTCGAGCCCGAGCGGGCCCGGCACGCGGCGCCGCACCGGAAGCGGGGCGCCGCCCGGCCGCCGGGCAGGCCGGCGGGGGAGGGCAGGCGCCCGCGACGCGGGCTGCTGGGACTGCTGCGCGGACGCGGGTCAGCCGCCGATCTTGCGGAACAGCCCTTCCTGCATCACCGAGACCAGCAGACGTCCCCGCCGGTCGAAGATCTGCCCCCGCGCCAGACCGCGGGCACCCGTCGCGACAGGTGACTCCTGCTGGTACAGGAACCACTCGTCGGCGCGGAACGGCCGGTGGAACCACATGGCGTGGTCGAGGGACGCCATGTCGAACCCCCGCGGTCCCCACAGCGGTTCGATCGGCACACGTACGGCGTCCAGCAGCATCATGTCGCTGGCGTAGGTGAGAGCGCAGGTGTGCACGAGCGGGTCGTCGCCGAGCTGCCCGACCGCGCGCATCCACACCGCGCTGCGCGGCTCGGCGCCCTCGATCTCCCCGGGCGTCCAGCGCAGCCGCTCCACATAGCGGATCTCGAAGGGCTGGCGGCGGGTCATCCGCTCCAGCGCTTCGGGCAGCACGTCCAGATGCGCACGCAGCTCTTCGCCGAGTCCCGGCAGGTCGTCGGGCTCGGGCACCTCGGGCATCGGCAGTTGGTGCTCGAATCCCGGTTCCGGCTGATGGAAGGAGGCGGTCAGGTTGAAGATCGTCCGGCCCTGTTGGATCGCCACCACCCGCCGGGTGGTGAAGGAACGGCCGTCACGGACCCGTTCGACCTGGTACACGATGGGCACGCCGGGCCGACCCGGCCGCAGGAAGTACGCGTGCAACGAGTGCACCGGCCGCCCGCCGTCGGTGGTGCGGCCCGCGGCGACCAGCGCCTGCCCGGCGACCTGGCCGCCGAAAACCCGCTGCAACCGCTCCTGCGGACTCTGCCCGCGGAAGATGTCCTGCTCGATCCGCTCCAGGTCGAGCAGATCCACCAGCCTCTCGGCCGGGTTCGTCATCGCGTCCCCTTCGTCGTGCACCGGATCACAGCTCGCCGACGTCGGTCAGCCGGATCACCGCGCGGCCCTCTTCGTCGGAGGCCGCGAGGTCGACCTCGGCGGAGATCCCCCAGCCGTGGTCACCGTTGGGGTCGGCGAAGGTCTGCCGGACCCGCCACAAGCCGTGCTCCGGCTGCTCCTCGATCTGCAACAGCTTCGGGCCGCGCGCGTCGGGACCGGTGCCGAGGTCGTCGTACTCGTCCCAGTACGCGTCCATCGCCTCCGCCCAGGTGTCGGCGTCCCACCCGGCCTCGGCGTCCAACTCGCCGAGCTGGTGGTACTTCTCCAGCGCCGCCAGCTCGACCCGGCGGAACATCGCGTTGCGCACCAGCACCCGGAAGGCGCGGGAGTTGGCGGTGACCGGCTTGACCTGGTCGGCCCGCTCCGCCGCCTGCTCGGCCGTCTCCACCTCCGGATTGGCGAGCTGCTCCCACTCGTCCAGCAGGCTGGAGTCGACCTGGCGCACCAACTCGCCCAGCCACGCCGTCAGATCCTGGAAGTCCTCCGACTTCAGGTCGTCGGGCACCGTGTGCTCCAGCGCCTTGTACGCGCCGGCCAGGTAGCGCAGCACGATGCCCTCGGTGCGGGCCAGCTCGTAGTAGGAGGTGAACTCGCCGAAGGTCATGGCGCGTTCGTACATGTCACGGACGATGGACTTGGGCGACAGCGGGTGGTCGCCGACCCACGGGTGGCTCTGGCGGTAGATGCCGTAGGCGTGCGACAGCAGCTCTTCGAGGGGCTTGGGATAGGAGACGTCCTGAAGACGCTCCATCCGCTCCTCGTACTCGACACCGTCCATCTTCATCTCGGCGACGGCCTCGCCACGGGCCTTGTTCTGCTGGGCCGCCAGGATCTGCCGCGGGTCGTCGAGGGTGGACTCCACCACCGAGACCATGTCCAGGGCGTAGGAGGGGGAGTCCTTGTCGAGCAGTTCGAAGGAGGCCAGGGCGAAGGTGGACAGCGGCTGGTTGAGGGCGAAGTCCTGCTGGAGTTCGACGGTCAGCCGGATGATGCGGCCCTCGGCGTCCGGCTCGGGGAGGCGTTCGACCACACCGCCGTCGACCAGCGAGCGGTAGATGGCGATGGCCCGGCGGATGTGCCGCAACTGGTGGCGCCGGTCCTCGTGGTTGTCCTCCAGCAGGTGCCGCATCGCGTCGAAGGCGTTGCCCGGCCGGGCGATCACCGACAGCAGCATGGTGTGGGTGACGCGGAAGCGGGAGGTCAGCGGCTCCGGCTCGGCGGCGATCAGCTTCTCGAAGGTGAGATCCGACCAGTTGACGAAGCCCTCGGGCGGCTTCTTGCGGACCACCTTGCGGATCTTCTTCGGGTCGTCCCCGGCCTTGGCGAGCGCCTTCTTGTTCTCGATGACGTGCTCGGGAGCCTGCGCCACCACGAACCCGGCGGTGTCGAAACCGGCCCGCCCGGCGCGCCCCGCGATCTGGTGGAACTCCCGCGCCCGCAGCGTCCGCACCCGCGTGCCGTCGTACTTGGTGAGCGCGGTGAACAGCACGGTGCGAATCGGCACGTTGACGCCGACCCCGAGGGTGTCGGTGCCGCAGATGACCTTCAGCAGACCCGCCTGGGCGAGCTTCTCCACCAGCCGCCGGTACTTGGGCAGCATCCCCGCGTGGTGGACGCCGATGCCGTGCTTGGCGAAGCGCGCGAGGTTGCGGCCGAAGGTGGTGGTGAAGCGGAAGTGCCCGATCAGATCGGAGATGGCGTCCTTCTCGGCCTTGGTGCACATGTTGATGCTCATCAGCGCCTGGGCCCGCTCGACGGCCGCCGCCTGCGTGAAGTGCACGATGTAGACCGGGGACTGCCGGGTCTCCAGCAGTTCGGTCAGCGTCTCCGTCAAAGGCGTCGTCACATACTCGTACGACAGCGGCACCGGCCGGGTCGCCGAGCGCACGACCGCCGTGGGGCGGCCGGTCCGGCGGGTCAGATCCTCCTCGAAGCGGGAGACGTCCCCCAGCGTCGCCGACATGAGCAGGAACTGCGCCTGGGGCAGTTCGAGGATCGGGATCTGCCAGGCCCAGCCCCGGTCCGGCTCCGCGTAGAAGTGGAACTCGTCCATCACGACCTGGCCGACATCGGCGCTCTTGCCGTCGCGCAGCGCGATGGAGGCGAGGACCTCGGCGGTACAGCAGATCACCGGCGCGTCCGGGTTGACCGAGGCGTCACCGGTCAGCATCCCGACGTTCTCGGTGCCGAACAGCTTGCACAGGTCGAAGAACTTCTCCGACACCAGCGCCTTGATCGGCGCGGTGTAGAAGGTGACCTCGTCCCGGGCCAGCGCGGCGAAGTGCGCACCGGCCGCGACCAGGCTCTTTCCCGATCCGGTGGGGGTGGAAAGGATCACGTTCGCACCAGAGACCACCTCGATGAGCGCCTCCTCCTGCGCCGGATAGAGAGTGATCCCCTGACCCTCGGCCCACGTCGAAAACGCTTCGAAGAGGGCATCGGGGTCCGGGGCGGGAGGCATCTGATCGATAAGGGTCACCCCACCATCTTGCCTGTACCGGCGGCGCGCGGCGGAACCGGAGCGGGCCGCGGTGATCATCAACGATATGGTGTGCCGTCAACGATGCGTCAACTCCGCCTGCGGGCGGCCTTGTAGGGGGCTGAGCACCACCATGATGGGACCTGCGCACTCACTCTCGGGAGCGGCGGCCTGGCTGGCCGTCGGAGCGGTCGCGGCGGGTGTGGATCATGCCATGCCCTGGCCGACGCTCGTCGTCGGTGCGCTGATCTGTGCTGGTGCCGCGCTCGCCCCCGACCTGGACCATCAGGCGGCGACGATCTCGCGCGCGTTCGGCCCGATCTCCCGCGTGCTGTGCAAGATCATCGAGCACCTGGCGCACGCCGTCTACAAGGCGACCCGGATGCAGGGCGACCCGCGACGGGCGGGCGGCCACCGCACCCTCACCCATACCTGGCTCTGGGCGGTCCTGGTCGGCGGCGGCTTCTCGGCCGGCGCGGTCTACGGCGGGCGCTGGGTGGTGCTGGTCATCTTGTTCATACACATGGTGCTCGCCGTCGAGGGACTGCTGTGGCGGCAGGCCCGGATGTCCAGTGATGTGCTGGTGTGGCTGCTCGGCGCCACCAGCGCCTGGGTGCTCGCCGACGTGCTCGACAATCCGGGCAACGGCAAGGACTGGCTGTTCACCGATCCCGGCCAGCACTACCTGTGGATCGGGCTGCCCATCGTGCTCGGCTCGCTCGTGCACTGCGTCGGTGACGCGCTGACCGTCTCCGGCTGCCCGATCCTGTGGCCGATCCCGATCGGCCGCCGCCGCTGGTACCCGATGGGACCGCCGAAGTTCATGCGCTTCCGGGCCGGGAGCTGGGTGGAGCTGAAGGTGCTCACCCCGGTCTTCTTCCTGGCGGGCGGCGGCTGCGCGCTCGGCGCGCTGGGCGTCTTCGGCTGACGCGGGACCCCTCGCACGCGAGCGGGGGGGGGGGGGGAGGTGTCCCGGGGACCCGACCCCCCCCCCACGGTCGGCTCTTCAAAGACACCCACACACCCCACTGGCAC
>NZ_JBVHLD010000004.1:469392-499647 GCF_055559175.1 Streptomyces sp. NPDC024632
TGGGGCGTATGCGGCGGGATATCCGCCCCCCCCCCCTCCCCCCCCCCCCCCCCCCCCCCCCCCCCCCCCCCCCCCCCCCCCCCCCCCCCGCCACATCACCGCGGTCAGCTGTGCCAGGACCGCCACAGCGCCGCGTAGGCACCGTCGGCGTCCACCAACTGGTGGTGGCTGCCCAGCTCGCTGATCCGGCCGTCCTCGACCACCGCGATCACATCCGCGTCGTGCGCGGTGTGCAGCCGGTGCGCGATGGCGATCACGGTACGGCCGTCCAGCACCCGGGACAGCGAGCGTTCCAGATGGCGGGCGGCGCGCGGGTCGAGCAGCGAGGTCGCCTCGTCCAGCACCAGGGTGTGCGGGTCAGCCAGCACCAGCCGGGCCAGCGCGAGCTGCTGCGCCTGCGCCGGGGTGAGCACCGCGCCGCCCGAGCCCACCTCGGTGTCGAGACCGTCCGCCAGATTGCGGCCCCAGTCCTCGGCGTCCACCGCGCGCAGCGCCGTCCACAGCTCGTCGTCGGTGGCACCGGTCCGCGCCAGCCGCAGATTGTCGCGGAGCGTGCCGACGAAGACGTGGTGCTCCTGATTGACCAGCGCCACATGCTCGCGCACCCGCTCGGCGGGCATCCGGGCCAGCTGGGCGCCGCCCAGCGTGACCTCGCCCGCACGCGGCGCGTAGATGCCCGCCAGCAGCCGCCCGAGCGTGGACTTGCCCGCGCCTGACGGGCCCACCAGCGCCACCCGGGTACCCGGCGGCACCGTCAGGCTCACGCCGTGCAGCACGTCGCTGCCCGCCCGGTAGCCGAACCGCACCTGGTCGGCGGCCATCTCGCGGCCGTCGGGCGAGACCGTGTGGTCCGGCTCGTCCTCGGCCACCTCGCGCACCCCGACCAGCCGGGCCAGCGACACCTGGGCGACCTGCAACTCGTCGTACCAGCGCAGGATCATGTTCACCGGGTCGACGAGCATCTGCGCGTACAGCGCGCCCGTGGTCAGCTCGCCGACCGTCATCCAGCCGTTGAGGGCGAAGCTGCCGCCGATCATCAGCACCGCGACCACGATCAGCGCGTGCGTCATGTTGATCACCGGGAACAGCACGCTGCGCAGCCACATCGTGTAGCGCTCCCACGCCACCCACTGCCCGATGCGCTGCCGCGACAGCTTCTCGCGCCGGTCACCGAGACCGTGCGCCTCGATGGTGCGGCCGGCGTCCACGGACTCCGCCAGCGCCGCCGCCACCGCCGCGTACCCCGCCGCCTCCGAGCGGTAGGCCCCCGGGGCGCGCCGGAAGTACCAGCGGCAGCCGACCAGCAGCAGCGGCAGCGCGACCAGCACCGACAGGGCGAGCGGCGGCGAGGTCACGGTCAGCGCGCCGAGCAGCAGCCCGGCCCAGACCACGGCGATGGCCAGCTCGGGCACCGCCTCGCGCATCGCGTTCGACAGCCGGTCGATGTCCGTCGTGATCCGCGACAGCAGATCGCCCGTGCCCGCCCGCTCCAGCACACCCGGCGGCAGCGACACCGACCGTACGAGGAAGTCCTCGCGCAGATCGGCCAGCATCTCCTCGCCGAGGATCGCGCCGCGCAGCCGTACCAGCCGCACGAAGTACGCCTGCACCACGAGGGCGGCCAGGAACAGGCTGACGGCCCGCCCGAGATGGATGTCCCGGTCGCCCTTCGACAGGTCCTCGACCAGACCGCCGAGCAGGTAGGGCCCCACCATCGAGGCCAGCACCGACACGGTGTTGACGGTCACCAGCAGGGCGAAGGCACCGCGATGCCGCTTCGCCAGTTCGCGCACATAGCCGCGCACGGTCGCGGGGGAGCCCACCGGCAGCGTGGCGCTCTGCTGCGGCGCGGCCGGGTCGTACTCCGGCGGTCGCAGGCCGATCATGCGGATTCCTCCATCGATGTGTGGGGTACGGCCCCGGAGCCCGCGACGGCAGCGGTGACGGGGCTGTGGCCGGGATCGCGGTCGTCGGACGGCTCGCTCTCGCGGGTCACCACCGCCCGGTAGCGCGGGTCGGTGCGCAGCAGTTCGTGGTGGTCGCCGGCCGACGTCGCCGTGCCCTCGTCCACGAAGACCACCAGGTCGGCGCGGTCCAGCACGAGCGGGCTCGACGTGAGCACCACCGTCGTGCGACCCGCGCGCAGTTCCTTGAGGCCGCGCGCGATCCTGGCCTCGGTGTGCGCGTCGACCGCCGAGGTCGGCTCGTCGAGCACCAGCACCTCGGGGTCGGCGATCAGCGACCTGGCCAGTGCCAGGCGCTGCCGCTGGCCGCCGGACAGCGACCGGCCGCGCTCGGTGATCCGCGCCGACATCGGGTCGCCCGCCACCCCCGCGGGGTCGGCGGCGGACTGCGCGAGCGCGTCCAGCACGTCCGCGCACTGCGCGGCGGTGAGCGCCTGCTCCGCCGTGACCCGGCCGGAGGACGGCACACCCAGCAGTTCGGTCAGCGTTCCCGACAGCAGCACCGGGTCCTTGTCCTGGACGAGCACGGCCGCGCGGGCCGCCGCGAGCGGCAGCGCGTCCAGTGCCTGCCCGCCCAGCACCGCCGACGCCTCGCCCTCGGCGCGGACCGGGCTGTGCCCGCCGAGCCGGTCGGCCAGTACGCCCGCCGCGTCCGGGTCGCCGCACACCACGGCGGTCAGCAACCCGGCCGGAGCGCGCAGCCCCGACTCCGGGTCGTACATCTCCCCGACCAGAGCGCCCGCCTCCTCGGGAGCGACGCTCCCCTCGGAGAAGACGGCCGCGCCCCCGGCGGTCTCCCGGGTCAGCGCCAGTACGCGCGCGGCCCGCTTCGCCGAGGGCCGCGAGAACGACCAGGCCATGGCGATCTCCTCGAAATTCCGCAGCGGGAACATCAGGAAGGCCACCGAGCCGTAGACGGTCACCAGCGCGCCGACCGAGATCCGGCCGTCCATCGCCAGCCGGGCACCGTCCCAGGCGACGGCCACCAGCAGCAGCCCCGGCAGCACCACCTGGACGGCACTGATCGCCGCCCACATCCGGGCGCTGTGCACGGCGGCGGTCCTGACCTGCTGGGACGCGCGACGGTAGCGGTCGAGGAACAGCTCCTCGCCGCCGATGCCGCGCAGCACCCGCAGTCCGGCGACGGTGTCGGAGGCCAGTTCCGTGGCCTTGCCCGCCTTCTCCCGCTGGAGGTCGGCCCGCTTGGTGGCGGCGGGAAGCAGCGGCAGTACGGCCAGCGCCAGCACCGGTACGGACGCGGCCACGATCACGCCGAGCGCGGGCTCGTAGACGACCAGCGCGACGGCCACGCCGACCGTGGCGACCAGGGCGGAGGTGAAGCGCGCCAGCGCCTCGACGAACCACCCGATCTTCTCCACGTCTCCGGTGCTGACCGCGACGACCTCGCCCGCAGCGACCCGGCGGGTGAGCAGCGAGCCCAGCTCGACCGTCTTACCGGCGAGCAACTGCTGGACCCGCGCCGCGACGCTGATCCAGTTCGTGACGGCCGTACGGTGCAGCATCGTGTCGCCGAGCGCGGTGAGCACGCCGAGCAGCAGCATCAGCCCGCCCGACAGCGCCAGCCGCGACCCCGAGCGGTCCACGACCGACTGCACGGCCATTCCGACGGCCGCGGGGAACGACGCGACGGCCGCCATGTGCAGGATGCCCCACGCGGTGGCGGCTGCCAGGCCCTTCCCCTCGCGGAACGACAGCCAGAGCAGGAAGCGGAATCCCGTCCGGGCGTCGGGGACGCCCGGATCGGACAGGGGGAGCTTACGGAGGGACGGCATGGTGTCCTGAGTTCGGTGCGGGTGTGAGCGAGTGTCGGCGGACGAGGCTACGGCCGCGGGTTGCGGATACGGCCGCCGGAGGTTCGCGCGAGATGTCGGCGGGCAGCCGCGTACCTGACGACTCCGCCCGTGCGGACATCCCGCCGGAATCCGGTCGGAGAGGAGCAAGGCTCGTCTTGCGGCCCGTACCGGGTCAACAGGTTTTCCGGTGAGCGACGGGAACGAGCCGAGGTCCGCGGAGGAGTGTTTCGGCAACAACTTGCAGCAAAACAGCGAAAGTTCTTCCGCCGGCATCTTGACGTGTACGCACACACGGCGGGAAGCTCCTGGGCGGAACCCGAGGACCCCGAGGACAACGGGGCCCGCACCCCCCACCCGGCGGCCAGGCGCGTGGCTGCCTTCGAGGGCAGAACTCTGCCCGTTCACCGAAGGAGCCGCCCATGAGATCCCGCGTCCTGAACGGCGCGCTGGCCGCGATCGTCGCCGCCGCCGGTCTGTTCGCCCTCTCCTCGCAACAAGCGGACGCCACGCCGCCCGGCAGCAAGGACGTCACCGCGACGCTCTTCCAGTGGAAGTTCGACTCCGTGGCGAAGGCATGCACGGACACCCTCGGCCCCGCGGGCTACGGCTTCGTCGAGGTCTCCCCGGCCTCCGAGCAGATCCAGGGCGACCAGTGGTGGACCTCGTACCAGCCGGTCAGCTACAAGATCGCCGGGCGGCTCGGCAACGAGAGCTCGTTCCAGAACATGGTCAGCACCTGCCACAGCGCGGGCGTCAAGGTCGTCGCCGACGCGGTGATCAACCACATGACGTCGGGCTCCGGCACCGGCACGGGCGGTACGACGTACAGCAAGTACAACTACCCGGGCTACTACCAGAACCAGGACTTCCACACCTGCCGCAGTGACATCAACAACTACGGCGACCGCAACAACGTCCAGAACTGCGAGCTGGTCGGCCTCGCCGACCTCGACACCGGCAGCGACTACGTGCGCGGCACCATCGCCGCCTACCTCAACCACCTGATCGCGCTGGGCGTCGACGGCTTCCGGGTGGACGCCGCCAAGCACATGGCCGAGACCGACCTGGCCGCCATCAAGGCCAAGCTCAGCAATCCGGGCATCTACTGGGCCCAGGAGGCCATCTACGGCGCGGGCGAGGCCGTACAGCCGGGCGAGTACGTCAACACCGGTGACGTGGACGCCTTCCAGGGCGCCTTCGACCTCAAGCGCATCTTCACCAGTGACAAGCTGGCCTCCCTCAGCAACTGGGGCGCGTCGTGGGGCGCGGGCTACCTGTCGAGCGACAAGGCCCGCACCTTCGTGGACAACTGGGACACCGAGCGCAACGGCTCGACCCTCAGCTACAAGAACGGCGCCACGTACACCCTCGCCAACGTCTACCTGCTGGCCTGGCCGTACGGCTCGCCCAACGTCTACTCCGGCTACGAGTTCTCCAACAACGACGCCGGCGCGCCCAACGGCGGCACCGTCAACGCCTGCTACAGCGACGGCTGGAAGTGCCAGCACGCCTGGCCGCAGATCGCCAACATGGTCGGCTTCCGCAACGCGGTCTCCGGCACCGCCGTCACCAACTGGTGGTCCAACGGCAACAACGCCATCGCGTTCGGCCGCGGCGGCAAGGGCTATGTGGCGATCAACCACGAGGGCGGCTCGCTCACCCAGACCTTCACCACCTCACTGCCCGCCGGCTCCTACTGCGACGTCCAGCACAGCGGCACCAGCTACACCGTCGGCTCCGACGGCAAGTTCACCGCCACCATCGGCTCCAACGACGCGGTCGCGCTGTACGTCGGCGCGCCCTGCGGCAGCGGCACGACCAACGGCGGCACGACGAACGGCGGCACCACGAGCGGCAGCACCGGGGGCAGCACCAACCCGTCGTCCGCCGCGTCCTTCGCGGTGAACGCCACCACGGTCTTCGGCCAGAACATCTACGTCGTCGGCGACAACTCCACCCTCGGCAACTGGAACACCGGCAGCGCCCTGCTGCTGTCGTCGGCGAGCTACCCGGTCTGGAAGCTCAACGTGGCGATGCCCGCGGGCACCTCGTTCCAGTACAAGTACATACGGAAGGACGGAAGCGGCAACGTGACGTGGGAATCCGGCGCCAACCGGACGGCGACGGTCCCGTCGAGCGGGGCGGTCACACTCAACGACACCTGGCGTAATTGATCTGCTCATCGACCGATTACCCCTCTGTGGTGAGGACCGGCACACTGTGGTGTTCCAATTCCTGACTACAGAGGGGACCCCCCACCCATGAGAGGCTTCCGGACGTTCCTGCTCCGCGGCAACGTCGTCGACCTCGCGGTCGGCATCGTCATCGGCGCGGCCTTCACCGCTCTGGTGACCGCCTTCGTCAAGGCGTTCCTGACGCCGCTCATCGGCCTGGCCTCCGGCGCCACGGGCAACTTCGCCACTCAGAAGTTCACGGTCTCCAGCGTGACCTTCCCCTACGGCGCCTTCATCGACGCGGTGATCAGCTTCGTGATCGTCGCCGCGGTGATCTACTTCCTGGTCGTCCTGCCGATGAACCGCATGCAGGAGAGGTTCTTCCCCAAGGCGGCGGCGGCCCCGGTCCGCGAGTGCCCCGAGTGCCTGACCGCGATACCGACCGCCGCCCGCCGGTGCAGCGCCTGCACCGCCGAGGTCGGGCCGCAGATCGGCGGCCAGACCGCCCCGGCGGACCTGGCCGAGTGAGCCCGCGGGCGCCGCTCAGCGCGACGGCCGGTGGCCGCCGCCGTGCGGCGCCTCCTCGTCGAGTACGGCCAGCAGCGCGGTGAGTGCCGCGCGCTGGCCGTCGTCGAGCGGGGCCAGCAGTTCGGCGGCGGCCGTACGGCGGGCCCCGCGCAGCTCCAGCAGCGCGGCGCCGCCCGCCTCGGTCAGCTCGATCCTGATCACCCGGCGGTTGCTCGGATCGGGCACCCGCCGTACCAGCTCCAGCCCCTCCAGCGCGTCCACCAGGGTCGTCACGGCCCGCGGCACGACCTCCAGGCGCTGGGCGAGATCAGCCATCCGCGGCGGCTCGTCGCAGTGCGCGAGGGTGCGCAGCAGCCGCGCCTGGGCCGGGGTGATCCCCAGCGGCTCCATGAGGTGGCGCTGGGACTTGTGCAGGCGGCGGCTCAGCCGGATGAGCTGGTCGGCGAGCCGCCCGGTGATCTCGTCCGGCGCGGTCGTGGCGAGGCCGGCGGTCACCGGGCCCGGCGGCACGGCTGTCGTGCGGGATTCCATGTGACGAGCGTATCAGGACCATGTCCATTGTGAGCATAGGTAACAATGACCTATACTCCCAATATCAGCATCTGCCTGAACTCTCAAGGAGTCCTTTGCGCCCCGATCACGAACGAGAACTCGCCTCCCGGTGGACACCACCGAAGAAGAAGCCCGACACCCCCGTCGACATGCGTCGCATCCTGCGGCTCTTCCGTCCCTACCGCGGCCGCCTCGCCGTCGTCGGCGCCCTGGTCGGCCTCTCCTCCCTCGTCTCGGTCGCCTCGCCGTTCCTGCTGCGGGCGATCCTCGACACCGCGATACCGCAGGGCCGCACCGGCCTGCTGAGCCTGCTCGCCCTCGGCATGATCGCCACCGCCGTCGCCACCGGCGTCTTCGGCGTGCTCCAGACCCTGATCTCCACCACCGTCGGCCAGCGCGTCATGCACGACCTGCGCACCGCCGTCTACGAACGCCTCCAGCGCATGTCGCTGGCCTTCTTCACCCGCACCCGCACCGGCGAGGTGCAGTCCAGGATCGCCAACGACATCGGCGGCATGCAGGCCACCGTCACCTCGACCGCGACCTCCCTGGTCTCCAACCTCACGGCGGTCATCGCCTCCGTCATCGCGATGCTCGCCCTCGACTGGCGGCTGACCGTCGTCTCGCTGCTGCTGCTCCCGCTCTTCGTCTGGATCGCCCGCCGGGTCGGCCGCGAACGCAAGCGGATCGCCACCAACCGGCAGCGGCAGATGGCCTCGATGTCCGCGATCGTCACCGAGTCGCTGTCCGTCAGCGGCATCCTGCTCGGCCGCACCATGGGCCGCTCCGACTCCCTGACCCGCGACTTCTCGACCGAGTCCGAGCGCCTGGTCGACCTCGAAGTGCGCTCCAGCATGTCCGGCCGCTGGCGGATGTCCACCATCGGCATCGTCATGTCGGCGATGCCCGCACTGCTCTACTGGGCCGCCGGTCTGACCATGTCCAACGGCGCGCCCGCCGTCTCCATCGGCACCCTCGTCGCCTTCGTCTCGCTCCAGCAGGGCCTCTTCCGCCCGTCCGTGTCGCTGCTGTCCACCGGCGTGGACGTCCAGACCTCGCTCGCGCTCTTCCAGCGCATCTTCGAATACCTCGACCTGCCCGTCGACATCACCGAGCGCCCCGACGCCCGGACCCTGGACCGGGTACGCGGCGACGTCCGCTTCGAGCACGTCGACTTCGCCTACGACCCCGAGTCCGGCGCGCCGACCCTGCGCGACATCGACATCACCGTCCCCGCGGGCAGCAGCCTCGCCGTCGTCGGCGCCACCGGCTCCGGCAAGAGCACCCTGAGCTACCTGGTGCCCCGGCTGTACGACGTGACCGGCGGCAAGGTGACGCTCGACGGCACCGACGTACGCGACCTCACCTTCGACACCCTCGCCGACGCGGTGGGCGTCGTCTCCCAGGAGACGTACCTCTTCCACGCCTCGGTCGCCGAGAACCTGCGCTTCGCCAAGCCCGAGGCCACCGACGACGAGATCCGCGCCGCGGCGAAGGCCGCCCAGATCCACGACCACATCTCCGGGCTGCCCGACGGCTACGACACCCTCGTCGGCGAACGCGGCTACCGCTTCTCCGGCGGCGAGAAGCAGCGCCTGGCCATCGCCCGCACCATCCTCCGCGACCCGCCCGTCCTCATCCTGGACGAGGCCACCAGCGCGCTCGACACCCGGACCGAACACGACGTCCAGGAAGCGATCGACTCGCTGTCCGCGGGACGCACCACCATCACGATCGCCCACCGGCTGTCCACCGTGCGCGACGCCGACCAGATCGTGGTCCTCGACGCGGGCCGGATCATGGAGCGCGGCACGCACGACGAACTGCTCGCCCAGGACGGTCGCTACGCCGCGCTCGTACGGCGCGACTCGCAGCTCGCCACCACCGCCTCGTAACGCGGAAGAGGCCGCCGCCCCGACCTTACTCATGGGTAAGGTGAGAGTGCGGCGGGAATCGCCCGCCCGCTCAGGAGGTGCCCGGTGCCCGCACGTTCCACTCGACTGCTCGTCGGCCTGCTCGCCGGAGCCGGCGCCACCCACTTCCTCGCCCCCGGACCGTACGAGGCGATCGTGCCCGAGTCCCTTCCGGGCAGCCCCCGCGCCTGGACCCGCGCCAGCGGCGTCGCCGAACTCGCGCTGGCCGCCGCCGTCGCCCTCCCCGCGACCCGCCGCACCGGCGCCCTGGTCACCGCCGGATTCTTCGCCGCCGTCTTCCCCGCCAACGTCAAGATGGCCTACGACTGGCGGCATCGCCCCGCACCCCTGAAGGCCGCGGCCTACGCCCGGCTCCCTGTCCAGATCCCTCTGGTGGTGTGGGCGCTGAAGGTCAGCCGCTCGGCGGCGGACCCACGAGGATGACGTCCAGGGTGCGGGGGCCGTGGACGCCTTCGACGCGGTCGAGTTCGATGTCGCTGGTGGCGGAGGGGCCTGAGATCCAGGTCTGGGGCCGGGTGGCGTCCAGGCGAGGCAGAGCCAGGGGGACCGACGCGACCACCTGATCCGGTGCCCGCACGACGCAGATGTGGTGGTCGGGGACGAGCGTGAGAATCCGCCGCCCCTGGTCGTCGCCCGCGTCCAGCACGATGGTGCCGGTCTCGGCGACGGCCAGCGCGCAGCCGGTGATCACACTGTCGACCTCGTCCAACTGCGCCGCGGTCAGCGGCGGTACGTCGTCCAGCAACCGTGTCCCGCCGATCCCGGCCAGCCACTCCCTCGGGACCCCCGCCGGGACGACCGCCGTCCGCGCACCCCGCTCGACCAGCAGCCGCGCCACCGCGGGTGCGAGCCCCGCCTGATCGGTGCGGTGCACCTTCGCCCGGTAGTCGGCGAGGTTGTCCGCGAGCAGATCGGCGGTCTCGTCCGGGGTGCGGTCCGCGTGCACGGTGAGGTAGTCGCGTGCTGTGTACGTGGTGGCCGGTGCCGGGCTGTCCGACGTGGTGCCCAGGGCGTTGCGGATGCGGGTGAGGACGGTGTCGCGGGAGGTCACTGGCCGTTCTCCTCGGTCTGCGGGTGGTTGTTTTTGTTGTGTTGCCACCAGTCGCGGAAGGTCTGCGGGGGGAGGGTGGGGAGGTCGCGGGTGGCGGTCCAGGCTTTGGCGGGTCCGGGGAGTCGTTGGGGGTGGAGGTGTCGGGTGCGGGTGGCGAGGCGCTGGCCCTGGCGCATGACGCCCGGGCGGTCGAGTGCCCAGCGGGCGGCGCGCATGGTGGCGCGTTCGGCGGCGTGCCCCTTCGCGGGCTTGATCGTGACGCGTTGGCCGTTGTGGGTGGTGGTGGCGCCTTCGGCGACGCGTTCACGCAGGTGCACGAGGACTTCGGGGATGTTGATGGCGACGGGGCAGACGTCGTAGCAGGCGCCGCAGAGGGTGGAGGCGTAGGGGAGGGAGGCGTCGAGTTCGGTGGTGGTGGTGCGGAGTTGGGGGGTGAGGATGGCGCCGATGGGGCCGGGGTAGGGGGAGCCGTAGGCGTGGCCGCCGGCGCGTTCGTAGACGGGGCAGACGTTGAGGCAGGCGGAGCAGCGGATGCAGCGCAGGGCCTGGCGGCCGGTGGTGTCGGCGAGGGTGTCGGTGCGGCCGTTGTCGATGAGGACGAGGTGGAAGTTTTCGGGGCCGTCGGTGTGGGTGGTGCCGGTCCACAGGGTGGTGTAGGGGTTCATGCGTTCGGCGGTGGAGGAGCGGGGGAGGGTCTGGAGGTAGATTTCCAGGTCCTGGAAGGTGGGGATGACCTTCTCGATGCCGGCGACGGAGATCAGCGTCTCGGGCAGGGTGAGGCACATGCGGCCGTTGCCTTCGGATTCGACGACGACGAGGGTGCCGGTGTCGGCGATCATGAAGTTGGCGCCGGAGATCCCGACTTTCGCGCGGAGGAACTTTTCCCGCAGGTGGAGGCGGGCGGCTTCGGCGAGGTCGGCGGGGGTGTCGGTGAGGTTGTCGGGTGCGGGGCGGCCCCATTTGGTCATCTGGGTGTGGAAGATGTCGCGGATCTGGTGGCGGTTTTTGTGGATGGCGGGGACGAGGATGTGGGAGGGGAGGTCGTTGCCGAGCTGGACGATGAGTTCGGCGAGGTCGGTTTCGTAGGCGGTGATGCCGGCGGCGGTCAGGGCGTCGTTGAGGCCGATTTCCTGGGTGGCCATGGATTTGACTTTGACGACTTCGGTTTCGCCGGTGTCCTGGACGAGGCGGGTGATGATGCGGTTGGCGTCGTCGGCGTCCAGGGCCCAGTGGACGGTGCCGCCGGCGGCGGTGATGTTCTCCTCGAGCTGGAGGAGGTAGTGGTCGAGGTGGCGCAGGGTGTGGTCCTTGACGGCGGCGCCTGCTGCGCGGAGTTGGGGCCAGTCGGCGAGTTCTGCGATGGCTCTGGCGCGTTTGTCGCGGATGGTGTGGGTGGCGTGGGTGAGGTTCGCGCGGAGCTGGGTGTCCTTCGTGGACGAGGCGGCGGCCTTCGGGAACGACGGCAGACCCAGATACGTACCACTCATCGGACCACTTCCTGCCGGTAGGGCTGTTCCTCGGTGGACGCGAGGATCTCCGCCAGATGTACGGCCCGCAGGTCGGCGTCCTGCCGTCGCAACAGACCGTCCAGGTGCATCAGGCAGGAGTTGTCCGCGCCGCACAGCACCTGCGCGCCGCTGTCGAGCGCGTGCCGCACCTTGTCCTCGCCCATCGCGGTCGAGACGTCGGGATTCTTCACGGCGAAGGTGCCGCCGAAGCCGCAGCACTCCTCCGCACCCTCCAACTCCCGCAGCTCAAGCCCCTTCACGGCCTCCAACAGCCGCCGGGGCCGCTCACCGAGCCCCAGCATCCGCAGCCCGTGACAGGACGGGTGATAGGTCACCGTGTGCGGGAAGTACGCGCCCACATCCGTCACCCCCAGCACGTCCACCAGGAACTCCGTGAGTTCGTACGCCTTGGGCACGGCGCTCGCCGCGGCCTCGGTGAGTCCCCGGTCGCGGCCCTCGGCGACGGCCTTGGCGGCGATCCGCGGGTAGTTGTCGCGCACCATGGCCGCGCAGGAGCCGGACGGCGTGACCACGTGGTCGTAGGCGTCGAAGGCGGCGGCGTAGCGGCGGACCAGCGGCTCTGTCTCGTGCCGGTAGCCGGTGTTGAACTGGGGCTGTCCGCAGCACGTTTGGGCGGCGGGGAAGTCCACCTCGACGCCGAGCCGTTCCAGCAGGGTGACGACGGCCCGCCCGGTGTCCGGGTACAGCAGGTCGTTCACGCATGTCACGAAAAGCGCTACGCGCATGTCTCCTCCGCGCCGCGCCGCGGCAGGCCGTGCGACTGACGATGACCCATGGCGCTCATACTGCCGCAACGGCGTGACGCGGGGAAGCGAGACATCCGATGTTTATCGGAATCGGTGGCCAGAGCGGCAGGCGTGCGGACGACCGGAGCGGCGGACAACGCGGAGCGCCGCCCCTCCCGGGACGGTCGGTAAGCATCACGCGTCCCCGTGGGTCGCAGGGGACAACTCGCTTTCAGTGCAAGCGTTCGAGCGAACGCTCGCTCGTGGGTTCGGCTGTTCGGGTGGCCAGGAAGGCGCGGATCTCGCGTACGGCGCTTCGCCCCGCCCGGTTGGCGCCGATCGTGCTCGCCGACGGGCCGTAGCCGACCAGGTGGACGCGGGGGTCCTTGACCACGCGGGTGCCGTCGAGCCGGACGCCGCCGCCGGGCTCGCGCAGTTTGAGCGGGGCCAGGTGGTCGAGGGCCGCGCGGAAGCCGGTCGCCCACAAGATGACGTCGGCGTCCAGCGTGCGGCCGTCGGACCACGCGACGCCGTCCGGGGTGATCCGGTCGAAGACGGGCTCGGGCCGCAGGACCCCGCGCACCTGCGCGTCGCGGATCGCGTCGGTCGCGGCCAGCCCGGTGACGCTGACGACGCTCTGCGGCGGCAGCCCCCGGCGCACCCGGTCCTCGACGAGGGCGACCGCGGAACGTCCCCACTCCTGGTCGAAGGGCGCGCTGTGGAAGACCGGCGGGCGACGGGTCAGCCAGGTGGTGCGGGCGACCTCGGCCAGCTCCATCAGCAGCTGCACCGCCGATGTACCGCCGCCGACCACCAGGACGTGCTTCCCGGCGAATTCCGCCGATCCCCGGTACTCCGCCGTGTGCAACTGCCGCCCGAGGAAGGTCTCCTGGCCCGGGTAGTACGGCAGGAACGGCCGGTCCCAGGTGCCGGTCGCGTTGATCAGCGTCCGCGTGGACCACACACCCGCGTCGGTCTCCACCCGCAGCCGCCCCGCGACCCCCTCCCGTACGGCGGTGACGTCGACCGGCCGCCGGACATCCAGGTCGAACTCCCGCTCGTAGCGCGCGAAGTACTCGCCGACCACCTCGGCGGACGGCCGGTCGGGGTCTGCGTCGCCCAGCGGCATACCGGGCAGCTCATGTACGCGGTGCGCCTTGCCGTAGGTGAGCGACGGCCAGCGGAACTGCCAGGCGCCGCCCGCGCCGGGGGAGTGGTCGAGGACGACGAAGTCCGTGCCGGACCGCAGCCCCGCGCGGCGCAGGAAATACCCGGCCGAGAGCCCCGCCTGCCCGGCGCCGACCACGACCGTCCGCACGTCCCGCACGCCGGACACGTCCGGCCCGTCCGCCGCGTCACCCAAGTCGTTCATGTTTCACCCAACGGTGAGGGTGAGTGAAAGCTTCCCCGCGCGCGGGCGGCCGGGGACGCGGGAGACGTCGGTGTCCGGGCGGGCGGCGGTCTGCCAAACTGTCTGCGTCGCGCAGAGAAGCGTGACGGCACGGGCGCGGGCCTCCACGGCCGCGCGGAACCACGCAGGAGGCACCATGGCGCGGACCGACGCCCCCACCGGCCGCCGCTCCGATCTGCTGTCCGAGCTGTCCGTGGCCTCGCGCCACTACACGGCGTCGTACGCGCTGTTCAACCAGGCGCTCGCCGACTACTTCGGGCTGCACCCCACGGACGTGCAGTGCCTCAATCTGCTGAGCCTGGAGTCGCGCCCGGTCACCATCGGGCGGATCGCCGAGCTGACCGGCCTCACCACCGGCTCCGCCACCCGGCTCGTGGACCGGCTGGAACGCGCGGGTTACGTGGTCCGTGAGCGGGACACCGAGGACCGGCGCCGGGTCATGGTGACCACCGTGCCCGACCGGATGGCGGACTTCGGCCGTGTGTGGGGCGGCCTGAGCGGCGGCTGGTGGCGGATGCTCGACTCCTACGACGACGACCAACTCGCGCTCCTGCTCGCCCATATGCGCCGCACCGTCGACCTGAGCACCGCGCAGATCGCGCGGCTGCGGGCGGGTGACGTGGCCGACCCCGGCGGCGCGGGCGAGGAGCACAGGGGCGCCGCCGGGGCCTGATCCGCCGTACCCGCTACGGGCGGGTGAAGGCGGCGGCGTTCTCCGCCGCCCAGGACGCGAAGGTGCGCGGCGGACGCCCGATCAGCCGTTCAAGAGTGTCGGTCACCTCCGTGGGCGTACCGTCGAGCGCCTTCCACCAGTCGAGCAGCGCCTCGGCGAACGCCTCGGGCAGATGCTCCGCCGTCTCCGCCCGCCATGCCTCACGGCTGACCGGCACGGCGGCGATCGGCTGTCCCGTGGCGTCCGCGAGCACGTCGACCTGCTCGGCGAAGCTCAGCGACTCGGGCCCCGTCAGGTGGTACGTCCCGCCGCGCACACGGGAATCGGTGAGCGTCGCGCAGGCCGCCTCGGCGAGATCGGCCTCGTGCACGGGGTCGGTGTGGGCGCCGGGATACGGCAGATTCACCGCGCCTGACGCCTTGATGGGCCACGCCCACTGGAGGGCGTTGGCGGCGAAGGCGCCGGGGCGCAGCACGGTCGAGGCGATCGGTGAGACGGCGAGCGCGGTTTCCACCTCCAAGTGGTGCCGGGCGATCGGGTCCCGCTCGGCGTCGGGCTCCATGACGCTGGCGGACGAGAGCAGCACCACGTGCCCGACCCCCGCCCGTTCCGCCTGCTCCAGGAACGCGCCGATGTGCGACGCCTCGGCGTAGAGGAACACCGAGTCGACCCCCGCGAGCGCGGCGGGGAAGCCGGACGGGTCGTCCAGGCTCAGGGCGGTGGTCCGCACCCCTTCCGGCGGTTCGACCTCCTCCGGCTTCCGCGAGGCGACGCGTACGTCGGCGCCCCGGTCGTGAAGGAGCGCGGTGAGGGCGCGGGCGACGCGCCCGCGGCTTCCGGTGATGAGGACGGTCATGGCGGTGTTCCCCGTTCGTGGAAAGGACTTGGGAGCGGGTGGCACAAGGAGCCGTGCGGCCGACGGAAGGTCGGAGGGAGCAGTCGTGGCGAAAACTATGCGCCACGAAGAATCTGTGTCACGCAGATAAATATGGGCGTCATCTCCAGGGCTGTCAAACGGATCGGTGACAGGGCGCCGACACGCGACGGACCCGCGCCGCCGCCGCGATCCGAGGAGCGTGCGCCGCCTCAGGGGGCCGGTGTGCGGGCCGACGGACCCGTGACCCCGGCCGGGGCGGGCATGCGCGGTTCCGAGGCCCAGCGGCGCAGCCGGGAGACGCGTTCCGCCGCCTCCTCCAGCCGGGACAGCGGCAGGTCGCCGTCGGCGACCGCGCGGGCCGCCGCCGTGTGGATCGCGTCGTGCACACCCGCGCCGCTCGCGGGGCCGAGGCGTACCAGGTCGACCCCGGCGATCCAGGCGAGCACGGCCGCGCCCGGCACGCCCCAGCCGTCGACGATCGACGGCGCGTCCAGCGTGTCGCTGACCACGACCCCGCCGTAACCCAGCTCGCCGCGCAGGATGCCGGTGACGGCCGGGCCGCTGAGCGTGGCGGGCAGACCGTCCTCGCCGGGTACGGGGGAGCGCCCCGCGGTGATCGCGCGGACACCGGCCGCGGCCCCCTCGGCGAAGGGCCGCAGGCTGCCCGTACCGGTGAACGGCCCCAGCGCGGCGGCCACTCCGTGCGTCTGGAGGTCGGTCACGAAGACCCGCGTCTCGTCGGCGCGGGTGCCGGGCCGTACGGCGAGGTGCAGATTGGCACCGGCCGCCATGAGTTCGGCCGCCGCGGCGCTGCCGCCACCCGGCCGGTGCGGCTCCGGGTGACCGGTGAGGGCGTCGGGGAGCGCCGCGCGCAGCGTGTCGGACGCCTTGCGCGCCGCCTGGCCGCGCGCGTGCACCGCGACGCCGGGGGTGCCGCGTTCCAGGCCGCGCAGGATCCAGTCGGGAAGTCTCTCGTCCGCGCCGTCGACGGCGGGCAGCAGGCACGAGTCGACGAGCACGGCGAGCCGGTGCAGCGCGTTCACGTGGTGGTCCCCCTTCGGGGCGCGACAGAGGCGGATGTCCCGAGCCCCGGCGATATCCCGAGGCCCGCCGAATGGTACAGACCAATGCCCGGAGGCGGCAATCACCCCAGGTCCGCGTCCCCCCGGTGACCCCCGCGCCCACAGCCGGCCCCACGGCCGCGGACCGCTCAGCGGCCCCCGGACAGCAGCAGCGGCGCCCCGCCCGGAGCGGACGGCGGGCGGCCGTTGGCGGCGGGCACGGCGGACAGCGGCGACGGAAGGGCCTCCAGCAGACCGCGCGCGGCCAGTTCCGGCATCACGCCCTCGCCGAACCAGTACGCCTCCTCCAGGTGCGGATAGCCGGAGAAGATGAAGTGGTCGATGCCCAGCGCGTGGTACTCCTCGATCCGGTCGGCGACCTCCGCGTGGGCGCCGACCAGCGCCGTACCGGCGCCGCCGCGCACCAGCCCGACGCCCGCCCACAGATTCGGCGAGATCTCCAGCTTGTCCCGCTGCCCGCCGTGCAGCGCCAGCATCCGCTGCTGGCCCACCGACTCGCTGCGGCCGAGCGCCTGTTGGGCCGCGGCGACCGTGTCCTCGTCGAGGTCGGCCAGCAGCCGGTCCGCGGTCGCCCACGCGTCGCGCGCCGAGTCCCGCGCGATGACGTGCAGCCGGATGCCGAATCTGACCGTACGGCCCTCGGCCTCCGCGAGCCCCCTGATCCAGTCGATCTTCCGCTTCACCTGCTCGGGCGGCTCGCCCCAGGTCAGATAGACGTCGGCGTAGCGGGCCGCGACCGGCCCGGCGGCCTGAGAGGAACCGCCGAAGAAGATGTCGGGGCGGGGCTCGGGCGGCAGCGCCACCAGCCCGCCCGCCACCTGGTAGTGCTCGCCGTCGTAGTCGAACGGCTTGCCCTCCCACACCCCGCGCACCACCGACAGGAACTCCGCGGTGCGCGCGTACCGGCTGTCGTGGTCGAGATGGTCGCCGAACCGCTTCTGCTCGGTGGAGTCGCCCCCGGTCACCACGTTGAGCAGCAGCCGCCCCCGGCTGATCCGCTGATACGTGGCCGCCATCTGCGCCGCGAGCACCGGCGAGATCACCCCGGGCCTGAAGGCGACCAGGAACTTCAGCCGCTCGGTGTGCTGGGTCAGCGCCAGCGTCGTCAGCCACGCGTCCTCGCACCACGTACCGGTCGGCGTCAGCACCCCCTCGAACCCCAACTGGTCGGCGGCGCGCGCGATCTGGGCCAGATACTCGATGTCGGGGGCGCGGATGCCGGAGACCGGCGTGATCCGGGAGCGCTTCACGCCTCCGTCGGTGTAGACGTGGCGGTCCACCAGGGTGCGGCCGTCGCCGCCGGTGGGCAGGAACCAGTGCAGGTGTACGGACATCGGGCGGACGCCTTTCGATGGGCGGGATCCGGTGCGGTCCGGCGGGATCCCGGCGCGCGGCACGGGAGGTCCGCCGGATCACCGCGGGGACGTCCCGAGGGGACCGGCGGGGCCGGAACGCGAAGAAGAGCTACGGAAGCGCGGGGGAGGGGAAGCGGCGCGAAACGTCAGCGACCGCGACAACACGCGGCAGACGCCACCCGCAGGAGGTCGATGTGACCACGCGAGGTGAGCATGCAGGGACGCGGCATACAACGACGGTAGTCACGCGTCCGTCGGCAGGTCAACGCCGTCTCACCTCGCGGATGGCGGCGGAACGCAGCGCAAGCCGCCCGCCGGGCCGGAGCCCGCGCCCCGCCGCCGGGCACGGGGACCCCGGCGACCCGCCGCGCCGACACCCCCGCCGCCCCGCGGAATTGAGTGACCATGGACGTATGGCCGACAACCTCACCTCACGCGTCATCGACATCGCGACCGGCTCCAGCGAGACCGTCCACGACCTCACCGACGCCTGCGCGTCGTTCCTGCGCGAGGCGGCGGCCGGGCGCGACGGGCTGCTGAACGTCTTCGTGCCGCACGCCACCGCGGGCGTGGCCGTCATCGAGACGGGCGCGGGCAGCGACGACGACCTGCTCGCCGCGCTCCAGGACCTGCTCCCCGCCGACGACCGCTGGAGCCACCGCCACGGCAGCCGCGGGCACGGCCGCGACCACGTACTCCCCGCGTTCGTCCCGCCGCACGCCACCTTGCCGGTACTGGACGGCCGCCTGGAACTCGGCACCTGGCAGTCGGTCGTCCTGGTGGACACCAACGTCGACAATCCGCGCCGCCAGGTCCGGCTGAGCTTTCTGGGCTGACCGGCGGGCGCTCGCCGAGAAGCGCTGACCCGCACGCCGCGCCGCTCCACCTGGAGCGCCGCCACATCCCGACGCCCCGACACACATCGCGCCAGTCATATCCGCCTTTTGCGGCGGATATGACTGGCGCGATTTCCGATATACCGCGATGTGTTGTACCTGGGCGCTCCGCTTCTTCTGACGGGATATCACGTGTGGTGTTGACCGTTGGTGAAGGCATGCGGAAAACTCGGCACGGCTAATACGGGGCGAGTAATATACGAAGGCGGTAGAAAGCGGTGCGGCGGCGACGATTCCTGGGCTTAGCGGCGGTCGGTGGCTCGATGGTGCTGGCGGTGACCACCCTCGGCGCGTGCGGGAACACCTCACCGCGGAGCAAGGCCATCACCCTGCACGTGGTCGCCACCGACTACAGCGGTCTGAAGACCGCGAGTCCGGTGGCCCAGACCTGGAACAGCCTGGCCCGCTCGTTCGAGGAGCGGAATCCGAACATCACGATCGACGTGCAGTTCGTGCCCGTCGCCGACGCCGACGCGCAGGTCGCCACCATGGTCGAGGACGGCCAGGCGCCCGATCTCGCGCAGCTCGACTCCTTCAGCGCCTTCAGCGACGGCAAGCAGCTCTACAGCGCGGACGAACTGTTCCCGATCAGCATGCAGTCCGCCTTCGTCCCGTCGCTGACGGACGCCGGTTCCGTCAACCACGTGCAGTACGGCATCCCGTGGGTCGCCTCCACCCGGATGTTCTTCTACAACAAGAAGCTCTTCGCCCGCGCGGGCATCACCCGCGCCCCGGAGACCTGGGCCGACATCAGGCGCGACGCCGTCAAGCTCAAGGAGCACGGCGTCCCGGTGCCGTACGGACTGCCGCTCGGCCCGCAGGAAGCGGAAGCCGAGACCATGATGTGGATGATCGGCAACGACGGCGGCTACACCGACAACGTCGGCTCGTACAACCTGGACTCGGTGCGCAATGTCGACGCCTTCGTCTGGCTGAAGAAGAACCTCGTCGACGCCGGTCTCGTCGGCCCCAAGGACCCGGCCAGGACGAGTGTCAGCGATGCCTTCAGCGACTTCCTCGCGGGCCGCACGGGGATGCTCAACGGCCATCTGACGCTGCTTCCCTCCGCGAAGGCGGCCGGAATCGACATCGGAGTGGCGCCGCTTCCCGGAAGGACGGGCCCCAGTTCGCAGGCGCTCGGGAACGCCGACTGGATGATGGCCTTCCGGCAGAAGGGACACCGGGAGGCCGACGCCAAGTTCCTCCAGTACATATACAGCGAAGAGAATTTGTTGAAATTCCAACAGGAGTACAAGTTGCTCCCGGTCACGGTGAAAGTCGCGGAAACGGTCAGGATGGATCCGCGGTACCGCGATCTCGTGCCATTCATGAACCTGCTGTCGGACGCGGCGTTCTATCCTGTCGCCAAGGCGTCCTGGGCCCCGGTCAGCGCCGAACTGAAGAAGGACATCGGACAGGCCGTGCACCGCGACCCCAAGGTCGTACTGGCCGGCCTCCAGCGCGACGCCCAGCGCAGCGACGGCGCCAGGTAGTCCGAGGAGCGGACGAGGGCGCCGCCGCACGGCCGGTCAGGCGCCCAGCACCTCCGCCAGGTCGTACCCCACCGGCTCCTCCAACTGCGCGTACGTGCACTCCGCGGCCTCCCGGTCCGGGCGCCAGCGGCGGAACTGCGCGGTGTGGCGGAACCGGTCGCCCTGCATGTGGTCGTAGGCCACCTCGACCACCCGCTCGGGGCGCAGCGGGATCCACGACAGGTCCTTCTTGCCGGTCCAGCGGCTCGGACCGCCCGGCAGCCGGTCGGCGGCCTGCGCCTCCTCGCTCGCCCACTCCTGCCACGGATGGCCCTCGACGGACGCCATCCGCAGCGGCTCCAGCTCCGTCATCAGCGCCTCGCGGCGGCGCATCGGGAAGGACGCGCAGACGCCGACGTGCTGAAGCATCCCCTCGGCGTCGTACAGACCGAGCAGCAGCGAGCCGACCACGGGACCGCTCTTGTGCAGCCGCATCCCGGCCACCACGCAGTCCGCGGTGCGCTCGTGCTTGACCTTGATCATGACCCGCTCGCCCGGCCGGTACGGCAGATGCAGGGGTTTGGCGACGACCCCGTCGAGACCGGCGCCCTCGAAGCGGGAGAACCACTCCTTGGCCGTGTCGATGTCCTGCGTGGCGGGCGCGGTGAACACCGGCGCCGTCGCCTCCCGCAACGCCTCCACCAGCACCTCGCGCCGGTCCCGCTGCGGCACCGGCAGCAGCGTCTCGTCGCCCACGGCCAGCAGGTCGAAGGCGACGAAGGACGCGGGCGTCACCTCCGCCAGGTGGCGGACCCGGGACTCCGCCGGATGGATCCGCTCCAGCAGCGCGTCGAAGTCCAGCCGGCCGCCCCGCACGATGACGATCTCGCCGTCCAGCACGCAGCGCGGCGGAATCCGCTCCCGCAGCGCCTCGACCAGCTCGGGAAAGTACCGGGTCAGCGGCTTGCCCGAGCGGCTGCCCAGCTCGATCTCGTCGCCGTCGCGGAAGACGATCGCCCGGAAACCGTCCCACTTGGCCTCGTAGAGCATGCCGGGCGGGACGGCCGCGGCGGACTTCGCCAGCATCGGCCGCACAGGGGGCATCACCGGAAGGTCCATGCTGGTGATTGTGCGCGGCCCCGCCCGGCGGCGCCCGCCGACGGGCGCCGCCCGGCCGTACGGCCTAGCGTGGTCGCATGGCCGAGACGCTGGAACTGACCGTCGGCGAGCGGGCCGTCCGGGTGTCCCACCCGGACAAGGTCTACTTCCCGCAGCGCGGATTCACCAAGGCCGACCTGGTGAGGTACTACCTCAGCGTCGGCGACGGCATCCTGCGCGCGGTCAGGGATCGGCCGACCACACTGGAGCGCTACATCCACGGCGTGGAGGGCGAGTCCTTCTTCCAGAAGCGGGCCCCGAAGAATCTGCCCGACTGGATCCCCACCGCCCGGATCGCCTTCCCCAGCGGCCGGTACGCCGACGAGATCTGCCCCACCGAGACCGCCGCCGTCCTGTGGGCCGCCAACCTCGGCACCTTCACCTTCCACCCCTGGCCGGTGCGCCGCGCCGACACCGACCACCCCGACGAACTGCGCATCGACCTCGACCCGCAGCCCGGCACGGACTACGGCGACGCCGTACGCGCGGCGCTCATGCTGCGCGAGGTGCTGGACGGACTCGGCCTGACCGGATGGCCGAAGACCTCCGGCGGACGCGGCCTGCACGTCTTCGTGCCGATCGCGCCGCAGTGGACCTTCACCCAGGTACGGCGCTCGGCCATCGCGATCGGCCGCGAACTGGAGCGCCGCGCGCCCGACCGGATCACCACCGCCTGGTGGAAGGAGGAGCGCGGCGAGCGGATCTTCGTCGACTACAACCAGACCGCGCGCGACCGCACGATCGCCAGCGCCTACTCCGTACGGCCGTTCCCGCACGCCCCGGTCTCCGCGCCGCTGCGCTGGGACGAGGTGAGCAGCGCCGTGCCCGAGGACTTCGACCTGGGCACCATGCCGGGGCGGTTCGCGGAGGCCGGCGACGTGCACGCCGACATGGACGAGCACGCCTTCCGGCTGGACGCGGCGCTCGAACTGGCCGACAAGGACGAGCGCGAGCACGGCCTCGGCGACCTGCCCTACCCGCCGGAGCACCCCAAGATGAAGGGCGAGCCCAAGCGGGTGCAGCCGAGCCGCGCCAAGAAGGCCGCGTCGGACAGCGACGCGGACGGGTAGCGACGCGAAGCGGTGGCCTCCGGCCGCGCGATTCAGTCGAACGTCTCGACGTACTCCTCGGTCGGCCCCAGCTCCGGCCGGTCGCGCAGCTCGACGCGGTCGCCGAAACGCTCCAGCTCCAGCACCGTGACGGTGTTCTCGCCGGCCGTCAGCAGCGGCGCGGGCACGTAGAGGGTGACCTGCGGGCCGATCTCCCAGTACCGGCCGAGCAGCGTGCCGTTCACCCAGGCGAAGCCCTTGCCGAAGCCGGGAAAGGCCAGGAAGGTGTCGGCCGGGGCGTCCGCCGTGAACCGGGCGGTCGCGAAACCCGCGTCGCCGGACGGCGGGGCGACCGACGGCGCGCGCTCCACGACGGCCGCGGGCCATTCGTCCAGCGGCAGTCCGTGGACCGACCAGTTGTGCACCAGGCGGCGCTCGACGCGGACCCCGCCGAGGATGCCCTTGCCCTGGCCGAGCAGCGGACCGTAGTTGATCCGGCCCTGGTTCTCGACCAGGAGTTCCAGCAGTACGGGCTCGCCGGCGCCCTCGACGGTGAGCGAGCCGGTCTCCCGGTCGAGCACACCGGCGGGCGCGCCGTCCACGAAGACCTGGGCGCGGTCGTGCAGCCCGTGCACGGTGATCTCCCGCGGGCCGCGCGGCAGACGGGGGCGGGCGCGGTAGAGCACCAGCCCCGAGGGCTGTTCCAGCTCCTCGAAGCTCAGCGGATGCGGGGACGCCACCGGCCGCGACAGCGCGGTGAGCGCGTCCAGCAGACCGGCGCCCCGGACCACGGGCAGCGCGCGAGCGGTCAGCGGCGGCGCGGTCGCGGGCAGCGGCCGGGACGCTTCGGCCGCGCCGGTCACCGCGAGCAGCCGGTCGCGCAGGGCGAAGAACTTCGGGCCGAGGCCGCCGTGTTCGGCGACCGGCGCGTCCGAGTCGTAGCTGGTCACGGTCGGCTGGAGCCTGTCGCCGTCGTGGTTGGCGCCCGCCCACAGGCCGAAGTTGGTGCCGCCGTGCGCCATGTAGACACTCACCGAGCCGCCCTCGTCCAGGATCTCGGCGAGCGTGGCCTCCGCGCTGTCGACGGTCCGGATGTGGTGCTTCTCGCCCCAGTGGTCGAACCAGCCGTTCCAGAACTCGGCGCAGACGAACGGCTCGCCCGTTCTGCGCGAGCGCAGCAGTTCGGCGGCCTGCGCGGCGCGGGACCCGAAGGTCGCCGTGGTCAGCGTGCCCGGCAGGGCGCCGCCGTCGAGCATCAGGTCGGTCGGGCCGTCCGCGGTGTAGAGCAGTTCGGTGATGCCCCGCTCCACCAGCGCGTCGCGCACCCACGCCACATAGCCGTGGTCGTCGCCGTAGCTGCCGTACTCGTTCTCCACCTGCACGGCGACCACCGGCCCGCCGCGGGCCGCCTGGAGCGCGGCGACGCGCGGGATCAACGCGTCGAACCAGCGCGCCACTTCGTCGAGGAAGGGCCGGTGCGAGGAGCGCAGCCGCATGCCGGGCGTCCCGGTCAGCCACGCGGGCAGCCCGCCGTTGTCCCACTCGGCGCAGATGTACGGGCCGGGGCGCACGATCACGTCCAGGCCGGTGTCCCGCGCGAGCGCGACGAACCGCTCGATGTCGCGCGGGCCGTCGAAGGACGGCCGTCCTCGGCGCGGCTCGTGGAAATTCCACGGGACGTAGGTGTCCACGGTGTTGAGCCCCATGGCCGCGAGGCGTTCCAGCCGGTCGGCCCACTGCTCGGGGTGGACCCGGAAGTAGTGCAGCGACCCTGCCAGGACGCGGTGCGGCTGCCCGCCGCGCAGGAACGTGCCGTGCGGATACGACAGCAGGGGCGCGGGTCGGCCGTTGGCGTCCGCGGGTGCGGTGGTGGTCGGAAGGCTCACAGCACCGAACTGTGGCACAGATTGTTATCGATGCCAACGCGGTGCCTTCAGCCGGTCCGGGGCGGGACCACGAGCTGGAGAGCGCCCCCTTTGGGCGGGTGCGACCGCTATCATCGGCGGCAGCGGATCAGCCGGAAGGGACCCATGAAGAACCAGAGCGCGCGCGACGCCTCCCGTCCGCCCGGCATGGCGGATGTCGCACGGGTCGCCGGGGTCTCCGCGCAGACCGTCTCGCGGGCCCTGGCCGGTCACCCCAATGTGCAGGACAAGACCCGCGCCAAGGTGCTCGCCGCCGTCGACCAGCTCGGTTACCGCAGGAACAACGCGGCGCGCATGCTCTCCTCCGGCCGCAGCCGCACCATCGGCGTGGTCACCCTCCAGACCAGCTTCTACTCCCGCACCGCCCTCACCCTCGGCATCGAACGGGCCGCTCAGGAGGCCGGTTACGCGGTCAGCACCGCCACCACCGCGTCGCTGGACACCTCCGCCATCGAGAGCTCGATGCTGCGGCTGGCCGACCAGCACGTCGAGGGCGTCGTGCTCGCCGTTCCGCTGATCCATGTGAGCCGCCAGATCGAGCAGCTCACCAGCGCCGTGCCCACCATCACCGTCGACGGTTCGCGCACGTCGGCGACCGAAGTGGTCGCGGTCGACCAGTCGGCGGCGGCGCGGCTGGCCACCCGGCACCTGCTGGACCTGGGCCACGAGACGGTCTGGCACGTCGCGGGACCCGGCGAGTGGCTGGACGCGGCGAGCCGGTCGCAGGGCTGGCGCGCGGTGCTCGAAGCGGAGGGCAGGACGGTGCCGCCGGAGCTGACGGGCGACTGGTCGCCCGCCTCCGGCTACCGCAACGGCCTCATCCTCGGCCGGATCCCCGACGTCACCGCGGTCTTCGTGGCCAGCGACGAGATGGCGTTCGGCGTGATCCGCGCCCTGCACGAACTGGGCCGCAGGGTGCCGAAAGACATCTCCGTCGTGGGCGTGGACGACATCGCGCTCGCCGAGTACTGCTCGCCCTCGCTGACCACGGTGGCCCAGCCCTTCGCCGAGATGGGGGCGCTCGCGGTCTCCCACCTCATGCGGTACATCGCGGACCCGGACGCCACCTTGGAACCGGCCTCCGTGGAGCCGACGCTGGTCGTCCGCGCCAGCACGGCGCCCGCCCGCCGCTGACGGTCAGGCGCCGGCCAACGGCCTGAGGGCGTCACCGCGCGCGGGGGAGTACGTACCCCTGCCGTCCGTGCCGCCGCCTGTCCGCGTTCCCGGACCACACCGGCCGCACGACCGCCCGATGTCAGCCGCTATCACCTGTGGAAGAAGCTCTGTCGGGCTCTGGTGTTATCGATGCCATCGCCGCTACAGTCTCCACCACTCCCGACTCGCTCCCGGCTCTTCACGGCCCTAGGTGGTACAGGAATGACCTCGCGCTCGCCCCGATCACCCCACCGCGGAAGGTGGCGGCGGCAGCGGTCCGCGACCGCCGCCGCCCTGCTCGCCTCGCTCGCCCTGCTGTCGGTCGGCGTCACTCCGGCGCTCGCCGCCCCGCCGCAGACGTCGGCCGACCCGGCCGCCGCCGCGGGCACCCCGATCGACCCCGCCCAGTACACGCTGGTCCAGGCAGACTCCGAGTCGCCCGCCTACCCCGCGCCCCCGGCCCTGGACGGCACGGCGCTCGCCGCGTTCGACAACGACCCGTCGACGCAGTGGACGGTCGCCTACGACGTGGTCGGCGGCGTCGGCGTCGCCAAGACCCCGATGCCGCACTGGATCACCCTCGACGTCGGCGGCTCCTTCACCCTCACCGGTGTCGACTACTCGGTGAAGAACCAGGCCAACGGCCCGGTCAAGGGCTACCGGATCTTCGTCACTGACGACGCGGCCGTCGCCAAGGACCCGAAGGGGAACTGGGGAGCGCCCGCCGCGACCGGCTCCTTCCACCAGCCGACGAGCAACACCGAGGTGCAGACCGTCGTCTTCGACAAGCCCGTCACCGGCCGCTATGTGAAGGTCGAGGCCGAGAGCGCCGTCAACGGGTCCGACAACGCCTCCGCCTCCGAGATCAGGGTCCGCGCCGTCGGCGACACCACGCCCGCGCCCGTCGACCCGCCGCCCCCGGCCGACCCCGCGACCCCCGTCGAGATCAGGCACGGCGCGCTCAAGGTCACGGTCGCCAAGGAATTCCCGCAGGTCATCTCGTACGCGCTGAACGGCGGCAGCCTCGCGGGCCAGGCGTCCGTCCTGCACACCTTCGACATCAACGGCGCCGCGCACACCGCGACCACGAAGATGTCCGCGCACGGCGACACCGCGACGTACACCTCGACCTTCGCCGACCTGCCGAACGTCACCATCACCTCGACGATCACCGCGACGGCGAAGAAGACCGTCGTCTTCGCCGTCCGGAAGATCACCGGCAGCGCCGCCCGTACCGTCAACCAGTTCTCGATCCCCGGCCAGTCGCTGCTGTCGGTCGACTCCTCCGACCCGCACGCGAGCCTGGCCCGTACGAAGATCTCCACGGACTCCACGACGACGGCCGACCAGTTCCTCACGATCAGCGCGGCGGCCAAGCCCGACAAGGCGTCCGTCGGCACCCCGTACGGCTTCGTCAGCAACTCCACGCTCGCGGGCGGGCTGATCACCGACGCGACCGACGACGCCGCGCAGGACAACAACGACAACGGCAACACCCGGCTCCAGTCGCGGATCGTGGACGCGGGCGGCGGCGCGCGCCGCGCGGAGCTGTCCGTCGGCAACTACACCTACGCGCCCAAGGGCGCCACGGACCGGCGGGTGGCGACGTACGCGCTGCCGCGGACCACGGTCGTGCTCTCCGGTGACGCCAACGGCGACAACAAGGTGACCTGGGAGGACGGCGCGCTCGCCTACCGCGCCGCGATGACGCGCCCGCTCGGCGCCGACCGGGTGCCCGAACGCGTCGTGCAGCACATCCCGTTCAACTTCGCGAGCCAGGCCACCAACCCGTTCCTCAAGACGCTCGACAACGTCAAGCGGATCTCGCTGGCCACCGACGACCTCGGCCAGTGGGTGCTGGAGAAGGGCTACGCCAACGAGGGCCACGACTCCGCGCACCCGGACTACGGCGGCGACTACAACGTCAGGGCAGGCGGCCTCACCGACCTCAACAAGCTGGCTTCCGTGGGCGCCGACTACAACTCCGACATCGCCGTCCACGTCAATGTGACCGAGGCGTACCCGCAGGCCAAGAACTTCAGCTCGGGACTCATCCAGGGCCAGGTCAACGGCTGGGACTGGCTCAACCAGTCGTACCACATCGACCAGCGCACCGACCTCGGCAGCGGCGCCGTCCTCGACCGCTTCAAGGAACTGCGCAAGCAGGCGCCCGGCATCAAGACCGTCTACATCGACGCCTACTACTCCAGCGGCTGGCTCGCCGACGAACTGGCCCGCCAGCTCCACGCGATGGGCTTCGAGGTCGCCAGCGAGTGGGCCTACAAATTCGAGGGCGACTCGATCTGGTCGCACTGGGCGAGCGACAAGAACTACGGCGGCGCCACCAACAAGGGCATCAACTCCAACATCGTCCGCTTCATCGCCAACTCCGACCGCGACGTGTGGAACGTCGACCCGCTGCTCGGCGGCTCCGACATCAAGGAGTTCGAGGGCTGGACCGGCCAGGACGACTACAACGCCTTCTACCGGAACATCTGGACCGACAACCTGCCGACCAAATTCCTCCAGCACTACCAGCTCACCACCTGGGACTTCGGCGCCTCCGCCGACCTCACCGGCGGTGTCCACGTCGCGATGGCGGGCGGCAAGCGCCAGGTGACCATGGGAGGCGCGCTCGTCCTCGACGGCGACAGCTACCTGCTGCCGTGGGGCGAGGCCAAGCGCGGCAACGGCACGTCCTCGCCGAGCGACGCCGACAAGATGTACTACTTCAGCGCGTCCGGCGGCGCCCACACCTTCGACGTGACACGGCAGTTCGCGGGCACCAAGCGCTTCACCCTCTACAAGCTCACCGACCAGGGCCGGGTGAAGGCCGGTGACATCACCCCGACCGGCGGCAAGGTCACGATCAGCGGCGACAAGAACCAGCCGTACGTGCTGGCCCCGCAGTCCGGCAAGGCGCCGCACACCAACGTCGACTTCGGGCAGGGCACCGGTCTGAACGACCCCGGCTTCAACGCCGGCGACCTCACGGCCTGGAACGCCCGCGGCGGCGCGACCGCCGTACGCACCGCCAACGGTGACAACGTCGCCCGGCTGGGCGCCGCGGCCTCCGGTATCTCGCAGCAGGTCAAGGGCCTGACGTCCGGCAAGACCTACACCCTCAGCGCCAACGTCGAGATCGCCAAGGGGCAGCGCAGGGCCACCACCCTCGCCGTCACCGGCGGCAAGCAGCCCGCCGCCAACACCTTCGACACCACGCCCGCCGCCAACCAGATGGCCGCGGACGCCAAGCTGGGCACGTACTCGCAGCGCGCGTCGGTGACCTTCACCGCGCCGTCCAACGGCAAGGTCACCGTCGCCGTCAGCGCGGTGGCGGGGGGCGCGGCCGTCACGCTGGACGACATACGCCTGATGGCCGACACGACGCTGCCGCTGCCCAAGAAGGCGGCCGGTTCTGGCGGGACTGTCCTCGCGCGCGACGACTTCGAGGGCAACCAGCCCGGCTGGGGACCCTTCGTCAAGGGCGACGCGGGCGGCGCCACCGACCCGCGCACCAGCATCAGCGACCTGCACGCCCCGTACAGCCAGAAGACCTGGAAGAACACCTACTCGCCGTACAACTCAGGGACCCTCAAGGGCCAGGCGGTGGACGACGTCATCGGCGGGAACCACTCGCTCAAGGCCCACGAGGAGAACAGCGGTCTGGTCTACCGGACGGTGCCCGCGACCGTGCCCTTCGTGGCGGGCCACACGTACGCGGTCTCCTTCCGCTACCAGACCAACCTCGACGGCCAGTGGGCCTGGGTGACCGGCGCGGACGTCGTCGGCGGCGGAAAGGTCGCCTCCAAGGACGTGACGCGCGACGTGCTCGCGCCCGCGCTCGACACGGCCACGTACTCCAAGGAGATCGTCGCGGGCTGCGGCGACACCTGGGTGGGGCTGCGCAAGCTCGGCGGCGCCAACGGCACGGACTTCGTGCTGGACGACTTCTCGGTGACCGACCTGGGCCCCGCCCCGGCGGGTCCGGCGTGCGCGAGTGTGACGACGCCGCCGACCGCCGAGCTGAGCCCCGGCGTGCCGAGCGAGTACGTGACCACCTTCACCAACAGCGAGCTGACCGACGCCACCGGCGTCGTCCAGCGGCTCGACGGCCTCCCCGCCGGGTGGACCGCGGCGGTGAAGACCGAGCACGGCAACAGCTTCGCCACCGTGAAGCCCGGCGCGTCGGTGAGCACCACCTGGCTGCTGACCCCGCCCGCGGGAGCGGCGGGGACCGCCGCCTCCTGGAAGGTCGTGGCGGGCTACACCGACGACGGCGCCACCAAGTCGGTGTCGGCGGACGCCAAGGCGACCGTCGCGACCCGCGCGCTGCTCTCGCCCAGTTCGATGACGGCGACCGCGGACTCCGAGAACCTCTCCTCGGGAGCCGCGGAAGGACCGGTCTCCAACGTGCTCGACGGTGACCCCGGCACCATCTGGCACACCGACTACACCAACTCCGAGGCGCCGTACCCCCATTGGGTGACCCTCAAGCTGGGCGGCCCCGCCGACCTCGACGGCTTCGGCTACCTCGACCGCCAGAGCGGCGGGCAGAACGGCCGGGTGGCCGGCTACGAGGTCGCCGTCTCCGACAACGGCACCACCTGGACGACCGTCGCCCGCGGCACCCTCGTGGACTCCCCGTCGACCCAGGTCATCGCCTTCGACCGGGTCCGCGCGAGCTATGTCCGCTTCACCGCGCTCAGCGCGCTCAACGGACTGCCGTTCGCGGCGGCAGCCGAGATGCGGGCCTACGGCAGTTACGCCGACACGCCCGTCGGCTACCCGCCGGATCCCGCACCGGGCGCCTGACCACGGTCCGAACGGGCACCACGCGGGGGGGGGGGGGGGGGGGGGGGGGGGGGGGGGGGGGGGGGGGGGGGGGGGGGGGGGGGGGGGGGGGGGGGGGGGGGGGGGGGGGGGGGGGG
>NZ_JBVHLD010000005.1:0-20564 GCF_055559175.1 Streptomyces sp. NPDC024632
CTGGCGACGACGCCACCAAGCTCGCGCCCGCGACAGCCACTACCTGAGACAAGCAGCAGCTCAACCATGATCACGATCTACAGCTGCCGTACTAGGTCTGGCGTCGCTGTCGACGACCAGCTCAGGCTCGACGAGCACGAGCAGTTGCGTACCGCCCGGCGAGCGGTGGAGTAGCAGCGGCAGCGCCCCGCAGGTGCGGCAGGACCTGGGGGTCTGCGCCAGACAGGGGTGCTGCACGCGGTCCCGCGTCTTTCGGCGACGAGCGTGGCCCCGGCCGTTGTCTTGACGCCGAGGCAACTGGACAACGATCGGCGCTCGATGACACGTGTCACGTGATTCGCGCACACCCGACCCCCTGACCTGCGGAGATACGGGCATCCGCAATCGTCTCTCACAACCTCTCACATTCGAAACGGACAATCTACGCGCCAAAAGCCTGCCTCCACATCGTGGAAACAGGCTTTGACCTGCAAAAACACCGTCGGGACGACAGGATTTGAACCTGCGACCCCTTGACCCCCAGTCAAGTGCGCTACCAAGCTGCGCCACGTCCCGGTGCTTGGTCGGTCGGGGTGGTGGCCCCGGGTGACCGTGCACGAGAACGATACCGCACCTCGGGGGGTGTTTGTGCGCAGAGGGGGTGGGGGCCGGGGCGGGGGGAGTTGAGTAGGGGTACTCATGTGGGGTGGGGCGGGGCGGGGGGAAGGTCGGGGCATGACGAAACCGATTCAGCAGGAGACGACGGCGGCGTATGCGGCGCAGGCGGCGATCTCGTTCGCGGTGGCGCTGGGGGCCATGGTGGTCGGGGTGGCGTATCTGCCGGTGGGGGGATGGGAGCGGGCGTTTCTGGGGCTGGGACTGCTGTATGTGGTGACGGCGGCGTTCACGCTGGCGAAGGTGGTGCGGGACCGGCAGGAGGTCGGGCAGGTCGTGAGCCGGGTGGACCAGGCGCGGCTCGACAAGCTGCTCGCGGAGCACGACCCCTTCAAGATGGAGGGCATCTAGTCGGCGGCCCGCGCGTGACGCGTGCGGGTGCGGGACTTCCGACGGTCGGGGGCCTCCACGGGGATCGCCCCGGCGGGGGCCCTCAGGGCGTAACGGGGGCGTCGGACGCGTCGCACGGGGAGGGCGCGGAAGACGGAGAGGACGCGGCAGAAGGAGGGGGCGGGGAAGCCGTTTCGGGAGGCGTGTCGCCCAGCAGATAGCGGGCTCCGGGGCCCGCCGCCCCCGCCGCGTCGTCGACGTTGTAGAGACCGCAGCGCGTCAGGGAGAGGCAGCCGCACCCGACGCAGCTGGTCAGCTTGGCCTTGAGGCGTCGCAGCTCGGCGATCTGGTCGTCGATGCGCTGCTCCCAGGACCGGGCCACGCCGTTCCATTCGGCGGTGGTGGGGACGTGGTCGACGGGGAGCCGGGCGAGGGACGCGCCGACCTCGTCGAGCGAGAGCCCGATGCGCTGGGCGGCGCGGATGAAGGCGAGCCGGCGCAGCGTGGAGCGGCGGTAGCGGCGCTGACCGCCCGAGGTGCGCTCGGAGTGGATCAGCCCGAGGTCCTCGTAATAGCGCAGCGCGGAGGCGGCGATGCCGCTGCGGGCCGAAAGCTCGCCGATGGGCAGCAGGTCACGGGTGGAGAGGGTCACATCGGCCCAGCATACGCTTGACTTCAAGTCGGCTTGAAGTTGCAAGGTCGTCCCATGACGATGACGCACCGCACCGGGCCGTCCGGCCACTCAGAAGAGCCCGAGCGCTACGGGTACGACGACCTGCGCCACCTGATGTCGCGGATGACCGGCGACGAGAAGCACGACACCGCCGCCACGTCCACCCTCGACGTCGTGTGGGTGCTGTACGACCGGGTACTGCGGGTCGGGCCGGAGAGCGCCGACGCCCCGGACCGGGACCGCTTCCTGCTGTCGAAGGGCCACGGCCCGATGGCGTACTACGCCGTTCTCGCCGCCAAGGGCTTCATCCCGTACGAGTGGCTGGCCGGTTTCGGGACGTACGACTCCCCGCTCGGCCACCACCCGGACCGCACGCTCGTACCGGGCGTCGAGATCGGTTCCGGGTCGCTCGGGCACGGGCTCGGTCTGGGCGTCGGCAGCGCGCTGGGGCTGCGGGCCCAGGGGCTGGACGAACCGGCGGTATGGGTGCTCGTGGGCGACGCCGAGATGGACGAGGGCAGCAATCACGAGGCCGTGCAGTACGCGGGGGCGGTCGGCCTCGACCGGCTCCACGTCGTCGCGGTCGACAACGCCTCGGCCACGTACGGCTGGCCGGGCGGGCTGGCCTCGCGGTTCGCCGCCGAGGGCTGGTCCGCGGTGACCGTGGACGGCCGGGATCACGCCGCGCTGTACGAGGCGTTCACCGCGCCGCATCCGGGACGGCCGCACGCCGTGGTCGCCCGCGTCGAGCCGAAGTGACCGCCGGGTCCACGGGCGACGACAAGCGACGTCACCCGAACGTCGACACCCGAGCGACAGCGGCCGAGACCGCGACCGACGCCGAGGCCGACGCCGAGAACAGGCCGAGACCGCGACCGAGACCGCGGCTGAGGGCAGGCGAAGAAACGACATGACTGGGGATTCCATGGACACCATGCGGGAGCGGTTCGCCGCCGTCACCACCGAACTGCTCGACTCCGATCCGCGGCTGGCCGTCGTCCTCGCCGTGATCTCTTCGGACCGCTTCAGTGACGCCGCCCGCGCCCACCCCGACCGGGTGATCGACGTCGGGATCAGGGAGCAGTTGCTGGTCGGCGCGACGGGCGGACTGGCGCTCGCCGGGCTGCGGCCGATCGCGCACACCTTCGCGAGCTTCCTGACCGAGCGGGCCTTCGAGCAGGTCAAGCTCGACATCGGGCACCAGGGCGTGGGCGCGGTCCTGGTGAGCGCGGGGGCCTCGTACGACGTCGCCGCGGGCGGGCGTACGCATCAGGCGCCGGGCGACGTCGCGCTGCTCGACACGCTCGACGGCTGGACCGTCCATGTGCCGGGGCACCCCGACGAGGCCGACGCGCTGCTGCGGCACGCGGCGGCGGACGGCGACAGCCGCGTCTACGTACGGCTCAGCGATCACTCGAACGTGGCGCCGCGACCCGTCTCGCCCGGCCGCTTCCAGGTGCTGCGCGAAGGGCGCGCCGGGGTCGTCCTGGCCGTCGGGCCCATGCTGGACGCCGTCCTCGACGCGACGGCCGGGCGCGATGTGACGGTGCTGTACGCCTCGACGGTACGGCCGTTCGACGCGGCGACCGTACGGGAGGCGACCGTACGGGAGGCGACCGCTCGGACCGATGCGGCCGACCTCGTCGTCGTGGAGCCCTACCTCACCGGTACGTCCTCGGCGCACGCCGCCGAGGCGCTGGCCGACGTCCCGCACCGCGTGCTCGCGCTCGGCACCCGCCGCGCCGAACTGCGTCACTACGGCACCTGGCAGGAGCACGTGGCCGGGCACGGCCTGGACGCGCAGTCGCTACGGACCCGGATCGACGCGTTCCTGCGGGTCTGACCCGCGAAAGGCGTGGCGGAGGGCGGCACCGCCCGCCCGCGGGCCGAGGCCGGAACCGTACGACCGGGGCGCGGGCGGCAAGGCCGGGGGCGCGGTCCGAATGCCTGGAGCTGAGGGTCGTTGACCCCGGCCGCGTTCGGAAGGCTCGGGGCCCCGTACCGCCCCGGCCGCGGTCGGGAAGGCCTCGGCCCGTACGCGCCCGGCCTCGGTCCCGGGCCAGGCTCCGGTCCCGGCTCCCGGCTCCCGGCTCCCGGCTCCCGGCTCCCGACCTAGAGTCGACTCGGCGAGAACCCCTCAGGCCCCGTGCCCGCCGTCCGGCGCCGGTACGGCCCCCTGCCGCGGTACGCCCGCCGAGTGCGTCGGCTGCGCGGCGGCGGGCCCGCCCTCGAAAGCGCCAGCACCTGCTGGAGCAGCCGGACCGCCAGGAGCCCCGGCAGCGCCCGGACCACCAGGCGCGCCCGACCCCGGCGCGGGCGGCACCGCCCCCTTGCCGCTCCCCCCGGCGGCACCCCCGCCGGAGGCGCCCGGCTTCGGCGGCGCCGCAGAAGACCGCCCCACCTGCCGCCGCGCGTCCTCCGCGCTGTTCTGCGCGCCGAGCGAGCCGAAGTAGAAGCCGGAGACGGTGGCGAGGACGGTCATCAGCGAGGTGACGATGGTCTTGCGGAGGTCGCCGGAGTCGGCGCCCGACGACAGCATCGCGACGGCCAGCGCGAAGGCGACGAGCGCGAGGATGAGGACGGCGATGACGCTGCGGGTCAGACCGCGGACGCCGCGCGGCTCGCGGAGGTCGCGCAGCAGGTCGCGTACCTCATGGTCGCGGGCCGCGTCCTCGAGCAGCCGGTCGGTGATCTGCTGGCGCCAGGCCGTGGCCCGCCGCACATCCATGATCAGCGGTATCACCGCGACGGCTGCGACGGCCACGACCACCACCGAGATGAGGACGAGCGCGGAGCCGCCGTTGAGCCCGCTGATCGGCTCGGCCGCCGCGGCCGGCCCCCGGCCGGTCCCGGCATTCGCCGCCGCGACGTGAACGGTCGTGAAGTCCGTCATGGTGAAGCGCCCCCCTCGTCCGCACCACGGGTCCGCCCCCCGCGCCCCGCGCCCCGCGCCCCGCGCCCCGCGCCCCGCGCCCCGCGCCCCGGGCGGGCATGCTCCCAGCGCCGCCGTACGCCGGTCAAATCGGCAGGTACCGCCAACTCCCATACGGCGGAAGGCGGTACATCACCGCCGCGCCCGGCGCGGAGCCGACCCGCTCCCCCGGACAGGCCCTAGCCACGCGGGCCCTCATCTCAGGAGAATCATCCGTGACCGACCAGGCCACCGGCATGTCCCAACGCCGTTGGGGGCCGCGGAGCCTGGCGGCCGTACAGCCCGATACCGCCCCATACCCGTACAGCCGCATGCGATACAGCGGGCACACCACCAGCATCCTCATGAGGAGCAGCACGATGCGCGACGCGTCACAGTCCGGGGTAGTTCCGTACTACGAGGATGTGTCGCCCGGCACCGGCGCGCTCGCGCCGCGCGCGTGGTGGGCGGTGTCGGACGCGCGGCGGGTGAATCTCGGCGGCGCCTGGCGCTTCCGGCTGTCGGCGACGGCGGACGCGGAGGACGACTCCTTCGCCCAGCCGGGGTTCGACGCGACGCGCTGGGGCGCGGTGACGGTGCCGTCGCACTGGCCGCTCCAGGGGCACACCCATGAGCACGAGTACGGGCGGCCCGCGTACACCGACGTCCGTTTCCCGTTCCCGGTCGACCCGCCGCACGTGCCGACGGAGAATCCGACCGGTGACCATCTGCGCGCCTTCGACCTGCCGGACGACTGGCCGGGCGGCGCGGCGGTGGTGCGTTTCGACGGTGTCGACTCGTGCGCGCGGGTGTGGCTGAACGGGCAGGAGCTGGGGACCTTCAAGGGCAGCAGGCTGCCGGTGGAGTTCGAGGTCGGCGAACTGCTGCGCCCGCGCGGCAATGTGCTGGCGGTCCGGGTCCACCAGTGGTCGTCCGGAAGCTACTTGGAGGACCAGGACCAGTGGTGGCTGCCCGGCATCTTCCGCGATGTGACGCTGATCGAGCGGCCCGAGGGCGCGGTGACCGACTTCTTCGTGCACTGCGGCTACGACCACGCGAGCGGCACGGGCACGCTGCGGGTGGACTGCGAGCCGGGCGGGACGGTGACCGTACCGGAGTTGGGGCTCGACCTGGCGACCGGTGAGGAGGTGACGGTGCCGGTGGAGCCGTGGTCGGCGGAGGTACCGCGGCTGTACGACGCGGAGTTGGCGACCGAGGGCGAGCGGATACCGCTGCGGATCGGCTTCAGGACCGTCGCGGTGGAGGACGGTGTGCTGAAGGTCAACGGCCGCCGGATTCTGCTGCGCGGGGTGAACCGGCACGAGTTCGACCCCGACCACGGCCGGGTGGTGGACGGCGAGACGATGCGCCGCGACCTGCTGCTGATGAAGCGTCACAACATCAACGCGGTCCGCACCAGCCACTATCCGCCGCATCCGGCCTTCCTCGACCTGTGCGACGAGCTGGGCATGTGGGTGATGGACGAGTGCGATCTGGAGACGCACGGTTTCGAGGTGGTCGGCTGGCGCGGCAACCCGGTCGCCGACGAGCGGTGGACGCCCGCGCTGCTGGACCGGGCCGCGCGGATGGTGGAGCGGGACAAGAACCATCCGTCGGTGGTGATGTGGTCGCTGGGCAACGAGTGCGGCACGGGCGCCGGGCTCTCCGCGATGGCGGACTGGATCAGGCGCCGTGACCCGGCCCGGCCGGTCCACTACGAGGGCGACCTCACCTGCGCCGACACCGACGTCTACTCCCGGATGTACGCCAACCACGCCGAGACCGAGCTGATCGGCCGCCGCGAGGAACCGCCCCTGGCGGACGCGGAGTTGGACAAGCACCGGCGCGAACTGCCCCTCATCCTCTGCGAGTACGCGCACGCGATGGGCAACGGGCCCGGCGGACTCAGCGAGTACCAGCGGCTGTTCGAGGCGTACGAGCGCTGCCAGGGCGGCTTCGTCTGGGAGTGGATCGACCACGGGCTGCGGCAGCGCACCGCGGACGGGACGTCGTACTTCGCCTACGGGGGCGACTTCGGCGAGGAGGTGCACGACGGGAATTTCGTCTGCGACGGGCTGGTCTTCCCCGACCGCACGCCGTCACCGGGGCTGACCGAGTACAAGAAGGTCGTCGAGCCGGTGAGGATCGAGGGCGACGCGGAGCGCGGCACGGTCACGGTGACCAATCTGCACGACTTCACCGACCTGTCGTATCTGGCGTTCCGCTGGTCGTACGAGGTGGCGGGCGCGCGGAGCGACGCGGGCCGGTTCGAGGTGCCGTCGCTCGGCCCCGGGCAGAGCGCGGTGCTCGAACTGCCGCGGGCGGCGCGGACGGTGGGCCGCGGCGAGGGGTGGTGGACGGTGCGGGCGGTGCTCGCCGAGGACACCGCGTGGGCGCCGTCGGGTCACGAGGTGGCGTGGACGCAGTTCGCGGCCCCCGCGCCGGCGGACGCGGCCACCGCGCGCGTCGGCGATCCGCACTCCCCGCGGCTCGCGGAGGGCGGTCTGATCGTGCTGGGCCCCGGCGTCTTCGACGCGGCGGACGGCACGCTGCGCTATCTGGAGGGCGCGGCGGTCACCGGACCCGTGCTGGACGTGTGGCGTGCCCCGACCGACAACGACCGCGGCGCGGACTGGAATCCCGAGGGGCAACTGGATCGGCTGTGGCGGGAGTTGGGTCTCGACCGGATGCGGCACCGGATCGTCTCCGTGGCCGTCGGCGGTGACGCGCTCACCGTCACCACCCGTGTCGCCCCGGCCTCCTCCGACCTGGCGCTGCGTACCGTCTACACCTGGACGGCCACCGGGGACCGGCTGCGCCTGGGCGTCGAGGTCACGCCCGAGGGCGACTGGACGCTGCCGCTCCCCCGGCTCGGGGTACGGCTCGGGCTGTGCCAGACCCTGGACCGCGTCGAGTGGTACGGCGGCGGCCCCGGCGAGGCGTACCCCGACACGCGCGCCGCGTCCCGGATCGGCCGGTACACCGGCACCGTGGACGGGCTCCAGACGCCGTACGTACGCCCGCAGGAGAACGGCGCACGCGCGGACGTGCGGTGGGCGCGGCTGCGCCGCGCGGACGGCACCGGGCTGCACGTGGAGGGCGAGCCGCCGTTCTGGTTCACCGCCCGTCCGTGGAGCACCGGGGAACTCGACCGGGCCACGCACGCCCACGAGTTGACGCATTCCGAGGTGCTGTGGGTGCACCTCGACCACGCGCTGCACGGCATGGGCAGCGCGGCCTGCGGCCCCGACGTACTCCCCCGGCACCAACTGCGCGCGGCGCCCGCCGCCTTCGCGTTCACCTTCATGAGCCTGCCCGCCGCCGCGGACCCCGAGGAGCCCGCGGACCTCCCGCTTCTGGAGACCGAGTGACCACCGCGGTACGCCCGTTCAGGCCGGAGGACCTGCCCGCGCTGTACGACATCTGCCTGCGCACGGCTGACGCGGGCGGGGACGCGAGCGCGCGGTATCCGGAGCGGGACCACGAGCTGCTGGGGGCGATCTTCGCGGCGCCGTACGCCGTGCTGGAGCCGGAGGCGGCCTTCGTGCTGGACGACGGGTGCGGCCGGGCGGTCGGTTACGTGCTGGGCACCGGTGACACGGCGGCCTTCGTCGAGCGCTTCCGCGACGAGTGGCTGCCGACGGTCGCGGACCGCTTCCCCGAGCCGGCCGGGGAGCCGGGGACGCCGAGCGAGACGATGGCCGTGCTGCTGCACCACCCGGAACGGATGGCGCAGCAGCCGGAGTTGGCCGCGTATCCGGCGCATCTGCACATCGATGTGCTGCCGGACTTCCAACGCGGCGGCCACGGACGGGCGTTGATGGAGGCGTTCCTCGGCGCCCTGGCCGCCAGGGGCGTACCGGCGGTGCATCTGGGGATGCTCACCGCCAACGCTCCCGCGCGGGCCTTCTATGACCGGCTCGGCTTCCACGAGATCGCGGTGCCGGACGCCGGGGAGCTGACCTACTTGGGCCGCGCCACCTCGTAGTCGCCGCTGTCCGTACGACCGGCGTCCTCGGAATCGGAGCCGGAAGCGGACTCGGAAGCGGAGCCAGAACCGGAGCCGGAAGCGGACTCGGGCCCGGAGCCGGACTCGGCCGCCGCGTCCCCGTCCACGCTTCCGGCGGCCTCGGGAGCCTCGGCGGTCTCCGACCCGTCCGGTGCGTTGATCCGCTCGGTCCCCTCCGCGTGCTCCGGCCGCGCGGGCCAGCCGCCCGCGGGCGGCATGGCGACGGCCCGCCACCACCAGTCCTCGGGCTGTTCGTCGGCGGGCTCGAAGGGCGCGCCGGGCCGCGGGGTGGCGATCTTCGCCCCGGTCTCGCGCGCGGCGGCGACGCTGCCCTCGGCGGGCACCGCCCACGAGTGCATGGCCAGGTTGAAGGTGGCCCAGTGGATCGGCAGCATCGTGCCCGCGGGCGTGCCGCCCGACAGGTCGCTGTGCGCCAGCAGCCCCTCGGCCGGGGTCATGTGGATGTCGGGCCAGTACTCGCTGTAGGCGCCGATCTGGATCATCGTGGCGTCGAACGGGCCGTGCTGCGCGCCGATGTCCGCGAAGCCGGGGAAGTAGCCGGTGTCGCCGCTGTGGTAGATGCGGTGGGTGCCGTCGGTGACGGCCCAGGACGCCCAGAGGGTCTGCTGGCGACCGCGCAGGCCGCGTCCGCAGAAGTGCCGGGCCGGGGTGGCGGTCAGGGTGAGCCCCGCGATCTCCGTGGACTCGTTCCAGTCCAGCTCGCGCAGCCGCTCGGGCGGTACGCCCCAGTGCTCCAGGTGCGCGCCGACGCCCAGCGGCACCGCGAAGACGGCGTCGCTGCGGACCAGCGCGACGATGGAGGGCATGTCCAGGTGGTCGTAGTGGTCGTGCGAGATGACGACCGCGTCCAGGCCGGTCAGCGACTCCAGCGGGACCGGCGCGGGGTGCACGCGCTTGGGGCCCGCGAAGGCGAAGGGCGAACAGCGCTCGCCCCACACCGGGTCGAACAGCACGCGCCTGCCGCCGATCTCGGCGAGCACCGTGGAGTGCCCCATCCAGGTCAGCCGCAGCCCGGAGGCGGGCGGGCGCGCGATGTCGGCGAGCGTGGTGGGGTGCAGGGGTACCGGCCCCGCGGGCTTGCGCGGCTGCCTGGCCTCCTTGCGGAAACTGGCCGGAAGCGCCTTGAACATGCTGCCGCTGGGGACGCTGCGGGCGCCGACGGGGTTGACGAAGGCGCCGTCTGCGTAATTCGGTGAGGAAAGGATGCGTTCCAGCCGGGCGCCCGTGGGGTCCGCGCCGAACGACGGGGGGCGCATCTTCACGAGGCGGGACGGCTGTCGGCCGGCGCCAGTCACGGGTCCTCCAGAGCAGATGACGACGAGCGGCGGGGTCCCGCCACCACCCATTATGCGGCGGTCCGCCGCGCCCGCCTGGGCGCCGAGGCCCCGGGCCGGGCCGCCTTCACCGGTTCTCCCCCGTCCCCGGTGTCACATCTGCCGTCATATCCGCTTACGGTGGCCCGGCCGCCGCGACGGCCGTTTCGCGTCACTCCCCCGGTTCGCCGCTCCCGCCGTCGGCCAAGGCCCCGCCGCCCGACACGCCCCCGCCGCCGGCCAGCGCCCCGCCGCCCGACACGTCCCCGTCCCCGTCCCGATCCCCGTCACCGAAGGCCAGCGACACGTGGTCGCGGACCGGCCGGAACCCCAGATGCCGGTACAGCGCGTTGCTGACCGGATTGGCGAGGTCGGCGAAGAGCACGACATCGCGGGCGCCCGCGTCGAGCGCGGCGCGCGAGACGGCCGCGGTGGCGCCGCCCGCGTACCCGTGGCCCCGGTGCGCGGGCGGGGCGTAGACGGCGACCACCCGGACGGTGCCCGACGGGTCCGCCGCGTCGGCGGCCCTCCCGGCCATCGCGACGGGCTCGCCGTCCCGCTCCCACAAGGTGCGTCCGCCGAGCGCGATGGCGTCGTCCATGGCCCGCTCGTCGTCCACGGGCGGCTCGCCGATATCGACGGTGAAGGCGCGGTGCCAGCGCAGCAGCAGCTCGCGGTCGGCGGGGCCCGCGACCCTGGCGCGGCCGGGCGGCGCGGGCCTGCGCGGGGTGAGGTCCCCGAGCCGGTAGAGCCGCGTGGCGCGCTCGACCGTGACCTCGGCGCCGGTCCTCGCGGCCCAGGCCGCGCCGAACGCCTCGGCGCTCTCGCGCTCGCCGCGCACCCCGCCAGGGGCCTCGCCGGGCCAGACCTCGGCCAGCTCACCGGCCGCGGACGGCGGGCCGCCGGTCAGCAGCGGAGGATGCGGCGGCGTACGGAGGAAGGCCGCGGCGACCGCGGCACCGGGTTCGGGGCGCCACCAGCCGAACAGCGGCGGCTGCCCGCCGTACGCGTCGAGCCCGCGGCGGCGCAGCGCGGCGGTGACGGTGACCGGCACCGAATTCTCCACAGGGCGCTCCCGCAGGAACGGTCCCGCCTCGGTCTCGAACGCGGTCAGGTCCGCGGTGATCGTCCAGCTCATCGGCCCATGGTGGCCCCGCGCCCGGGCCGCGCGCACCCCGTTTTCCGGCGTCGGCCGCGCGGGGCGGTCACGGCGTCAGCAGCCCCCGGCGCTCCAGCAGCGGCTCGGTGCGCGGCGGCCGGCCGCGGAAGGCGGCGAAGGCCGCCATCGGGTCGACGCTGCCGCCCCTGGAGAGCAGCGCGCGGCGGAAGGTGTCGCCGTTGGCGCGGCGCAGGCCGCCGTTGTCCTCGAACCAGGTGACGGTGTCGGCGTCCAGGACCTCGCTCCAGATGTAGGAGTAGTAGCCCGCGCTGTACTGGCTGGCGAAGATGTGCTGGAAGTACGTGGTCCGGTAGCGCGGCGGGATCGCGGGGTGGGCCAGTCCCGCCTTCTTGAGCGCCGCCGCCTCGAACGCCAGCGCGTCGCCGGGGTCGGTGCCCGCGGGCAGGGTGTGCCAGGCCCAGTCGAGCAGGGCGGCGGCGAGGTACTCGACGGTGGTGAAGCCCTGTCCGAACCGGGCGGCGTCCCGCATGCGTTGGACGACGTCGGCGGGCATCGGCTCGCCGGTCTCGTGGTGGACGGCGTAGCGCTCCAGGACCGAGGGCCACAGCGACCACATCTCGTTGACCTGGGAGGGGTATTCGACGAAGTCGCTCGGCACGCTGGTGCCGGAGAAGTACGGGTAGCGGACGGCGGAGAACAGGCCGTGCAGCGCGTGCCCGAACTCGTGGAAGAGCGTGTCGACCTGACTGAACGTCAGCAGCGCGGGCTCGCCCGCCGCGGGCTTGGCGATGTTGTGGTTGTTGACCACCACCGGTCGCTTGCCCAGCAGTTCCGACTGGCTGACCAGGGAATTCATCCAGGCCCCGCCGCGCTTGGACGCGCGGGCGAAGAAGTCGCCGAGGAAGAGGCCGAGGGGGCTGCCGTCGGCGTCGAAGACCTCGAAGACCCGGACGTCGGGGTGGTAGCCGACCAGGTCGGGCCGTTCGGTGACGGTGATGCCGTAGACCTCGTGGGCGGCGTGGAAGACCCCGTCGTGCAGCACCTTGTCGAGCGCGAAGTACGGGCGCAGCGCGGCCTCGTCGATGTTGTGGCGCTCCTTGCGGACCTTCTCCGCGTAGTACGACCAGTCCCATGCCTCGACGGGTCCGCCCGCCAGTTCCGTGAGGGCGTCCGCCTCGCGCTCGGCGTTGGCCAGAGCGGGCGGCACCAGGCGGTCGAGCAGGTCGGTGACGGCCTGCGGGGTGCCCGCGGTGCGGTCGGCGACGACGTACGCGGCGTGGCTGGGGTAGCCGAGCAGCGCGGCGCGTTCGGCCCGCAGGGTGGCGATGGTGACGGCGAGCGGGCCGTTGGTGTCCTGGGCGCGGTTCAGGGACGCGGTGAGCAGGCGGCGGCGCACGTCGCGGTCGTCCAGCGAGCCGAGTTCGAGCTGGTTCGAGAAGTTGCGCAGGCTCAGTACGTAGGAGCCGTCGTGGCCGAGCGCGGTGCCGTTCTCGGCCGCGGCGGCGATCGCGCCCGCGGACAGGCCGGAGAGCTGGGCGGGGTCGTCGAGGACGAGGGCGGCGGCCTTGCTGGCGGCGACGATGTTCTGGCCGAAGGCGGTGGAGGCGGCGGCGATCTCGGCGTTCAGCTCGCGCAGCCGTCGCTGGCCGTCCGCGTCAAGCTCCGCGCCGGAGCGCTGGAAGGCGGTGCGGTAGCGCTCCAGCAGGCGCAGCGACTCGGCGTCGAGGCCGAGGGAGTCGCGGGTTTCGTACAGCGACGTGATCCGGGCGTAGAGGCCGGGGTTGAGGCGGACGGCGTCGTTGTGCGCGGCGAGCAGCGGGCTGATCCGTGACTCGGTCTCCTGCACGGCGGGGGTGATGTGCGCGGACGCCTGGTTGAAGAAGGCGGCACTCACCCGGGCGAGCAGCGCGCCCGAACGCTCCAGCGCGACGAGGGTGTTCTCGAAGGTCGCGGGCTCCGGGTCGGCCGCGATGGCCTCGACCTCCGCGAGGTGCTCCGCCAGGCCCTGCTCGAAGGCGGGCAGGTAGTGCTCGTCCCTGATGTCGGCGAACGGCGGCAGCTCGTACGGCAGCGGACTCGGGCTGAGGAACGGATTCGTCGTCACCCCGTCGACCCTACGCGGCGCCCTGCCCGCCGTCAGGCCGTGACGAGCGCTCGCGCGGATCGTGAAAAGCGCCCGCACAGGTCACTGACCTGTGCGGGCGCCGATGTGATGCCGGTACGGCGGCGGGACGGTGATGTGCTGCCGGTACGACGGTGGGACTGCGGTGCCGTGCGGCTACGGTCCCGGTGTCAGCCGCCACTCTTGCGACGGAATTCCCGCTGTCCTCCGGCCTTGCCGTGCGCGCCATGGATCTTGGACTGGTTGTTGCCGCCCGAGGCGGATCCCTTGCGCGCGCTCTGCTTGCGCTCCAGTGCCTCGCGGAACTTCCGCTTCACCTCGTCCTCGTCCGGCGCCTGCGCCTCGGCGTCCGAATCGGTCTCCGGTTCCGCCGCGGCGTCCTGCGGTGCTGCTTCAGCGGCCACGGTGGCCTCCTGCTCTTGGTCGGTCATGCCACCAGAGTCGCATGCCGGACGGCGTCGGCCCACCCGATATCGCCGGGGCACACGGCGCGTGTACGGTTCCGTTCACCACTTCCGGGGAGGATCAGACTGATGACCTGGCTGTTGTACGGCGCCACCGGCTACACCGGCCGCTTGATCGCCCGCCGCGCCGCAGCACTGGGACAGCGCCCTGTGCTGGCCGGTCGCAACGCCGCGAAACTGGTGCCGCTGGCTGCCGAACTGGGCCTGGAACACCGGGTGTTCGGTCTCGGTGACCCGGCCGCGATACGCCATGGACTGGACGGCGTGGAGACGGTGGCGCACTGCGCGGGCCCGTTCGCGCGCACCGCGCTGCCGATGGCGACCGCCTGTCTCGACTCCGGTACCCACTATGTGGACATCACCGGTGAGATCGATGTCTTCGAGTCGCTGCACGCGCTCGACGCGCGCGCGGAGAAGGCCGGGATCACCCTGCTGCCCGGCGCGGGCTTCGACGTGGTGCCGACCGACTGCGTCGCCGCGCTGCTCGCCGCCCGGCTGCCAGACGCGACCCAGCTCGACCTCGCCTTCCTGATCGGCGGCGGGGCGAGTCCCGGTACCGCGCGGACCGCGCTCGAAGGCATGGGCGTGGGCGGCAGGATCCGTACCGGCGGCGAGATCCGTACGGTGCCGGTCGGCTCCCGACAGGTGCAGGCCGCCTTCCCTTCCGGCACCCGCAAGGTCGTGTCGATCCCGTGGGGCGATGTCAGCACCGCCTACTACTCGACGGGCATTCCCGACGTGACCACGTACACCTATGTGCCCGTGCCGACGCCCGCGCTCGCCGCGAGCAGGCTGCTGCGGGTCGGGCCGCTGCGCGGGGCGCTGGCGGGCGTGGTCGGCAAGCTGGTGCGCGGTCCCGGCGAGCGCGCCCTGAGCGGGAGCCGCAGCGAGGTGTGGGGCCGCGCCCGCGACGCGGCGGGCAACACGGTGACCGCGACCCTCACCGGCCCCGGCCCGTACGGCATGACGGCCGATTCCGTGCTGCGGATCATCGGGCGGCTGCCGGGGCTGCCGACCGGCTTCCAGACGCCGTCGCTGGCGCTGGGCGCGGACTACGCGGGCACGCTGGACGGGGTGACGGTCACGGTGGAGGCGCTGGGCTGAGCGCGCCGCCGGGCGCGGTGTCCTGTGTCCTGACGCGGCGGGCGGTCCCACCCCGCAGGGGCCGCTCAGCCGCGGTTGCCGACCAGGAACAGCAGCCAGATGAAGAAGGCCAGCGCGTGGGCGACCACGACGTAGACCAGGACGCGCAGGACGACGCCGCGTTCCTTGCGCTTCTCGCTGCCGTTGGTGGTGCCGACCACCAGCGAGCGGGGCGGGGGCACCTGCTCGGGGGTCGGGGCGGGTGCCGGGTTCTGGCCGCTCATCGCCGGGCTCCTCTGGTCTCGTCGCCCCGGGCGCGTGCGCGGGGCTGATCCGTACGGTCCTGGTGGGTGCCGCGCGTGGGGTCGGCGCGGCCGGTACCGGTGCGCGGGGCGTCGGCGGGCGCGGGGCCCGCGGCGGCGTCCTGCGGGCTGACGCACAGGGCGGAGGTCTCGCTCTGCATGAGGGTGTGGACGAACAGCAGGTCCACTCCCCCGGCGTCCGCCGCCTCCAGCCGGTGCGGCACCAGCGAGTCGAAGTGCGCGGAGTCCCCCGCGCCCAGGGTGTGGCCGCGGTCGCCGAGGCTGAGCAGCAGCGTGCCCCCGGTCACGTACAGCCACTCCTCGCCGGGGTGGACGCGGACGAGCGCGCGCTGGGCCCCCGAGGGTATGTGGACGCGCAGGGCCTGCATCGCGCGGCCGGTGCCGCCCGCCCGCCAGTACGTCCAGCCGCCCGCGGGCACGGCCGTCATACGGTCGCCGCGTACGATGGGATCCGGCTCGGCCTCCGTCTCGCCCAGCAGGTCGGAGACGGTGGTGCCGTAGAGCCGGGCCAGGCCGAGCAGGACCGGCAGCGAGGGCTGGCGCAGGCCGGACTCCAGCCGGGACAGATGGGCCGCGGACAGCTCAAGCCGTCGGGCGGCGGTCTCCAGGGTGAGGCCGCTGGCGCGTCGCCGGTCCCGCAGGCGGGGCGCGAGGACGAGATGGTCCGTGGACAGCGCACCCGGGGGTGGCGCACTGTCCACGGAGTCGAGGATGTCCGTGCCGTGGGTGGCGTCCATGCCTTCCATGGAACAGCACGGCTTGCCTCTCAGGCAAACGAGTTACCTCAGAGGCAAAAACCCGCGGTGATCAGCGCTTGCGGCCGATGCCCCCGTAGACCCCGATCTTGCGCAGCTCGGCGGGCTTGAGCTCCGGGCCCTCCGGGTGCCAAAGCGGGACCTGGACCAGGCCGGGCTCGATCAGGTCGTACCCGTCGAAGAAGGCGAGCACGTCGGCGTGGCTGCGGGCGGTCAGCGAGGCGGTGGCCTTCTTGTAGACCTCCATCACCTCGGGCGCCACGTCGGTGTGGAAGTCCGCGGTGGCGTGCGAGAGCACCAGGTAGCTGCCGGCCGGCAGCGCCTCGCGCAGCGTGCCGAGCATGCCCGCCGGGTCCTCGGCGTCGGTGACGAAGTGCAGCACCGACACCAGCAGCAGCGCGACCGGCTCGTCGAAGTCGATCAGCTCGCTGATGGTGGGGTGCTCCAGGATCGTGCGCGGATCGCGCATGTCCCCGAGGAAGAAGCCGGTGTTGCCGGTGCCGATCAGCCGCGCCCCGGCGTGGGTGGCCACGATCGGGTCGTTGTCGATGTAGGCGATCCGGACGTCGGGCGAGACCGAGTGCGCGACCTCGTGGGTGTTCGGCGAGGTGGGTATGCCGGTGCCGATGTCGATGATCTGCCGGATTCCGCCCTCCACCAGGTGGCGGACGGCTCTGCTCAGGAACGCGCGGTTGGCGCGGGCGCCCAGGACCACGTCCGGGGCGACGTCGAGGACACGCTGAGCGGCTTCCCGGTCCACCTCGTAGTTGTCCCAACCACCGAGGAAGTAGTCGTACATACGGGCCGGATGCGGTTTGCTGGTGTCTATCTCGTCGACGGGGAATCCCTGGTCGGTCACGCCGTCCTCCGCTTCCTTCGCTTCTGCTGTGCCGCTGTGCTCTGTGCGTCATACGTGGTGCGTCCCGCGTCGTACGCGGCGCTTCGCGCGTGGGTGACACGCGGTCCTTCGTGCGTGGTGCTCATCCGAGGAGGAAATCCGCTTCGCCGGCCTTGGCGCCCTGGATGAAGGTGGTGATCTCGTGATTGGTGTAGATCAGCGCCGGACCGTCGGGGTCGGTCGACTGGCGCAGCGCCACCCGTCCGTCGTTCAGGCGTTTCGCTTCCACGCAGGAGCCGCCGTTGCCGCCGCTCCAGGGTTTGCGCCACCCGTCGGGACCGAGTTCGGTGGCGGGCATTCCGTTGTAGATGCCGTCGTGATGTCTGCCGTGGGCGGCGTCGTGCACGGTGTCGTAGATGTCGCCGTACCCGTACACGCCGTCGTTGCTGACGCGATCCATGGTTCAGATCTCCTTGCGCATGCCATCGAGGATGGCCTTGGTGCTCTGTGCCGGCGCGGCCTGCGCGCACATCCGGTCGAGTGCCTCCAGGAAGGTGGACACGTCGTCCCGCTCGTCGAAGTAGACGCCGCCCACCAGGCTCTCCGCGTAGGCGATGTCCGGGATCTCCTGGAGCTGGAACCGGAAGATGTGGAAGGGCCCGTACATGGCGGGGTGCGGGCCGGAGGCGAACGGGATGACCTGGAGGCGTACGTTCGGCAGCTCGGTCGCCTCGGCGAGGGCGTCGATCTGCTCGCGCATCACCCGCCGGCCGCCGATGGGGCGGCGCAGCACGGTCTCGTCCATGACGACCCACAGCAGCGGGGCCTCGTGCTTGCGGACCAGCGTCTGGCGCTCGACGCGCAGTTCGACCAGGCGGTCTATCTCCTCGGCCGCCGCGTGCGGCATCCCCGCGCGCAGTACGGCGCGCGCGTACGCGGGGGTCTGGAGCAGGCCGGGCACGTAGTGCGGCTCGTAGGCGCGGATGACGGTGGCCTCGCCCTCCAGGCTGACGAAGGCGCTGAACCAGTCCGGCAGGACGTCGCGGAAGCTGTGCCACCAGCCGGGCCGGTTGGCCTCGCGGGCCAGGGCCAGGAAGCCGCCGATCTCCTCGGGAGTAGTGATTCCGTAGGTGATCAGGAGTTTTTCGACATAGGGGATCTTCAGCCCGACTTCGGCCTTTTCCATCCGCCGGATCGTGGCGTGGGTGACATCGAGGGCCTGTCCGGCCTGTTCGAAGCTGAGCCCGGCCCGCTCGCGGAGGTCCTGGAGTCGCTTGCCGAGCACCATGCGCAGGACGGTCGGAGCGCCGCCCGGCCGCGGGTCCATCACGTGGCTCAACCCCCAACTCCCTTGACTGATAAGCAGTGTGGCATGTCGTCAGCGTCAGCGACAGCGTGTTCTGTTGAATTTGCAAATTACAGAACGGACCTTGCCATGTGTCCGGCACGAGCCCCATAGTTACGGAGTGGTTCCTTCACCCAACGCTCTCCGACGCGAGCGCCATGACACCGGTGGCGGCTGTGGCCGCCACGACGTCTTTCGGCTGCCCGCGCAGAGCGCTTCGGTGGCCGACGCCCGGGGCCGGATACGCGACCGGCTGAGCGAGTGGAATGTGTGCCCCGAACTGGTGGACGACGCGAGCCTGGTGGTGACCGAACTGTTCACCAACGCGGTGCGGCACACCGACAGCGAGAAGATCACCTGCGTCGTGCACCAGCGCGGCGCGGTGATACGGCTGGAAGTGACCGACCAGGGCCGGGGCTCCAGCAGGCCCGAACCGTGCGACGCGGGCGCGGACGAGGAGGGCGGTCGCGGACTGCTCCTGGTGAGCGTGCTGGCGACGGCCTGGGGATCGGAACCCGCGGAAGACGGGACAGGGCGCGTGGTGTGGGCCGAACTGGCCGTACACCCCGCGCCCTCGTGTTAGCTACAGCGGCAGCAGATCGGGCCGCTTCGGCTCGACGTCGTCGCCGGAGGACTCCCCGCGCAGCCGCCGTCCGATCCACGGCACCAGATACTCCCTGGCCCACTGGATGTTGTCCTTGCGCACCGCGGAGGCCGGCCGCTGGGACAGCGGCGGCCACGCCTGGTCGGGGTCGGCGGGCACGTCGAGGCCGAGCACCTGCGCGGCGCGCAGCGCGACCCTGGTGTGCCCCTCGGGCGACAGGTGGAGCCGGTCGTCGCTCCAGGCCCTGCGGTCCTGCACCGAACGCAGGGACCACAGGTCGAGCACCGGACAGTCGTAGCGGTCGGCGATGGACCTGACATGCGCGGTGTACGTGGCGATCTTGCCGCGCAGGTGCCGCAGCACGGGTACGTCGCGGGTGTCGAAGCCCGTACAGACCAGCACCGTGCCGACGGCGCCGCTGAGATCGGCGACGGCGGCCTCGAAGCGCTCGGCGATGGCGTCGGGGTCACCGCCGGGGCGCAGGATGTCGTTGCCCCCGGCGCAGAAGGTCACCAGGTCGGGAGCGAGTTCCTTGGCGCGCGGCACCTGCTCGGCCACGATCTGGTCGAGCAGCCGGCCGCGGACCGCGAGATTGGCGTAGCGGAAGGTGTGTTCCTCGCGCCGGTCGGCGAGGAGTACGGCCAGGCGGTCCGCCCAGCCCACGTACATACCGTCAGGACCGGGGTCGCCGACGCCTTCGGTGAAGCTGTCCCCCACCGCGGTGTACGACCCGATCGCACCGTTGTCGTCTGTTTGCGAATCGTCAGCCACGTCGGACCATCTTTCTCCTCCGGGTGTGACTTACGCGACCGTAAGGAGGGGTTGACGCGACGTGATTCATCCCACCAGGTCAAAGCCGCCAGGAAGGAATACGCCGCCGGGTGACGGCGCACCGGACACATACCGTTCGGTACGTGGTGCTCCGCGCTGCCGTATCGTCGGCAGTGCCCCAGGTCGCGACGTATGAGAGGTAGGAGGATCACCGGTGACGCAGGAATTGCCGCGGACCGACCCGACCGGATCCGAGCCGATAGCCGAGGCGCTGTCAGAGCCCGAACTGACCGGTGTGCGGAATTTCCGGGACGTCGGGGGTCTGCCCACGACGGACGGGCGCCGGGTACGGCCGGGCGTGCTGTTCCGCAGCGGTCACCTCGCGCACGCCGACGCCGACGCCATCGCGTTCCTCACCGGGCTCGGCCTGCACACGATCTTCGACTTCCGCAACCGGGACGACATCCGCGTCGAGGGCCCGGACGTCGATCTGCCGGGCACCGTCAATGTGAACCTCCCGCTCAGCGACCCGGCGAACAACAACAACGCCGGTTTCTGGCACACCGTCCGCAACGGCGACCTGGCCGCGCTGGAGGAGGTGCTGGGCGAGGGCCGCGCCGCGGAGCGGATGGCGCAGTCCTACCGCACGCTGATCCGCGAGCGCACCGCGGAGCACGCCCGGATGCTCGAACTGCTCACCGAGCCCGCCGACCCGGCCGTCCCCGCGCTGCTGCACTGCGCCGCGGGCAAGGACCGCGCGGGGACGTCGATCGCGATCATCCTGCTGGCGCTGGGCGTCGAGCGCGCCGCCATCGAGGCGGACTACCTGGAGAGCAACGCGCCGCACCGCCGCTACCGGGTGCGCCGCGGCGACGGCAGCACCGGCTCCGAGATCGACCCGGCGGTGATGGCGCTGCTCGACCCGCTCTTCGAGGCGCGGGCGGAGTACCTGCGGGCCGCCTTCCAGACCATCGACGAGGAGTGGGGCTCGGTCGACCGCTATCTGGAGGAGGGCCTGGGCCTGACGAAGGAGCGGCGCGAGCGGCTGCGGGACGTGCTGCTGACGGACTGAGAGACCCCCGGGGGGCCGTGCGGGGGGGGTGCGGGGCCCCGTCCCTGTCCCCGGGGGGTGGTCCGGAGGGTTGGGACCCCCCCTTTTCCCCACGTGTGGGCCAAAACCCCCCCCCAACCCCCCCCCCCCTGGGTTTCTTTCCTCTCCTCCTCCTCC
>NZ_JBVHLD010000005.1:20574-162902 GCF_055559175.1 Streptomyces sp. NPDC024632
ACGGGATGGGGGGGGGGGGGCGGAGCGAGGGGGGAAACCCCCCTTCCCCCCCCCCCCCCCCCCCCCCCCCCCCCCGTCCGTGTCCCGGCGGTGCGCCTCAGCGGTTGGCGACCGCCTGCTTGACCAGCGTGCGGCCGAAGTCCCACATCAGGCCGCCCCCGCCGTGCGCGTCGTCCATGACGGCGGTGAAGGCCGTCACGAAGCGGTCGACGTCCGCCTCGTTCACGACCAGCGGCGGGATCAGCTTGATGACCTCGACGTGGTCGCCGGAGACCTGGGTGAGGATGTGGTGCCGCTGGAGCAGCGGCACCACGACCATCTGCGCGAAGAGCCCCTTGCGGGCGGCCTGGAGCATCGTCCAACGGCTGCGCAGGCCGAGCGACTTGGGGCGGCCGAATTCGATGCCGACCATCAGGCCGCGACCGCGGACGTCCTTCAGGAACTCGTACTGGTCGGTGAGCGCGGCCAGCCGGGTGCGCAGCAGGTCGCCCATCAGCCGGGAGTTCTCGACCAGCCGCTCGTCCTCCACCACCGACAGCGTGGCCAGTCCCGCCGCCATCGCCTGGGCGTTGGACCCGAAGCTGGCGGAGTGCACCAGGACCCGGTCCATGGAGGAGTAGACCTTCTTGAAGATCCAGTCCTTGCCGAGCGTCGCGCCGACCGGCACGTATCCGCCGGAGAGCGTCTTGGCGACGGTCAGCAGGTCGGGCTCGACGCCCTCCTCCTGCTGGTAGGCGTAGAAGGTGCCGGTGCGGCCGATGCCGGTCTGCACCTCGTCGCAGATGAGCAGCGCCTTGTGCTTGTGCAGCAACTCCTGGGCGGCGCGCAGGTATCCGGGCGGCGGGATATAGACGCCGTGGCCCTGGATCGGCTCGATGATCATCGCGGCCACGTCGCCGCGCTTCAACTCCTTTGCGAGCGCTTCGAGATCGCCCACCTCGATCGGGGTGTCGGGCAGCAGCGGTGCGAAGCCGTCCTGGAATCCGGCCTCGCCGTTGACGGACAGCGACCCGGTGGTCAGCCCGTGGAAGGAGTGCTTGCAGTACAGGACGCGCGTCTTGCCGGTGGCGTACCGGGCGAATTTCAGCGCGGTCTCGACGGCCTCGGTGCCGCTGTTGCCGAAGAACACCCGGTCCAGGTGCGGCGAGTGGGCGAGCAGCTTCTCGGCGAGCAGGCCGGGCAGCGGCTGGCAGTCGAAGCGGGTCAGGTCGGCGAGCCCCGCGTCGAGCACGTCGTGCAGCGCCTTGCGGACCACCGGGTGGTGGCGTCCGACGCCCATCACGCCGAATCCGGCGAGCATGTCCAGGTAGTCGTTGCCGTCGGCGTCCCAGAAGTGCGCGCCCTCGGCCCGCTCGTAGACCTTGTCGAAGCCGATGGTGTGCAGCATCCGCGGAAGCTGGTGGTTCAGGTGCTTGGCGTGCAGGTCGTAGCGCTCGCCGCCGCGCTCGGCGAGCAGCGTCGCCAGGTCGAACCCCTTGGCCGGGCCGGGCACTTCGCCGCCGCCGGCCTGCGGGGCGGGCCCTTCGCCCACGCTGCTCTCAGACGATGTCATCGCTCACCTGCTCCTTGCGTACGTGAATGGGTACGGCCTCCCGCGCGGTGTCGTCCGCGGCCCCGGCCGGTTCCCCGACCGTCACCGTACGCGCGCCGCCGTTCCGGGTGCCGGTACGGGTGTCGATACGGGTCAGGGCCGCGCCGATCCGGCCCGCGATCTCGGCGGGGGTCAGTCCGATGTCGGCCAGCACCTCGGCGCGCTTGGCGTGCGCGAGGAACTGCTGCGGGATGCCGAAGTCGCGCAGCGGCACGTCCACGCCCGCGTCGCGCAGCGCCTGCGCGACGGCCGAACCGACGCCGCCCGCGCGGCCGTTGTCCTCCACGACGGCCACCATGCGGTGGCGCGCGGCCAGTTCGGGCAGCGCCGGGTCGACCGGCTTGACCCAGCGCGGGTCGACGACGGTGACGCCGATACCGCGGCCGGCCAGCAGTTCCGCGACCGACAGGCAGGTGGCGCCGAGCGCGCCGACCGAGACCAGCAGCACATCGGATGTCTCGCCCTCGGACGGCCGGTGCAGCACGTCCATGCCGCCGACCCGGTCGACGGCGGGCAGCGGCTCGCCGACGGTCTCCTTCGGGAAGCGGATCACGGTGGGCGCGTCGTCCACGTCGAGGGCTTCGCGCAGTTGGGCCCGCAGTTGGTCGGCGTCGCGCGGCGCGGCGATCCGCAGCCCCGGCACGACCTGGAGGATCGACATGTCCCACATGCCGTTGTGCGAGGCGCCGTCGACCCCGGTCACCCCGGCCCGGTCCAGGACGAAGGTGACTCCGCACTTGTGCAGGGCCACGTCCATCAGGACCTGGTCGAAGGCACGGTTGAGGAAGGTCGCGTAGACCGCGACCACCGGGTGCAGTCCGCCGGTGGCCAGGCCCGCGGCCGAGGTCGCGGCGTGCTGTTCGGCGATGCCGACGTCGTAGACCCGGTGCGGGTACGCCTTCGCGAAGGCTTCGAGTCCGACCGGTTGCAGCATGGCCGCGGTGATCGCCACGACGTCGGGCCGCTCGGCGCCGACCCGGACCATCTCCTTGCCGAAGACGGAGGTCCACGACGGGCCGCCGACCGGGGCGAGCGGGCGGCCGGTGAGCGGGTTGATCGCGCCGACGGTGTGGAAGCGGTCCGCCTCGTCCTGCTCGGCGGCCGGGTAGCCGCGGCCCTTCTCGGTGAGGCAGTGCACCAGCACCGGGCCGCTGAACCGCTTGGCGCGGCGCAGCGCGGTCTCGACGGCGGCGATGTCGTGGCCGTCGATCGGGCCGACGTACTTCAGGCCCAGGTCCTCGAACATGCCCTGCGGGGCGAAGGAGTCCTTGAAGCCCTTCTTCGCGCCGTGCAGCGACTCGTAGAGCGGCTGCCCGATGACCGGGGTCTGCTGGAGGACGCTCTTGCCCCAGGACAGGAAGCGTTCGTAGCCGTCGGTGGTGCGCAGCGTGGTGAGGTGGTTGGCCAGACCGCCGATGGTCGGGGCGTACGACCGCTCGTTGTCGTTGACGACGATGATCAGTGGGCGGTCCCGGCCCGCGGCGATGTTGTTCAGCGCCTCCCAGGCCATGCCGCCGGTGAGCGCGCCGTCGCCGATGACGGCGACCACATGGTCGTCGCCGCCCTTGACCTGGTTGGCCTTGGCGAGGCCGTCGGCCCAGCCGAGGACGGTGGAGGCGTGGCTGTTCTCGATCACGTCGTGCTCGGACTCGGCGCGGCAGGGGTAGCCGGACAGGCCGCCCTTGCTGCGCAGTTTGGAGAAGTCCTGGCGGCCGGTGAGCAGTTTGTGGACGTAGGACTGGTGGCCGGTGTCCCACAGGATCCGGTCGACGGGCGAGTCGAAGACGCGGTGGAGCGCGATCGTCAGCTCCACCACCCCCAGATTCGGTCCCAGGTGGCCGCCGGTCCTGGCCACGGCCTGGACCAGGAACTGCCGGATGTCGGCGGCCAGTTCGTCGAGCCGGCCTTCGGGCAGTGCCTTCAGGTCGCGCGGGCTTCGGATGTTCTCCAGCATCGACATAAGTGGACCTCGTTCCCCCTGCCGGGATTGCTATGTTCAGCCGACCGTTCCCGCGACGGCTTGGCCGCCGACGGTCACGGAGGGTTCACCCGACGTGGTGCCGTCGGCCTCCATCTGCTCGGCGAGTTTCATCGCCTCTTCGATCAGCGTCTCGACGATCTTCGACTCCGGCACGGTCTTGATGACCTCACCCTTGACGAAGATCTGACCCTTGCCATTGCCCGACGCGACACCGAGGTCGGCCTCACGGGCCTCACCCGGACCGTTGACGACACAGCCCATCACCGCGACCCGCAGCGGGACCTCCATACCGTCAAGACCCGCCGACACCTGATCCGCGAGCTTGTACACATCCACCTGCGCACGCCCGCACGACGGACACGACACGATCTCCAGCCGCCGCTGCCGCAGATTCAACGACTCCAGAATCTGGATACCGACCTTGACCTCCTCCGCCGGAGGAGCCGACAGCGACACCCGGATCGTGTCCCCGATACCCTCCGACAGCAGAGCGCCGAACGCCACAGCGGACTTGATCGTCCCCTGGAACGCCGGACCCGCCTCCGTCACACCCAGATGCAGCGGATAGTCCGACTGCGCGGCCAGCAGCCGGTACGCGTTGACCATCACCACCGGGTCGTTGTGCTTCACCGAGATCTTGATGTCCCGGAAACCGTGCTCCTCGAACAGCGACGCCTCCCACAGCGCGGACTCCACCAGCGCCTCAGGCGTCGCCTTCCCGTACTTCCTCAGCAGCCGCGCGTCCAGCGACCCCGCGTTCACACCGATCCGGATCGGCGTCCCCGCGTCCGAAGCCGCCCGCGCGATCTCCTTCACCTTGTCGTCGAACTGCTTGATGTTCCCCGGATTCACCCGAACCGCCGCACACCCGGCATCGATCGCCGCGAACACGTACTTCGGCTGAAAATGAATGTCCGCGATCACCGGAATCTGCGACTTCTTCGCGATCGTCGCCAACGCGTCGGCGTCATCCTGCGTCGGACACGCCACCCGCACGATCTGACAGCCCGAAGCCGTCAGCTCCGCGATCTGCTGAAGAGTGGCACCGATGTCAGAGGTACGGGTCGTCGTCATCGACTGGACGGAAACAGGCGCGTCCCCGCCCACCGGGACCGACCCGACCTGGATACGACGCGAAACACGACGCGTCGCCAGAGGCCGGGCCGGCAGGGAGGGCAGGCCGAGCGCGACCGGCTCGACTGCTGTCATCGTCAGGTCACTTCGCCCTGTTGGAGGCGACCGTCTCACGGGCGGCGCGGATGGACTCCTTCAGGGAGCCCATGGTGGCCATGACGGCCGTGGGCTCGTAACCGCAGTGCGCCATGCAGTTGTCGCACCGGTCGTCCTTGCCCCGGCCGTACTTGTCCCAGTCCGTCTCGTCCAGGAGCTTCTGGTACGTGGCCACGTACCCGTCGGCCATCAGGTAGCAGGGGCGCTGCCAGCCGAAGAGCGAGTAGTTGGGGATCGCCCACGCGGTGCAGGGGAAGTCCGCCTTGCCCTCCAGGAAGTCCAGGAAGAGCGGGCTGTGGTTGAGCCGCCACTTGCGCCGGTTGCCGTCGTCGAACGCCTTCTTGAACAGCTCACGGGTCTGCGTCACGCCCAGGAAGTGGTCCTGGTCGGGCGCCTTCTCGTAGGCGTACGCGGGAGACAGCATCATCTCCTCGACCTTCAGATCGTCATTGAGGTAGTTCATCACCTCGATGATCGTCTGCGGCGTGTCGGTGTTGAAGAAAGTCGAGTTCGTGGTGACCCGGAAACCGCGGCGCTGGGCTTCCTTGATCGCGGCCACGGCCTCGTCGAAGGTGCCTTCCTTGGCCACGGACTCGTCGTGCCGCTCGCGCATACCGTCAATGTGAACGGTAAAGGCAAAGTAAGGAGAAGGTGTGAACTTCTCGATTTTCTTGCGCAGCAGAAGGGCATTGGTGCAGAGGAAGACGTACTTCTTCTTCGCGACGAGTTGCCGGACGATCTCGTCGATCTGGGGGTGCATCAGCGGCTCACCACCCGCGATGGACACCATCGGCGCGCCCGACTCCAGCACCGCGCCGACGGCCTGGGCCACCGGCATGCGCTGCTTCAGCACGTTGGCGGGGTGCTGGATCTTGCCGCAGCCCTCACATTTGAGGTTGCAGGCGAAGAGCGGTTCGAGCTCGACGATGAGCGGGAACTTTTCGCGGCGCCTGACCATTTTCTGTTCGAAGAGGTACGACGCGACACGGATGGTCTGACGGAGCGGCATAGCCATCTAGCTCACCTCCAGGGGAGCACGGTAGTGCGGTGCCAATCAAGAAAGGCAGGAACAAGATCTCTGAGCACCCGGAATGCGATGATCCCGGTGCGAAGCGTTCCGACACGTACGAGTTCGAACTCGGGCGTGTCGACGACGACTCGGGCCGCCGCGATGTGGCGCGCGCCTTCGGCGAGCGCGGCGCGTCGCATCGCGGCCGATTCCATGTCCACGGCGATGGCACCGGTCGCCGCCAGTGCGGTGCGCTCGGCGCCCCGCACGACATGGTCGGATTCTGCGAGGGGGCCGGTGTGCACGGTGTGACCGGCCGCCTTGAGCGCGGCGGCGAGCGCCTCGCTCTCGTGGCCGTCCTCGGCGACCACGACGTCACCGGGGCGCATGCCGGGCGCGAGCCCGGCACAGAAGCCCGTGGTGAGGACGGCCGAGCCGCGCAGCTCCGGTTGGTGCAGGGCCTCACGGACCACCCGGTCGGCGGCCGTGGGTCCCATGCCGGTCCTGAGCACGGTGACCCTTTCGGCGGCGTTCCGGGCCGCTCCCCTGCGCAGCGCGACCTTCTCGATGCGCAGGGCGCACACCACCAGCAGCGGCGGTCCTGTATGGCCCACGAACTAGGCCCCCTTTCCAGCGGCGGTTCCGGCGGTGACGGCCGGGGCACCCGCGGTACCGAACGGCTCGTCGCGTACGTATCGCCCGAGGGCGGTCAGCGGGAAGACCATGCGGTAGAGGTGGTAGTTGATCGAGAAGTCGCGAGGGAAGCCCGTACCGGTGAAGTACGGCTCGTCCCACGACCCGTCGGGGAGCTGGGTGTCGGTCAGCCAGCGCACCCCGCGCGCGACCGCGTCACCGTCCCGTTCGCCCGCCGCCAGCAGCGCCATCAGGGCCCACGCGGTCTGCGAGGCGGTGGAGGCACCGCGGCCCACCCATTCCCGGTCGGAGTAGGAACGCAGGTCCTCGCCCCAGCCACCGTCGTTGTTCTGCACCGATTCCAGCCAGCTCACCGCCTTGCGGATCGCCGGGTGGCTCGACGGCAGACCGGCCGAGGCCAGCGCGGGGACGGCGGACCCCGTGCCGTAGATGTAATTGACCCCCCAACGGCCGAACCAGGCGCCGTTGTCCTCCTGTTCCGCCAGCAGCCACTCGATGCCGCGGCGGGCGTGCTCGTCGTGCTCGAGACCGAGCGCGGCGAGCATCTCCACCACGTGCGCCGTGACGTCGGCCGACGGCGGGTCGATGACCTCGCCGAAGTCGCAGAAGGGCAGCCGGTTCGGGAACCTGCTGGTGTTGTCGGCGTCGAAGGCGCCCCACGCGCCGTTCCGCGACTGCATCCCGACGTTCCAGCGCACGGCCTTCTCCACCGCGGAGTCGACGCGCGCCCGGTCCGGGTGGTCGATCCTGCGCAGGGCGAGGACGACCTCGGCGGTGTCGTCGATGTCGGGGTAGATGTCGTTGTGGAATTCGAACGCCCAGCCGCCCGGGGCGAGCTGGGGCCGCTGCACGGACCAGTCACCCGGCCGGGTGATCTGCTCGCCGAGCATCCATTCGGCCGACTTGACCAGCGCCGGGTCGTCCGCGGGGACGCCCGCGTCGGCGAGCGCGATGGCGGCGAGGCAGGTGTCCCAGACCGGGGACTGGCACGCCTCGATCATCCGGACGCCCTCTTCCGGCCATACGGCGAAACGATCCAGCGAGTCGAGACCGGCCTTGACCACCGGGTGGTCGAGCTCGTAGCCCAACAGGTGCAGGGCGATCACGGAGTAGACGGCGGGTGGCTGGATTCCTCCCCAGCAGCCGTCGGCCTCCTGACGCTCGATGATCCAGCGGGCACAGGCGTGCATGGCGCTGCGCCGCACCATGCGCGGGCTGAAGCGGCGGTAGACGTGCAGCACCTGGTCGAGCCGCTCGAAGACACCGTCCCAGGTCCTGATGGAGGCTCTGCGCCGCTTGGGGTTGGGCTGTTTGGGGTTGATGTGCAGCTCGTCGATGCCGAACGGCGCCGGGCGGACCGGGCGGTGGGCTCCGACGACGGTGAGCGGCACGATGGTCTGCCGCGCCCAGCAGCCGAACGAGTAGATGTTCAGCGGCATCCACTTGGGCAGGTAGATGATCTCGGGCGGCAGTTCCGGGAGGTCGTCCCAGCTCCACCAGCCGAACAGGGCCAGCCAGATGCGGGTGAAGACCCGGCTGGCCGCCACTCCCCCTTCGCCGCGCGACCACTTGGCGGCGAGTGCCATGTGCGCCTCGTCCGGGGAGTCCCCGGCGAGTCGCAGCGCGACATACGCCTCGATGGTGGCCGACACGTCGCCCGGCCCGCCGTGAAAGGTGGGCCAGGCGCCGTCCTCACGCTGCTGCGAGCGGATCCACCGGGCGGAGGCCGCGGTGGTCTGCTCGTCCTGGATACCCAGGAACTGTCGGAGCAACAGATCCTCGGCGTCCATCGTCACGTTCGTTTCGAGGTCGCCCTTCCACCATCCGTCGGGGTGCTGCCGTGCCAGAAGGTGGTCTGCGGCGCGCTGCACGGCACGCTGCGCCGCCGCCTCGGTGCCGTCGGCTGGAACAGGGTCCGGCTCCGAGGTGCTGCTGGCCGAAGGTGTCCGGTGGGTTGGCGTCCCTGGACTGCCATCGGTCGTCGCTGTCATGGCTTCCCCTTTGCAGTTGAGACTATCTGCGGTGTTGGGGCGGCCGTCGGCCGTCACATAAGAGGGACCGGCGACGTTAGCGCTCCACGTTTCGTTCTGTCGTTCTCTTTATTTCTCGCGGACCACCACAAAATCCGCGAGACCAACGAGCTTACGTTGAATTTGTTCCGGCATGTCCATTTTGTCCAGCGCGGCGATGGCGGTCGCGTACTGCCTCCTGGCCTCCTGGGAGGTCCACTCACGTCCACCGGCCTCTTCGATCAACGCCGCGCGCATAGCGAACTCTTCCTCGCTGAAGGCACCGGTTTCAGGATTCTTCGCGTCCGCCGCGAGCAGTTCACCCAGGCGCTCCGACGCGGACCCTCCCGCGGCGAGCGCGGCGACCACGGGAAGCGACTTCTTGCGCTGCCGCAGGTCGCTCCAGGTCTGCTTGCCGGTGGCCGCGGGGTCGCCCCAGATGCCCAGCAGGTCGTCCACCGCCTGGAAGGCGAGCCCCAGGTGGTAGCCGTACTCCTCCAGCGCGTCGGCGTCGGACTCCGAGGCCCCGCCGAGCACCGCGCCGATGGAGGACGCGCAGGCCAGCAGCGCGCCGGTCTTGTTGCCCTCCATCTCCAGGCACTCCTGGACGGTGACCCGCTCGCGGTGCTCGAAGGAGATGTCCTGCGCCTGACCGTCGATCAGTTTGCGGGTGGCGGTGGTCAGCCGGCGGGTGGCCCGGCCGGCGTCGACCGTGCCCTGTTCCAGCAGCAGCTCGTTGGCGAGCGCGAAGAGCGCGTCGCCGACCAGGATCGCCTGGGCGGGACCGTGCACCTTCCATACCGTGTCGCGGTGCCGCCGCTGCTCGTCGCCGTCCATCAGGTCGTCGTGCAGCAGCGAGAAGTTGTGCACCAGCTCCACGGCGACGGCGCCGGGTACGCCCGTCTCGGCCGAGGCGCCCGCGGCCTCCGCGGACAGCAGGGCCAGCGCCGGGCGTACGGCCTTGCCGCCGTCGCCGTCCGCGGGGCGGCCCGCCTCGTCGATCCAGCCGAAGTGGTAGGCGGCGACGGTGTCCATCGGGGGTGCGAGGCGGGCCACGGCCGCGCGCAGTACGGGTGTGGTCAGGATGCGGCCGTTTTCCAGCAGTTCGATGACGCCGGTGGCGGTCACGTTCTCTCCTCTGGTTGCACCAATAGCACTCATGCCGCCTCCAGGACGCCGTTGTCGAATGGCATCCCGAGCGCGGACAACGCTTCTCGGGAGGCGTGCAGGCCGCTGCGCACCGCGCTCTCCATGGTCGCGGGCCAGCCGGTGGCGGTCCACGACCCGGCCAGGTAGAGGCCGGGGGCGCGGGTCACCGGACCGGGCCGCAAGCTCCCGACACCCGGAGTGGGCGCGAAGGTCGCGGTGCGTTCCCGGGTGACGAAGAAGTCGCGGACGCCCGCGCCGCGGGCCGCGGGCAGCAGCCGTTCCAGCTCGGGCAGGTAGCGGGCGCGCAACTCGGCCACGGGGAGGTCGATCTCGTCCTCCACCGCCGACTGGGACACGGCCACGTACTGACCGCCGCCGGTGAGCCCGGAACTGACGGTGCGGTCGAAGACCCACTGGACGGGGCTGCCGAGTGCCGCGAAGAACGGCTGTCGGAGCACCTGTCTGTTGTAGATCACATGCATATTGAGGATCGGAGCGGTACCGATGCGCAAGAGCTTTTCCGGATCTTCGAGCGATCCGGCGGGCAGCAGGCCGTGGGCCTCGCGCTGCGGGACCGCCAACACCACGATGTCCGCGTCGAGTTGCTCGCCGCGTCCCGGTCCGGTCTCGATCGAGACGTGCCAGCCGCCGTCCGCCGCCTCTTTGATGCCGGTGGTACGGGAGCGCAGCATGGTGCGTACACCCGCGGTGTCCAGCGCGGCGCGGGCCCGGCCGTCGTGCAGGTCGCCCAGCGGCGCCGAGGCCCAGCCGATGTCGGCGGCCCCCGGGTCGGAGAGCAGTCCGGTCTTGAAGACCTTCGCGGCCAGGCCCAACGAGGCGTCGGCCGACCGCGCGTTGAGCGTGGCCACACCGACCAGGTCCCACAGCGCCTCGATGGTGCGCGCCGACTGCCCGCGCGCACTGAGCCAGCTCGCGAAGTCCGTACGGTCCAGGGCCGGGTCGTCCAGGTCGAGGCGGCCCAGCGCGAGCGCGGCGCGGCCCACCGAGGCCCGCTCACGCGGGCTCAGATGCGGGTAGCGGAGCAGGCTCGCGGCCAGGTGCAGGGGCACCGGCAGCGCGGTCCTGGACAGCCGCCCCAGCCGGAGCGTGTCGGCCTCCAGCACCGGTACGTCCAGCCGGTCCTGAAGGGTCACCAGGTCGCGGGCCGCGATCCGGTCGATGAACCACTGGTAGGCGTCGCAGCAGCGCAGAAAGACGTGCTGGCCGTTGTCGACGGTCAACTCGCCGCGCTTGAAGGAGAAGGCGAGGCCGCCGAGTCGGGGTCTGGCCTCGGCGAGGGTGACGCGCACCCCGGCGTCGGCCAGCGCGAGCGCGGCCGTCGTACCGGCGAGTCCGCCGCCGACCACGACGGCGGTGCGCATGCCGCCGCCGTCGGTGGTGATCCGCTCATGCGCGGTCATGCGTCCTCCCCCCTTCGGCCCCGCCGTGTCCAGCACGGCGAACCGTTGCTGGCAGTGACGCCGTACGTGTCCCGGTGGTTGCCTCGTCGTGCGCGTACCGTGCCCCGTGCCGTGCGCGCGGACCCGCGCCGTCGCGGGACGGTCTCACGCGTCACCTCGTGGGGAGCGGGCGGTACGGCGGGCGTCGAGCCCCGCGAGGCCGCGGACGGCGACGTACGCCTTCTGCCGTCCGGGCAGTGACACCCGGCCGCGCAGGACGGCCTCGGGGTCGGCGGCGATCCGGTCGAGCAGCCTGCGGTAGATCCCGGCCATGGCCGAGACGCAGGCGCCGCTGCGCCGGTCGAGCATCGGGAGCAGCCGGTATCCGGTGGCGAACAGGGCGCGGGCGCGCCGTACTTCGAATTCCACCAGGCCGGGGAAGTCGGAGCCGGGCGGCGCGGTATCGCTGTGGAAACCGGCCGCGCAGCCGAACTTGGCGAGATCCTCGGCGGGCAGGTACGTCCGTCCGTTCGCGGCGTCCTCACGGACGTCCCGGAGGATGTTGGTGAGTTGTAGGGCGAGGCCGAGCGTGTCGGCATATTCTGCGGCACGCGCATGATCGTGCCCATTCGCGGTGCCGAACACGCCAAGCGAGAGCCGTCCGATCGCGCCGGCCACGCAACGGCAGTACACGGCGAGGTCGTCCCAGGTCTCGTACGTCTCGCCGCGGACGTCCATCAGGACGCCGTCGATGAGTTCGTCGAGCCCTTCGAGCGGCAGCGGGAAGCGGCGCGCGGAGTCGGCGAGCGCGACCGCCACCGGGTCGGTGTCGTCCTCCGCGACCTCTCCCGCGCGGACGCGGGTGAGCAGCGCGCGGGTGCCGTCGAGCCGCTCGGCCTTCTCCCGCGGCGGCAGTTCACCGTCGCCGATGTCGTCGACCCGGCGGGAGAACGCGTACAGCGCGGACATCGCCTGCCGTTTGGGGGCGGGCAGCAGGCGGATGCCGTACGCGAAGTTGCGGGCCTCGTGGCCGGTCACAGCCTCGCAGTAGCGGTAGGCCGCGAGCACGGGACCGGACGTGTGGGCGGAACCGTTCACGGTCCGGCTCACCCCTCTCTTCGCAATGTCGACCCCACCTCGCGCAGCAGGCTGGGCTTGGTGGCTTTCGGCGATACCGCCAGTACGTCGTACCCCGCCGCTTCGACCGCCTTCAGCGCGGCACGGCCGCCGCCGACGAATCCGGCGAGCAGCAGCCTGAGCCTGCCACGGACGCTGCCCACCAGGGGGGTACCTTCATCCAACAAGTATCCGGCGCGTTCCGCCTCGTGCGCGACCAGGGCGCGCACCTGTGCGCCGGCCGTCGCGGCGGCGAGATCGGTCTCCTCGACCGAGAAACGCTTCATGTCCTCGGCGGGCAGATAGATCCGGTCGCGGCCGAGGTCCTCGGCCACGTCCTGGAGATGCTCCACGATCTGGAGCGCGGTGCAGACCGCGTCCGAGCGCCGGACGCGCTCGGGCGTCGAGGTGCCGGTGATGGACAGCACCAGCCGGCCGACCGGATTGGCGGACAATTCGCAGTACGCCAGCAGGTCGTCGTAGGTCGCGTACCGCCGCACCTGCTGGTCCTGCCGGTTGGCGGCGATCAGACCGAGGAAGGGCTCGGGGCTGAGGTGGTGGCGGCGGACGGTGGGCTGGAGCGCGAGCAGCAGCGGATGCCGGGGAGTGCCGTCGAACACGCGGTTGAGGTCGGCCTCGAAGGCGTCCAGCATCGCGAGCCGGTCGTCGGCGGAGTCGGCGGACAGTCCGAGTCGCAGCGCGTCCTCCCGGCCGCCCCCCGCCAGGTCGCCGTCGCCGATGTCGTCCACCAGCCGGGCGAATCCGTACACCGCCATCAGGTCCCGGCGCCAGGCACGCGGCAGGAACACCGGTGCCACGGGGAAGTTCTCGCGCGCGGCCTTGTCCAGGACGGCCCGGGACTCGGCGTCCCCGGTCACCATGCTCTTCCCGGCACACAGGCGGCGAGCGTGCCCCGGAGCAGGATGGTCCCGATCATCATGGCCGCCACACCCCCCGTTCTACACCGCCCAGCAGATACTTCCCATTTCGGACACGCCGCACCGGGTGTCGCACCCGGGTGTCGGTCAGCGGTTTCGATCATCTCCAGGCTCCCAGCACCGGTACAGCTTACGACCGGTGATGCTGCGGCGTACGCCGGGGGCGTGACACGTGGTGGGATTGACATACAAGGTCCCCGCCGGATCGTCCGACGGGGACCTCGTACGCCTGCGAGCAGGCAGGGAACGCTACTTGCCGGTGTGCTCCTCGTACGCCTTGAGCACGTCGTCGGTCAGACCGTCCATCAACAGCTCGCCCTTCTCCAGCCACACCACGCGGTCGCACGTGTCGCGGATGGAGTTGTTGTTGTGGCTGACGAGGAAGACCGTGCCCGCTTCCTTGCGCAGTTCCCTGATCCGGGCCTCGGACCGGCGCTGGAACGCGCGGTCGCCGGTGGCCAGCGCCTCGTCGATCATCAGCACGTCGTGGTTCTTGGCCGCCGCGATCGAGAACCGCAGGCGCGCCGCCATGCCGGAGGAGTACGTCCGCATCGGCAGCGAGATGAAGTCGCCCTTCTCGTTGATGCCCGAGAAGTCGACGATCCCCTGGTAGCGGCGGCGCACCTCGTCCTGCGTCATGCCCATGGCCAGACCGCCCAGGATGACGTTGCGCTCACCCGTGAGGTCGTTCATCAGCGCCGCGTTGACGCCCAGCAGCGACGGCTGGCCGTCGGTGTAGATCTTCCCGCGCTCCGGCGGCAGCAGACCCGCGATGGCGCGCAGGATCGTCGACTTGCCGGAGCCGTTGGAACCGATGATGCCGATCGCCTCACCGCGGTACGAGGTGAAGCTGACGCCCTTGACCGCGTGCACCCGGCGGACGTTCGGCGAGCCCTTGCGGGAGATCAGCCGGCCCAGGGCGGCGGTCGCGCTGCCCTTGCCGGTGCCCGCGCCGTGCACCGTGTAGACGATGTGCACGTCGTCCACTATCACGGTGGGAACGCGGCTGTCGGAGGGCTGCTGTGCCCTCTCGACGCTCTGCTGCTCAGCCACGGCCATATTGCTCCTCCGCCTTCCAGAAGTAGACGTAGCCGCCGACGCCCACCAGCACGGCCCAGCCGACCGCGGACGCCCACACGTGCGGCGGCAACTGGGAGGAGGTCACGCTGTCGATGAGCGCGAAGCGCATCAGATCGATGTAGACCGCGGCCGGGTTGATGTCGAGCAGGATGCGTACGAAGTGCGGCGCGTCGCTGGTCAGCTTCTCGATGCTGTACATGACGCCGGACATGTACATCCAGGTGCGCAGGATGAACGGCATGAGCTGCGCCAGGTCCGTCATCTTGCTGCCCAGCCGCGCCACGATCAGCGCCAGGCCGGTGTTGAAGACCCACTGCGTGATCAGCGCGGGGAACATCAGCAGCCAGGAGGCGTTCGGCACCTCACCGGTCATCAGCACGATCGCCAGCAGGACGAACATCGACATGATGAGCTGCTGGAGCTGCATCAGCGTGAAGGCGATCGGCATCGAGGCGCGCGGGAAGTGCAGCGCCCTGATCAGACCGAGGTTGCCGGACACCGCGCGCACGCCGCTGAGTACCGAGGACTGCGTGAAGGTGAAGATGAAGATGCCGGTGACCAGGAAGGCGATGAAGTTGTCGATGCCTTTGCTGGTGCCGATCAGCAGACCGAAGATCAGGTAGTACACCGCCGCGTTCAGCAGGGGCGTCATCACCTGCCAGAGCTGGCCGAGGCGGGCCTGGGTGTACTGCGCCTGGGTGCGCGCCTTGGCGAACTCGTTGATGAAATGTCGACGGCCCCAGAGCTGCCGCGTGTACTCCACCAGGCCAGGCCGGGCGCCACTGACGGACAAGCCGTACTTGGCCGCTACCTGGGCGGGGCTGAGGCCGTCATCGGCCGTGGGTGCCGGGGGGACACCGACGGCGACCGCACCATTGTGCGTTGTCTCGCTCACAGTTGACACTTTCGTCCTCAAGGTGCGCGCCGGGGCAGGGGAATCCCGGGCTGCGCCTGATGCTCTCAGGTCCGAGCTTGTCAGATGATCGGGGGTCGGCCTAGCCGGGTCAACCTCCAGACGGTCCGCCAGCGCATCGGCCGCCGTTGACCGCAGGGAGTTGTCCATCCCTCACGGAATCCGCCGAGCCACGCTCGCAGCGCCGGCCCGGACGGCCGGCGCACCAGCGTCAGCGCGAACCAGACGCCGAGGTACGCCGGGACCAGCGGCCAGGGCAGATTACGCCGGGCCAGCCACACCCGGTTACGGGCCACCAACCGGTGGTACACCGCGTGCCGGGCGGGCGAGGTCGCCGGGTGGAACAGCACCATGTCATGCCGATAGTCGATCAACCAACCCGCGTCAAGAGCGCGCCAGGCCAGATCTGTCTCCTCGTGCGCGTAGAAGAATTCGGCGGGCAGCGGACCGACCTGCTGGATGACGCGGCTGCGCACGGCGCACGCGCCGCCCAGGAAGGTGGTGACCCGCGAGTCCCGCATCGGGTCGGCGGCGCGCAGCCGGGGGACGTGCCTGCGCTGCGTCTGCCCGGTCTCGGGGTCGGCGATCCGGAAGCTGATGATGCCCAGCTCGGGGTCGGCCTCGAAGGCCCGCCTGACCAGCTCCGCGGTGTCGTCGCCCGGCAGCAGCCCGTCGTCGTCCAGGAAGAGGACGACGTCCACTTCCTCGGCGCCGGGGCCGAACATCTCGATGCCGACGTTGCGCCCGCCGGGGATGCCCAGGTTCTCGGGCAGCTCCGCGGTGCGCACCTCGGCGGGCAGCGGCGGCAGCGGTGACCCGTTGCCGACCACGGCGACCGTCACCGGCGGGCCCTGCTGCTTGGCGACCGAGTCCAGCAGGTCGTTCAGCTCCGCGGGGCGGTTGCCCATGGTGATGATGACCGCGCCGACGCGCAGCGGCGTCCCCTGCGTGCTCACTTCAGCCTGCTGGAGGCGAGGACGGAGACCAGGTGCAGCAGGGTCTGGAGCAGCGCGATGCCGGCCAGCACGGCGACGCCGAGCCGGGTGAAGAACAGGTCGCCGCGCGCCTGGTCCACGATCGCGAGCAGCAGGATGAGCAGGGACGCCTCGACGCCCAGCACGAGGCGGTGCCACTTCAGCGCGGCGGCGGCCTTGCGGGCCAGCGCCACTCCGGAGGAGCGCGGCTCGGACGCCGCCTCCTTGACCGGCGGGAGCCCGCCCTGGTGCCGGGCGACCCCCACGAGGTCGGTCTCGGCCTTGATCAGCACCGCGCCGAGCGCGGCGAGGGTGCCGAGGAACGCCCACAGCCAGTCGATCCGGCCGCTGCCCCACAGGTCGGCGGCGCGCAGCCCGAAGCCGACCAGGACGGCGGCGTCGCACAGGTAGGCGCCGACGCGGTCGAGGTAGACGCCGGACAGCGAGAACTGCTGCTTCCAGCGGGCGATCTCCCCGTCCACGCAGTCCAGCAGCAGGTAGAGCTGCACCATCAGCACGCCGAGGACGGCGCCCGCGATCCCGGGCACCAGCAGCGCCGGGGCGGCGAGGACGCCGAAGACGGTCATGAGGTACGTCAACTGGTTGGGCGTGACGCGGGTGGGCGCGAGGTGCCGGTCTATGCGCAGCGACAGCTCACGCATGTAGAGCCGGCCGGCCCAGTGTTCGCCGCTGCGGCGGTCCTTGACCCCCGGGGGGTGAACGACCGGGCGCAGTTCAGCTACTGATGGCTTTGACATAGTCGGCGTATGCGTCCCTGATCTCGGTGGCGGAGAGGTCCAGGTGTTCCAGGATCGTGAAGCGGCCGGGGCGGGTCTGCGGCGCGTAGCGCACCGCTTCGACGAACTCCGGTTCCGTGAAGCCGATCTCCTCGGGGAGAACGGGCAGTCCGTGGCGGCGCAGGGTCTCGGCGATGAGGCCCGACTCCTCGCGCGCGCCGCGCAGGTGCATCGCGAAGGCGGCGCCGATGCCGACCTGCTCGCCGTGGGCGGCGGCCCGCTGCGGGTGGAGCAGGTCGAAGGCGTGGCTGATCTCGTGGCACGCGCCGGACGACGGGCGGGTGTCACCGCTGATCGACATGGCGATACCGGTCAGCACCAGGCCCTCGGAGAGCGTGACCAGGAAGTCGTCGTCGCCGATGCCGCCGGGGTGCCGCAGCACGGACTCGCCGGCGCTCCTGGCCATCGCCGCGGCCAGGCCGTCGATCGGCTCGCTGTTCTCGCGGTGGGACAGCTCCCAGTCCGCGAGCGCGGAGAGGTTGGAGATCGCGTCGCCGATGCCGGCCCTGACGTAGCGGGCGGGCGCCTCGCGGATCACGTCGAGGTCGATGACCAGCGCGATCGGCGTCGGGACACCGTAGGAGCCGCGCCCGTTGTCGTTGTCCAGGGTGGCGACCGGTGAGCACAGGCCGTCGTGCGAGAGGTTGGTGGCGACCGCGACCATGGGAAGGCCCACCCGCGCGGCGGCGTATTTGGTGACGTCGATGATCTTGCCGCCGCCGAGGCCGATGACCGCGTCGTAGCGCTTGCCGCGCATGGAGTCGGCGAGCTTCACGGCCGCGTCGATGGTGCCGCCGTGCACCGGGTACCAGTCCGCGCCGGGCAGCTCGGGGGCCAGCCGGTCGCGCAGCTTGAGCCCGGAGCCCTCGCTGACGGCGAAGGCGAGCTTGCCGGAGGTGGAGATCCGCTGATCGGCCAGGAGTACGGCCAGGTCGGCGATCGCGCCGCCCCTGATGTCGACGACGACCGGGGAGGGGATGAGCCTGGTCAGTACTGGCACGCAATCACCCGCCCCTTGGCGAGGTCGTCGTTGTTGTCGATCTCGACCCAGGCGACGTCACCGATCGGGGCGACGTCGATGGTGAAGCCGCGGTTGACCAGCTCCTGGTAGCCGTCCTCGTAGTACAGGTCGGGGTCGCGCTCGAAGGTGGTCTTCAGCGCGTCGGCCAGCTCGGCCGCCGCCTCGCCCTCGATGAGGGTGACGCCGATGTACTCACCGGTGGCCTCGGCCGGGTCCATCAGCTTGGTGATCCGCCGCACTCCCCTGCCGGGCTCCGCGACGACCTTCATCTCCTCGTCGGCGAGGTGCTTGACGGTGTCCAGGGCCAGCACGATCCGCTTGCCGCCGCCGCGCGCGGCCAGCAGGGTCTTCTCCACCGACACCGGGTGCACGGTGTCGCCGTTGGCCAGAATCACCCCGTGCCTGAGGACATCGCGCGCGCACCACAGGGAGTAGGCGTTGTTCCACTCCTCGGCCTTGTCGTTGTCGATCAGGGTGAGGGTGAGGCCGTACTTCTCCTCCAGCGCCGTTTTGCGCGCGTAGACCGCTTCCTTGCGGTAGCCGACGACGACGGCGACCTCGGTCAGGCCGATCTCCGCGAAGTTGGACAGGGTGAGGTCCAGGACGGTCAGGCTGTCCGCAGCCCCTTCGGGACCGACGACCGGCACCAGTGCCTTGGGCAGGGTGTCGGTGTGGGGGCGCAGGCGTCTTCCGGCGCCGGCCGCCAGCACGAGGCCGATCATGCGGGTTCTCCTGTTTCGTCGTGTACAGCGGGAGCCCCTGCGGACACCCAGAAGCGGACGCTCTCGGTGAGGACCAGCAGCGCGAGCGCCGCGGCGAGCACCGTCAGCGCGACCGTGAAGCCTGTGTGGTGTGCGACGGCGGCCAGGAGGGCGACCACCAGGGTGCGGCCCTCGTGTCCGCCGGCCGCCCGTACCAGGGCCCGCGGCGGCGCCCCGGTGCCGCCGCGGATGCGGTACACCGTGTCGTAGTGATGGTAGGCGACCGCGGCCACCAGGCCGAAAGCAGCGGGCAACGCCCCGTTTACCCCGGAGACGGCCGCGAGGGCCAGCACCGTGCCGTACTCACCGGCCCTGAAGATCGGCGGGACCAGCCAGTCCAGGGCTCCCTTGAGCGGCCGGGAGACGGCGAAGGACGAGGTCAGGACGTAGACCACGGCCACCAGCGGCGGCCACCAGCTGCCCCGGGAGGAGAGCGCGGCGGTGGCGGTGACCGCGGCGGCGCCGAGCAGGGCGACCGCGGGCGCCGCGAAGGACGGCATACGACCGGCGAGCGGGCGCAGGATCCGGGCCCCGGCCTCGGCGAGCGGCCCGCTGTCGGCGAGGTCGGCGAGCGCCTGGGCGGCCCGGTCGGTGCGCTGGGCCTTGCGGGTGAGTGAGCGCAGGACGCGGCCCGCGGTGGTGTAGCAGGCGGCGAGGCCGCAGCCGACCAGCAGGACGACGAAGGTGACGCGCGGGGTGGTGACCGCGGTGAGCACGGCTATCAGCGCCCAGCGCTCGCCGATCGGCAGCACGATCATCCGCCGTACCCACACCGTCCAGCCGACGCTGTCGAGCCTGCCGGACAGCGCGGCGGTGGGGCTGGTGTTGGCGGTGGCGTCGTGGTTGGCCTCGTTGAAGGCGAAGTCGACGACATGGCGGCAGGTCTGGAGGACCATCGCGCCGAGCGCGAGCGCCCATACGTCGTGGCCGCCGCGGGCGGCGCCGAGCGCGAGGCCCGCGTAGTAGGCGTACTCCTTGGCCCGGTCGAAGGTGGCGTCGAGCCAGGCGCCGAGCGTGGAGTACTGGAGCGAGTAGCGGGCGAGCTGGCCGTCGGTGCAGTCCAGGACGAACGAGGCGAGCAGCAGGACGCCCGCCGCGACGTATCCGGTCCGGGTGCCGGTGGCCGCGCAGCCCGCGGCGATCAGCGCGACCAGCAGCGACGCGGTGGTGACCTGGTTCGGGGTGAGGCCGCGGCGTGCGCACCAGCGGGCCAGGTAGCGCGAGTACGGGCTGATGCAGTGGGTGGTGAAGAAGCCGTCGCGGGACTTCACGGCGCTGCGCAGCCGTACCGCCTCCTCGTCCACGGCGGCGACGGCCTCGGCCGTCGCGGTGCGCTCGGCGGCGTCGGCGGGGACGGCCGCGACGAGGACGCCCAGCTCGGGGCGGTGCGGGGCGGCGCCCTGCGCGTCGAGGGCGGCGGCCAGCGCGTCGGGGACGACGGCGGCCGAGGTGGCCGCGCGGGCGGCGGGGGCGGTGTCGCCGTCGGCGGCGGACAGCAGGGTGCCGCCGGGGGCCGATACGGACGAGGCCGGTACGGAGGGAGCGGTCTGCGACGGGACGGTGGCGCCGCCCTGCGCGGTCAGCCCGGTGACGGCGGCGGTGAGCGCCTGGCGGCCTGCGGCCTTCGCGGACACGGCGCCCGCAATCGCGGCGGTGTCGAAGCGCGGGTCGGTCAGGGCCAGGCGCAGCGCGTGCCGGTGGCCGACGAAGCGGCGGTCGACGACGGCGACCCGGTCGGCGGCGGGCACCTGGGCGAGCCGCGCGGCGACGGCGACGGGCGTGTCCGCCTCGACCACCTGGAATCCCAGCGCCCGCAGGTCGTCCGCGAGCGGCGACGCTGATCCCGCGGCGGGCGGGCCGGTGAGAATGGCGGTCGACAGAGGAACTCACTCCCTGGATGCGTGCGAAGGGCTTGCCTGTAAGGGCCGCGGTCGGCAAGTCCGGGCCAGGCACGACGGCAGAGGCTATCGGATCCACGTCCGCCACCGTTCACCGCCCGTTCGCCTGAACTTGGCGTGCCCGGCGTGATCATCATCGTTGATCACGGGCGCCCGGACAAACGACGGACGCGCTCACCCGTACGAGTGAGGTGGGCGGTGTTCCCCGCGCCCCTTCTGCGCGCCTCATCACCGCAGGTCACCGCACATGACAACGGTCTCCAGTACCGGCTTGCCCACGGTGGGTAACCGGTGTTGACTGACCGCCGCACACCGGATGGCACGGCGGTCCGACGAGAGGGGGACGCGGCCATGGGGTCAGGCCACGCGCACGGCCACGGCGAAGGTCGCACGCGCAGCGGCGGCCAGGAGCGCGGCGGCGAGCGGAAGGACGGCGGCGACGGCGGCCGGAAGAAGGGCCACGGTCACGACCACAGCCATGGTCTGCGGCCGGGCGCCGACGGCACGGCCGGTTCCGCGTACCGCGGCCGGCTGCGGATCGCGCTCGGCATCACGCTCTTCGTGCTCGCGGTTGAGGTGGTCGGCAGCGCGGTCACCGACTCCCTCGCGCTGCTCGCCGACGCCGGTCACATGGCGACCGACGCGGCCGGTATCGCGATGGCGCTGCTCGCCATCCACATCGCCAACCGCCCCGCCAGCGAGCGCCGCACCTTCGGCTTCGCGCGCGCCGAGATCCTGGCGGCGGTCCTCAACGCGGTGCTGCTCTTCGGCGTCGGCGCGTTCATCTTCTACGAGGGCGTACGGCGGCTGATCAGCCCGCAGCACATCGACGCCGGCGGCACCGTCGTCTTCGGCGCGATCGGTCTGGTCGCGAACTCCGTGTCACTCGTTGTGCTGATGCGCGGGCAGCGCGAGAGCCTCAATGTGCGGGGCGCTTTCCTCGAGGTGATGGCGGACGCGCTCGGGTCGCTCGCGGTGATCGTCGCGGCCGTGGTGTTCATGACCACCGGCTGGCGGCAGGCCGACCCGGTGGCGTCGCTGCTGATCGGTCTGATGATCGTGCCGCGCACGTGGAAGCTGCTGCGCGAGGCCGTCGACGTCCTGCTGGAGGCCGCGCCCAAGGGCGTTGACATGGGCGATGTCCGCAGCCACATCGAGGGGCTGCCCGGTGTGGAGGGCCTGCACGATCTGCATGTGTGGACGATCACCTCGGGGATGCCCGTGCTGTCGGCGCACGTAGTGGTCAGCCAGGAGGTCCTGGAGGCCGTCGGCTACGAGAAGATGCTGCACGACCTTCAGGGCTGCCTCGGCACGCATTTCGATGTGGAGCACTGCACCTTCCAGTTGGAGCCGGTCGGGCACGCGGAGCACGAGGCGCGGCTCTGCCACTGAGCGGCACGCGAAGTGAGGCAGACTGAGGGCCTGTCGTCGAAAGCGAAGGATGGACATGCCCACCAGTCCTGCCACCGGCCGACCCGGCTCCCCCACCGCCGTACCGTCGCCCAATGGTGTTGCCGCGCAGACCCTGGCAGATGCCGAGCAGACCCCGGCGGGTCAAGCCGTGGCGGAACCGATCCTGCTCGAACTCGTCGACGAGGACGGCCGGACCATCGGCACCGCGGAGAAGCTGTCCGCGCACCAGGCACCCGGACGCCTGCACCGCGCCTTCTCGGTGTTCCTCTTCGACGGCGAGGGCCGGCTGCTGTTGCAGCGCCGCGCGCTGGGCAAGTACCACTCCCCCGGTGTCTGGTCCAACACCTGTTGCGGGCACCCGTACCCCGGTGAGCAGCCGTTCGTGGCCGCGGCCCGGCGCACCGCCGAGGAATTGGGCGCGGCGCCGGTGCTGATGCGCGAGGCGGGCACGGTCCGCTACAACCACCCGGACCCGGCCTCCGGTCTGGTGGAGCAGGAGTACAACCACCTGTTCGTCGGGCTGATCGGCGACGCGCTGCGGCCGGACCCCGAGGAGATCGACGACACGGCGTTCGTGGGCCCGCAGGAGCTGGCGCGGCTGCGCGCGGACGGACCCTTCTCGGCGTGGTTCCAGACGGTGCTCGACGCGGCGCTGCCGACCGTGCGCGAGGTCACCGGCGGTACGGCGGGCTGGTAGCCCCCGTCCGGCGGGGCCCCGTCCGGCACCGGGCAGGACGGGCAGGGCAGCGCGGGACAGGCACGCAGGTCAGGACGGGCAGGCAGGTCAGGACGGGCAGGCAGGCAGGTCAGCGCAGGACGGGCCGGGGGGTTTCAGAGGGCGGTGGTCCGCAGCGGGAGCGCCGCCCAGATCACCTTGCCGCCGGTCTCGGTCTGCGCGATGTCGCACTGGCCGCCCGCCTCCGCGGTGATCGTCTTCACCAGCAGCAGCCCGCGCCCGCCGGTCTGCCCGTGGTCGGCCTCCAGCGCCCTGGGGCGGTACGGGTGGTTGTCCTCGACGGCGATCCTGATCCAGTCGGCGCCGACCGCGACCTCGACGGTGATCTCGGGCGACAGCACGGCCGCGTGCTTCACCGCGTTGGTGACCAGTTCCGAGACGATGACCAGCAGTCCGTACAGCAGGTCCTCGTCGATCGGCACCCCCTGGTCGGCGACGAGGGCGCGCACCCCGCGCCGCACCTGGGGCACGGACGAGTCGAGAGCCGGGGTGGTGAACCGCCACACCCCCTCGTACGGTCTCGGAGCCGGAGCCTGATCGGGCGGGACGCTCCCGCGCACCTCCATGACCGCACCCACCGTCGCTTTCGCGTGACGTGTCCCCGCGGCCCCTGCCGACAACCCCGGCAGCTTCCGCCTCACAGGTCGAGTGTCCGTAACGGCGGGAGCCGAACAGGCAGGAAACCGTAAGTCCGCACCTTTCAGTAATTTTTGACCGGAAACGATCGCCGACTTCGTTTTTTCGATCGATTCGCGGCAGTCTTCGGACGCTTCCCGAACTCTTCGACCGAGATCATCTGCACGTGCACGGCGTACCGGTCTGTCCTGGCGCGGGCGCCGTGCGCCCCCGGCCGGCCGCGCGCCGGTCGATAGGATCTGTCGGCACCGGCCAGCGCATGTCGCCCCCGTGAAGGAGCACGCATGTCCACCTCCGGCCCTGGGCTGCTCGTCAGCGCCGCGGACGGCACCGCGACCGTGACGATCAGCAATCCGGCCCGGCGCAACGCGATGACGACGGCCATGTGGCAGTCGCTGCCGGGACTCCTCCACGACCTCGCGGTCGATCCCGCCGTCCGCGTGCTGGTCCTCACCGGCGCGGGCGACACCTTCTGCGCGGGCGCCGACATCACCGACCTCGCCGACCCCGTCTCGTCGAGCGGCGCGCAGTCCGCCGCCATGGCCGCGGAGGAGGCGCTGGCCGCCTTCCCCAAGCCGACGATCGCGGCCGTACGCGGCTACTGCGTGGGCGGCGGCTGCCAGCTCGCCGTCGCCTGCGACCTGCGCTTCGCCGCGCGGGGCGCCCGCTTCGGGATCACGCCCGCGCGCCTGGGCATCGTCTACGGCGCCGCCTCCACCCGGCGCCTGGTGCGGCTCGCGGGGCCCGGTACCGCCAAATACCTGCTGTTCTCGGCCGAGTTGATCGACGACGAGCGGGCGCTGCGCACCGGCCTGGTGGACGAGGTGCTGCCGGAGGACGAGCTGGACAAGCGGGTCACGGAGTTCGCCGGGGTGCTGCGGTCGCGCTCGCAGCTCACGCAGGCCGCCGCGAAGGAGTTCACCGCGACGGCGGACGCGTCGGACGACACGGCCCGCGCCGCCCACTGGGCCCGGCAGGCCGCCCTCAGCGGCGACACCGCCGAGGGCGTCGCCGCATTCCTCGAACGCCGCGAGCCGCGCTTCACCTGGACCCCGGCAGCGGACTGAAGCAATTGCGCGGCCGACCGAGCGGAGGAACGAAGTCGATGGCACGGCTCACGACGGCCGAGGTCCGCCGCTGGCGGGCCCGCTCCCAGGGCCTGACCGAGGACGGAAGCGACGGCGCGGGCGGCAGCGCGGGCGAAAGCGACGGCAGCGGCAGCGGCAGCGGCAGCGGCAGCGGCAGCGGCAGCGGCAGCGGCAGCGATCGTACGGTGGCGGACGCCGTCCGGCTCTCGGCCGGTCTCCAGGCGCAGGACGCGAAGGCGTGCCGCCTCCAGGTCAGGGCGCGGACCGGCGGCACCCACGGAGCGCCGACCGCGGCCGACGTGGACACGGCGTGCGGCGCGGACCGCCGCGCCGTCGTCCGCACCTGGCTCATGCGCGGCACCCTGCACGCGGTGGCGGCCGAGGACGTCCGCTGGCTGACCGCGCTGCTCGGCCCGCGCGCGGCCGACGCGTACCGCGGGCGCCGCGCCCGGCTGGGCCTCGACGAGGAGCTGTGCGAGCGGGCGCTGCCCGCCCTGGAGCGGGTGCTGGCCGACCGGCCGCCCGTACCGCGCGCCGAACTGGTCGACCTGCTCGCGGCGGAGGGGGTGGCCGTGGACCCGGGCGGCCAGGCCCCGGCGCACCTCGTACTCTTCGCGGCGGCCAGGGGCGTGCTGTGCCGCGGCCCCGAGGCGGCGGCCGACGTGTCCACGTATGTCCTGCGTGAGCGGTGGCTGAAAGACGTCCCCGACGACGGCCCGACCGGCGACGACGCGCTGGCCGAACTGGCCGTCCGGCACGCCACCGCCTACGGCCCCGCGTCGGTCGCCGACTTCGCGCGCTGGTCCGGCCTGTCCCTGGGCCAGGCCAGGCGCGGCCACCGCGCGGCGACGGACCGGCTCGCGCAGGTCGCGGGCCCAGACGGCGAGCCGTTGTGGGCGGCGGCCGGCACGGCGCCGCCTCCGGCGCGGCCCGCGGACCGGCCGCAGGTACGGCTGACCGGGCACTTCGACCCGTATCTGCTCGGCTACCAGGACCGCGACGCCCTGCTCGACCCGGCCTTCGCGACCCGTATCGCCACGGGCGGCGGCATGCTCATGCCCTGCGTGCTGCGCGACGGCGCGGTGGTCGCCACCTGGCGCCACACCTGGCAGGGCCGCCGTCTCACGCTCCGCGTCGAGCCGCTGACCGGCCCCCTCCCCGCCCCGGTCGCCGCCGGCATCACGGCCGAGGTCGCCGACATCGGCCGCTTCCTGGGCACGGAGGCCGCGTGGGAGTGGGCGCGGGGACTGTAGGCGTCCCCATGACCGGCCCGGCTGAACGCCCAGCGCACACGGGTCACACCGGCACGCGGTCCGCGCCGGAGTGGAGGCTGGTGTCGCGGGCGTCGCCCTCAGGGCTCAGCGCGTACGGGTCACCCGCACGCGGTCCCCGGCGGAGTGGAGGCAGGGGTCGCGGGCGTCCCCTCACGGCCCGGCTGAAGGCTTCAGCGCATGCGGGTCGCGCCCACCGCCACGCGGTCGGCGGCGCCCGGCGGCATGGCCGGGTGGCGGCCGAGGAGGATCACGCCGATGGTGATGGCGGCGAGACCGGCGGCCTCCCAGGCGAGGGCGCCGGGGGTGACGCGCAGGCGGTCGCCGAGGAAACCTATGCCGCAGGCGATTCCGGCCAGCGGCTGGGCGGCGGTCAGCGCGGGCAGCGACATCCGCAGCGAGGCGGTCTCGAAGGCGCTCTGGACGAGCAGCATGCCGGTGAGGCCGATGACGGCGATGGCGTACGGCTGCCAGTGCACGGCGAGGGCGGCCACACCCTCGTCACCGGCCAGTTGGCTACAGATCCGGGTGAGGGCGTCCTGGAGCCCGTAGAGCAGGCCCGCGGCCAGCGCGAGGAGCGTGGCCTCGGAGGACGGCGGCAGCCGCTTGGCCGCGCCGGTGAGCAGCAGCGCGAGCCCGGCGACGATGCCGAAGACCAGCCAGTGCCGCAGCGCCCCCGCCTCGGCCGCGCTGCCCTCCGGCTGGCCCGCGACGATGAAGGCGGTCACGCCGAGGGCGAGCAGGACGACGCCGCCCCAGCCGCTGAGGCCGAGGGACTGGCGTGGGGTGAGCCAGCGGGCGAGCGCCATGGCGAAGAGCAGATTGGTGGCGGTGAGCGGTTCGACCAGGGAGACCTCGCCGTAGACGAGGGCGACGGCTCCGAGCACCTGGCCGCAGACCATGAGGCCGACACCGAGCAGCCAGTCCGGCATCCGCACCAGGTGCAGCAGCAGCCGGAAGGACAGGAAGTCCGCGAGCGAGGCACGCGCGGCCGCACGCTGCTGCAACACGAAACCGAGGCCGAGGCAGCACGCGGCACTGACTCCCAGCAGGAACACGGCCACGCGGTCACTGTATAGGCACTGACCGCGCGATCGAGGGGTTCCGTGGGCTTCGCCACAGGTCCGCGTCGCCTTCGGGACAGCGACGCGGACAGCTCACCGACAGCTCACCGACAGCTCGCGGACAGCGGTCCCACGGGAGCCGGCCGGCCCGGCGGACAGCCGAGCGCCGCCCGGCCGACAGCCGGGCGACAGGGCGCCCCGCAGCCGCCGTACGGGTCACGGCCGCGCGTTCGGAACCGTTTCCGCGCTCTCCCACACGGTGAGGAACGCCAGCCGCAGGCACGCGGCGAGCGCCGGGTGCTCAATGTAGAGCGCGGTCGTCGCGCCGGTCCCGGCCACCGGGTCCGGCATGTCGCAGAGCACCAGCGACGCGTCGGCGACCACCAGCTTCAGCGGCAGCGCGGAGGTGAAACGGTGCTCCTCGCCCGCCGCGCCGAAGCGCCGTACGTTCTCCAGCACCTCCGTGTCGTCGAGCGAGTCGTGGGTGTAGATCGCCCGCACCGAGCCGCCCGAGCGGCGCAGCCGACGTACCACCTTGATGCCGGGGGTGTTCGCGGCGGGGGCGACGAAGGGCGGTTTGCAGAAGCTGAGCAGTTCGGTCTTGGCCTGGCCCTGGATGTCGGTGAACGCCTCGGCTATCGACTTGGGGTCGCGCAGGATCTCGACGTAGTCGATCGGCACGGTCTGCGTGCGGCCGTCGGCCCAGACCGGGACGAGGGCGGCGGTCAGCGCGGAGGAGACGCGGTCGAGGCGTTCGAGGGTCTCGCGCTGAAGGGCCATGAGGCGGGCGACGGCCAGTTCCGGCGCGACGGCCGAGAAGGTGGCGACCCGGCCGGGGTGCGCGGTCGCCAGCCGCCGCCGTACCAGCGTGTCGAGCACGTCGTACACCCGCTGCCGGGGTACGTCCGCCGCCCGCGCGACCTCCGCCGCCGTGTACGACTCGCGTCGCACGAGGGCGAGATAGACCCGCGCCTCGTACCGCGCGAGACCCAGCGCGACAAGGTCGTTGACCGGTTCTTCCTCCGTCTCCATGGCGCCACAAGGTATACGGCGGAGATCGACTTGCGGAAGCGAGCCGGGGTCGGATCCAGGCCGATCCGAGGGCAACTCTTTGCCATAGGCCGGTAGTTACTTGGGCCCTCGGTCACTACGTTCAGCATCGGTCACCACTCACGGTGGTGGCAGTCGGCAGTAGATGACATCCGGATCACCAGTGAACGTGCGCCACACGAAGTCCCAGGCGTCGCCGTCGCATGATCGGTTGTCATGACCTTGACATGAAGGTCAGCGGCGGACGCCCTCGGGAGCCGATCCCCCCATGGAGGGCAGTTCATTGAAGTCGTCACACCCCGGCCGGGCCAGACGGGCCGTCCGCCGCACGGCGGTCGCCGTACTGTCGGCGGCGGCTCTCGTCACCGGCGGTCTGCTGGCCACCGCGGCGCCGTCCGTCGCCAGCACCCCGGCGTCGGGCGCGGCAGCCACCTCCGCGTCGTCGAGCACGGCCGCGTCGTCGCACACCTCCGCGTCGTCGAGCACGGCCGCGAGCACGTCGTCCGGCGCGTCCGCGTCCGCGTCGTCGGCCGCTCCCACCCAGCGCCTGTGCGCCGTTCCCGCCAAGAAGGGCCAGATGGCCTGCATGGCGCTGACCCGTACCGACGTCGTCCACCACCTCGGCATCACCCCGAACGCCACCCCCTCCGGCTACGGCCCCACCGACCTCCAGAGCGCGTACGCACTGCCGTCGTCCGCGGGCGCCGGAGCCACCGTCGCGATCGTGGACGCGCAGGACGACCCCAACGCCGCGGCCGACCTGAGCACGTACCGCGCGCAGTACGGGCTGCCGGCCTGCACCACCGCCAACGGCTGCTTCAAGAAGATCAACCAGAACGGCTCGACCACGTCGCTGCCGAGCGCCGACTCCGGCTGGGCCGGTGAGATCTCACTCGACCTGGACATGGTCAGCGCGGTCTGCCCGCAGTGCCACATCCTGCTGGTCGAGGCCACCTCGGCGAGCATGGACGACCTGGGCACCGCGGTGAACCAGGCGGTCACGCAGGGCGCGAAGTACGTCTCCAACAGCTACGGCGGCAGCGAGGACTCCTCCGACACCACCGCCGACTCGCAGTACTTCAACCACCCGGGCGTCGCCATCACCGTCAGCTCCGGCGACGAGGGCTACGGCGCGGAGTACCCGGCCGCGTCCAAGTACGTCACCGCCGTCGGCGGCACCGCGCTCAGCCGGGCCAGCGGCACCACCCGCGGCTGGACCGAGTCCGTCTGGAACACCTCGAGCACCGAGGGCACCGGCTCCGGCTGCTCGGCCTACGACGCCAAGCCCACCTGGCAGACCGACACCGGCTGCGCCAAGCGCACCATCGCCGACGTCTCCGCCGTCGCCGACCCGGCCACCGGCCTGGCCGTCTACGACAGCTACCAGGCGTCCGGCTGGCAGGTCTACGGCGGCACGAGCGCCTCGTCGCCGATCATCGCCTCCGTCTACGCCCTGGCCGGCACCCCCGCGGCCGGGACCACCCCCGCCTCCTACCCGTACTCCCACACCGGCTCGCTGAACGACGTCACCAGCGGCTCCAACGGCTCGTGCGGCGGCTCCTACCTGTGCACCGCGAAGGCCGGATACGACGGGCCGACCGGGCTGGGCACGCCGAACGGCACGGCCGCCTTCACCAACGGCGGTTCGACCGGCGGCAACACGGTGACGGTCACCAACCCGGGCGCCAAGTCCACCGCGGTCAACACCGCGGCCTCGCTCCAGATCAGCGCCAGCGACTCGGCCTCGGGCCAGACCCTCACCTACAGCGCCTCCGGCCTGCCGACGGGTCTGTCGATCAACTCCTCCACCGGTCTGATCAGCGGCACCCCGACGGCGGCGGGCACGTACAACGTCACCGTCACCGCCACGGACACCACCAGCGCCTCCGGCAGCGCGTCCTTCACCTGGACGGTCACCGGGTCGGGCGGCGGCGGCTGCACCAGCGCGCAGCTCCTGACCAACCCCGGCTTCGAGAGCGGCAACACCGGCTGGACGACGTCCTCCGGCGTCATCGACAACAGCACCGGCGCCCCCGCCCACAGCGGCTCGTACAAGGCGTGGCTGAACGGCTACGGGACCACCCACACCGACACGCTCTCCCAGTCGGTCACGATCCCCGCCTCCTGCACCAGCGCCACCTTCACCTTCTACCTCTACGTCAGCAGCCAGGAGACCAGCACCACCACGGCGTACGACAAGCTCACCGTCGCCGCGGGCAGCACCACGCTGGCCTCGTACTCCAACCTCAACAAGGGCACCGGCTACGTGCAGCGGTCGGTCAACCTGTCGTCCTACGCGGGACAGACGGTCACTCTGAAGTTCACCGGCACCGAGGACTCCAGCCTCGCGACGTCGTTCCTGATCGACGACGCGGCGGTCAACGTCGGCTAGCCCGTCGTCCGCCGGGGTCCTCCGGATCGGCGATACCCGGCGACGGGAGGGCTTCCCGCCCCGGCCCCACAGGGGCGGGAAGCCCTCCCCGCCGCATCGGTGAAGGCGGCACCACGTTCGCCGTCGCCACGGCCAGGCCCTAGAGGTCGATGACGACCTTGCCCCGCACGTGCCTGCCGGCCTGGAGCTCGGCAGCCCGGCGGATCCGCTCGACCGGGAAGGTCTCCGCGATCGGCACCCGGAGCCGGCCCGCGGCGACCAGGCGGGCGATCTCCTCCAGAGCGCCGGGAGCCGCGTTCGCGCCGTTGGCCGCGGGCACCCCGTCGACCTGCGCGGCGATGGCGCAGATGCGACCGTCCGGGACGCCGAGTTCCCTGGCGGCGTGCACGGTCTCCACGCCGTGCAGGTCGACGGCGGCCGTGACGCCGCCGGGAGCGAGCGATCGGACCCGGTCGGCCAGGCCGTCGCCGTAGACGACCGGCTCCGCCCCGAGCTCGCGCAGATAGTCGGCCGACGCCGCCGATCCCGTCCCGATCACGCGCGCTCCCGCGATCCGGGCCAGTTGGACGGCGAAGACCCCGACCCCGCCCGCCGCGCCGCCGATCAGCACGGTGTCGCCCGGGCCCGGATCGATGACGGCGAGGGCGGCGGATGCCGTACGGCCGGCGATCGTGAGGGTGGCGGCGGTACGGTCGTCGACGCCGTCGGGCGTGTGGTGGGCCTCGTTCGCCGCCGTCCCCCCGGCCGGGTCGATCACCACGAAGTCGGCGACCGCGCGGGACAGGGCGCCCCCGAACACCCGGTCGCCGGGGGCGAACCCGCTCACCTCGGCACCGACCAGGTCGACCACTCCGGCGTAGTCGGTTCCGAACCCGGCCGGCAGGCTCAGGCCGAACCGGGCGGCGGTGTCCGCGTCGGCGGTCATGATCCAGTCCATCGGATTCAGACCGGCCGCGGTGACCCGTACGCGGATCTGTCCCGGACCGGCCTGCGGGACGGGAACCTCGCGGACCTCCAGGGCCTCGGGGCCGCCGAACGACTCGAGCCGGACCGCCCTGCTCCCGCCCGTGGGAGGCTGATCGCTCTGTGCCTTCATGTGCGCCTGTCTCCTTGGGACCGAGGGAACACACCGAAACGGACTATGCTCCGTTTACATGAATGACCGTAACATAAACGGAGCGCGATCCGTTTTGGCGGACGCGGAGCCCCGCGCGCCACGGGCGGACGCGGCCCGCAACCGCGACCAGCTGCTCGCGGTGGCGACCCGCGTGTTCATGTCGGCCGACGCCGAGTCGTCGATGCGGGCGATCGCCCGCGAGGCCGGGGTCGGGATCGCCACGCTCTACCGGCACTTCCCGACCCGCGAGTCGCTGGTCGACGCGGTCTACCAGGATCAAGTCGTACGATTGACGACCGGTGCCCGCGAGCTGCTCGGTCAGCTGCCCCCGGCCGCGGCGATGCGGCGTTGGACGGACCTGTTCGGGGACTGGATCGCGACCAAGAACGGCATGCTCGACACGCTCCTCGCGATGATCGAGTCGGGCGAGATCACCCATGCGCGGACCCGGACCGAGCTGCTGACGGCCATCACGACGATGCTCGACGCGGGCAGTGCGGCGGGCGACCTCCGTTCCGATGTCACCGCCGAGGACATCGCCGCCGCCCTCATCGGCATCTTCACCGTGGCCCCCCGGCCCGGGCGCGCGGCCAAGGCCGGCCGCCTGCTGGACCTGCTGATGGACGGCCTGTCGCCCGCCGCCCGGCCGGGCCGCGCCGATGCCTGAGTCGGCGTCAGCCGTGTCGGCGTGCCGCGCCGCAGGCTGACCGGGTCAACCTCGCCGGTGTGCCGCACCGAAGGGATCGCGGGACCCGGGCCGGCCCCCACTGCCGACCCGGGGTCCCGCGATGGTGCCGATCACCGTACGTCGACGGTGATCTTCCACCCCGCGATGGCATGGCAGGACATGACACCGGGGGTGGCGCCGGGGCAGGCGCGCCGGAACCCGCTCAGTTCGGCGGTGCCCACCCGCGCGCCTCGGTAGACGCCGGGAGAGATCTCGGAGAGGGCGGCGCCCCGCTCGCCGGGCGGCCGGTCGCCGGGGGCGGTGGCGACCCGCAGGGTGCTGCCGACACTCAGGCAGACCTCGCGGCCTTCGGCCCCGCCGCCGGGCGTGACCGTGACGTCACCGCAGACCGGCCGGGTGCTGCTGTCGCTCGGATCGGGCGACCCGACACGTACGCCGCTCGCGCTTCCGCAACCGGCCACCAGCAGTACGGCGGCGGCAGCGGCGAATGTCCGAGCGCGCATCGTGTCCTCCTCCGGCGGCCGGTTCGGGGTCCGGTCATGGATGGGACGCAGCCGGACGCCACCGGGTTCCCTCCCGCCCGGAGGGTCCGGGGGCGCCGTCGGGAACGCGGCGCGGGCCGCCTCGGGAAATCGGGGCCAAGCGCGCTCGAAGGTTCGCTCAGCGCTCGGTGATGCGGCCGTCGGCGACCTCGACGCGGCGGGTCGTGTGCACGGCGTCCAGCATCCGCCGGTCGTGGGTGACCAGCAGCAGCGTGCCCTCGTACGCGGCCAGCGCCGCTTCGAGCTGTTCGATCGCGGGCAGGTCGAGGTGGTTGGTCGGCTCGTCGAGGACCAGGAGATTGACGCCGCGGGCCTGGAGCAGCGCCAGCGCGGCGCGGGTGCGCTCGCCGGGCGAGAGGGTCGCGGCGGGGCGCAGCACATGGGCGGCCTTAAGGCCGAATTTGGCGAGAAGCGTACGGATCTCGGCCGGATCCATGTCGGGCGCCGGGGCGCGGAAGGCGTCGAGGAGCGGTTCCTGCCCGCGGAAGAGGCCGCGGGCCTGGTCGACCTCGCCGACCAGGACGCCGGGGCCGAGCGCGCTGTGGCCCTCGTCCAGCGGGAGGCGGCCGAGCAGCGCCGCGAGCAGGGTGGACTTGCCCGAGCCGTTGGCGCCGGTGATGGCCACCCGGTCGGCCCAGTCGATCTGGATGTCGACCGGCCCGAAGGCGAAGTCGCCGCGGCGCACGCGGGCGCCGCGCAGGGTGGCCACCACGGCGCCCGAGCGGGGCGCGGCGGCGATCTCCATCCGCAGTTCCCACTCCTTGCGCGGCTCCTCGACCACGTCCAGGCGCTCGATCATCCGGTCGGTCTGCCGGGCCTTGGCGGCCTGCTTCTCGCTGCCCTCGGCGCGCGCCTTGCGGGCGATCTTGTCGTGGTCGGGCGCCTTGCGCATGGCGTTCCTGACGCCCTTGTCCATCCAGCCGCGCTGCATCCGCGCCCGCGCTTCGAGTCCGGCCTTGGTGTCGGCGTACTCGTCGTACTCCTCGCGGGCGTGCCGCCGGGCCGTCTCGCGTTCCTCCAGATAGGCGGTGTAGCCACCCCCGAAGGTGCTGACCTGCTGCTGGGCGAGGTCCAGCTCCACCACGCGGGTGACGGTGCGGGTGAGGAATTCGCGGTCGTGGCTGACCAGGACCGTACCGGCGCGCAGGCCGCCGACGAATTTCTCCAGCCGTTCCAGGCCGTCGAGGTCGAGGTCGTTGGTGGGCTCGTCCAGCAGGAAGACGTCGTAGCGGCTGAGCAGCAGCGAGGCGAGTCCCGCGCGGGCGGCCTGGCCGCCGGAGAGCGAGAACATCGGCTGGTCCAGGTCGACGCCCAGGCCGAGCGAGGCAGCGGCCTCCTCGGCGCGTTCGTCCAGGTCGGCGCCGCCGAGCGCCAGCCAGCGGTCGAGTCCGGTCGCGTACGCGTCGTCGGCGCCCGGGGCCTCGTCCACCAGCGCCTGGGTGGCGGCGTCCAGGGCCGCCTGGGCGGCGGTGACCCCGGTGCGGCGGCTCAGGAACTCCCGCACGCTCTCCCCGCCCGGCAGCCGCTCGGGCTCCTGCGGCAGATGCCCGACGGTGGCGGTGGCCGGGCTGAGCCGCAGCGTCCCGTCCTCGGGCGTGTCGAGCCCGGCGAGCAGCCGCAGCAGCGTGGACTTGCCCGCGCCGTTGGCGCCGACCAGACCGATGACGTCGCCGGGGGCGACGACCAGGTCCAGGCCGGAGAACAGGACACGGTCGCCGTGTCCGGCGGCGAGATTCTTGGCGACGAGAGTGGCACTCATAAGAGGGCGGAGTTTATCGGGTGCGACGGGAGGCGGGCGAAGGGCTTTCACGGCGGGCGGCGGAGGCTTGCCCTCCGGTCGGCGGAGGGCGTGCCTCCGGTCGGGCCAAGGGCTGTCGCCGGGTCTCGCCGTGCCGCCGGGTCCGGCTCGACGCGAGGTGGGTGGCCGGTGCAGCCATATTGGCTGGTTGCCTTCTTACGCCGCCTTAACCTACGGTTGCGTAACTTACGTAGGCGTAGGTGCGAATCTCCGCTGCACCCGCAGGCCGTGCGTATGTGCCCGTGGATCCGTCCGCGGCGCCGTACGACCGACCGACCGCATGTCGCGTACGTACGTCCGTACGATCCGTACAGCCCGTGCGGGTCCCGTACACCCCCGTCCCATGTCCGTCCCCTCTCCCGTCCCCAGGAGCCCCCGTGACCCTGACCTCGCCCGACCGTGCCCAACCCGACGTCTGGAGCGACGCGACGCTGCTCTACGCGCTGGAGGAGGTCGTCGAGCGGGAGCTCAACCGGCACCTCGGCGTGGCCAAGGAGTGGATGCCCCACGAGTACGTGCCGTGGAGCGACGGCCGCAATTTCGACGGAATAATGGGGGGCGAAGCCTGGGCCCCCGAGCAGTCCAAGGTCACGGACGTCGGCCGGATCTCCCTCGTGGTCAATCTGCTCACCGAGGACAATCTGCCCAGCTACCACCACGAGATCGCGACACTCTTCGGCCGTGACGGCGCCTGGGGCACCTGGGTGCACCGCTGGACCGCCGAGGAGGGCCGGCACGCGATCGTCATGCGCGACTACCTGCTGACCAGCCGCGCCGTCGACCCGGTCGAGCTGGAACGGTTCCGCATGCAGCACATGTCGGAGGGCTTCGAGCACGACCACCGGCACAGCATGGTCCACTCCGTGGCGTACGTCGCCTTCCAGGAGCTGGCCACCCGCGTCTCGCACCGCAACACCGGACACCAGTCGGGTGACCCCGTGTGCGACCGGATGCTCGCCAGGATCGCCACCGACGAGAACCTGCACATGGTCTTCTACCGGAATCTCCTGGCCGCCGCCCTCGAGCTCGCTCCCGACCTCGCCATGCGGGCCATCCGTGACGTCGTCGTCGAATTCCGCATGCCGGGACACGGCATGCCCGGCTTCGAGCGGGCCGCCGCCCGCATGGCCATCGGCGGCATCTACAACCTCCGCATCCACCACGACGACGTCCTCCAGCCCGTCCTGCGCCACCTCAAGGTCCTCGAGATCTCCGGTCTCGGCCCCGAGGGCCTCCAGGCCCAGCAGGAGCTCGGCCTCTTCATGGGCGGCCTCAACGAACAGGCCACCCGCTTCGACGAGCGCCGCGAAGCCCTTCTCGCCCGCCGCGCCGCCCGCGCCTAATCCCCTTCGGGCCGCGCCCCTACGACGTCCACCTCCCGAAGGTGGGCGCTCTGGGGGCGCGGCCCCGCGCGGTTGTCTCACCGAGGTCGGCACGCCCGATCTTTTGAGGGGCGCGGGGAACGGCGCGACCAGCCACGACGGTGGCGCGGCCTCAGAACCGGCGCCGGCGGGGCAGTTGCTGTGGGTTCTCGGGCCGCAGGCCCGGCGGGGCCCGGTCGCGCAGTTCCTCGCGCCCCCGACGGGACCCGGCTCCCCGAGAGCCGTGCGGGCCCTGGGCGGCACGCCCGGTCTTTTGAGGGGCGCGGGGAACGGCGCGCTCAGCCACGACGGTGGCGCGGCCTCAGAACCGGCCCCAGCGGGGCAGTTGCTGTCAGTTTTCGGGCCCCAGGCCCGGCGGGGGCCGGTCGCGCAGTTCCTCGCGCCCCCTGACGGGACCCGGCTCCCGAGAGCCGTGCGGGCCCTAGGCGGCACGCCCGGTCTTTTCAGGGGCGCGGGGAACGGCGCGACCAGCCACGACGGTGGCGCGGCCTGAGAACCGGCCCCAGCGGGGCCGGGAAACAATCATGCACGCATGCTTGATTGTTGCGGGCCCCGCCTGCCACCCTCATGGCCATGGCCGATCCGCAGTCCGTCCGTACCGTCCTGGCCGATCTGAGAGCGGAGAGCGACGCGCTCGACGACGTGGTGGCCGGGCTGGAGCCCGAGCAGTGGGCGAGGCCGACACCGGCCGAAGGCTGGACCGTTGCACACCAGATCGCACATCTGGCCTGGACGGACGCCCAGGCGCTGCTGGCGGTCAAGGACGCGGAGGCGTTCGCCCGCGAGGTCGGCGACGCGGCGGCGCGGCTGGACGCGTACGTGGAGGACGGCGCCCGGGAGGGCGCGACGCTGGCGCCGCCGGAGCTGCTGGAGAGGTGGCGGTCGGGCAGAGCCCGGCTCTGGGCGACCCTGACCGGCGAACCGCCGGGCAGCCGCTTCCCCTGGTACGGGCCGCCGATGAGCACGGCGTCGATGGCGACGGGCCGCCTGATGGAGACATGGGCCCACGGCGAGGACATCGCCGACGCGCTCGGCGTCGAGCGCCCACCGACCCACCGCCTGTGGCACGTCGCCCGAATCGCCTTCAGGGCACGGGACTTCGCCTTCGCGGTGCACGGCCGCACCCCGCCCGGCACGGAATTCCGCCTCGAACTGACGGCACCCGACGGCACCTTGTGGGCGTTCGGCCCGGACGACGCCGAGCAGCGCGTGACCGGCCCCGCACTGGACTTCTGCCTGCTGGCGGTGCGGCGCAGGCACCGCGACGACGTGGCGGTACGGGCCCAAGGCCCGGACGCGGACGCGTGGTTGTCGATCGTGCAGGCATTCGCGGGCCCGCCGGGCAAGGGACGGCCGCCGCGCGGCGGCGCGGAGGGGAGCACGTCATGACGCAGGTCGACATACGCGGAGCGGACTTCGCCGAGCGGCGGGCCGCGATGCTGGAACGGCTGGCCGAGGTCGAGGCGGGGCACGCCGCCGCGCTGGCCGGTGGCGGCGAGAAGTACCAGGAGCGGCACCGGAATCGCGGCAAGCTGCTGGCACGGGAGCGGATCGAGCTGCTGCTCGACCCGGACACACCGTTCCTCGAACTGTCCCCGCTGGCCGGCTGGGGCAGCGACTTCGCGGTGGGCGCCTCCCTCGTGACCGGCATCGGCGTGGTCGAGGGCGTGGAGTGCCTGATCACGGCCAACGACCCGACGGTGCGCGGCGGCGCCAGCAACCCGTGGACGCTGAAGAAGGCGCTGCGGGCGAACGAGATCGCCTTCGCCAACCGCCTGCCGGTGATCAGCCTGGTGGAGTCGGGCGGCGCGGACCTGCCCAGCCAGAAGGAGATCTTCATCCCCGGCGGCGCCCTCTTCCGCGACCTGACGCGGCTGTCGGCGGCCGGAATCCCCACGGTGGCCGTGGTGTTCGGCAATTCGACGGCGGGCGGCGCGTACATCCCGGGCATGTCCGACCACGTCATCATGGTCAAGGAGCGGTCCAAGGTCTTCCTCGGCGGGCCGCCCCTGGTGAAGATGGCGACCGGCGAGGAGAGCGACGACGAATCGCTCGGCGGCGCCGACATGCACGCCCGGCGCTCCGGCCTGGCCGACTACTTCGCACTGGACGAGCCGGACGCGCTGCGTACCGCCCGGCGCGTCGTCGCCCGCCTCAACTGGCGTAAATCCGGGCCCGATCCGCGTCCTGACCCGCTGCCCCCCGCGTACGACGAGGAGGAGCTGCTGGGCATCGTGCCCGGCGATCTGCGCACCCCCTTCGACCCCCGCGAGGTCATCGCGCGGATCACGGACGCCTCGGCCTTCGACGAGTTCAAGCCGCTCTACGGGCCGAGCCTGGCCACCGGCTGGGCGGAGGTGCACGGCTATCCGGTCGGAATCCTCGCCAACGCGCAGGGCGTGCTGTTCAGCGAGGAGTCGCAGAAGGCGGCGCAGTTCATCCAACTCGCCAACCAGCGCGACATTCCGCTGCTCTTCCTGCACAACACCACCGGCTACATGGTGGGCCGCGAGTACGAGCAGGGCGGCATCATCAAGCACGGCGCGATGATGATCAACGCGGTCGCCAACTCGCGCGTCCCGCACATCTCGGTTCTGATCGGGGCGAGTTACGGCGCCGGGCACTACGGCATGTGCGGCCGGGCCTTCGATCCGCGGTTCCTCTTCGCGTGGCCGAGCGCCAAGTCCGCGGTGATGGGTCCCGCGCAGCTCGCCGGGGTGCTGTCCATCGTGGCCCGGCAGTCGGCGGCGGCGAAGGGCCGTCCCTACGACGAGGAGGGCGACGCCGCGCTGCGGGCGATGGTGGAGCAGCAGATCGAGGCCGAGTCGCTGCCGATGTTCCTGTCGGGACGGCTCTACGACGACGGCGTGATCGACCCGCGCGACACCCGTACGGTGCTCGGCCTGTGCCTTTCCGCCGTCCATGGCGCGCCGATCGAGGGCGCCAGGGGCGGCTTCGGCGTCTTCCGGATGTGAGGGGTCCCTTTCCGATGACCGATTCGAGCAGCGCTTCGCCGAGCGGGGACTTCACCGCTGTCGGGCAGTCACCTCCAATGCGCCACAAGGACATCGGCTCCGTGCTGGTGGCCAACCGGGGCGAGATCGCGCGCCGTGTCTTCCGGACCTGCCGCACGCTCGGCATCGCCACGGTGGCGGTGTACGCGGACGCCGACGCGGACGCGGCACACGTCGCGGAGGCCGACGCGGCGGTACGGCTGCCGGGAAACGCGCCCGCCGACACGTATCTGCGGGCCGATCTGCTGATCGCGGCGGCGCTCGCGGCGGGCGCGGACGCCGTGCATCCCGGCTATGGATTCCTGTCGGAGAACGCGGAGTTCGCGCGTGCGGTGGAGGCGGCGGGGCTGGTGTGGATCGGTCCGCCACCGGACGCGGTCGAGGCGATGGGGTCCAAGACGCGGGCCAAGGAGTTGATGGCCGCGGCGGGCGTACCGCTGTTCTCCGCGCTCGATCCGGCGCGGGTCACGGCCGCGGACCTGCCGCTGCTGGTGAAGGCGTCCGCGGGCGGCGGCGGTCGCGGCATGCGGGTCGTACGCGAACTGGACGCACTGGAGAGCGAGTTGGCCGCCGCGAGGTCGGAGGCCGCAGCCGCCTTCGGTGACGGCGAGGTGTTCGTCGAGCCGTACGCGGAGGGCGCCAGGCACGTCGAGGTGCAGGTGCTGGCCGACGCGCACGGCACGGTGTGGGTGCTGGGCGAGCGCGACTGTTCGCTCCAGCGGCGGCACCAGAAGGTGATCGAGGAGACCCCGGCCCCGGGTCTGGGCGACGAGGTGCGCCGTACGCTGCACGAGTCCGCCGCCCGCGCGGCGCGCTCGATCGGCTACACGGGCGCGGGCACCGTGGAGTTCCTGGTCGCGCGGGACGGGCGTCCGTACTTCCTGGAGATGAACACCCGTCTCCAGGTGGAGCATCCGGTCACCGAGTGCGTCACCGGGCTCGACCTCGTGGCGCTCCAGATCCGTGTCGCCGAGGGGGCCGCGCTGCCGCCCTCGCCCCCGCGGCCGCACGGCCACGCGGTGGAGGCCAGGCTCTACGCGGAGGACCCGGCCCGCGGCTGGCAGCCGCAGCCGGGCGCGCTGCATCTGTTCGAACTGCCGGGCGTGGACGCCGAATTCGCCGTGGCGCCGGGGCTCGACGCGGGGTTGCGGCTGGACGCGGGGGTGAGCGGCGGCGAGACGATCGGCGTCCACTACGACCCGATGCTCGCCAAGGTGATCGCCTGGGCGCCGACCCGCGCCGAGGCCGTACGCCGTCTCGCGTACGCGCTGGAGCGGGCCCGGCTGCACGGCCCCGTCACCAACCGCGACCTGCTCGTACGGGTGCTGCGGCACCCGGACTTCGCCGCCGCGCGGCTGGACACCGGCTTCCTGGAGCGCCGCCTGGACGCGCTCATCGGGGCGTCGGGGGCGACCACGGACGCGCCGGGGCCGGTCGACGGGGACGGCGGTCCCGTGCGGTTCGCGGCGCTGGCCGCCGCGCTCGCCGACGCGGCCGGGCGTACGTCGGCGCGCGGGCCGGTGCCGGTCCGGCTCGGCGGGTGGCGGAACGTTCCGTCGCAGCCGCAGGTGAAACGCTTCCGCAGCGAGCCGGACGGCCGGGAGTACGAGGTCGGTTACCGGCTCGGCCGCGCCGGTCTGGAGGCGACCGGCGCCGACGGTGTCCGGCTGGTGTCGGCGTCGGCCCGGCGTGTCGTCCTCGACATCGACGGTGTGCGGCGGGTGTTCGACGTCGCCGCCTACGCCGAACGGGTGTTCGTCGATTCCCCGTTCGTGTCATGCGCTTTGACCGCTCTGCCCCGCTTCACCGCCCCGGAGGATCTGACGCCGCGGGGCTCGCTGCTTGCGCCGATGCCCGGCACGGTCATCCGGATAGGTGAATTCTCACCGGGCGACCGGGTCGAAAAAGGCCGCCCGCTGCTCTGGCTCGAAGCGATGAAGATGGAACACGTGATCGCCGCTCCCGCCACCGGGACACTCACGGAGCTCACCGCCGAGGTCGGCCGACAGGTCGACGTCGGCGCCGTACTCGCCGTCGTCAAGGAGGAAACCACGCCATGAGCACCGTTCAGGGAACCTTCGACAGCGCCTTGCTGGAAAGCGACGAGCGGCGCGCCCTGCGCAAGGCCGTCGGGGACCTCGCCCGCCGCTACGGTCGTGAATATTTCTCGGCCACCGTACGTGCGGGCAAGCACACCGACGAGTTGTGGCAGGAGGCGGGCGGCCTCGGATACCTCGGGGTCAACCTGCCTGAGGAGTACGGCGGCGGGGGCGGCGGTCTGGCGGAACTGTCCATCGTGCTGGAGGAGTTGGGGGCGGCTGGCTGCCCGCTGCTGCTGCTCGTCGTCTCCCCCGCGATCTGCGGCACGGTCATCGCCCGCTTCGGCACCGACGAGCAGAAGCGGCGCTGGCTGCCGGGGATCGCCGACGGCTCGCTGCGGATGGCCTTCGGCATCACCGAACCGGACGCCGGGTCCAACTCGCACCGCATCACCACCACCGCGCGGCGCGACCCCGACACCGGCGGGTGGCGGCTGACCGGCCGCAAGGTCTTCATATCCGGTGTCGACATCGCCGACGCCACACTGATCGTCGGCCGCACCGAGGACGCCCGCACCGGCAAGCTCAAGCCCTGCCTGTTCATCGTGGACCGGGAGACACCGGGCTTCGAATTCCGGCAGATCGAGATGGAGTTGGCCGCACCCGAGAAGCAGTTCCAGCTCTTCCTCGACGATGTCGCGCTACCTGCGGAAGCGCTCGTCGGCGACGAGGACGCCGGCCTGCTCCAGCTCTTCGCGGGGCTCAACCCGGAGCGGATCATGACCGCCGCCTTCTCCATCGGGATGGGCCGCTACGCCCTGGACAAGGCGGTCGAGTACGCCAAGTCCCGGCAGGTGTGGCAGGCTCCCATCGGCTCCCACCAGGCGATAGCGCACCCGCTCGCCCAGGCCCACATCGAGCTGGAACTGGCCCGGTTGATGATGCAGAAGGCCGCCTACCTCTACGACGCGGGCGACGACATGGGCGCGGGCGAGGCCGCGAACATGGCGAAGTACGCGGCTGCCGAAGCCGGCGCCAAGGCCGTCGACCAGGCCGTGCACACCCTCGGCGGCAACGGCCTCACCGCCGAGTACGGTCTCGCCTCGCTGCTGACCGCGTCCCGTGTCGGCCGGATAGCCCCGGTCAGCCGGGAGATGATCCTCAACTTCGTCTCGCACCACACACTGGGACTGCCGAAGTCCTACTGACGACACACCGCCGAGGAGGCGCCCGTGACCACCGCACCACTTCGCACCCGCGCCGCAGCGCCCTTCCGCGCGGTCGCGCAGACCTCAGAAGGCGCCGCCACCAGCACCGAACGGCCGGACCCGTCATGGACCTGGTGACCGACCGCTCCCCCAAACAGGACCGCAGCCGCGCCACCCGTCGGCGGATACTGGAGGCCGCCGTCTCGTGCCTCGCCGAGCACGGCTGGTCGGGCAGCACCGTCGCCGTGGTGTGCGCCCGCGCCGGTGTCTCCAGAGGGGCGGCCCAGCACCACTTCCGCACCCGCGAGGAGCTGTTCACCGCGGCCATCGCGCACATGGCCGAGGAGTGGGTCGCCGCCGTCAGAGAGCGCGCCCTGGCCCTCCCCCGCGCGGGCCAGGACCGCACCTACGCCGTCGTCGACATGCTGGTCGCGGTCCACACCGGCCCGCTGTTCCGGGCCGCTCTCCACCTGTGGGTGGCCGCCTCCGACGAGGAACAGCTCCGCCCCCGCGTCGCCGCGCTGGAGTCCCGGATCGGCCGCGAGGCCCACCGCCTGGCGGTCGAGTTCCTCGGCGCCGACGAATCCCTGCCCGGCGTCAGGGAGACCGTCCAGGCCACCCTCGACATGGCCCGCGGCCTCGGCCTCGCCAACCTCCTCAGCGACGACTCCGCCCGCCGCGCGGGAATCGTCCGCCAGTGGTCCCGCGTCCTCGACACGGTCCTGCGCGAACAGCCCTAGCGGCGGCCGGAGTCGGCGCCCGGCTTGCGGATGGGGGCAGGGATCAGTGCAGGGAGGTGTCGGCGGGCCCCGAGGAGAGGCGGGTGAAGTGGACGCGCAGGCCGGGGCGTTGGGGTGCGCAGCAGAACAGACCCGCGCGGGCGTCGGCGGCGGGGTCGAGCCAGGCCAGGCGGATGGTGCGCCAGGGGTCGTCGGCGCGGCGGGCGCGGACGGTCACGGCGTCGCCCGAGCGGCTGACCCGGACGGTCACCTCCTGGCCCGCCCAGTCCGGGACCGGGGCGAGGGACCAGTCGGAGGTGCCGTGGGTGACGACGGCGCCGACCTGGGGCGAACCGTCGGAGATCTCGACGCCCGCCTTGATCCAGGACTCGGCGTCGACGCGCACCAGGACACCGGCCTGGTCGTACAGCTCGGTGAAGTCGGCGACGAAGGTGACCTCGATGGCGGTGCCGGACGGGAAGGGGGTGAGCAGCGCATGGCCGTCGTCGCGGACGAAGCCGTAGCTGGTGGTGCGCCAGAAGTCGCTGCCCTCGTTGGCGGTGACGTGCAGACCGGTGCTGTCGGCGACGGCCTCGGCGGGCGGGTTGAGCCAGGTCGCGTCGGACCAGGGGATGTCATGGTCGATCGGAGAGGTCACGGAAGTACCGCCATTCGTTGCCACAGGGTCGATAGCCGAGCCACCGGTTGACGGCCAGCATCGCGGCGTTGCCGTCGTCGTTGCTGGTGAACGCCTCGGTGTAGCCCGCGGCGCGGGCTCGGTGCAGGGAGTGGGCCTTGGCGGCCTTGGCCAGTCCGCGGCCCCGGAAGGCCCGGCGGGTGCCGGTGCCCCCCGACCAGTAGCGGTCGTGGCCGTCGGTCTGGACGTTGACGACCGCGGCGACCACACCGTCCACGACGGCGACCGTCGTCAGGTCGTGGTCGTAGTCGGACCGGTCCCAGGAGGTGGCGCGCCAGTCCGCGTAGCCGGGGACGCCGGTGGCGACATCGCCCGGCTCGTCCTCGATGGTCTCGGCGTCGGCCTCGTACACCGGGCGCGGGTCGGCGGCGTAGTCCGACGCGGGGCGCAGCAGCACGCCGGGCGGCAGCGGGGGCACGCCGGGCAGCGGGGCGCCGGGGGTGAGGTCGAGGCGGAGGAAGCTCGCGGACCGGCCGCGCCGGTAGCCGTGCCGGGCGGCGAAGGCGTGCGCCGAGGGCTCGTCGATCGCCCACGCGTAGACGGTGCTCGCCCCGAGGCCGGCGACATGGGACTCGGCGGCGGCCAGCAGGGCGCTGCCGATGCCCCGGCCGCGCTCCCCCGCGCGCACGTTCAGATTGACGAAGGCCATTCCGGGGGTGTCGTTGTCCGCGAAGAGCCCGGCTCTCGCACTGCCGACGATCCGGCCGTCGCCGGTCTCCGCGACGAGCATCAGGAAACGTGTTTTCTCGGGTGCGTCGGTGACCTGCGCGTGCACGGTCCGCGCGGTCGTCACCATGTACGGGACGGTCTCGCGGCCCACGGCGGCGACGGCTTCGGCGTCCGCCGGGCCGTACTGTCTGATGATCACCTTCACGGTCCCGCACCCTACGCGGCGCCGCCGCGTACCGCCCCCGAATTTCCGGCTCACCTGGGCAGAGGCTCCCGCCGGGCCCGTCCGAGGTGGATGCTGGAGGTGAGGGAGATGGCACGGATGCGCAGAAGCGGATACGAACCCGTCCAGGCGCGCAGCCCACTGCGGCTGCGGCTGGGGCTCGCGCTGTGCGGTGTGGTCTGGGGCACCGCGGCGGCCGTGGGCTTCGCGCTCGCCGGTCTGCCGGTCTGGGCCGCGGTGCTGGCCGCCGTCGCGCTGCTGGCCGCGATCGACGCCGTCCTGGTCGTCCGCCGCATGCGGCAGGGCTCGCGCTACCAGCCGAGCCGCACGACCCCGCCGTACCGCCCGGCGGCGCCGCACGCGGGAAAGCACTGAGAACCGGTCCGGCGACCGCGGGCGCGCGCCCGGGACAAGCGAAAGGGCCCGGCACCTGAGTGCCGGACCCTTCCTCTTCAGTAGCGGGGACAGGATTTGAACCTGCGACCTCTGGGTTATGAGCCCAGCGAGCTACCGAGCTGCTCCACCCCGCGTCGATGAACACCACCCTACGGGGTGCCGGCGCTCACACCAAATCGATGCGATGCCCGCCGCGCGCACAGGGCGCCGGGAGGTTTGGCGGGGGCGCCGCCGCGCCAGGTAGGGATCATGAGCACATCTGGATCAGGACCGAACACGGCAGCGAACGCAATCCCGGCCGTCACCCTCTCCGACGAGGTGCGGGACGCCGTCGCGAGCGGCGCGCCCGTGGTGGCGCTGGAGTCGACGATCATCGCGCACGGCCTGCCGCGGCCGCGCAATTTGGGGGTGGCACGCGAGCTGGAGGAGATCGTCCGGGAGCAGGGCGCGGTGCCCGCGACCGTGGCGGTACTCGACGGGGTGCCACGGGTGGGGCTCACCAAGGAGCAGGTGGAGCGGGTCGCCGAGGACGCGTCGCTGCGCAAGCTGGGGTTCCGGGACCTGGCGCCCGCGCTGGCGGCGGGTGCGAGCGGGGCGACGACCGTGTCGGGGACGGCGTTCCTGGCCGCGCGGGCCGGAATCCGGGTGTTCGGTACGGGCGGCCTCGGCGGGGTGCACCGCGACTGGGTGACCGTGCAGGACGAGTCGGCCGACCTGGGGCTGCTGGCCAGGACGCGGATCACGGTGGTGTGCGCGGGCGTGAAGTCGATCCTGGACGTGCCCGCGACGCTCCAGCGGCTGGAGACCCTGGGCATCGGCGTGCTCGGCTTCGGCACCGACCGCTTCCCCGGTTTCTACCTCAGCGACTCCGGTGAGCCCGTGGACTGGACGGTCGAGTCCGCGCGGCAGGTCGCGGACGTGATGGCCGCGCAGGACGCGCTGGGCGGGCACGACTCGGCGCTGATCGTCGCCAATCCGGTGCCGCGGGAGCTTCAGCTCGACCCGGAGCTGCACGACCGGGTGCTGGCGGACGCGCTCGCCGCCGCCGAGGCCGGGGGTGTCACGGGACAGGCGATCACGCCGTTCCTGCTGGGCTACCTCACCGAGCACACCGGCGGCGCGTCCCTGGAGTCCAACCTCGCGGCCGTACGCGGCAATGTCCGGCTCGCGGCCGGGATCGCGGTGCGCTGGTCGCAGCGCGCATGACCGGCGACAGCGCCGGACCGGGCGACGGGACGGGCGACGGGACGGGACCGGCGGACGACATGAGACGGTCGGACGGCACGGGACGGTCGGATGGCGCGAGACCGTCCGACAGCGCCGGAGCCGCCGCCGTGGAGCCGGTGCCTCCCGGACTCCTCGTCGTCGGCGATGTCGTCACCGACGTGGTGGCGCGGCACGCGCGGCCCCTCGCCGCCGACACCGACACCGCCGCCCGGATCGCGGTGCGGCCGGGCGGCGCGGGGGCCAACGTGGCCTGCTGGGCGGCCGGTCGGGGCGCGCGGGTGCGGCTGCTGGCCCGCGCGGGCGCCGACTCCGCCGACTGGCACCGCGCCGCCCTTGAGGCCGCGGGCGTGGAGCCGGCGCTGCGGGTCGACGACGAGGCGCCGACGGCCGTGGTGATCGCCCTGGTCGACGCGGCGGCCGAACGGACCCTGGTCACCGACAGCGGCGCCGCCTTCCGGCTCGGCCCCGCCGACTGGGACGAGGCGCTGCTGGACGGCATGGGGCACGTCCACCTCTCCGGCTATCTCTACTTCTCCGAGTGGGGACGCGAGTTGGCGGCCGTGGTCACCGAGGCGGCGCGTGCCCGGGCGCTGCCGGTGAGCGTCGATCCGGCCTCCGCCGGTTTCCTGCGCGAGGCCGGCGTGGCCCGTTTCCTGGCCGACGTGGCAGGTACGGATCTGCTGCTGCCCAACGACGCGGAGGCGGCGCTGCTGTCCGGTGCGCCCGAACCGGCCCGCGCGGCGGCCGAGTTGAGCGCGGCGCGCGGCGGCGGCACGGTCGTGGTCACCCTCGGCGCGGGCGGCGCGCTGGCCGCCGTGAACGGCGAGGTGACGGTACGGGTGCCCTGCGTCCCGGCCGTCGCGGTGGACAGCACGGGCGCCGGAGACGCCTTCACCGGCGGCCTGTTGGCCGCTCGTCTCGCGGGCGCGGACCTCGCCGCGTCGCTCGCGGCGGGCTGCCGCACCGGAGCGGAGGCGGTGACCGTGGTCGGCGGGCGGCCGGAGACGTAATGGGGGCCGTCTGACCGCGCCCCCGCCGTCACGTCGCGGAGCGCCCGACCGGCGCCGTCAGATGGCGTCCCACGGCGCGGATTCGTACAACTCCCCCACCCGCGCCAGGAGTTCGGCCCGCGTGGGCAGCGGGACGCCGTCGATCTCCGAAACGACCGCCGTGCCGCGCGAGTTGGCCAGGAAGGCGCCGTCGTACGACCCCACGTCGGTGAGCCGCAGCGGGCGGCGGTCCTGCGGGACACCGGCCCGTACGAGTTCACGCTCCAGGACCTGGAGGGTGATGCCGCGCAGATGCGGGGCGGCGTCCGGCCAGACGACGGTGTCGCCGTCGATGAAGCCGACGTTGGTGATGGCGCCCTCGGCGATCTCGCCGCCGGGACCGGCCAACAGCGCCTCGTCGTACCCCGCGGCGGCCACCTGGCGGCCGAAGTACGCCTGCCCGAAGCCGCCGACGTGCTTGAGGTGGGCGGCCGGGCGCTGGTAGGGCACCGACTTGAGGCGCTTGAGGCCGGGTTCGACACCGGCGGGCGGGCGGACGGCGACCATGACGGCGACCGGCTCGTCGGCGCCCTCCACCGGCTGGAAGACGTTGACCCGCACGGAGGCGTCCGCGCGCCCCGACCCGGCCAGCGCGTGCCGCACGTGCGCCCGTACGCGCCCGCCGTCCAGGCCCGCGCCGAACAGCTCCCGCGTGGCGGCGTCGAGGCGTTCGACGTGGAACGCCAGGCCGCGCACCTTTCCGCCGCGTACCTGCATCGCCGTGAAGTGGCCGTAGCCGCCGAGCGCGGGCGCGATGGCCTCCACCGTCGCGGCCCGGCCGTCGATCTCGATGAACGGTGATTGCGTCATGACCTCACCCTAGGCACGCCCGCCCTTCCGGCACACAGGCCCGTCAGCCGGCCAGCGCGGCCGTCAGGTCCAGCTCGACCAACTGCGCGGTGAAGCCGAGCTGTGCCACCCCGAGCAGGGTGCTCGCGGTGTCGAAGGCGCCGCCCAGCGGCGAGGCGTTCAGCGCGTCCCACACCGTGGACAGCGTCTCGCGGTCGTCGCTCACCACGTAGATGACCGAGCGCACGACGTCGCCCGGCCCGGCGCCGACGGCTTCGAGCGCCGTCAGGGCGTTGGCGGCCACCTGGCGGGCCTGGGCGGCGTAGTCGCCGCGGCCGACGATCCGGCCCTCGGCGTCGAGCGGGCACTGACCGGCGAGGTAGGCGGTCCGCCCGGCCTCGACGACGGTGATGTGGTGGTAGCCGGGGGTCTGGTGGAGGGCGGGAGGATTGACGCGGGTGATGTGGGCGCTCATGGGTGGTGAGTCTGCCGGGGCGCGGGGGCCCGGGCCCACCCGTTTTCGGCTCCCGGACCGCGCGGGCGGCTCGGGCGGTCCGGGAGTCCGGGCAGCCCGGCCACCGGAGATTTGGCCGGGGGCCGTCGCGGTGTCGGTGGGGGGTGGAATCATGTGCCGCAGCGGACGGGCCCGGCATCCGTGGTGACACGCGCATCGGCCGCATCGGGACCGGCATCGGAATCGGAATCGGCGGGAGACGGGGAGCCATGGACGCGGACGGGGGTGTCGGACAGGAAGAGGCGGGTGCGCGGCAGGCGCCGGTCGGCAAGCAGGCGCGGAAGGTGTCCGGCCAGGCCGCGAAGCTCGTCGCCTCGGCTCGTACGGTCACCGCGGACCACACACGGGTGCGCGCCGACGTGCGGGCCGCGCTGGTCCCGCTGCGGGAGGTACGGGTCCGCCGCGAGCTGGACGGCATCCCGGTCGCCCGGCTCAAGGACGTCACCGAGGGCAGGCTGCGCCTCGGCGCCATGGAACAGGCCGGGTACGACACGGTCGGCAAGGTCTACGGCGCCCGGTCGTACGAGCTGCGGCAGGTCCCCGGCGTGGGCGCGCAGAGCGCGGACCAGGCCATAGCGGCGGCGCGCCAGATCGCGTCGGCGGCCGAGGAGCACGTGGCCGTCCGTATCGATCCGGCCGACCGGGACGACCCGGACACCACCGCCCTGGTGATGGCGCTCAACCGGCTGGTCAACGCGGGTCCCGAGATTCCGCGGGCCGTGGAGACCGCCGCGCGCGTGGACGCCGAGCTGACACCGCTGCTGGCCGCCGGCCGCCCGGCGGGCGCCCGGCTGCGGATGCTGCTGGCGGGCAGGCTCGGGCGGCTGCGCGCGCAGGACGCCGTGCGGCGGATCGAGGAGCTGCTGGCGGAGCACACCGCCGACGGCACCGGGCTGCTGCTGACCCAGGCGAGCACCGACCTGCTGCGCCCGGCGGCGCCCGCCGCCGAGGCGTGGCTGGACTTCGAGGTCAGGCCGTCGGAGTACACCGTCCTGCTCGCGGAGATCGCCGAACTCGCCCCGGACATCGACGCGGCGGAAGGCTTCCTGCCGTCGTCGGTCTCCGAGCGGGTGCGCGGACAGCGACTTGACGACACGCACCGCCGGGTGTCGCTGCGCGGCTACCAGGCGTTCGGCGCGCGCTTCGCTCTGGCCCAGCGGCGGGTGATCATCGGCGACGAGATGGGCCTGGGCAAGACCATCCAGGCCATCGCGGCCCTGGCCCACCTGCGGGCGGAGGGCCGTACGCACTTCCTCGTCGTCTGCCCGGCGAGCGTGCTGGTCAACTGGTCGCGGGAGATCGAGTCGCGCAGCGCCCTGGACGCGTACCGGCTGCACGGCCCGTACCGGAAAGCGGCGCTGGCGGACTGGGTGCGGGACGGCGGCGTCGCCGTCACCACGTACGACGCGCTGAGTTCGCTGGACGTGCCCGAGGGGGTGCCGCTGGGGATGCTCGTCGTGGACGAGGCGCACTACGTGAAGAACCCGGACACGCGCAGGTCGCGGACCGTCGCGCTGTGGACGGCCAGGACCGACCGCGTGCTGTTCCTTACCGGCACCCCGATGGAGAACCGCGTCGAGGAATTCCGCAGTCTGGTGCACCACCTCCAGCCCGATCTGCTCCCCCACATCCGGCACAGCGACGCGGTCGCGGGCTCGCAGGCGTTCCGCAGGGCCGTCGCCCCGGCCTATCTGCGCCGCAATCAGCAGGACGTGCTCACCGAACTGCCGGAGCTGGCGCAGTCCGACGAGTGGGAGGAGTTCAGCCGTACGGATCTGGCCGCCTACCGGACGGCGGTCGCGGAGGGGAACTTCATGGCGATGCGGCGCGCCGCCTACGCGGCGCCCCATCGTTCGGCGAAGCTCCAGCGGCTGCGCGAACTGGTGAAGGAGGCCGAGGAGAACGAGCTGAAGGTCGTCGTCTTCTCCTTCTTCCGCGACGTGCTGACCACCGTGCACGACGCGCTCGGGCCGGCCGCCTTCGGCCCGCTGACCGGCGCGGTCGCCGCCACCGAGCGCCAGGAGATGGTCGACGCCTTCGCGGCGGTGCCCGGCCACGCGGTGCTGCTCAGCCAGATCCAGGCGGGCGGCACCGGGCTGAACATGCAGGCCGCCTCGGTGGTGATCCTCTGCGAGCCGCAGGTCAAGCCGACCCTGGAGGCCCAGGCCATCGGTCGCGCCCACCGCATGGGCCAGATCCGCCACGTGCGCGTGCACCGGCTGCTGATCGCCGACAGCGTCGACCAGCGCATGCTCGACATCCTCGGCACCAAGCAGGTGCTCTTCGACGCCTACGCGCGCCGCAGCGACCTCGCGGAGTCGACTCCCGACGCGGTCGACATCTCGGAGCAGTCGCTCGCGCGGCGGATCGTGGAGGAGGAGCAGATGAGGCTGTCCCTCACCAAGTGACGGGGGCGCGCGGCGTGGCGCCGTAGAGGGCGCCCGAGGAAGCCGGGGGCCGAGGGGGGCGAGCGTCGCCGGGAGGCCGAGCCCGCCGGGGGCCGGGAGGCGCGGGGGGCCGGGAGGCGCGGGGGCTGGGAGGCGCGGGGGGCCGGGGGCCGTAAATCGGGTTCGTCGTGCCGGACCTCTGCGGTACCGTGATCAGGTCCTGTTGTCTCCGATAGAGGTGGACGTTGCGCATCTGAGGTCCGCGATCATCGCGCGGTACGGCCTTCGCTTCGCCGTATACGCGTCACGTGGCAGTCGGCGTTCCCGCCGCGCCGTGACGTCCGCGCAGATGCGACCTCGGTGCCCCGGGCCGTCCGTCACCTCACGGAGGCCCGCACCCTCCCGCTGTCCGGCCAGGTCGCCGCGTGGTGCTCGCATACGAAGCCCCCCATCCACCGCGCTTTCGACTGCGAGACCCACCATGGCCCATCCCACCGCCACCCCGCCCGGCGCGTCCCTGACCTGCTCGGGGCTGTCCTTCCAGTGGCCGGACGGCACGCCCGTGTTCGACGGCCTGTCCCTGACCATCGGCCGCGGCCGGACCGGGCTCGTCGGCGCCAACGGCACCGGCAAGTCCACGCTGCTGCGGCTGCTCTCCGGCGAACTGCGCCCCGCGCGGGGCTCGGTGAGCGTCGGCGGCACCCTCGCCTGCCTGCCGCAGAACATCACACTCGACACCGGCCTCCGCGTCGACCAGGCGCTCGGCATCGCGGAGCGGCGGGCCGCCCTGCGCGCGATCGAGGCCGGGGACGTGGACGAGGAGCACTTCGAGACGGTCGGCGACGACTGGGACGTCGAGGAGCGGGCGCTGGCGACGCTCGGCACGCTCGGTCTCGGCGGCATCGGCCTCGACCGGGCCGTCGGCGAGATGTCCGGCGGCGAGACCGTACTGCTGCGGCTGGCCGCGCTCCTGCTGGAGCGCCCCGATGTGCTGCTGCTCGACGAGCCCACCAACAATCTGGACCTGGTGGCCAGGCGGCGGCTCTACGAGGCCGTCGACTCCTGGCGCTCCGGCGTGCTGGTCGTGGTCAGCCACGACCGTGAACTGCTGGAGCGCGTGGACCGGATCGCCGAACTGCGGACGGGTTCCGTGAACTGGTACGGCGGCGGCTGGTCGGCGTACCAGGAGGCACTGGCCGCGCAACAGGAGGCGGCCGGACGGACGTTGCGGGCCGCGGAGGCCGATGTGCGGCGGCAGAAGCGGGAGTTGGAGGAGGCGCAGATCAAGGTGGCCAGGCGCCAGAAGCAGGACAAGAAGCTGGACGCCCAGCGGCGGGCGCCGCGGATCGTCGCGGGCGAGAAGAAGCGGTCGGCGCAGGAGTCGGCGGGCAGGCTCCGCGGCGTGCACGAGGACCGGCTCGACGAGGCGCGCGAGCGGCGCGAGGAGGCCGCGGACGCGGTCCGTGACGACGCCGAGATCCGGGTCGACCTCCCCCACACCGCCGTGCCCGCCGGCCGTACGGTCCTGAGCCTGCGCGCGCTGCGCCCCCGGTACGGCCGGCTGCTCGACGGCACCTTCGAGCTACGCGGCCCCGAGCGCGTCGCGCTGGTCGGACGCAACGGGGCGGGGAAGACCACGCTGCTGCGCACCCTCGCCGGTGAGCTGGCGCCGCTGTCCGGCGAGGCGGTCGGTCACGTACCGCTGCGGTTCCTGCCGCAGCGACTCGACGTGCTGGACGAGGAGTTGAGCGTCGCGGCGAATGTGGCCCGGCGGGCGCCCGGCGTCACCGACAACCACATCCGTTCCCAGCTCGCGCGGTTCCTCTTCAAGGGCGCGCGGGCCGAGCAGCGCGCGGGCACCCTCTCCGGCGGCGAACGCTTCCGCGCCGCGCTCGCCGCGACGATGCTCGCCGCTCCCGCGCCCCAACTCCTCATGCTGGACGAGCCCACCAACAACCTCGACCTGGCCAGCCTGCGTCAACTCACCGGCGCCCTGGACTCCTTCGAGGGCGCCCTGCTCGTCGCCAGCCACGATCTGCCGTTCCTGGAGTCGATCGGCGTGACGCGCTGGCTCCTCGTCACGGACGAGCTCCAGGAGACCACCGCGGAGGAGGTCCGGGGACTGCTCGGAGCGGCCGAGGCGTAGGGACGGGCACCAACCGGGACGAGACCTGCAAACCCTGAGCCCGGAAACCCTGAGGCTGCCGAGGTCGCTGAGTGCCTTGGCGTACCTCGGACCGGGAAGCCGACCGGGGCGCCGCCCGCTCAGGGCTGGATGTTCTCCAGGTCCTCCAGGAGACCGGGGTGCTTCGGCTCCCAGCCGAGCACCTTGCGGGTGTGGGCGCTGGACGAGGGCTGGTCGGCCGCGAAGATCGGGCCGAGAGTGCCGTACGTCTCGGCGGGCACGGACTCGACCGGCAGGTTCAGCCCGCGGCCGATGACCGCGGCGATGTCCCGGACCTGGTCGCCCTCGTCGGCCACGGCGTGCCAGGCGGTCCCGGCCTCCGCGCCTTCCAGCGCGAGCCGGAAGAGCACCGCCGCGTCGAGCGCGTGCACGGCGGGCCAGCGCTGGGTGCCGTCGCCCGGGTAGCCGGAGACGCCGCTCTGGCGCGCGATGTGGGTCAGCAGACCGGCGAAGCCGCCCGTGCCCTCGTTGTGGACCGTACGCGGCAGGCGCACGGCCGAACTCCTGACCCCGCGCGAGGCCAGGTCCAGGACCGCCGTGACCGCGCGACCGCGACCGCCGACGGGTCCCTCGGTCGGGACCGGGTCGCTCTCGACGGAGGCGCGGCCCGGCACGTAGGGCGTGCCGGAGGCGGTGACGAAGGGGCGGTCGCTGCCGACCAGCGCCTCGCCGAGGGCCGCGAGGGCGGCGGTCTCCTCGGCGACCGCGTTCGCGACCGCTTCGGCGCTGCTGAAGTCGTTGGCGAACGCCAGGTGGACCACCCCGTCGGCGCGCCCGGCGCCGGTGCGCAGGGCGTCCAGGTCGGCGAGGTCTCCCCTGATCGCCTCGGCCCCGGCCGCCTCCGCGGCTCGCGCGGACGCGTCGGAACGGGTGAGTGCGAGGACGGTGTGGCCGTTGCCGAGCAGTTCGGCGACGACGGCGGAGCCGATCAGACCGGTGCCGCCGGTGACGAAGACGCGCATGGAAACACTCCCACAAGTGACGGGACTCTTGTCCCATCACCGTAACAGACTGATGGGACAAGAGTCCCGTCAGATAGGATGACCTCATGAGCCGGTGGGAACCAGGGGCGCGCGAACGCCTCGTCGTGGCCGCCGTCGACCTGTTCACCGAGCAGGGGTACGACGCCACGACCGTCACGCAGATCGCCGAGCGTGCCGGGGTCACCAAGAGCACCTTCTTCCGGCACTTCCCCGACAAGCGCGAGCTGCTGGTCGCGGGGCAGGAGACGCTGAGCCGGCTGCTGGCCGAGGGAATCGCCGAGGCGCCCGCGGACGCCAGCCCGCTGGAGGCGGTCGCCGCCGGTCTCGCGCGCGCCTCGACCGCGATGGGCCCCATGAACCGCGACTTCGCCCCCCGCCTCAAGGCGGCCGTCGCCGCCAGCGCCGAGCTCCAGGAACGGGACGCGCTCAAGAGCGTCAGCCTCGCCAACGCGATGACCAGCGCCCTGGCGGCGCGCGGGATTCCCGGTCCGACCGCCGCCCTCGCGGGCGAACTCGGCCTCCTCGCCTTCAAGCGGGGTTACGCGGTCTGGTCCGAGGGCGACCGCGACGCCGGGGACGACCTGGGCGGGCACCTCGTCACGGCCCTCGATGAGCTGCGCGCGGCGAGCGCGTCGCTGGGCTGAACCGGAGACAGCATGCGGTCACTTGCCCGCGCCGACCGCGTTCATGTGGATCTGAGCGGTCTGGACGTTCTCGTCGGGGTTGTCGAGCGGGATGTTGATGGTCGCGCCGACGCTCGTGGAGTGGGTCTCGTTGGGCGGCGTGACGGTCATCGTGGTGAAGGTGTAGCCGCTGCCGCCGCTGTTGTTGAACGGGTAGTACAGGACGGCTTCGGTGCGCTCGCCGGGAGCCAGCGTGACGGTGGGCACCTCGCTGCCGGGGCGGCGGGCGACGTTCACGGTGTCCGTGCCGCTCTTCAGGTCGATGCCCGCGAAGCCGTGCATCGTGCAGGAGCCGGAGCCGGTGTTCTTGAAGTGGATCAGCTCCATGCCCTCGCCCGAGATGCCGTGCTCGGCCGAGATGGCCAGGTTCGAGGTCGTGCACATGGCGCCGGCCGCCGACCCGCCGTTCGAGGAGCCGCCGTTCGACGAGCCGGAGCCTCCGGTCGTACCGCCGGAACCGCCGCTGGAGCCGCTGTCGGAACCGCTGCTGGAGCCGTCACCGGAACCACCGGAGGAGCTGTCCTGGCCGGGCGCGGCACTGGGCGACGACGTGGCGCCGGGGGCACTGGGCGACGCCGTCGTACCGGAGGCGCTGGAGTCGTCGGGGCCACAGGCCGTGAGCGACATTCCGGCGGCCACGACGACGAGGGCGAGAACCGAGAGCCTCTTGCTGCTGCGCATTGCTACTCCGTAAGTCGGGTGCCGGCCCGCCCGTCGCGGACCTTCTGCGCTGATGGAGGCACCCGGCAGGGGCGGCGGTTGCGCGGGGAATCCCACCGGGACGCCCCCGTGACATGCGAGAAGCATGATCAAGACAGACGGAATGCGGTCGTCGCATCCGTCACACGAATCCCCGGCGGCCCGGTGGGCACGTCACCGCACCGGGCCGGTGGTCACTCGTCGTAGGTGATGTTCCCGTGCTCGTCCATCGTGGGGTGGATCTTCGACGGGCCGTACGGGTCGACGTCGGAGGGGCGGGGCGGCTCGGGGCCGTCGGCGCCGACCCGGATCAGCCGCGCGACGCGGGCCACGGAGAACTGCCGGCCGCCGACCTCGAGTTCGTTCGCCCGGCCGGCGGCGCGGAACTCCTCGGCGGCGCGGGCGTAGTCGGCCTCCTCGTCCGCGTCCAGCTCGTACATCCGGGGCCACATGGTGGTCAGCGCGTCGGCCAGGGCCCGGCGGGCGGCGTGCGGGGTGGCCAGGATGTTGATGGCCGGTTCCCAGCCGACGTCCGTCCGCTCGACCACCCGGAACGCCGCCGGGAGCAGGACGACTCCCGGATGCGTCCGCAGCGCGGACCGCGAGTCGGCCCGTACGTCGGCGGGGTAGCGGAGGCTGCGGTAGTGCAGGTCGCGCAGCGCGAGGCGTTCGGCGCTCGCCATCACCCCGGTCGCGGCGGCGTGGTCGATGACGACGTCGCCGTCCAGCTCGGGGTCCGCGGCGCGGTCGTCCCAGTCCAGGACCGCGGGATCGGGGTCGGTGGGGCGCGGCGGCTCGACCTTGCCGTCGTGGGTGTAGAAGAACTCGTCGCCGCGGACGACCCGGTAGCGGGTCCCGGCCACGGTCAGCTCGTCGAGGGGTTCCGACTCCAGGCGGTCGACCGCCGACAGCAGTTCCCGGCGCAGCGCCGGGTCGTCGGTGTCCTCCTTGGCCCGGAACCAGAGGCGGGAGTTGAGGGCGTCGCGCGACGCCTGGGGGAAGCCGTCCGTCATGGGGGTCAGCAATCGCCATCCGACGTCGCCCGGTGCGCACGCCGCCAGGGCGAAGAGCGGGCCGCGGACGATGTAGTGCCCGTACCGCTGCGCGGCGTCTCTGCGGTCTGCCTCGGCGGCCAATTCGACGGGGTGGCCGCCTAGTTGGACGTTCATGATCAGGTTCTCTGACGCTGTGGGTTCGTCCCCGCTCATGGAGCCATTGTCCCCACACCCGAGCGGCGGCTGTCAGCGAATTGCCTGATACCGCACACCACACGTATGCGACATCGTTGTCAGCAGGGGGCTGAAAAAGGCCGCCCGAAGGCGGCCTTGTCAGGAAAACCATGGGTGTCCGAGGGGGGACTTGAACCCCCACGCCCGATAAAGGGCACTAGCACCTCAAGCTAGCGCGTCTGCCATTCCGCCACCCGGACGGGGTGTGGCACCGCGACCCGCCGGGTCGTGGTGACGGGGTCAACGATACCAAGGATTCGGAGTGCTTCTCACCTGGGATTGCGGCGGGCGGTCCGGCCGGGTGCGGGGCCCGGACGGACGCTGCGGAGCAGGTGGGGGCGGGTGGGGGCTCAGGTGGCGATGCCGATGGCCTGCTTGACGGTGGCGGGGTCGGAGAGGGCGTGGAGCATGAAGTGGGCGACGTCGGCGCGGGAGGCGAGGGCGCCGCCCCGGAGGTTCTGGTCGACGGCGGTGCGGTAGGTGGTGGAGAGCGGCTTGTCGGTGAGGCGGGGCGGACGGACGGAGGTCCAGTCGAGGCCGCTGTCGCGGAGGATGTCCTCCATGAGGGCGAGGTCGGCGAAGTGCTTGCCCAGGAAGAGCTTGCCCACGGGGGCGCCGACATAGCGCATGAGGGGGCCCTCGCCCGGGTCGTGCTTGGGCGGGTTCGGACGGCCGGGCGACGGGGTGGTGGAGACCGGCGCGGCGCTGACGACGACGATCCGGCGGGCGCCGGTGGCCTGCATGGCCTCGACGATGGCGCGGGTGCCGACCGAGGTGATGCCGGTCTGGGCCCGTGAGCTGGGGCCGAACGCGGACAGGACGCCGTCGGCGCCCTCGACCGCGCCGCGCAGCGCGTCGGCGTCGGGGTGGGTGAGGTCGGCGGTGACGGAGTGGACGTCCCGGGTGAGTCGCGCCGGATTGCGGACGACGGCCGTCACGTCGTGTCCCGCGTCGACCGCCTGATCGACCAGGAGCCGGCCGATCCCCCCGGTCGCCGCGAAGATCGTGAGCTTCATGTGGTGGCTCCCTGTGTGTGCGTGTGCTGTGCCAGGTTCAACGCGGCGCCCCACCACCGGGTTTCGGGGTGCGGGCGCCGGGCACTTGACGCACGGTCAGGAGCGGCCGTTCAGGGGGCCGGTCAGGAACCGTTGTTCGGGGCCTGCTTCGGACGGGCGGCGATGGCACGGTGGTGCCGTACGACCTCGTCGATGATGAAGTTGAGGAACTTCTCGGCGAAGGCCGGATCGAGCTTGGCGTCCTCCGCGAGGCGGCGCAGCCGGGCGATCTGGTCGGCCTCGCGGGCCGGGTCGGCGGCCGGGAGGTGGTGTGCGGCCTTCAGCTCACCGACCTGCTGGGTGCACTTGAAGCGCTCGGCGAGCAGGTGCACCAGCGCCGCGTCCAGGTTGTCGATGCTGCCGCGCAGGGCGCGGAGTCTTTCCAACGCCTCCTCGTCGCTCACCAGTGAGTGCTCGGCGGTCGGCTGGTCGCTCATCTCGGTCTGCCATCCTGGTCGGTCCGTGGTGCTCGGCGGCGAGTTCCCGATCACCCTACCTATGTCACTCTTGAGGCATGGGACGGGTCACCGAGCGGCGCCGCGTACTGCGGATCAGGGACGGCGTGGCGGGGCACCGCGCGGACACGCTGGTGGCCGAGGAGCCGCTGGAGATCCGGCTGAACGGCAAGCCGCTCGCCATCACGATGCGCACACCCGGCGACGACTTCGCGCTGGCCACCGGCTTCCTGGTCAGCGAGGGCGTGCTCGCCGCGGCCGACGACGTCAGGTCGGTGGTGTACTGCGCGGGCGCCACCGCGGACGGCGTGAACACGTACAACGTCGTGGACGTCCAGCTCGCGCCCGGTGTCCCGCTTCCGGACATCTCGCTGGAGCGGAACGTTTATACGACGTCGTCCTGCGGGCTGTGCGGCAAGGCCAGCCTGGACGCGGTGCGTACGGCGACGCGGCTGCCGATCACCGATCCGGACTCCCCCAGGCTCACCCCGGCGCTGCTGTCCTCGCTGCCCGACCGGCTGCGCGCCGCGCAGGCCGTGTTCGACCGCACCGGCGGGCTGCACGCCGCCGCCCTCTTCGACGAGCACGGCGAGCTGCTGGACGCGCGGGAGGACGTGGGGCGGCACAATGCGGTGGACAAGCTGGTCGGCCGGGCGCTGCGCGAGGGCCGGCTGCCGCTGGCGGGACACATCCTCATGGTCTCGGGCCGCGCCTCGTTCGAACTGGCGCAGAAGGCCGTGATGGCGGGCATCCCCGTACTGGCCGCCGTCTCCGCCCCCTCCTCGCTCGCCGTCGATCTGGCCGCGGAGTCCGGTCTCACCCTCGTCGGCTTCCTGCGCGGCAACTCCATGAACGTGTACGCGGGCGAGTCCCGTATCGCGCTCGCGGCGGAGCACACCGGGTGACCGGGTCATCGGGTCACCGGCTGATCGGGTCACCGGCTCATCGGGTGATCCGCTGAACGGGGCCGTCAGCGGCCGACGTCCCCGTCGTACCGCTCGCGGATGATGTCGGCGTGGCCCGCGTGCCGCGCCGTCTCCTCGATCATGTGGACCAGCACCCAGCGCAGGGACGGCGGCGGGGTCTCGCGCAGGGAGCGGGCGCCGGGGCGTTCGAGGTCGGCGCAGGCGGCGACGGTCTCGTTGCTGCGCAGGGCGGCGGCGCGGTAGGCGGCGATCAGTTCGGCGCCGCTCTCGTCGTCGGACGGCGGGATCTCGTCGTCCCGCAGCGGGAGGTCGGCGCCCTCGTAGGCCCAGACGAACCAGTTGAACTCGACGGCCGTGAGGTGCTTGACCAGGCCGAGGAGGCTGGTGCCCGAGGTGACGCCCGGCGCCTTCGCGACCTCGTCCGGCACGCCTTCCGCCTTGGCGACGACGGCCTCCCGCAGATAGTCGAGGAAGCTCAGCAGCGTCGTCGGCTCATCCGCGTTCAGCCCCGGCGGGCGCAGGTCGCCGCGGAGCGGCGGCGGGTCCGGCTGGTCGCGTGGCGTCGTCGTCCTGGTCATCGCGCCACGCTACCTCCGGGTCGGGCCGGCGTGCCCAGCGTTTCGCGATCACCGCGCAGACCATGAGCTGCATCTGGTGGAAGAGCATCAGCGGCAGTACGGCGAGCCCGGCGCCGGACCCGAACAGCACGGTGGCCATGGGCAGTCCGGACGCCAGGCTCTTCTTGGACCCGGCGAAGACGATGGTGATCCGGTCGGCCCGGTCGAAGCCGAGGCGGCGCGCGCCGAAGGAGGTGAGACCGAGCATCAGGGCGAGCAGCACCGCCTCCAGGACGAGCAGTTCCGCCAGCCGCGGCACCGGGACCTTGTGCCAGATGCCCTCGGCCATGCCCGCGCTGAAGGCGGTGTAGACGACCAGCAGGATCGACCCGCGGTCGACGTAGCCGAGCACCTTGCGGTGCCGGATGAGGAAGCCGTTGATCCAGCGGCGCAGCACCTGCCCGGCGACGAAGGGCGCGAGCAGTTGGAGGGAGATGTCGAGCAGCGCGTGCGCGTCGACGCCGGAGTCGCCGCCGATGAGGGCCGCGGCCAGCAGCGGGGTGAGGACGATCCCGGCGAGGCTGGAGAAGGACCCGGCGCAGATGGCGGCGGCGACGTTGCCGCGGGCGATCGAGGTGAACGCGATCGAGGACTGGATGGTGGACGGCAGCAGGCACAGGAAGAGGAAGCCGGGGTAGAGCTGCGGCGCCAGGACGTACGGGACCAGGCCGCGGGCGGCCAGGCCCAGCAACGGGAAGGCGACGAAGGTGGCGGCGAGCACGGTGAGGTGCAGCCGCCAGTGGCGCAGCCCGGTCAGCGCCTCGCCGGTGGACAGCCGGGCGCCGTAGAGGAAGAAGAGCAGCGCGACCGCGCCGTTGCTGGCGTGGCTCGCGGTGTGCGCGGCGGTCCCGGTCGCGGGCAGCAGAGCGGCGAAGGCGACGGTGGCGAGCAGGGCCGCGATGTACGGGTCGACGGGCAGCCGCCTGAGCAGCCCCGACCGCTTCGGGGCCCGCGGCGCGGTATCTGGCGGGTCCTGCGGCGCGGAGTCCGTCACGGCGGCCCGCGGCGCGGTGTCTGGCGGGTCCTGCGGCGCGGTATCTGATGGCACCGCTCCAGCATCGTCGGGGCGTCGGCGATCGGGAAGCCCGGTTGCCGTACTCACTGTCATCACGGAACGCGATAGCCGGACTAGACTTGCGGCATGTTCGATCCCGTGCAGCTGCGGACCTTCCTCGCCGTGGCGCAGACGCTGAGCTTCACGCAGGCCGCGCAGCGGCTGGGGCTGCGGCAGTCCACGGTGAGCCAGCATGTGCGGCGCCTGGAGGAGGCGGCGGGCTGCCGGCTCTTCGCCCGCGACACCCACGGCGTGGAGCTGACCGAGGACGGCGAGGCCATGCTCGGCTTCGCCCGGACGATCCTGGAGGCGAACGAGCGCGCGGCCGGTTTCTTCACCGGCACCCGGCTGCGCGGACGGCTGCGCTTCGGCGTCTCGGAGGACTTCGTGCTGACCCGGCTGCCGGAGATCCTGGAAGGCTTCAGGCGCGAGCACCCCGAGGTCGACCTGGAGCTGACCGTCGAACTGTCCGGCACCCTCCACCAGTGGCTCGACGCGGGACGGCTCGACCTGTGCCTGGCCAAGCGGCAGGGGCCGAACGGCCCCGGACGGCTCGTGTGGCGCGACAAGCTGGTGTGGATCGGCGGCGAGCGGCTGCGCCTGGACCCGGACCGTCCGGTGCCGCTGATCGCCTTCCCTCCGCCCGGCATCACCCGCGCCCGCGCGCTGGAGGTGCTGGAGCGCGACGGGCGGGCCTGGCGGGTGGCGTGCACCAGCGCCTCGCTCAGCGGTCTGGTCGCGGCGGCCCGCGCGGGCCTCGGCGTGATGGCGCACGCGCAGGGCCTGGTGCCCGCCGGGCTGGTACGGCTGCCCGCCCGGTCCGGGCTGCCGGAACTGGGCGCGGTGGACTTCGTCCTGCTGCACGGGCGGCGGCAGGCCCGCGCCCAGGACGCGGCCGACGCGCTGGCCGCGGCGATCCTCGCGGGCGGCGACCGGCTGCACAAGCCGCTGCCCTGACCAGGCGCGGGGCCGGACGCGGGGCCGGACGCGGGGCGGATGACGCGGGGCCGGGCGCGGGGCCGAACGACGCGGAGCCGCGGGCGGGGCCGGGCGCGGGGCGCACGTGGCCCCTGGGACAGTGGAGCGCCAGTGACCGGTCGGCGCAGATTTGGTGGAGATAAAAGTACGGCGGCGGAAGCATCGGAAACGGCCGCGTGGGCACGACTCCCTTGTGAGACGCGGTCATACGCCCGCCACCAGCACAGATGTCCGATAACACGGGTCTGCCACGGCCCTCCCGCCCGTGCGGCGGATCGGATAGCTTACGGGCCCCGCACTGTGCGGTATGAGGAGAGCACCCGTTGCGCGAGTTCACCGTCCCCCCCATGGCCACGACGCCACAGGCCGGAGGTTTGGCGGATGCCGTGTTCGGCAACGCACGGCAGGCCCCCGACAAGGTGGTGTTCGGCCGCGCGGACGAGGACGGCGTCTGGCAGGACGTGACGACGAGCGAATTCCGCGACCAGGTGCTCGCGGTGGCCAAGGGGCTGCTGGCCGAGGGCGTACGGTTCGGCGACCGGGTCGCGATCATGTCCCGTACCCGGTACGAGTGGACGCTGTTCGACTTCGCGCTGTGGGCGATCGGCGCCCAGTCCGTACCGGTCTATCCGACCTCCTCCTCCGAGCAGGTGCGGTGGATGCTGCACGACTCGGGCGCGGTGGCGGCGGTCGTGGAGCACGAGGACCACGCCATGACGATCGGCGCGGCCGTGGACGAACTGCCCGCGCTGACCCGGCTGTGGCAGCTCGACTCCGACTGCGTGACCGAACTGTCGGAGGCCGGGCGGCAGATCGGCGACGACGTCGTGGAGCGGCACCGTCTCGCCGTCACGCCCGACGCCGTCGCCACCGTCATCTACACCTCGGGCACCACCGGGCGGCCCAAGGGCTGTGTCCTCACGCACGCCAACTTCATGGCGGAGACCGAGAACGTGGTGGCCCGCTGGGAGCCGGTCTTCCGGAGCAAGCCGGGCGAGGAGCCGTCCACACTGCTCTTCCTGCCGCTGGCGCACGTCTTCGGCCGCATGGTGGAGGTCGCCGCGGTACGGCACCGGATCCGCCTCGGCCACCAGCCGAGCATGACGGCCGCCGAACTCATCCCGAGCCTCGCCGCCTTCCGGCCGACGTTCGTCCTGGCCGTGCCGTACGTCTTCGAGAAGGTCTACCAGGGCGCGCGCCGCAAGGCGGAGGCGGGCGGCAGGCTCGGGCCGTTCGAGAAGGCGGTCGACGTCGCGGTGCGGTACGCGGAGGCGGTGGAGGCGCGGGCCTTCGGCACCGGGCCAGGTCCGAGCACGGGTCTGCGGATGCAGCACCAGCTCTACGAGAAGCTGGTCTACAGCAAGGTCCGCGACGCGCTCGGCGGCCGGGTGCGGCACGGTATCTCGGGCGGCTCGGCGATGGACCGGCGGCTCGGCCTGTTCTTCTCCGGCGCGGGCGTCACGATCTACGAGGGCTACGGCCTGACCGAGACGACGGCCGCCGCGACCGCGAACCCGCCGGAGCAGACGCGTTTCGGCACCGTCGGCCAGCCGGTGCCCGGCACCACCGTGGCCATCGCCGACGACGGCGAGATCTGGCTGAGCGGCGGCCAGGTCTTCCACGGCTACCTCAACAACGCAAAGGCCACCGAGGAAGTGCTGCGGGACGGCTGGCTCGCCACCGGGGACCTGGGCGCGCTCGACGAGGACGGTTATCTGACGATCACCGGCCGCAAGAAGGAGATCCTGGTGACCAGCGGCGGCAAGAGCGTGTCGCCGGTCGCGCTGGAGGAGCGGGTCCGGGCGCACCCGCTGGTCGCGCAGTGCGTGGCCGTGGGCAACAACCGGCCCTTCGTCGCCGCGCTGATCACCTACGACCGGGAGGCCGTCGAGCACTGGCTGCGGATGCGCGGCAAGCCGAATCTGCCCGCCACCGAGCTGGTGCACGACCCGGACCTGGAGGCGGAGATCCGGCGGGCCGTGGTCGCCGCGAACACCCTTGTCTCGCAGTCCGAGTCGATCCGCACCTTCCGCATCCTGGCGGCGCCGTTCTCGGAGGAGCGCGGCACCTTGACGCCGTCGCTGAAGCTGAAGCGGCGGGCGATAGAGAACGCGTACGCGCGGGAGATCGAGGCGCTCTACCGGGGCTGAGACGGGAGCCCGGCCCGCCGGGCCTGCGTCAGGAAGCCCACGTCAGGGGCTGGCCCTACGCCAGGGGCTGCCGGTCGCCGGATGCGGCCGGGCCGCCTGGTGCGGCCGGTACCGCAGCGCCTGACAGGCCGCCGTCCGCCTCGTTGAGCTGCCGGATGCGCGCGCTCAGGTCCGTACGCCAGTCGACGGTCTCGGACTCGACGTGGCCGCGCACCGTCGTGACGAGCCGGGCGATGAGGGCCAACTGGCGCTCGACCTCGGCCGGTTCGAGCGGTCCCGAGGTACGGGCGGCGGCTCCTCCCGGCCCGGCCCGCAGCACGTCGGCGGCCCATTCGAGGCGTACGGCGTTCAGCTCGCCGCGCAGCGCGTGGGCGACGGTGATGTCCCGCATCCAGCCCGCGGACAGCCCGAAGAAGTGGTCGAATCCCTTGCAGCCCGCGGCGACGGCGAGCAGGACGTATCCCCAGCCCTGCCCGGAGCCACCGCTCGCCGCGGTGGCCAGCGGCACGGCCGTACCGGCCACCGCGAGGGCGATGGCCAGCGCCTGGAGCGTGCGGGAGGCGGTGCGCTTGCGCCGCTTGTCGCGCTGGTACCAGTCGATGGCGTCCTGCGCCTCCTGCTCGGCCCAGGCGCGCAGCCGCGCCAGCGCCTCGCGCTGCCCGTCCGGTCCTTCGACCGCGATGTCGGGGAAGGGCCTGCCGCCCAGATCGCGGGCCTGCCGTTGCCGCCGCCCGGTCCCGGACGCGCCCGTCGGCGTACCGCCGCCGTCCAGCTCAGTCATCCGGCGAGGCTATCGGCTACCGCGCCGCCGTCACGTCCGGTCGCGGTAACGCGCCGTTTCTCAGGGCGGGTTCACCGCCGAGCCGTGGGATTCCGCACCCACAAGCCCCGCAGGACCCCCACCGAGCCCGAGGGGCGCCGTGTGACGCGTATACGGAAACGTGCGGCGCGCTGACGGGACGTGGGGCCGAAGGGCGTGCGCGAGCCATCGCGGTGTCCGGTTCCCGCCGCGCCCGTCCGCGCCGTGCGGGGGACGGGCGGTCGGCGGCACCTGCGGTGCGCTGGACCGCGCCGCGCTCGGGCCGGTCGGGCCCGGCCGCGCGGAACCGGTGAATCCGGACAACGGCACCCGCCTCGGGCCGGATCCGGACCCTTCGGCCAGACGTAACACTGGCCTCACCACGTAACCGGCGCGCAAGGTCCCGGGTGAACCCCTGTTCACCTGGGGCCTCTAGCATTTCGCACATGCTGGACTACGACGTGGAGGCGGCGCGTTACGACGCCACGCGCGGGGGTGTGCCGCGGGCCCGGTCAGCGGCCCGCGCGATCCTCGCCCTGGTGCCCGAACGCGCGGGCACACTGCTGGACATCGGCTGCGGTACGGGTCTGGTCACCGGGCTGCTCGACCGGCCGGGACTGCGGGTGTTCGGCGTCGACTCCTCCGAGGGCATGGCCCAGGTGGCCGCCGAGCGCCTCGGCGCCTCGGTGGTGCTGGGCAACTGCCATCGGCTGCCCTTCGCCGACGCGTCCTTGGACGCGGTGAGCGCGGTGTGGCTGCTGCACCTGCTGCCGGACGCACCCGCGGTGGTCGCCGAGTGCGCCCGCGTACTGCGGCCCGGCGGGGTGTTCGTGACGACGGTCGACAAGGACTCGGGCCACGACATGAACAGCGACGTGGACGAACTGCTGGCGCCCTACCGGGTGCGGAAGGCGTACGACGCGGCCCCGCGGATCCTGGCCGTCGCCTCGGAGCACGGGCTGCGCAGGGCGGGCGAGGCGCGCTTCACCGGCCATGGGCAGGGCCGCTCCCCCGAGCGGACCGCCGGGGATCTGGAGCGCGGGTACTACGCGTCGGCGCTGGCGCTGGACGACGAGCAGGCCGGCGCGCTGGTGCGGCGGCTGGCGCTCCTTCCCGGCCAGCAGGTGCCGCGCCCCGACCCGGTGTACCGGCTGCTGGCGCTGCGCAAGGAGAGCTGAGGGGCGACGCCGGACCGGCCGGGGAGGGCCGGCCGGCGCCGGGCGGCCGTGCCGGTCACTCCTTGGCGAGGTCGGCCAGGCTCGCGAGGGTCCACGCCTCCGCCGCCTCGTGCGTGACGCCGAGGCCGGCGAGCGCTCTGGCGGCAGGTTCCTGGTCGTCGCTGAGGACGCCGAGCAGGATGTGTTCGGTGCCGATGTAGTTGTGGCCGAGCCGCAGGGCCTCGCGCAGCGCCAGGTGGAGGGTCTTCTTGGCGGCGGGGCTGACCGGGAGGTTGCCCTTGAGGGGCTCTTCCTCGGTGCCGGGGGTGGAAACGGCGGCGCGGACGGCTTCCGCGTTGACGCCGAGGGCGCCGAAGCACAGGGCGGCGAGGCCGTGGGGCTCGTCCAGCAGGCCGAGGACCAGGTGCTCGGGTGCCACGGCGCTGTGCCTGGCGCCGCGGGCCTCCTCCTGTCCGGCGGCGACGGTCTTGCGGGCGCGCGCGGTGAAGCGGTTGAAGCCCGCCTCCACGCTCAGATACTCCAGGTCCTCGGGGACCTTGGGCACGAACCGCTTCTGCGCGGCCTGCTTGCTCACCCCCATGTGCTGGCCGATGTCGGTCCAGGAGGCGCCCGCCCTGCGGGCCTGGTCCACGAAGTGGCCGATGAGGTGGTCGGCGATTTCGCCGACGTGGGTGGCGACGGCCACCGCGTGCTGGAGGTCTTCGAGCGGTTCGCTGCCGGGGTGCTGTTCCTTGACGTAGTCGATGAGGTCGTCGAGTCGTACCGGGTGTTGGGTCATGCGTCAACTTTAGGTTGACGATTCCTCGGTCGTCAACCTTTAGTTGACGATCGGCTCTTTCTTGACCGACCGTTCTCATTGAATCTAGGGTCATCGGCATGGCGAGGAGCAAGGAATTCGACCCGGACACGGCGCTCCAGGCGGCACTTGAGCTGTTCTGGCGGCGCGGTTACGAGGCCACGTCGATGGCCGACCTCGTCGAGGCGCTGGGCATCGCGCGGGCGAGCGTCTACGCCACCTTCGGCAGCAAGCACGAGCTGTATCTGCTGGCGCTGCGCCGCTACGGCGAGCTGTGCGACCCGCGGCTGCTGGAGGAGTTGTCACAGCCGGGGCCCGCGCTGCCGGGGGTACGGGCGGTGGTGACCCGCTTCGCCGAGGAGTCCGCGCGCGACGAACTGCGGCGCGGCTGCTTCATGACCAACACCGCGGTGGAGCTGGCCCCGCACGACCGGGCCGCGGCCCGCCGGGTGGAGGCGAGCTGGGACCTGCTGGAGGCCGGGCTGACCTCGGCGCTGCTGCGGGCCCGCGCCCAGGGCGAGCTGCCCGCCGGGCGGGACCCGCGGGCGCTGGCCCGCATGCTCCTGGTGCTGCTCCAGGGGATCCGCGTGGTCGGCAAGGCCGGCGGCGACCCGGAACGCCCGCGCGACGCCGCGGCGCAGGCGCTGGCCCTGCTCGACTGACCGGACGGGTCCGAGCCCTCTTTTCGCGACCGATCGTTCTCATTCCCGTAGGCACCCAAGGCATCTGGAGAGCCGTCATGTCCGACACCTTCACCGGCAGGGCCGTCCTCGTCACCGGCGGCGGCAGCGGTATCGGGCGGGCCGTCGCGCTCGCCTTCGCCCGTGCGGGCGCCCGCGTCGCCGTCGCCGGGCGGAGTGAGCGGACCCTCGAGGAGACGGTCGCCCTCATCGCGGCCGAGGGCGTCGGCGAGGCCGCCGCCGTACCCGCCGACATCACCGTCGCGCCGGACGTCGAGCGCCTGGTCGACGCCGTGACGGCCCGCTTCGGCGGCCTCGACGTGGCCGTGAACAACGTCGGCGTCATCACCCCTCCCGCCCCGGTCGCCGACATATCCGAGGCCGACTGGCGGCACAGCCTCGACACCAACCTGACCGGGCTGTGGCTCTCCATGAAGTACGAGATCGGCTACATGCGGGCGCACGGCGGCGGCGCCGTCGTCAACGTCGCCTCCAACATCGGCGCCCACCGCCGCGTTCCCGGCCTCGGCGCGTACACCGCGGCCAAGGCCGCCGTCAGCGCCCTCACCCGCGCCGCCGCCCTCGACCACATCGGCGACGGCGTCCGGATCAACGCCGTCAGCCCCGGCGCCGTCGACACCCCCATGTCCTCGCGCCCCGGCGAGACCCCCGCCGCCAAGGCCGCCCGCCTGCGCGCCCAGATCCCCCTCGGCCGCGCGTCCAGCGTCGCCGAGATCGCCGCCGCCGTCCTCCACCTCGCCTCCCCCGCGGCCACCTCCACCGTGGGCACCGACCTGGTGATCGACGGCGGCGCCACGGCCTGACCGGCGGCGGCGTCAGGTCGGTTCACGCCGTCGTCGCGCGGGTCGGTTCCTCGCGAACCGGTTCCTGGTGGATGGGTTCCTGGTGGATGGGTTCCTGGTGGATGGGTTCCTGGTGGGTGGGTTCCTGGTGGGTGGATTCCTCGCGGGATCGCTCCTCGCCGGGCCGCTTCTCCTGAGGTGAGGCGGGGCGCGGCGGGGTGAGCCATGTGCGCAGCAGGGAGTGCAGGGCCTCGGCTCCGACGAGGGGGGCGGGCGGCACGGGGAGTTCGACGGGGGTCAGGAGGAAGGGGTGGCTCTGCGGGCCGCCCAGGCCCCCGTGGGAACCGGCCTGTTCCTCGAAGGCGTGCACGGCTCCGGAGCGCGGATCGCAGGCGGAGTTGACCATGAGGTCGGCGATGTGGGGGAAGCCGTCCGCCCGCAGCACGGCGTCCGCGGCGCCCTCGCCGAAGGGCGCGAGCGGGTCGTCGCCCTTGATCCGCCCGGTGGCCAGCTCGCGCTGCGAGCCGTCGGGGCCCAGCACGAGCGGGCCGCGCTCGGCGCTGTGCACGAGCACGAAGCCGATACCGGGGTGCCCGGTGAGCGCGTCGAGGAGCGCGGGCGAGCGGCGGTCGATCTCCTCCAGCGTGGCCCGCCCCTCGATCTCGGGGAAGGCGACGAGCCCGAGGTTGCCCGAGGCCAGCACGACCGGCTGCGACGCGGGCCCCGCGCACTCGGCCTCCTCCTGCGCCCGCCGCTCCTGCTCGGGGCGGCGCAGCGCGGTGCGGGCCGCCGCCCGTGCCTCGGCGCCGCGCGCCGCCCGCCGCCTGGCCTGCCGTTCGGTCCCGGCCAGCCCGCAACCGGCCCGCACCAGTTCGCGGAAGGTCACCCCGTACGCGCTCTCGAAGGTCTCGCCCTCGCTCTGCCCGTGGTCGGACAGCAGGACGATGCGGTACGGCCGGGGCGCGTACCGCGAGGCGTCGGCGATCAGCGCCACCGAGCGGTCGAGCCGGCCCAGCACCTTGCGCGCGTCCTTGCTGCGCGGGCCCGAGTGGTGGGCGACCTCGTCGTACGCCACGAGGTCCGCGTAGACGGCGGTCCTTCCGGCCAGCATGTCGCCGATGACGGCGGCCACGGCCACGTCCCGTTCCACGACGGTGGCGAAGGCGCGCAGCAGCGGGTAGAGGCCGCCGCGCTTGATCCGGGGCCGGTCCCGGCGCAGCCGCGACGCCGTCGACTCCCCGATCTCGCGGCACACCTCGGCGCTGAACGACCAGGCGGTGCGCACCGCGTTCGCCGGGTCGGAGAAGTAGGCGAAGTAGCCGGATCTGGAGCGGCTGAACTTGTCGCGGCGGGCCGCCACCGACATCACCAGCGCGGACTGTTCCGCGCCGCCGGTGAACAGATTGCCGCGGCTGGCGCCGTCCTCGGCGAGCAGGCCGCGAAAGCCGGTACGGGCCACCGCGCGGCGCTCCAGTTCCGCGGCGCTGGAGGGCCGGTTGCAGACCATCAGCTGGCCGGTCTCCTTCTCGAACCAGCGGAAGGCGGGCACGTCGTGGTTCGTGCCGTGCAGGATGGCGAGCTGGCTCGCGCCGGTCTGGCTGCTCCAGTCGGTGCGCCACGGGGTGAGCCGGTGGGTGGTGCCGAGCCAGCCGGCCAGGGTCGGCATCGCGGGCGGCGCGGAGGTGAGGGCGTCGCGCAGCACGTCGTGGCCGACGCCGTCGAGTTGCAGGAAGACCGTGCCGGGCGTGGTCGGCAGCGGCGGGTCGCTCGCGCGGGTTCTGCGGCCCGCGAGCCGGGCGAGCCTGCGGCCGTACGCGGCGTCGTCCCGTACCGCGAGGGCGGTGCTGGTGGCGGAGGACGTCGCGGACATCACGGCGGCGATCACCACGGCGGTGGCCGGGGCGACCTGGCCGCGGCCGTCGGGGGTGAAGCGCAGGGCGACGAGCAGCAGCGAGCCGTTGAGGAAGAAGACCAGGGCGCCGAGCACGAGGGCGGGCACGAGCAGCAGGGCGCGGACCAGCAGCGGCCACACGAGCGCGCTCAGTACGCCGAAGGCGCCCGCGCCGATCGCCGAGGTCACCGCGATCTGGGTGGGGCTGTCGCCGTTGGGAGCCTCGAGGCGGAAGTCGGGGAGCACCCAGGCGAGTACGGCCAGGGTCGCGCTGGAGACCATCCACACAGCGAGCACCCGGCCGACGGCCCTCACCACGCTCCGGCCGACGGCCCGTTCCCGTCTCTTCGCAGGCTGCGGCACACCTCCACAGTGCCATACCGCCCGCGGCGTCCCGGCGCCCCGTCGGGGCGCGCGCCGGGCCCGGCCCTCGGCAGGGCATACGCTCGGGCCTGCGAGGGTGTGCGCGGGCACGGTACGAGTCCCCTGACCGGGGAGGTGCGACGCGTGTGTGCGATACGGGCGCCCTGGACGGATGCCGGGAAAGGACGGGCGCGGTGGCGGTGGAGATCACGTGGTGGGGTCATGCCACGGTGACCGTGCGGGACTCCGGGGTACGGGTGCTCACCGACCCGCTGTTCACCCGGCGGCTCGCCCATCTGCGCAGGCGGCGCGGCGCCGTACCGCCCGCGTCGGCGACCGCGGCCGACGCCGTACTCATCTCTCATCTGCACGCCGACCACCTGCACCTGGACTCGGTGCGGCGGCTGGCGGCGGGCACCACCGTGGTCCTGCCGCGCGGCGCGGTCGCCGCGGTGCCGGGGCTGCGGCGGCTGCGTGACCGGCTGCGGCTGGTGGAGGTCGGCGCGGGCGACTCGCTCCTGGTACGCGGCGCGGACGGCGGGGAGCTGACGGTCAGGGCGGTGCCCGCCGCGCACGACGGACGGCGGCTGCCGTACGGGCCTGAGCGCTCCCCCGCGCTCGGCTATGTGATGGAGGGGGCCGCGCGCACGTACTTCGCCGGGGACACCGGGCTGTTCGACGGGCTGGCCGACGCGGTCGGCCCCTGCGACGTGGCGCTGCTGCCGGTCGGCGGCTGGGGCCCCTTCCTCGGGCACGGGCATCTGGACGCGGCGCGGGCCGCGCGGGTGCTGGCCGATCTGGCGCCCCGAGCCGCGGTGCCGGTGCACTACGGCACATTCTGGCCGATCGGCATGGACGCGGTACGGCCGCACGAATTCCACACGCCCGGCGAGGAGTTCGTGCGGATCGCCGCCCGGCTGGCCCCGCGGGTGTCGGTGCACCGGCTCGACCACGGGCAGTCGGTGCTGGTCGAGGACGCCGGGCGGGAGAGCCGCGGGTGATCGGTTTCCTGGCGTCGGCCGCCGCCAATTCCCCCGCGTCCGAGACCACGCAGCAGGCCATAGGTTATCCGTCGCTGTTTTTGCTGGTGTCGCTCGGCTCGCTGGTGCCGGTGGTGCCGACCGGCGCGGTGGTCTCCAGCGCGGCCGTCGTCGCCTTCCACCAGTCGCAACCCCCGCTCGCGCTGCTCGGGGTGTTCCTCGTGTCGTCCTTCGCCGCCTTCCTCGGGGACGTGGCGCTGTACTGGCTCGGCCTGCGCGGGGTGCGGTCCCGCAACGGCTCGCGCTGGCTGCACCGGCTCCAGGACCGGGTGGACAACACGACGCTGGAGAAGGCGCAGAACCGGCTGGACGCGCACGGCGCGGCCGTCCTGGTGCTGTCCCGGCTGATCCCGGCGGGCCGTATCCCGGTGATGGTGGCGTGCCTGCTGGGCGAGATGTCGCTGCGGCGGTTCGTCCGCGGCGACATCCCGGCCTGTCTGGTGTGGGCGGCGGCGTATCAACTGGTCGGCATCCTGGGCGGGTCGCTGTTCCCCGAGCCGTGGCAGGGGGTGGCGCTCGCGGTGGGGCTGACGTTCGCCTTCGCGGCGGGGCCCATGGTCGTGCGGCGGCTGCGCCGCAAGTAGGCCGCGCGCCGCAAGTAGGCCGCGCGCCGCAAGCGGGGGCGGCCGTCCCGCGATCAGGCCGCCGTGCTTGCCCTTACGGCGTGCCGTGCCTCGGCGTGGCGTGCCCTCACGGCGTGCCGGACAGCACCCGTGAGCCGCCGATCGGCAGGTCCCACAGGTCGTCGCGGGGGCGGCCGGTCGCGGCCCACGCGGCGTGCAGCCGGGTGAGCGGTTCAAGCGGCGGCTCGGCGGAGAGCAGGAACGTCGCCCAGTGCATGGGCGCCATCGCGGTCGCGCCCACGTCGAGGCAGGCGCGTACGGCCTCTTCCGGGTCGGTGTGCACGGTGCTGAGCATCCAGCGCGGCGAGTAGGCGCCGATCGGCAGCAGCGCGAGGTCGATGCCGGGGTGGGCGCGGCCGATCTCGCGGAACCAGTGGCCGTAGCCGGTGTCCCCGGCGAAGTAGACGCGCCGCCCCGAGCCGTCGGTCAGCACCCAGCCGCCCCACAGCGAGCGGCAGGTGTCGGTGAGCGTGCGCTTGCTCCAGTGGTGCGCGGGGACGAAGTCGAAGCGGACACCGCCCAGTTCCGCCGCCTCCCACCAGTCGAGCTCGGTGACCCGCGTGAAGCCTCGGCGGCGGCACCAGGCGGCCAGGCCCGCGGGCACGAACAGCGCGGTGTCGCGCGGCAGCCGCTTCAACGTCGGCGCGTCGAGGTGGTCGTAGTGGTTGTGGCTGATGACGACGGCGTCCACGGGGGGCAGCGTCTCCCAGGGCACGCCCACCGGGGTGACCCTGGCCGGGGTGCCGGGGATCCGGCGGGACCACACGGGGTCGGTGAGCACGGTCAGCCCGCCGATGCCGATCACCCAGCTCGCGTGTCCCACCCAGGTGAGGCTGACCGTGCCCGCCGTCGTCGCGGGCAGCGGTCCCTGCTCGACCGGCAGCGACGGCACCTGCGCGAGCGCGGCGGCCGGCGGGCGCATGCTGCGTTCTCGTACCGAGCGCAGGACGTCGCGCAGCCCCGGCAGCGGGTCCGTCAGCCGGTCGGCGAACGACTTGGGCCAGGTCCTCAGCTCGCCCAGCGGACGCGGACCGGCGAGGGTGCTCTCGCTCTCGGCGAGGGTGCGCTCGCTCTGATCGGTCATCGGGACTCCCATCCGTCACGGTCTCGGCGCCGTCGGCGACACTCGCCGGGCAACAGCGGGCCGGGGCGGCGGCCCCGGCGGTTCGAGCCGGGGCGGCGGCCCCGGCGGTTCCGGCCGGGCCGGGAAGCCCGACGGGACCGGCGGGACCCGTGGCCGCGGCACAGGGTGTGGGGAGGGCGGGCGAGGCACGTGTGGCCCGCCCGGCCGTCCCGAACACCGCTCGCACCCACCGGATCCCCGATCATCGTTCATCGACCTACCCAAAAAATAGGTCAGGTCCCACGCCCCCGCGATCCGGTGTCCGCCGATTCGCCGATGTCGGCGGATTCACCGATGCGCGCGGATTCGCCGACCGCCCCGCCCGCGGGGCCCGACCCGCCCTCCGGGTACCCGGTGGCGTGGCCGCTGACGGCGACGGCCAACGCGGCCAGCGCGGCGACGACATGCGGGACGGCGAGCGGGTCGGGCGCGGCCAGCGCGACACGGCGCTCGTCCTCGGTGGCGCCGTGCAGGTGACCCGTGCTGATCCGCACGCGCGGCTCGTCCGGGTCGTCGCCGAAGCGGTGGCCGCCGAGTACGGGGTAGCCGAGGGCCGCGGTCAGCCGCTCCTCCAGCGCGGCGGCGTCCAGGCCGGGCGCGGGCAGCGTCGGATAGAGCTGGAAACCGGCGCGCGGCGGACGGCAGGTCGCCCCCGCGCCGGTGATCGCGCGGAAGGCGGCAGCGGCGGTACGCGCGTGCAGCCGGTTGGCCGCGGCGGTGCGGTCGGTGACCTCCGCGGGCTCGGTGAGGACGTATCCGGTGGCGGCGGCGACCGGATACGGCAGCACGGCGCGCAGCGCGGCGAGTACGTCGAGGGCCCGCTCCCGCCAGGCCGCGCCGTGGGCGGTGGCGGGGAAGCGGGCGAGCGCGGCGGGCACCGCGGCCGGGACCAGCGTGGCGCCCAGGTCGGCCAGGACGACGGTGTGGTCGGGCAGCATCTCGGCCGGGCTGAGCAGCACCGTGTCGCGGTGGTGGAGCGTGTCGGAGTACGTCTCGTCGGAGACGATCAGCAGCCCCGCCTCCGCCGCGGCCTCGCACGTCTCGTGCAGCAGCTCGGGCGCGGTGACGGTGCCGGTCGGGTCGTCGGCGGCGGACAGCACCAGCAGCCGCGGGTCGGCGCCCGCGGCGCGCGCCCGCCGTACGGTCTCCAGCAGCGCGAAGGGGTCGGGCACGCCGCCCTCGGGCGGGGTGGGCGCGGTGTGCACCCCGCGGCCGAGCAGCCGGGCCACCGGGGCCTGCCACGCGGGGGCGGGGCGGGCCAGCACCGGGTCGCCGTCGACGGCGGCGAGCAGCGCGAACAGCAGCGGCTCCGCGCCGGGCGCGGCGAGCACGTGGTCCGCGCGGCAGGGCAGGCCGCGCCGGGCCCAGTAGCCGCAGGCGGCGTCGAGCAGCCGCGGGCCGCCGCCCGGGACCTCGGCGCCGGGCCGGGCGTCGGCGGTCCGTTCCCGCCAGTACGCGGGCAGCGGCAGTCCCGAGTCGGGTCGCAGGTCGTACCGCGGGCCGAGCCGCATCCGGTTACCTCCGCTGCGTAGGTGGGCACCCCTGGGGCCCACTTTCTCCCGCGGCGGCGCGGTCCGCATCCGACGCAACGGCGCGGTCCGCATCCGACGGAACGGCCGGTGGGGCGGCCGACGGCCGAGTGCGCGGGTGAGGAGGCGGCGGCGCGCCCCGCGTTCAGCGCAGCAGCAGTGCGGGCAGGTCGCGCATGTCGTCGAAGACCGTCGTGCCGGGGCCTTCGAGCCAGCCCGCGGGGGTGAGTCCGCCGCAGTAGCCGTACGCGCGCATGCCCGCCGCGCGGGCGGCGGCCACCCCGTACCGGCTGTCCTCGACGACCACGCAGCGCGCGGGCTCGACGCCGAGGCTGCGGGCCGCGTGCAGGAAGAGGTCGGGGGCGGGCTTGCCGTGCTCGACCTCGCTCGCGCTGAAGATCCGGCCCTCGAAACGCTCGTAGAGCCCGGTGAGGCCAAGCGTGTGGCGCAGCCCCTCGTGGCTGGTGCTCGACGCGACACAGCTCGGCAGGGTGAGCGCGTCCAGGGCCTGCGTGATGCCGTCGACCTCGGTCAGGTCGGCGTCGAACGCCTCCTGGTAGAGGTGCCGGTAGGGGGCGTCCCAGTCCTCGGGCAGGGAGCGGCCCAGGTGTTTCTCGATGGCGGTGGTCATGTCGCGGTAGGAGCGGCCCACGAACCGTTCCACGATCTCGGCCTCGCTCAGCGGCCAGCCGACCGCGGCGAGCACGAACGCGTCCACCTTCACCGCGATCTTCTCGCTGTCGACCAGCACACCGTCGCAGTCGAAGATCACGAGTTCCGGCTCTGGCCAAGGGGCGTGCGGGTGAGCTTCGTTCACCCGGTGAGACTACAGCGGCGGCGCCGGTGGACGACGGACACGGGGGCGGCGGCGCGGGTGCGGTCCCGGTGGGTCCGTGGGCGGGTACGCGGGTGCGGTCCCGGTGGGTCCGCGAGCGGGTACGCGAGTGCGTTACCGGCGGATACGCGGTCGGCCGTCCGTGACGGAACGGCAACGGCCTTGATCAGGCGGTGTGCCGCGGCCGGGCGTGGGTAACCGGCCCGCATGACGTATCCCTGGAAGAACTGGGACAAGGCACTGTTCGCCGAGGTGGCGGAGCGCCACTGGCCGGGCGCGGAGCCGGTGCTGCCCCGGCTGAGCAGTGCCGCGAACCACGGCCGGCTGTGGTTCGCCGTCGCCGCGGGCGTCGCGGCCACCGGCGGCAGGACCGGACGCCGGGCGGCGGCGCGCGGACTGGGCTCGCTGGCACTGGCGTCGCTGACGGTCAACACCGCGGGCAAGGGCGCGGTACGGCGGTCGCGGCCGATACTCGACACCGTCCCGGTCATACGGCGGCTGCACCGCCAGCCGATCACCTCGTCGTTCCCCTCGGGCCACGCGGCCTCGGCCGCCGCCTTCGCCGCGGGCATGGCGATCGAGTCGCCGCGCTGGGGCCTGGTGATCGCGCCGCTCGCCGCGAGCGTGGCCTTCTCACGGATCTACACCGGAGTGCACTATCCGAGTGACGTGGTGGCGGGCGCGGCCCTGGGCCTTGGCGCCGCCGTCGTCGTACGCGCCCTGGTGCCGCCCGCTCCGGGAAAGCCGGAGCCGGGCGCCGACGCGCAGGTGCCGTCGCTGCCCGAGGGCCGCGGGCTGCACGTGGTGGTGAACTCCGCGTCGGGGCCGCCGCCGCTGCTGTCGGCGCCCGTCGACCGGATCGCCGCCGCGCTGCCCGAGGCGTCGGTCGGCGAGTGCACCGAGGACGACGACCTGCTGGAGATGCTGGAGAAGGCGGCGCGCACGGCCGTGGAGCAGGGCGGCGCGCTCGGGGTGTGCGGCGGTGACGGCACGGTGTGCCTGGCCACGGCCGTCGCCCTGCGCCACCGGCTGCCGCTGGCGGTCTTCCCCGGCGGCACCCGTAACCACTTCGCGCTCGACCTCGGCCTGGAGACCGTCGAGGACACCGCGAAGGCGGTCGCGGCGGGCCGGGCGGCCAATGTGGACGTGGCCCGGCACACCAGCCTGGACTCGCCGTACAGCGAGTCGGCGCCCTTCCTCAACACCTTCAGCATCGGGTCGTACCCGGAGCTGGTACGGGTACGGGAGCGCTGGTCGCGGCGGGTGGGGAGCTGGCCCGCCAGTGTGCTGGCCGCCGTGCACGTCCTGCGGACCTGCGAGCCGGTGGACATCGAGGTGAACGGACGGCCGCGCTCGGTGTGGCTGATCTTCGCGGGGAACTGCCGCTACTCCAGTGTCGGGCTCGCCCCGGTGCGCCGCCGCGACCTCAACGACGGCGTCCTGGACGTGCGCATCGTGGACGGCGGGCCCTTCGCCCGTACCCGGCTGCTGGGCGCGGCCCTCACCGGGGTGCTGACCCGGTCGCCGGTGTACACGTCGGCGACCGTACGGCGGCTGCGGCTGCGGCTGCCCGGCGAGGGCGTCCACCTCGCCTACGACGGTGAGGTGGCACCCGCGCCCGGTGAGCTGCTGCTCGACAAGGTGCCCGGCGGCCTGGTGGTGTACCGGGGCTGACCGGTTCCGGGGGGGGCGTGCCGGGGCCTGCTCGGAGCCGCCTCAGGCGGCTCGGGCGGGGTTGACGGCGCGGTCGGCGGTCAGTTCTGGCCGCCGACCAGCCCGGCCAGGGCGCGGACGCCTTCGCCCGAGATGCTCAGCGAGTCGGGGCTGCCGGTGTCGATGGACAGGATCAGTTCGTCGGAGGGCCAGGCGCCGCTGAGCACGGCGAGCTGGACCAGCCGGTAGCGACTGGTCGTGGGCAGCGCTTCGGCCATCCGGGTCTCGGAGGTGAAGACGGGCACGAGCTGGCGGCCGTCCTCCTGTTCGTACACCGGGAGCTGGATCTGCCGGGGAGGCTCGCCGCCGTTGGGGTCCTCGTCCACGCCCGGCACCGGCAGCAGGACTTCGCTGACCGCGAGCGTGCTGAGGGCGACGACGTTCTCGCTGCCGTGGGCGATCTCGCGCAGCGCGCGCTGCGCCGGGGGCAGGCCGCTGTCCGGGTCGAGGCCGTCGGGGGTGATGTCGGTCATCGCTTCTGGTTCCTCTCGCCGCTTCTGGCGTCAACGGTGCTCGGATCCCCCGCACGTACCCGGCTGAGCCGAGAGCATGCGGTCCACGAGGTGAAATCGCGTTGCCAGGACCCGCTGGCCGCTGGTTACGGTGCGTCCATGGTTGCCAGAACCCCCGCTCACACGGTGCTCGAAGGCCGTTTCGTCCGCCTCGAACCGCTCGCTCCCGGCCATGTGCCCGATCTGTTCGCCGCGGGCGGCGGTGACGAGGAGGTGTGGCGCTGGCTGCCGGTGGAGCCGCCGCGCACCGAGGACGAGCTGCGCGATCTCGCGGTACGGGTCGCCGCCGACGCGGAGGCCGCGGGCGGTCTCGCCTTCGCCGTCGTGGAGCGGGCGGGCGGCCGGGCCGTCGGCTGGACGACGTACCACGACGTGAGCGCCAGGGACGAGCGGCTGGAGATCGGCTGGACCTGGTACGGCCGCGCCCATTGGCGGACCCCGGTCAACACCGAGGCCAAGCTGCTGCTGATGGGCCATGCCTTCGAGGAGCTGGGCATGGGGCGGATCTGCTGGAAGACGGATCATCTCAACATCAGGTCGCAGCGGGCCATCGCGCGGCTCGGCGCGGTCCGCGAGGGGGTCTGGCGCCGCCACCGGCTGCGCTCGGACGGTGTGACGTGGCGCGACAGCGTCTTCTTCTCGATGCTGGCCGAGGAGTGGCCGGAGGCGAAGCGGCGGTTGCGGGCGCGGCTGGAGGGCGGCGCGGAGGCGGGGGCCGGACGGGTCGGGGCGGGCTGACGGTCCGGGGTGGGCCGACCGTGGGCCGACGCTGTTCGGGGAAGGGCGTCGGCCCACGGTCGGCGGCTGGCGGTCACGCGGTCGGCGGTCGCGCGGTCGGCGGTCTCGCGGGGGCCGGTCTCACTCGTACTCCGTGCCGCCTTTGCGGGTCAGGTAGGCGTCGCTGACGACCTTGGCGATGGCCCGGCCGCCGAGCACGTCGCTGTAGCGGTCGTCGGCCGTGCGCACCACGACGCCCTCGCGCAGGTGCAGGCCGCGGCCGGAGACCGTCTCCGTGCCCTGGGCCAGCGCCAGCACCGCCTCCTGGTCGAAGGGGCCCTCGAACAGCTTGGGCACCAGCGGCACTTCGCCCGCCAGCAGCGCGAAGGCGTCCAGCCAGCGCACCCGCCCGCCGATGTCCGCGCACACGTCGAACGCCGCGTAACCGGGCGCACCCTGCGCGCGGGCGTCGGCGCCGTAGCCGAGATCCTGCACACCGCTGCCGTACACCTCGCCGTAGACGCCGATCCGGTCGGCGCCCAGCCGCTCGGCGAGCCGGGCCGCGACGGCGGGCAGGTCGTGGCCGAGGACGGCGCGCCAGTAGAGATTGCGGTCGGTCTCGGTGAGGGCGAGGCGCTGTCCGCCGAGGCCCTTGGACGTGACGTGCACGGCGCCGCTGTCCGCGTAGTAGGTGAGGCAGCAGGCCGTGCCGTGCAGCTTCTCGGTGACGGTGACCGGGTCGCCGGGCGCGAAGATGTCCGGGTAGCGCTTGAGGTTCTCGATGTCGATCCAGGGCAGCAGGTCGGGCGCCGACTCCACGTCGCCGCTCATCGACACCGGCACCGGAGGCACCCATTTGACGATGCCGAGCCGTTCGGCGAAGTCCGCTCCCCCGGCGGCGGCCCGCTCCAGGTCCGTACCGTCGAGCGCGGCCGGGCGGCAGACGATGCCCTGCGACAGCTCGCCGCGCAGCCGGACCGCCCTGACGCGGTTCGCGGCGCTTCCGGCCAGCCTGCCGGTCAGGCCCAGCTCCGTGATCAACGGCTCGGGCAGCACGGCCTGTTCGGGGATGTAGACGGCGAAGTCGCCGCTGCGGTAGGCGCCTTTGGCGACCACGGCGCGGTAGAGGCCGACCTGCGCCAGTTCGAGCGCGTCGGCGTTGGGGTGGTCGAGGATGGTGAGCCGCTCCGCGGTCACGCGCAATGTGGACATGACGGTCCCCCCGTATGTGGTGGTCGGATGGTGGTGGTCGGGTGTTCTCCCCGACGATCACTGTGGCGGGGGGCGCGGGCGCCCGGCCACCGGTTTTCGGCGCGGTGCGGTGGAGGGACCGGGGCGGGCGTGTGCGAGTCTCTTGGTGTGCGATACATCATCATCGGAGCGGGAGCGGTCGGCGGCACGATCGGCGGGCGGCTGTTCGACGGCGGTCACGAGGTCGTCCTGGTGGCGCGCGGCGGCCATCTCGACGCGCTGCGCGAGCGGGGCCTGCGGCTCGAACTGCCGGACCGCACGATGACGTTGCCCGTGCCCGTCGCGGACGGGCCGGAGGCGCTGCGGGCGCGGCCCGACGACGTGCTGGTGCTGGGCGTCAAGACGCAGGACACGGCGTCGGTGCTGACGCGGTGGGACGGGTACGGGGTCGGGTCGGACGGTGCCGGTCCCGCCGTGGTGTGCGCGCAGAACGGGGTCGAGAACGAGCGGCTGGCACTGCGCCGCTTCCCGAACGTGCACGGGATGTGCGTCTGGCTGCCGGCCTCCCACCTGGAGCCGGGTGTCGTGCAGGCGCCGGGTGCGCCGCTGTCCGGGATTCTGACCTTGGGCCGCTATCCGTCGGGCGCGGACGACACCACGCGGCGGATCGCCGCCGACCTTGAGGGCTCGGGCTTCGCGGCGCCGGTCTCGCAGGACGTGATGGCGTGGAAGTACGGCAAATTGCTCTCGAATCTGGGCAACTCCCTGGAGGCGGTGTCCGGTCCGATCGGTGAGGGGCCGCTGTTCGAGGTGTATCAGCGGGCCCGCGCGGAAGGAGTCGCGGTGCTGGACGCGGCCGGTGTCGCGCACGTCAGCCAGGAGGAGCAGGCCCGCGTGCGCGGCGACCGGGTGGAGCTGCTGCCCGTCAACGGCGGTGAACGCGGCGGCGGTTCGTCCTGGCAGAGCCTCACCCGGGGCACCGGCTCCATCGAGGCCGACTACCTCAACGGCGAGATCGTGCTGCTCGGCCGCCGCTTCGGCGTGCCGACGCCCGTCAACGAGGCGCTGCGCCGTACCGCCAACTCCTTTGCCCGCGACGGCCGCCGCCCCGGTGACCTGACGGCGGACGAGACGGCGGCGCTGGTCGCCGCGAGCCGGGCGTAGGCGGCGCGGCGGCCAACGGACGTCGGCCGCAGCGGCTGTGCGCCCGGGACCGCCCGCTCCCTACGGCACCGTCTCCGGCCGCATCCGGAAGTCGTACGCGGCGGGCAGCGGGTGTTCCGCCCGCGCGCGGGTCCTGATGTCGTCGGTGACGGGGCCGTCGCCCGCGACAAGGCGCTCGGCTATGGCGTACCAGGTGTCGGTCAGCGCCTCGGCGCCCTCGTACAGATCCTCCACGACGAAGCCCTCGTCGAACAGCGCGCGGGCCTCGGCGACTTGGCCGCGGGCGAGCGCGGTCTGCGCGCGCAGCAGCCGAAGCCGCCCGCAGTCGGGGCCGTGCCGGTCGCCCTCCGGGGCCTGGTCCGGATCGGCGAGGACGCGTTCGGCGTCGGCGGCGCGGCCCGCGGCGAGCAGGACGGGCACGGCCTCGACGATCAGGGCGCGCCGGACGTCCGGGCGGTCCGGGAGCGCGGTGAACGTCTCGCGCAGGCTGTCGTACGCGGCCAGGTAGCGGTCGGCGGCGCGGTCGGTCTGACCCGCGTCGGCCTCGGCGACGGCCAGGGCGCGCAGGCCCCACGGCGAGGGGTGGGCGGCGACCGACCGTTCCCAACTGCGCACGGCCTGCGCGCGGTCGCCCGCGGCCCACTGGGCGATGCCGAGGTAGTAGTCGCGGAACCACTCGTTGCCGGGATAGGTGTCGGCGGACTCCAGCAGTTCGCGCCACTCCGGGGAGACGAGCGCGGGTCCCGGCGGCGCGTCGGCGGCGGGTCTCGGGAAGATCCCGGCGAGCAGCAGTTCCAGCCAGGGCTTCTGCGGGTCGCCGAGCGTGGTGGCGGGGAACGGGGTGCCGGGCAGGTGGAAGTGGCCGCGCTCGCTTTCGAGGGCGCCCCAGCCGGAGCCGGTGGCGAGCAGGTCCTTGGGGTCGGTGTCGGCGTGCGCCAGCCACGCGGTGTAGGCGGCGTCGACGGTGGCGCGCGGGAGTGCGGCCTCGAGTCGTCCCCCGGCCTCGGCGCGCGCGGCGGACCAGTCGTCGCCGTGCACGAGCGCGGGGTCGGCGGCGAGCGGTCCGTACGCCTCCAGCCAGGAGAATTCCGAATCCGCGGCCATGGGGATGTGTTCGAGCTGTGTCCTGGCGAGACCGGCCTGGATCTCCAGGTAGCCGCCGGTGCCGGGCTCGGTCAGCCACTCCTGCCAGCGCCGCCCGCCGCGGCCGTGGCCCCACAGGAAGAGCTTGCGTCCGCGCAGCAGGTCGGTGGAGGTCTGGACGAGGCCGTGTCCTTCGCCGTCGAGCGCGGTGATCCAGCGGCGGTCGGTGTCGGCCACGTCGAAGAAGTAGTCGGCGGCGTGCTCGGAGCGGGTGGTGTAGGTGATGTCGGTGGCGCCGTCGGGCGCGGGGACCGGCACATGGCTGAGGGTGCGGCTGTAGCCGAAGTGCCAGGCGGCGTCGGCGGGGGCGAGCACCCGGGTGCGGTCGGTCTCGGGAACGGCGATGTTGGACCACCAGTAGGCGGGCACGGTGCGCTCGTGCGGATTGCGGACCCGGATGCCGACGTAGAGGAAGTCGGAGTCGGCGGGCAGCCACATGTCGATCTGGAAGGGCAGGTCGCGCAGCCGCTCCCACTCCCACAGGCGCAGCATCTCGCCGCCGTCCGGGGCGGGGACGCGGGCGGCGTGCAGCGGGGCGCAGGTGTGGGCGGCGTGGCCGGTGGCGCCGAGATTCCACTCCACGCCGCCGGAGAACCAGGCACCGGCCAGCGCGAACGCGGCGGGCTGGAACACCGGGTTGCGGTAGAGCAGTTCACGCCCGGTCGCCTTGTGGACCAGCGAGTACAGCCTGCCGCCGAGGCCGGGCAGCACGGTGGCGCGGATGCGGTCGTTCTCGATGACGAGTGCGTCGAGGGCGGCCGGGGCGCGGTCCCGGCCGTAGCCGTCGAGGACGCGGACCGGCAGCACCGAGCGCAGTGGCGCGTAGCCGAGCTGCCTGGCCATGTCGGCGGGCAGTCCCTCGCGGTCCTTGAGGTCCAGTCGGTGCAGCTCGTCGAGCGGGCGCAATGCGGGCAGCGGGTTCTCCGGGCCGAGGGCCGCGGCCGGAATGCTCACAGCGGTACGCCGCACGGTCGTAGGCAAGGCCACCTCTTCTGGCACACGTGGCCGCCTTCGGTCGCGGCGGCCGTCTGATGACCATGGAACAGGTTTCCCGTCGCGGTGAACAGAGCCCGCCGTGGTCAGGGTTGGGCAAAACCTGTGGAATCGGTCAGAAATCCGGCCATAAATTCGGCCGCGGGACCGGCCGGGCGCGGCCTTCTCGATCTTCCGCGCACCGCACCGGACAGGGAGCCCGCGGGCTGTCCCGGCCGCCGGACCGGGGGCATTGTCGGTGGTCGCTGCTACAACGGTGGCCATGACGACTTCGCGCTCCTCGCAGACGCCGGCCTCGCCCGAACTCCGGTTCACCGACTGGCTCGAACTCATCGAGGAGCGGTCCGCGGTCCTGCGCGAGGCCGCGCGGGCCGCACCCGTCGAGGCCCGGATTCCGGGCTGCCCCGACTGGACCGTCCGGGATCTGCTGACGCATGTCGGCCAGGTGCAGCGCTTCTGGGCGGCGACGGTCGCCGCGGGCCCCGCCGTCCGGCCGCCGTCGGACGGGGTGCTCGGCGACCGCATGCCGGGTGACGACCTGCCGTCCTGGTCGGCGGCCTCGACGGTGCTGCTGCTCGACGCCCTGCGTGCGGCCGGTCCCGACACCGGCTGTTGGACCTGGTGGGCGGAGTCGGGCAACGCGGCGACCTCGGGCTCCGTCGCCCGCCACCAGGTCCAGGAGGCGGCCGTCCACGCCCGCGACGCGCAGGAGGCCGCGGGGGTCACCGAACCGCTGCCGCCCGCCCTCGCCGCCGACGCCCTGGATGAATTCCTGCACGTCGGCTTCGGCTCGATGGACGGCTGGCCGCACGCACCGGCCCGTGTCGCGCTGGTCGCCGACGAGGGCCCGGCCTGGACCCTGATCCTCGACACCACCGGTGCCTCGGCGGTCCGCGGCGGCCCCGGCGACGGCCCGGAGCCCGGTGCCACCCTTTCCGGCCCCGCCAGCGATCTGCTGCTGGCGCTGTACCGCAGGGCCCCCTGGGACGGGGCCGACGCGCTGCGGCTGACCGGAGACCCCGCGCTGGTACGGCAGTTGGTGGTCTGGCCGCCGCTCGGCTGACCACGTACCGTCCTGCGTGAGGGAGTGATGCGCATGTCTGGTCGCGGGATACGAGCGTCCGGTGTGGCGTTAGGGGTGATCGCCCTGCTGTCCGCCTGCTCCTCGGGCGGTTCCACGCACCGCCCCGTCGTCACCGACTCCGCCCGCGTCACCATCGAGGCACCGCCCCCGGTCGGCAGCATCGAGCACCCCCGCCCGGTGGCGTGCGTCGAAGCCGTGCGCTCGCCCGGCGGCTCCGCCACCGAGGTGACCACGGGCAACAGCCCCGCGAGATCCACCGGTTCGACCACCATCGCACCCACCTCCCCTTCCTCTACTTCCTCTTCTTCCGATGCTTCCGCTTCGTCTTCCGCCGCACCGGCCACCGCGAAGAACGATGTGACGGTGGGTCCCCTCACCTGGACCGGTCTGCGCGCCCTGGCCGACGGCGACCAGACCGGCCACGGCTACCACAACTCCGACGGCTGGCATTACAAGGTCGCCGCCTCCATACGGACCGGGTCGACGGTCACCTTGACCATCGGCGCCGAGCAGCGGGCCAAGGCCGGACTGGAGTACGGCCGTGCCTTCGGGTCCACCCCGGCCCCCGCGATCACCTTCGACGCCTGCCCGGCCCAGCCCGTCGTCTTCATCGGCGGCTTCTTCGTCGCCGGTGACGGCCACGCCTGCGTCCCGGTGGACGTCCAGGTCGGCCAGGGCGCGCCGCGACGCGTGGTGATCTCCTTCTTCAACGGACAGTGCCCCGCTGCGTAGGCTGGGATCATGACCGAGCCGACGCCCGATCCCGCCGCCGAGAGCGAGCCCGCTCACGACCCCGAGCTGCTTCAGCTCGCCGCCCAGGTCTTCGACCTCGCCCGGCAGGGCGACACCGACAAACTGGCCGCCTACATCGACGCGGGAGTCCCCGCGAATCTCACCAACGACCGCGGTGACACCCTGCTGATGCTCGCCGCCTACCACGGTCACGGGCAGACCGTGCGGGCGCTGCTGGCCCGCGGCGCGGAGCCGGACCGTGCCAACGACCGGGGCCAGACCCCGTTGGCCGGCGCCGTCTTCAAGGGCGAGCAGGACGTCATCACCGCCTTGGTCGACGGCGGCGCCGACCCGGCCGCGGGCGTGCCGTCCGCGGTCGACACGGCCCGGATGTTCGGCAAGGACGAGTTGCTGAAGCTCTTCGGCGCCCAGTGACCCCCGCGACGCTCGTCCCCTCCTGCGTGGCCTCGGCCCTCGGCGGTGCGGCACCCACCTGGTCCTACACCGAACTCACCCACAATCAGGACAACCAGGCCACCGACGGCATCTGGCGGGTGACCGGCCCCGACGGCAGCGCGGTTCTCAAGGTGTGCGTCCCCACGGGCTCGGGCAGTTGGCAGACCAGCCCCGAGCCGCGGCACTGGAACCACTGGCGCCGTGAGCCGCTCGCCTACCGCGACGGCCTGACCGCGACCGTCTTCGCCGACGCCGGGATCGACGGCCCCCGCCTGCTCGCCGCGGACGAGCGGGCGGACGGCTCCTTCGCCCTGTGGCTGGAGGACGTCACCGGGGTGCCCGGCTCACAGTGGCCGGTGGAGCGCCTGGCCGCCTTCGCCCATGGTCTCGGCTTCGCGCAGGCCCGCTGGACCGGGCGGCTCCCTGCGGAGCCCTGGCTCTCCCGGGGCTGGCTCCGCCAGTACGTGGAGAGCAAGTCCCTGCCCGCTGAACTCCCCTGGGACCTGCCCGACGCCGCCGCCGTCTGGCCCGCCGCCCTGCGCACCGGACTGCACCGTATGTGGGAGCGGCGCGACACCCTGCTCGCCGCCGCCGAGTCCGGCCCCCGCACCCTGTGCCACCTCGATGTCTGGCCGCTCAACCTGATCGCCCAGGACGACTCCCCCGCGCACTCCCCCGGCGCCCCGGCCGCCCGACCGGCCGGCGGCCGTACCGTCCTGCTCGACTGGGCCTTCGTCGGGGAGGGCGCCGTGGGCGAGGACATCGCCAACCTCATCCCGGACTGCGTCGCCGACGGCCTGATACCAGGGGAGTTGCTGCCGGAGATCTCCGCCGCCGTCATCGAGGGCTATCTGGCCGGTGCCCGCGATGCCGGGGCCGCCCTGGGCGAGGACGAGCTGCGCCGCTCGGTGGCCGCCGCGGGCGCCGCCAAATACTGCTGGCTCGCCCCTTTGATGCTCACCCGCCTCGCCGTCGGCGGCCGGGTCGGCTCCGCCGCCTACGACGTGGACCACGACCCCCTGGCCGTACTCCGCCGCAGGACCGACCTCTTCGAGCACCTGGTCTCCTGGTCGGAACAGATCCTCAGCCCCGCCCGCTGAGGACCCTCCCGCAGAAGACCCTGACGAACGGGGCCCCCTCCCCCACGGGGGCCTGCCCGATGTCGGCCTCGCGCTAGCTGATGGCTTCCGTCCGCTCGGCCAGGCTGGTCGCGCCGCGCTCGGTCAGCGAGCCGTGCAGCCGCAGCCGGGATATGCCGCCGTCGGGGAAGATCTCGATCCGGACGTGGGTGGCCGGTATCGGGTTGACCAGGAAGCGGTGCACGCTGTCCGGCTGGAGCTTGACCCGCGGCAGCAGCGGGATCCACTCGCCGTCCTCCCCGTCGCGGACCGACAGCGTCGCCCAGCCCGCCGCGTTGCCCTTGAGATAGGCCGTGTCGATCTCGATGGCGCGGATCACGCCCTGGTCCACGAGCCGGTACTGGATCCAGTCGTTCCCGGTGTCACGGCGGCGGCGGGTCTCCCAGCCGTCGTCCATCTTCCGGGAGCGGCCGGGCAGGATGGTGTGCTCGGGCGGGGAGTAGAAGCGGTCGGAGGCGTCCTCCACTGTGCCGCCGTTCTCCAGCGCCACCAGGTCGAAGGTGCCCAGTTCGGCCAGCCACCCCGGGTCGGGCGCCACCTCGCCGTAGACCCGCAGCCGGGCGATCCCCCCGTCGGGGTGCTGCCGCAGGCGCAGGTGGGTGAAGCGCCGCTCCACATGCACCGCGAACGCGTTCTCCGCGTGCCCGCCGACCGCCGTGCGCGGGACCAGCTCGGTCCACTCCACCGCCGGGTCGAGCAGATCCTCGGGCGCCGCCGACATCGAGTGCGCGGTGGCCTCCACCGACACCGCCTGCGGGTAATTGCCCCGGAAGTGCGCGGTGTCGATCACCAGGCCGCGGATCACGCCCGGCGCCCCCAGCCGTATCAGCGCCCAGTCGTGGTCGGCCGGATCGGGGTGCGGGACCTGCGCGGACGCCCCCCGCCTGCGCCGCGTCTCCCAGCCGTCCATGATCTTGCCCTTGTGCCCGAAGCGCTCGGGGTCGAAGACCGCGGGCCCGGCCACCAGCAGATTCTCCCGCTCGGCGAAGAACTCGTCATTGGCGGCGACCACCCCCGCGCCCAGCCTGCGGTCGGCCAGGTCCGCGAGTCCCGCGAAGGGAAGCTCCACGCGGCGGTAGTCCGCGAAGGGGTTGCCGCCGCCGTAAGGAAGCGCGTCACCCGTGAAGGAGGTCAGGTCCGTGAAAGTGCCGGCCCCGGTTCCGGCCGCCGCGCCTGCCGCCGCTCCCCCAGCCGTTCCCCCCGCCGGTGCCGTCCCCGGCGCCGATCCCGCTGCCGTCGTCTCATGCGTCTCTGTCGTCGTCATGTCTCTACTCTCGGCCGACCCGACCCTTCACGTCCATCGAAACTTACTGAAGCCATTGTTCAGTCCAACTGCATGGTCGGGTCCAGCTCCGCGGCCCGCCGCAGCGCCCCCAGCGTCCGCCGCAGCAGCGGGGCGTCCTGCGAGCCGCCGCGCACCGCGCCCACGATCCGGCGCCGCGGCCGGTCCACGTCCAGCGGGCGTACCGCCAAGTCCTGGGTCAGGGCGCCGGACGCGGACATCCGCGGCACCAGCGCGATCCCCATTCCGGCCGCGACCAGGGCGAAGATCGCGGGCCAGTCGGCGGCGGCGTGCGCCTGCTCCGGCACGAATCCGGCCTCGGCGCAGGCCGCCAGGGTGATCTCGCGCCACGGTCCGCGACTGCCGAAGATCCACGGGTCCTCGGCGAGCTGGGCCAGTCGCAGCCCCGGCGCGGCGGCCAGCGGATGCGTCGCGGGCAGCGCGATGTCCAGCGGGTCGGTGAGCAGCGGGGCGATCACGAAGCGCGTGTCGCGGGCCGTCGGCGCGTCCACGGCCAGCGACAGCGCGAGATCCACGTCTCCGGCGGCCAGCTCCTCGTACACCTCGGCGGCCTCCGCCTCGCGCACCGACAAGGTGATGCCGGGCGCGTCGCGGCGCAGCAGCCGGGCGGCGGGCACCACCAGGCGCGTGATGGACGTGGCGATGGCGCCGACCTTCACGACGCCGACCTCGCCCTGTGCGTACCCGTCGAGTTCGGCGCCCGCGCGTTCGAGTTGCGCGAAGACGACCTCGGCGTGTCTGAGCAGGACGTGCGCGGCGCCGGTCAGCCGTACGCCGCGACCGCGCGCCTCCAACACCGGCGTGCCGATCTGCTTGGAGAGCGCGGCCAGTTGCTGCGAGACGGCCGACGGGGTCATCCGCAGCGCGCCCGCGGCGGCCGTGACCGTACCGGTGTCGCGCAGCGCGCGGAGGATTTGCAGCTTGCGGAGATCCCAGTCCTTCATGCAGCCAGCCTAAACAATTCCGACCCGATACCCCGGCTCAAACCGAACGGTGCATGGGACGCAGGAATCGTACGAGGCGCCCGTACGCGCCCCCCGAAGGCCCCCGCGCGCCCGCCGGACGGATCAGGACGCCGCGCTCCCCTCCGCCACCACACCCTCGCGGTGCTGCTGCGGGCTGATGCCGCGGACGCGCTTGAAGGCGGCGCTGAGCGCGAAGGGGCTGCCGTATCCCACCTTGCGGGCCACGGCGCCAATGGTGGCGTCCGGCTCGCGCAGCAGGTCGGCGGCGAGGGAGAGCCGCCAGTTGGCCAGGTACGACATGGGCGGTTCGCCGACGAGATCGGTGAAGCGGCGGCCGAGGGCGGCGCGGGAGACGCCGGTCCTGGCGGCCAGCGCCGCGACCGTCCACGGGTGCGCGGGGTCGTCGTGCAGCAGGCGCAGCGCGGGGCCGACGACCGGGTCGCTCTGGGCGACGTACCAGGCGGGCGCGCCGGCCTCCGGGCGGGAGAACCAGGCGCGCAGCACCGCGATCAGCAGCAGGTCGAGGAGCCGGTCGAGGACGACCTCCTGCCCCGGCTCGTCCCTGACGATCTCCTCGCAGAGCAGTGCGGGCAGCGGGCTGGCCCAGGCGTCGCCCGGCATGACCAGGACGTGCGGCAGGGCGGAGAGCAGCCGCTGGCTGATCTCGCCGCGCATCTGATACGTCCCGGTGATCATCACGACGGAGTCCTCGGCGGTCCCGGCACCCCTCTGACCTGCGCCGACGACTCCCGACACGGACCGCACCGGTCCCGGCGCGCCGACCGTACCCACCGCCTCGGGCGGCACATCACCCCACGTCCTGACCCCCAGGTCCATCTCCTCGCACAGCTCGACGCCCTGCGGGGTCGCGGAGACCTGTCCGGGATGGATGACGATCTGCGGCTCGGTGGCCGGCGCGTCCGCGACCGTGTACGGCTCCGGGCCGCGGATCACCGCGATGTCACCGGGGCACAACCGTACGGGGTCGCCCTTGTCCGGCACCACCCAGCCGTCGCCGCGCACCATCAGGGCCAGCGTCAGCGGCGCCCGGTCCTCGATCCGCAGCGACCAGGGCGGGGTGAGGATCGACCGCAGCAGGAAGGCGCCTCGGGCCCGCGGCCCGTCCAGCAGATTCGCCAGTGCGTCCATGCGCCCAGCCTAGGACTGGACGCCCGCGCATGGGGGTGAGCTTTTCGACGATGGTCCCGCCGCCCTCGCCGCCGTTTCACTGAGGCCATGACACCGAACGCGCATACCGCGCCCCGCGACCGGACACCTCAGCGGGCACCTCGACAGCCACCTCAACAGGCTCCGCACCAGCAGCGGTACGCGGCGTGGCCGTACGGTACGCCGCCGCCTCAGCCGATGTCCGGCGGCGGCGCGGCGGACCCGGAGCGGCGGCCGCGCCGGGAGCGGCCGCTCCCGCAGGACCGCTCCGGTCGGGACCGCCAACCCGCCTACCAGCGGCCCGAGTCGGGCCGGAATCCGACCGCTCGTCCCCGAGGACCCAGAGGAGTTGCCATGTCCGGCGACATCCGCAGTCTCGTGCTGCTCGCCGCCACGCTCGCCACCGGCCTGATGGCGGGCCTGTACTTCGCCTTCTCCGTCGCCGTCATGCCGGGCCTCGCCGCCTCCGACGACCGGACGTTCGTGGAGGCCATGCAACGCGTCAACGTGGCTATACTCAACGGCTGGTTCAGCCTCGCCTTCGGCGGCGCCCTGGTCCTGGGCGGGATCGCGGCGGCGCTGCACTGGCGCGGCGACGGACGGCCCGCGCTGCCGTGGATCATCGCGGGCGTGGTCCTCTACGCCGCCTCGCTCGTCGTCACCATGGGCTTCAACGTCCCGCTCAACGACAAGCTCGCCGCCGCGGGCGACCCGTCGAAGATCCGCGATCTCGCCGCCGTCCGGGAGCAGTTCGAGTCCGCCTGGCTGCGCTGGAACGTCGCCCGCGTCCTGACCACGACCGCCGCGCTCGGCTGCCTCGCCTGGGCCCTGCGGCTGGGCCGGGGATGACCCCCGCCGGGCCGACGGGCGAACGGCACGCGGCTTCGCGGCCGTTACGCCCTAAGGCGTGTCCGGCGGATCATGGGCGGTCCAGGCGGCGTGTGGTGTTCCCCCGGCCTCCGTCCGGGGGCCCTTGAGCGCAAGGCGCCGGGGTGGCCTCAAAGCGGAGCTATTCGGGTGTTCCGGCGACGCGGCAGGCGTGCGTGCCAGGCGCCGCCAGCCAGAGGCGACTTCACGGACACGCCCTGGGCGGTCACTGCGGCCGCGATCCGCCGCGCCACCTCGTCGGGGGCGACGTCCGCCGTCTCGACGATCTCGGCCTCCTCGCGCAGCCAGGGGAGGGCGGCGGCGTACGGGGCGACGTGGTCGTGCCGCCAGCGTCGGATGCCGGTGCCCTCGGGGTCGTTGTCGATCCGCGCGGCGAGCGTCAACGGGTCGGCGTGCAGCACGAAGTGCCGCAGCGGAATGCCGGACTTCGCGAACCCGTCCCGCAGTTCGGTCCAGTACGCCCGCACCAGCACCGACTGCGGTACGACCAGCGTCCCGCCGACGTAACCGAGGATCTGCGCGGCCGTCTCGACCACGAGGGCGCGCCACGGCGGATGGTCCTGGAAGTCGGCGACGGGGACCGAGGCGAGGACGGGGCGCAGCATGGAGCCGACCGTCTCGGAGTCGAAGATCCGCGCGTCGGGGCGGAGTTCGGTGAGCAGCCGGGACGTCGTGGTCTTGCCGACGCCGAAGGTGCCGTTGAGCCAGACGATCATGCCCGCGAGCACAACGGGCACGTGGGCGGCCGTCCGGGGACCCCGACAGGACTACGGGGCCGGCGCGTACGGCCGACAGCGGGCCTACGGCATCAGGTGAATGATCCGTGGCGGCCCTCGCCGGAGGCGAAGCGGGAGGCGCCCGCCGCCGCCTCGGTCAGGGAGGTCCGGCCGTGCGCCAACTCCACGGCCAGGGCGGCCTCTTCGGGCAGACCTTCCTGCTCCAGCAGGGAGAGCCGGTCCTCGCGCAGGCAGGTCTGAGGGAAGGCGGCGATCTCGGCCGCGAGTCGCTCGGCGGCGGCGCGGGCGGTGCCGGGCGAGACGACGCGGTCGACGAGGCCGATGGCGAGGGCTTCCGCCGCGTCGACCGGACGGCCGGTGAGGACGAGGTCCATCGCCCGGCCCGCGCCGATCAGCCGGGGCAGCCGTACGGTGCCGCCGTCGATCAGTGGCACGCCCCAGCGGCGGCAGAAGACGCCGAACACGGCGTCCTCCTCGGCGACGCGGAGGTCGCACCAGAGCGCGAGTTCGAGACCGCCCGCGACGGCGTGCCCGGAGACGGCGGCGATCACCGGTTTCCCGAGCCGCATACGGGTCGGCCCCATCGGGCCGTCGCCGTCGTCGGCGACCGCGTTGCCGCGTGCGGTGCCGATCGCCTTGAGGTCCGCGCCCGCGCAGAAGGTGCCGCCCTCGCCCCAGAGGACGGCGACGGCCGCCTCCTCGTCCGCGTCGAAGGCGCGGAAGGCGTCCGCGAGCGCGGCGGCCGTGGGCCCGTCCACCGCGTTGCGCACCTCCGGCCTGGACAGCACCACGGTGGTGACGGCGCCTTCGCGCTCGCTGCGTACGGACATCTCTCGCGCCTTCCGGTCGGCCGTCTGCGTGTTTACGTGTCCATGTGTCCATGTGTCGCGGGCATCGCACATGGACCGTGTACCCGCAGCGTTAACACGCGGGCACCCGCCTGAACAAGACACCCCCTGGGGGTATATCGTCAACCGGGTGACAGCGGACGGCGACGGTACGGCACACGCGCACCGGCCGCGTACGCCCCGGCTGTTGGCGGTGTGCGCGGTCCTGCTCGGGCTGTTCTTCATGCACGGCGCACCGGCTTCCGCGAGCGAGGGCTGCCACGGCGCGCCCATGGCCATGAACATGGGCACGGACATGGGTATCGCGCGGATGTCCGCTACCGCACCCGTCGCCGCCACCACCCACTCGACTCCGCACGTACGGCCGCAGGCCCCCGCCCCCCACGTCGCCAAGACCGGCTCCGGCGGTTCGTGTTGGGCCACGCCCGTACGCGCGCGGGCACCGCTCACCGGCTGGGCGCAGGTCGCCTCCGCCGTACCGCCGTTGCTGGGGGCGGGGTTGGCCGCCTCCGGCACCGCGCCGTCTCGGGACCGGCGGCGCGCTCCGCCGCCGGGCGGGCGGGCGATATTGCTGCGGGTGTGCGTCGCGCGGACGTGAAGAGGCCCGCCGCGCCGGGGAGTTCCCGGTGCGGTGTCGCGCCCCCACATCCGTCCGCATCGCATCCATACGCGCGCCGTTTTCCGCGCGCTCACCCGAAAGAGCATCATGCGAACACTCCGGCCCGCTCTCCTCGCGGCCACCGCCGCGACCTGCGCTCTGCTGCTCGGCCTGACCGCCTGCGGCGGCGGCTCCTCCACGACCGCCGGCCAGGCACACGGCCACGCCCCGGCGTCGTCACCCGAGTCCCCCACGTCGCCCCCCGCGTCCACGCCCTCCACGCCCTCCACGCCCTCCACGAACGGCATGGACGGCATGGACGGCATGGACGGCATGGACGCCCCAGCCTCCGCCAACGGCCTGTCCGCCGACCGCGACGGCTACCGCCTCGTCTCCCCCGACGCGCGGCTGCCTTCCGGTGCGCCCGCCACGTACCGCTTCTCCGTCACCGCGCCCGACGGCAGGCCGTTGACCGCCTTCGCGCTCGACCAGACGCAGCGGATGCACTTCTACGCCGTCCGGTCCGATCTCACCGGCTTCCAGCACGTGCATCCGGGGATGGCGAAGGACGGCACCTGGACGGCGCGGCTGGCGGCGCTCACACCCGGCGCGTGGCGGTTCTTCGCGTCCTTCACGCCGGACGCGGGCCCCGGCAAGGGGACGGACGTCGTCCTGAGCCGTACGGTCACGGTCCCCGGCGCCGCCTCGTCGCCCGTGCCGCTGCCCGCGCCCAAGACCAGCGCCACGGTGGACGGTTACACGGTGACGGTGAAGGGCGACATCATGGCGGGCATGTCGGGCATGGCGCATCCGCTGGCCGTGACCGTGACCAGGAACGGCCGCCCGGTGACCGATCTCCAGCCGTACCTGGGGACGTACGCGCACCTGACGGCGTTCCACGCCGGTGATCTGGCGTTCGCGCACCTGCATCCGACGACGGCCGTGAACGGCGATCACGGCGGCCCCGAACTGGCCTTCCACGCCGAGCTTCCGACGGCGGGCGACTGGCGGCTGTTCCTCCAGTTCCGCACGCAAGGCACCCTGCACACGGCCGCGTTGACGCTCCGCGCGGGCTGACGCACCGCCACCACGGGCACTGCACGCGGAGTTGACTCAGGGCGGCGTCAGTGGTGTTCCTGGACGAGCACCGCGAGGGTGTCCGGCTCCAACGCGCGGAAGATGTGCGGCTCGTCGCCCGGATAGGCGATGTAGTCGCCGGGGTGGAGTTCGACGGGATCGTCCGTGAGGCCGACCAGCGCGCGGCCGGTACTGAGCACCACGTGCTCGATCATGCCGGGCGCGTGCGGGTCGGACTCGCGGGCGGTGCCGGGCTGTACGGACACCAGGTAGATGTCACGGCGCGCGTGCGGCGGGCAGGAGGCGAGGAGTGTGGCCACGTAATCCGCGCGCTCGGCGGCGAAGGCGACGCCCTCGCCCGCGCGGACGACGCGGACGCGGGGGCGGGGCGGGTCGACGAGCTGGGCGAAGGCCACGTTCAGGGTGACGCTCAGCGCCCACAGGGTCTCGACGCTGGGGTTGCCGGTGCCCGATTCGAGCTGGGAGAGCGTGGATTTCGCGATGCCCGCACGGCGGGCGACCTCGGCGAGGGACAGGCCCGCGCGGCGGCGCTCGCGCTGGAGGGATTCCGCGATGGCCGCCAGCGGTGCCCGCCCGCTCTGCCGCTCCCGTCCACCCTCGTCCGCGCCGCGTCCCGGCTCCCCCGACTCTCCTGACGCGTGCGCCCCCTTGTCCGCCGCCATCGCCGCACCCTTCGTTCGTCAAACAAGTCCACTCGTTCGCCTTGACGAACGATCCCCACTCTGTTCATTATAGACGGCGATGCGTTCGATATGGCGAACTCCGGAGAAGGACCTGGTGCGGGACATCGCCCTGGTCTGCGTCGCCGATGCCGTCGTCGGGGTGTCGTTCGGCGCCATCGCCGTGGGGCTCGGCCTGCCGGTGTGGCTGCCGATGCTGCTGTCGGTGGTGGTCTTCGCGGGCGCGTCGCAGTTCATGTTCATCGGCATCGTCGCGGCGGGCGGCAATCCGGTGGCGGCGGTCGTCGCGGGCCTGCTCGTGAACGCGCGGCACGTACCGTTCGGCTTCGCGGTCGGCGACGTCTTCGGCACCGGGCCGCTCCGCCGCATCGCGGGCAGCCATCTGATGGCGGACGAGACCGTGGCCTTCACCCTCGCCCAGCGCGAACCCGAACGGCGGCGGGCGGCGTACTGGGCGTGCGGCATCGGCCTGTTCGTCTGCTGGAACGCCGGTGTCGTCCTGGGCGCCCTGGGCGGCGGCGCGGTCGGCGACACCGACGCCTTCGGGCTGGACGCGGCCTTCCCCGCCGTGCTGCTGGCCCTGGTACTGCCGTCCCTCGGCGACTCCGCGACGCGCGGGGCAGCGCTGGCCGGAGTGGTGCTCGCGCTCGTCGCGACGCCGTATCTGCCCGCCGGACTGCCGGTGTTGCTCGCCTTGGCCGGGGTCGGAGCGGCGCGGGCGGGCGGTCGTCGCGAGGAGCCGGACCCCGCCGCGCGGACCGGAGCGGGACGATGAGTACGGGGACGAGCCTGCTGCTCGCCACCGTCGCCCTGGGCGCGGGCACCTTCGCCTTCCGTTTCGCCGGGCCCGTGCTGCGCGCCCGCGTCACCCTCTCGCCGCGCCTGGAACGGCTGATGGCGCTCTGCGTCGTCGTGCTGCTCGCCGCCCTGGTCGCCACCTCCACCCTCACCGAGGGCCACGGCTTCGCCGGAGCCGCCCGCCCGGCCGGGGTCGCCGTCGGCGGTCTGTGCGCGTGGCGCCGGGCACCCTTCCTCGTGGTGGTGCTCGCCGCCGCGGCCACCACGGCGGCGCTGCGGCTGCTGGGCGCGAGCTGAAAGCGGTACGGACGTGACGCGGGCCCCACAACCCACCGAACCGCCCCTGACGTGGCGTCAATTCCGTTGAAGATCGGCTCGATTCGTAGCTGACAGCCGGAATCCAGATCGTGTTACGTGACATGTCTCCGTCGATTCACGCTCGGCAGTCACCGTCCGGACGGAGAGACACCCCCCCACTGGAGGACACGTGACCGGTCCGCTGTCCCGACGAGTTTCCCTACGACTGCGCACGGCGCTGCTCGGCGTGCTCACCACATGCCTGGCGTTCACCGTCGCCGGAGCCGGAGGCGGCGCATCCGCGTCCGCCGCTGACACCGGCTCCCTGCCGTTCTCGGGCGCCACGACGTCCGGCCTGCACAACACCTACGACCCCGCCGCCTTCCCGTACCTCGCCCAGGCGTTGGACACGGGCACGTCGCTGATCGAACTGGACGTGTGGGACGACTTCTTCACCCAGGAGTGGAAGGTCAGCCACTCCAGCCCGACCAGCAACGGCAACAACTGCGTGGACGCGTCATCGCCGTCGCAGCTCTACACGGGCGGCGCGAACAAGGACCTGGAGAGCTGCCTGGACGACGTACGCGTCTGGCTCGGCGCGCACCCCGGCCACGCGCCGCTGATGATCAAGCTGGAGATGAAGGCGGGCTTCCAGGCCAACCTCGGCATGAGCCCTGCCAAGTTGGACCAGTCGATCAGCGCGCACCTCGGCAGCCTGGTGTTCAAGCCGTCCGACCTGCTGGCCAAGCCCGGCGGCGGCAGCTACAGCACGCTCGACGAGGCCGCCCAGGCGGGCAACTGGCCGACGCGGCAGCAACTCGCGGGCAAGGTGATCCTGGAGATCATCCCCGGCACCGTCGAGGAGAACAACCCGACCGACACGCTGTGGACGGACGTCGAGTACGCGAGCTACCTCAAGGGGCACGTCTCGACCGCCCAGGTCTTCCCGACCGTGCACAACGTGCAGTCGGGCGACCCGCGTTCGCGCTACTCCGACGCCTCGCTGCGCCCGTGGTTCGTGATTTTCGACGGTGACGCCTCGGCGTTCCTCAACGTCGACACGAACTGGTACGACGCGCGTCATTACCTGCTCGTGATGACCGACTCGCAGAATGTCGCGCCCGCCCTGGACGACGCGAATCCGTCCCCGGCCGACGCTCAGGCGCGGATCGCCCAACTCGCCGCGGCGCACGCGACGATCGCCTCGAACGACTGGAAGGGGCTTCCCCAGATCCAGTCGCTCGTCCTGCCGCGCGGCAACGGCTGACGGTCCTGGTTCCAGGGCCGGCCGCGGCCTCGGCCGCGCAGCACGGCACCCCACGGCGACCGCCGGCCGTGGGGTGCCGCTCCTTCTCCGCCGACCTTTCCGGTCCCGCTCAGACGGGGACGGCGCCGCCGAACGCGGGCGCCCGGTAGGTGTCGAGGCGGGCGGCCTCCGGCCCGGCCGCCTCCTCCCGGTGCAGGCCGCGGACCGCGGGCAGCGCCGCCGCCAGCGTCCGCGTCGACGCCTCCGTCCACGGGCCGCCCGGCACCAGCACCACGTGCCCGATGCCCAGACCGGCGAAGTGGCGGCAGTGCGCGACGAGTTCGTCCGCCGACTCCTGCGGCCGCAGCCTGACGCTGACGGATGTGTCGATGTCGCCGAGCGGGCGGCCGATCTTGCGGCAGTGCACGGCGAGGATGTCGAGCTTGCGGCGGATGGTGGCGCCGCCGTTCGGCACGTCGAGCAGATTGCAGGCGTCGGCGTACCGCGCGACCAGCGGCAGCATCCGGGCCTCGCCGTTTCCGCCGATCAGCACCGGCGGGTGCGGGCCGCTGAGCGGCAGCGGACTGGGGTACGGCCTGGCCAGGTCGCAGTGCGCGCCGCGGAAGGGGCTGTCGTCGCCCGACCACATCCGGTGCGCGAGCCGCAGCACGTCCTCCATCCGCTCGAAGCGTTCGGGGGCGCCGGGCGCGGGCGGGCCCAGCGCGGCGGCCTGGTGGTCGGCGTATCCGGCGCCGATGCCGAGCCAGGCCCGGCCGCCGGACAGGACGTCGAGCGTCGTGACCGCCGTGATCAGCGGGCCGGCCGCGCCGTTGCCGACCGGGCTCGCCATGGCGCCGAGCCGCACCCGTTCACTGCGCGACGCGAGGAGTCCCAGCGTCGCGTACGCCTCCAGGACCGCCTCGTCCGGTGAGCGCGTCGGGTCCGTCCGCGTCGGGTCCGTCCGCGTCAGGTCCGTCCGCGTCAGGTCCGTCCGCGTCAGATGGTCCGTGACCCACACCGTGTCGAGCCCGATCTCGTCGGCGGTGGCGACGACCCGCTCCAACTGCCGTGCGGAGCCGCGCGGTCCCTCGGGCCAGGCGTCGTGGGCGACACTGATACTGATCCGCATCGTCTACGCCTCCGGTCCCGGGCGGTCGCCGGTCGGACTGAGGTGGAGCGCGGCCAACCGCCATACGCCGTCGGTCTCGACGATCGTCTGCGTCACCCGGAAGTACCCGTCCGCGTCCCGCCCGTCGAAGATGCTCTGCTGGCCCTGCACTCCGGTGGCGACGGCCGCCCGCCCGTACTGACGGATCGTCACCTCGGCCCAGGTGAAGGCGTCGTGGACGAGCGCGCCGGAGGCGTAGCGGTCGAGCCACTGCTTCTTGTCGAGGACGAAGCCGCGCGGTCCCACCGCGCTGAAGTCGTCGGTCAGCAGCGCGTCCAGCGCGGTCACGTCACCGCGCCGTTCCGCCTCGGTCCATCGGCGCGCGAAGTCCGTCAGCTCCTGCTCGTCTTCCATGGCCGTGCCTCCTCGCGAGCGGGTGCGAAAGCCCCGGCGGAGGCCGGACTCCCGGCCACCCGTGTGCCGGTCCGGGGTGCCTCACCAGACTCCCGCGTACGCCGCCGCGCCGCATCGCCCGGCGGTATGCCTCTGCCGTACTCCCCCGGTCAACCCGCCCCGCCCCCACCCGTACTCCCCGGGGAGTAACGCCCCGCCCCCGCCCTCCCCTCACCCCCTTCGCCGGGCGTTCCCGCCCCGCAATTCGCTGGCCGCCCCCACCGCCTCGACGGCACTGTGTCCGCATGCGAGAACCCGCCCGGCGCGTCCGCGCCCTCCACACCCCCACCACGATCACCGTCTACCAGGCGTACGCCCCCGCGATCGGCCTCCCCGCCGCCCGCGACGGCCGCTTCCCCGCCGCTTGGAGCCGGGACCGCATGACGTGGATCAAGCCGTCGTTCCTGTGGATGATGTACCGCTGCGGTTGGGCCGCCAAGGCGGGGCAGGAGACGGTGCTCGCGGTGGAGATCACCCGTGACGGATTCGAGTGGGCGCTTCGGCACGCGTGTCTGTCCCACTACTCCCCCGACGTGCACGCCGACCGGGACGCGTGGCGTCGGCAGCTCAAGCGCGCTCCCGCGCGGGTGCAGTGGGACCCCGAACGGGACGTGCGGCTGCGGCCGTTGCCGTACCGGTCGCTGCAACTCGGGCTGTCGGGCGAGGCGGTGCGGGAGTACGCGGACACGTGGATCGTGGGGATCAGGGATGTGACGCCGCTGGCGCGGGAGGTGCACCGCTTGGTCGGGGCCGGGGACGTCGAGGGGGCGGAGCGGCTGGTGCCGGAGGAGCGGGCGTATGACGTCGTGGGCGGGCTGCCGGAGCGGGTGGGCGGGAGTTCGGGTGTCTGACCCGTGGGCGGCGGTGGGCGGGGGCCCGGGGCGAGGGTGTCGCCCTGTGGGTCTTCTCGGTCGTGTTCGGGCGGGTCACCGTCGGCATGGTGGCGCAATTCGCGGTGCGCTGGCGGGCGTGCGGATGCGCGGCCTCGGCGATCCGTCAGCGGGCGCGGAGACCGGGAGAGGACTACGCCGACAGCGAGGCGTGGTCGCCCATCACGATCACCGGGTGGTCGGCCGGGACGAGCGTGTGCAGGAGGTCGACCATGTGCGCCGCGGAGACGCTGACGCAGCCGTGCGTCGGGCCGCCGTGGTCGACGTGGACCCAGATGCCGCCGCCGCGGTTGGCACCGAGCGGCTGGGTGCCGTCGAGCGGGGACGTACCGGGCACGCGGTTGTAGTCGATGGCGATGACGTAGTCGAAGGCGGCGTCCAGCGGCTCGCCGTCGAAGCCGACGCCGCCCGCGCGGAAGGCGGACGAGTGGTGGTAGGGCAGCTTGGCGCCCGGATCGGCGTCGAAGCCGCCCGCGTCGCTGAGGGTGAACACGCCGATGGGGCTGTGCAGATCGCCCGAGTGGTGCTTTTCGGTCCAGCCGCGCAGCGCGTTGTGCGCGGGCCAGGCCGCGCCCGCGCTCCAGTGGCCGTCGGCGGTACGGGACCACAGGGTGACGGTGGAGTCGGCGGAGTTCTTGGCCTTGCCCGAGGCCACCAGCACCTGCCGGGTGGCGGCGGGGATCGCGGAGCGGGTCTTGGGGCCGAGGCCCGGGATCACGGTGGGCGCCTCGTCCTTGACGCTCAGGGTGCCGGGGCCCGCGGCCTTGGCGGACGCGCCGGGCACCGCGGCCTGACCGTGCCCGGAGCCGCCGTTCCTGCCGCTGTCCGCGGCGGCGGAACCCGCGCCGTGCCGGTCCATCACCACATATCCGGCGCCGACGACCGCCAGCACGACGAACGCGGCGGCGCCGATCCCGGCCCTCCGTCGCAGCACATGTTTCCGACGCCGGTGGCGGTTTCGGCCACGGCCTTCTGTGGAGCGGCTCTCAGCGAAGGAGCCCGCGGGAGCGGAAGTCATCCCGGCGATCCTCGCAAACTCAGACCCATATGCACCACCCAGGGTGACCTCTCGCCCGATTTGCCCCGCATATCCCCCACCGTCCGCACCCGCCGCGCACACCGTACGCCCTGACCGGGCGTCAGCGAAGGATCAGCGGACGGCGCGGTGGATCGCGACCAGCAGCCGCCAGACGTGAGCGGCGAAGGCGTCCGGCGAAAGGTCCAGACGGCCGTGCAGCCAGTCGGCGAGCAGGCCGGTGAACACGGCCGCGGTGGCGGAGGCGGCGAGCGCGGGCGACGGGGCGCCCGCGCGGGTGCGGTCGGCGAACGAACGAGCGCGGAGTTCGTCGTGGAGGAGCGCGCCGAGCGGGCCGCCGCCGCCTTCCGCGATCAGACCGCGGTAGAGGTCGGCCCGCCCGGCCACGACGGCGAGGAATTCGGCCAGCGGCGCGGGCGGCGCGTCGGGCCCCGGCGGCGCGGTCCAGGCGTGCAGCGCGTCGACCGCTTCCCGTACGACGTCGGCGCAGGCGTCGACCGCGAGCGCCTGGAGACCGTCGTAGTGCAGATACAGGGTCGCCCGGCCGACCCCCGCGCGGCGCGCCACCGCCGACAGGCTGACCTGCTCCAGCGGGCGCTGCGCGCACTCGTCGAGCAGCGCGGCCCGCAGCCGGGCGCGGGTCCTGAGCGTACGGGGATCGGACGTCGCGCGCCCCCCGCTCACCTCACCCGTAGCGATCACACCCCTCATCCAGCCACAAGCACCGCCGCCAGCGCCACGACCGCGGGCGCGAACTGCACAAAGAGAATCTTGCGGGACGCGGTCGCCGCGCCGTACGCACCCGCCAGGATCACACAGCACAGGAAGAACACCCGCGCCTGGAAGCCCACCGGGTCGGAGGCGATCAGGCCCCAGACGAGTCCGGCGGCCAGGAAGCCGTTGTAGAGGCCCTGGTTGGCGGCGAGCGGCGCGGTGATCCTGGCGCCCTCGTCGTCGAGCCCGTGCAGCGCCCGGCCGCGCGGACCGCGCCACAGGAACATCTCCAGCACGAGCGCGTACACATGGAAGGCGGCGACCGCGCCGACCAGGATTCCCGCGACGACCTTCACGACCGTGCACCACGCCTTCCGTTGACCGGACTTCCCACTCCCCGACTTCCTGGACAACTGTACAGGAAGTCGGAAAGCCCCCTCCCTGCCGGGAAGCCCGCCGGGCAGTGGCCTCTGCGCCAGGAAGTCCCCCAGGCCGGGGGGAAGTCGCCGTTACGCGGCCGACCGCACGCGGCTCACACGTCCCGCACCAGCGCCTGCGCCAGCTCGCGCGGCCGGCTCAGCGCGAGCAGATGCCCGCCGGGCAGTTGCTCGACGTCCACGCCGATCCGCTCCTTGCCCAGCCGCCGCTGGAATTCCAGCGGGAAGAAGCGGTCCTGCGCGCCCTGGAGGAAGCGGGTCGGCACATCGGGCCACGCCGTCAGCGGCCACGGCTGCGTGAAGACCCGTTCCGGCGCGCCGCCCGACGGGGCGGAGTTCATGGCCTCCTCGGTGATCTCCCGCGGCACGTCGTGGAAGAAGTCGACGCGCACGTCGAACGCGGTGTCGCGTCCCTCCTCCCGCGCGTACGCCTCGCGCGCGGCCTGCTGGCCGGTGTGGTCCCACCACTCCCCCGCCGTCTCGCCGGGCAGCGGCACCATCGCGTTGAGGAGTACGAGCCGGTCGGCGCGCAGCCGCTCGCAGGCCAGCGGCGCGGAGAATCCGGCGAGCGACAGCGCCACGAGGACCAGCGGCCGGGCCAGCCGGTCGACGTCGCCGCACGCCGCCACGATCGCGTCCGCGTAGGCGTCGAGGTCGGCGGCGCTGTCCTCGGGCAGGTCGAGCGTCACCGCCTCGTGCCCGCGGGCGCGCAGTTCCGGTACGAGCCGGTGCCAGCCCCAGGCGCGGCCGTCCGCGCCGGGGACGAGTACGAAGGTCGCCATCGTTCACGCCTGCTTTCGTCGGGGCGCGCCCGGGACACGGGCCCGCTGCTCCCCATAGGACCGCGGGCGCGGCCGAAACTCATCGCGGATCGGCGGCGGCCGTCCCCGGTCGGCCGGGCCGACGACGGCGGTTTCCGCGCCGCCCGCGTCGTCGTCCCGGCGCCGGTCACGGCCGCCGCCCTTCCCGCCCCCGACTCCGCCCTGACATACGGCGTCGGTACGTCCTCCCCGACCGGCCGGTCGGGCCCTTCGGGTGCCTCACGGGCTCACCGGCTCAGCGGCTCAGCGGCTCACCGCATCACCGCATCACCGCATCACCGCATCACCGCATCACCGCATCACCGCATCAGCGCATCAGCGGCTCAGCCCGAAAGTGATCCGGTACCCGGCCTCGCCCCGGCTGGTGAAGGTGCTGGTCGCGTCGTCGTCCCCGTACGAGTACGCGAACGGCTCGGCCCTCTTGAACACGTCCGCGTACCTCACCGGCCACTGGTCGGGCAGGCACATCGAGCGCGGCGCCCACGTGCCGCGGCAGCAGTACTGGTCGGTGTCGAAGACCCCGCAGGGCGACTCGCAACCGACCACCCGGCCACCGGACGTCACCTGGAGGGCGGCCGGACAGTCCACGGCGTGGGTGCAGCCCGCGGCCGAGCAGCCGTTCGCCGAGATCGGGTCCTTCGTCGTACCGCCGACGAGGTTGATGTACATCGGGAGGTTGGAGCCGTCGACGAGGCTGACGTCGTAGAAGTCCATCCCGTCCCACGAGTTGAGGTTGAACTCCGCCAGCGTCGCCGGGATCACCCCGTAACCGGGGCACTGGAAGCGGCCGTCGCAGTCGCCGGTCTCGCAGTGGCCGCGGCCCGAGGCGTCGAAGGAGCAGCCGGTACGGCCCCAGAAGCGGCCGTTCCAGTGGTCGGGCACGCGGACGCCGAGGGTCTGCCCAGGGCGCAGGACCCAGCCGGTGGTGGTGAGCGCGGGCCGGGCGGTCTGCTCGCCCGAGGCGAGCCAGATCGTCTGGTCCACGTCGTTGACGAAGGTGAACACCCGGGTGCCGGAACGCGGTGGGAGCTTCGTACCGGCGGGCGGCGCGGCGGTGCGCGACGCGGTCGGCCGCGGGGGCTGCCGGGAAGCGGTCGGCTTCGGCTTCTTGGCGGCGGTCGTCGCGGAGGCGGTGACGGTCGGTGTCACGGACGGCGCGGCCGTGGTCGTGACCTGCCCCGCCGATACGGGCGCGGCGCCCGCCGTGGCCGAGGTGTCGGCCGAACCGCCGCCAGGCCGTTGGCCGGAGACCACCCAGACCGCCACGCACAGGGCCGCGACGGCCAGCGCCACCGCCGCCGACACGGCACCGCGCCGTGATCGTCCGCCGTGCCGAGCTCTGCGTCCCATCGCTTCCTCCGCGCCGTGGCCGCCGTGGCCGCCGTCAATACCGTTGATGCCTGTGGCCAGCGCATCCCGTACGTCCCGCACATGCCGACTCACCGGCGATCAGGAGACGGCCGGTGAGCGGCGGGGATAACGGATTTCCGGTACGGCGAAGGCCCGACTCCGGCCGCGGGAGGGGGCGTTACGCGTAGACCCCGGCGAGCCAGCGCGTCCAGTCCGCGCCGATCCGCTCGGCGTCGGCGCCCGGCGCGAAGTCGTGCACGCTCACGCCGACCGTCGCGCCGAAGTGGTTGCGGCCGAAGAAGCGGTACATCGCCTGGTCGGTGCGGAGCCCGATGAAGTACGGGTTGCGGAAGTCGAGCACGGCCTCCACCCGTCCAGCGCCCGGCAGTTCGACCTGTACGGTCGCGCCCTCGGCCGCGTCGTCCGCCAGCCCGAGCGCGCGGGCCGCCGTCTCGAAGGCGTCGGGCGCGCCGGACGCCTTCGGGCCTTCCGCGCCGCCGAAGACGGCGATGCGGCCGGTGAAGTACCGCAGGTACTCCCGCAGGGTGTGCATGTAGAAGTCGGTGTGCTTGTTCGCGCCGTCGTACTGGTTGTCCCAGTCCTCGACGAGGATGCCGCTGTGCACGTACCGCACCCATGAACCGCCGCCCTCGCGGGGCTCGATGAGGTGGTCGACCTGGTTGAAGGTCTGCACCGAGATGCCCTCGGCGTCCTCGGTGCGCCCGGTCAGCCGGTGCGGCGGGTCCCACGCGACCACGGTCCCGCCGAACGGCGCCGCGCCGCCCTCCTTGGGCTCGTACTCCATGGGCCACAACCAGCCCCCGGTACCGGTGGTGATGGCGTCCCAGACCTGCGACGGGCTGGCGTCGACCTCGAATTCACGGACGATCTCGAAGTGCTTGGACATGGTTGTTCAGAGCTCCTTGCTCCAGGGGATACGCGGATGGGGGCCGTGCGGGTGCGGGAGGGCGGACGGGCCCTACGCCTTCCGCGGCGCGTAGACGACGTGATGGACGCCGGACGCGAACATCTCGGAGGAGACGACGGTGAACGGGGTCTGCGGCAGGCCGTCCTGGAACAGCCGCTTGCCGCGGCCGACCACGATCGGGTGCACCAGCAGGTCGAACTCGTCCACCAGGCCCTGCCCGAGCAGCAACCGCACGAGCGTCGCGCTGCCCATCACGGTGATGTTCGCGCCGTCCCGCTGCTTCAGCTCGCGGACGGCGGCGGCCGGATCTCCGCTGAGGACGGTGGAGTTGTTCCATTCGGCCTTCTCCAGCGTGCTGGAGACGACGAATTTGGCGATGCCGTTCATGTGGTCGCCGCCGGGCTGGCCGGCCATCGCGGGCCAAGCGGCGGCGAAGCCGTCGTAGGTGGTGCGGCCGAGCAACAGGGCATCGGACGCGTCCATTTGGGCGGACACGGCACCGGCCATGTCGTCGTCGAAGTACGGCCCGTGCCACTCGTGGGGCGCCTCCATGACTCCGTCGGCGGACAGGAACTCACTGACGACAAGCTTCCTCATGACGCTTCCTCAGGGGGTGTGGTGGGCCGGCCGACGGCCGGTTCGACAGCGGCGGTATCGGTGCAACCGCTCGTGACGGCCGGGGCCTCGGGGGTCTTCACCGTGGGGTGCAGGGCGACGACGATCCGGTGCGGACGCCCGCCCTCGGCCTCCTCGTCGTGGTACTTGGCGACCAGCGCGGCGATGCCGCGGGTCAGTTCGTCCACGAACGCCGCGCGGTCCGCCGCCGAGCCGAAGCGGACCTCGCCGTCGAGCGCGAAGGTCGCGATCCGCTGCCGTGCCCGGTCCGCGCCCGTGATCAGCGTGCCGACGTCCCGCACCAGCCGGGCGGCGACAGCCAGCAGCCAGCGCGCCGAGAGCTGGTCGCGGAAGCGGGCCGGATCGGGCTGCACGGCGGCCAGCGCCATCGGCGAGATCACGTACGAGGCCGCGGTCGCCCGCATCAGCCGCTCGGTGACATTGCCCTTCTTGCGCTCGCCCGACAGCTCGACCAGGCCGTGCTTCTCCAACGCCTTGAGGTGGTAGTTCACCTTCTGCCGCGGCAGCCCCACCCTCGCCGCGAGCATCGTCGCCGATGCCGGGCCAGCCGCCAGCTCGGCCAGCAGCCGGGACCGTATCGGGTCCAGCGACGTCGCCGCCGCTTCGGGGTTCTCGATCACGCTCACGTCCAACATGGCTTCAGCGTCTCACCGAAAACTTTTTTTGTCCAGACGCATTCTCTTGTCGGTGGGCGAGCGGCCTTCGGCGCGGGTATCGGTCGGGCTGATGCAGGCACTGGCCGGTCCCATGGGGGCAGGGCACTGCCCGGTCCCATGGGAGGCGCCGGACGGTCCCACCAGCGGCTCCGGCGCGCGCTGCCGGTCCGCGCGGAGCCGGTCCGCGCGGGGTCAGTGGCGGGTGGGGTCAGTGCCGCGCGGGATCAGTGCCGGGTGGGGGCGGCGTCGCGGAGTGCTTCGGCGACGACGGCTTCGAGGCGGGTGTGGTGGGCGCCGCGCCAGTAGACGCGGCCGCAGGAGGCGCACGCGGCGAAGACGTCGTAGGAGCGTTCGGTGCCGCCCTCCAGGCGGTCGCGGACGGACTCCTTGTCGGCGGGGGTCAGCAGGCCGTTGCAGGCGACGCAGCGGGTCCAGGGCGCGAGGTCGGGCGCGAACCGCTGGAGGATGTCGCGCAGTTGGTCGGCCGGGCGGTCGCTGTAGACGTACGCGCCCGCCCACAGTTCGCGGCGGCGCAGCAAGCCCCGGTCGCGCGTGAGCATGACCCTGCGGTCGCTCGCCGAGAGCGCGGCGAGCGCCGGGTCGCCGATGTCCTCGTTCTCGTACGCCGCGTCGACCCCGAGCAGCCGCAACCGCCGTGCCAGCGTGCCGAGATGGACGTCGAGCAGAAAGCGCAGCGGCGCGCCCGGCACCTCCTGCGGCCGTACGACCGCGTGGACCCGTACCGCCTCGCCCGGCGCCGGGACGTGCGCGTTCGGGACCGCGCGGCCGTCGACGGACAGCCCGCCGACCTCGGTGAGCGGCACGCCCAGCGACTCCACGACGTGCCCGAGTGACGACGTGCCGTCGGTGACCACGGCGCCGGGTTCCTCGCGGCGCCGGTCGGCGGCCACGAAGAGGTGCAGCTCAGCCGGGATACTGACGGTGATGTGCGGTCCGTTCACGGACTCAGCATGCCATCGCCCACCGGGCCCGGCCACGGAGTTCCGCGCCGCTCGTCAGTGCCTTGGAGACGGTGGAGCCGGGGGTGTGACGCGCGCGCCGCGCCGCCGTGGCCTAGATGTCGTAGGTCACCGTCACCGGGGCGTGGTCGCTCCAGCGCTGGTCGTAGCTCGCGGCGCGCTCGACGACGGCGGTGGTGGCCGCGGCGGCGAGGGCTTCGGTGGCGACCTGGAGGTCGATGCGCCAGCCGGTGTTGTTGTCGAACGCCTGGCCGCGCATGGACCACCAGGAGTAGGGGCCCTCGACGTCGGGGTGGAGGCGGCGGACGACGTCGGTCCAGCCCGCGGGGCCGAAGAGTTCGGTGAGCCAGGCGCGTTCCTCGGGGAGGAAGCCGGCGGATTTGCGGTTGCCGCGCCAGTTCTTCAGATCCGCTTCCTGGTGCGCGATGTTCCAGTCGCCGCAGACCAGGGCATGGGTGCCGGTTTCGGCGGCGTGGTCGCGGAGCGCGCCGAGGTGGACGGCGAAGTCCTTCATGAAGCGCTCCTTCTCCGCCTGGCGCTCGGTGCCGACCTCGCCGGAGGGGAGGTAGAGGCTGCCGACGGTCAGACCGGGTCCGGCGCCGGGCAGGTCGACCTCCAGGTAGCGCCCGGCGGCGGCGAATTCGGTGGCGCCGAAGCCGACGCGGACGGCGCTGGGCTCCTCGCGGGTGTACAGCGAGACACCGGCCCGGCCCTTGGCGGAGGAGGGCGCGTGGAAGGCGTGCCAGCCCGCCGGGTCGCGCAGCTCGACGGTGAGCTGGTCGGGCTCCGCGCGGACCTCCTGGAGGCAGACCACGTCGGCTTCGGTCTCCTCCAGCCAGGTCAGGAAGCCTTTCTTGGCGGCGGCGCGGAGTCCGTTGACGTTCACGGTGGTGACGGTGGTCGACATGCGCTGGACGATACCGGGGCCGGTCGGCGGGACCGCTTCGGTATCCCCCGTCCGCACGTGCGTACGACCGCGCACGTACGATATCGGGCGTGGAGATCAGAACGACGCGTTACGACCACCCCGACGCGGTGAAGCTCAACGACCTGGTGCAGCAGGAGTACGTGGAGCGGTACGGCGACGGGGACTCGACCTTCATGGACGCGGCCCATTTCGACCCGCCGCGCGGGCTGTACCTGCTGGCCTACGACGAGGACGGGCACGCCGTGGCCAGTGGCGGCTGGCGCGCCCAGGACGACTCGCCCGACGGGCACACGGACGGCGACGCGGAGATCAAGCGGATGTTCGTGGTGGCGCGGGCGCGCGGGCGCGGTCTCGCCCGCGCGATCCTGGCCGAGTTGGAGCGGACGGCCGCGGCGGGGGGCCGGACCCGGATGGTGCTGGAGACCGGTCAGCGGCAGCCGGAGGCCATCGCGCTGTACCGCTCGTGCGGCTACCTGCCGGTGCCGAAATTCGGCTACTACCGGCACGACGAGCTGAGCGTGTGCCTCGGCAAGCCGCTGGTCGCGCCGCCGGGCCCGTAAGCCGCCGGTCCAAGCCGCCGGTCCAAGCCGCCGGTCCAAGCCTCTGATCCAAAACGCCGGTCTAAGCCGCTGATCGCACCGCACCCGCGCGTACCCCACGGATCGCGGCGCCCCGCACGAGGTCCCGGCGTCAGCGCCCGCCCCTGTTGCGGCCGCCGCGCCGCAGGTACATCCCGGCCAGCGCGCCGACGATGAAGCAGCCGAGCAGCGCCATCCACAGCGGCATCGTGACCTCGGGGATCAGCAGCCGGATCTTGACGTCGCGGGTGTTCTCGAAGATGAAGATCAGGGCGAGGACCGCGAGCACGGCCACGGTCACCCGGCCCGGGGTCACCAGCGAACCGAACCTGCTGTCGCTCGGCGGCTTCTCGGTGCTCACCACGCTCACCTGCTCCCGGTTCGGCGCTGTCCCCTTGCGTTCATGATCGGTGCGGGGGCGCCGGGGCGGGCTGCGGACTACTCCGAACGGGTGAGCGCGTCCGATGTGCGCGCCTGTGCGCTCACCTGCGTGCTCGCGTACGGGCTTCCCTGTGTACTCGCCTGAGCGCTCGCCGCCAGCAGGCGCAGCGCCGCCTCGTCCGGGGTGCCGGGTGCCGCGCTGAACAGCAGCAGCCGGTGGCCCGAGCCGTCGGCGGTCCGCAGCATCTCGAAGGCGAGGTCGAAGCGGCCCACCACGGGGTGGTGGAAGGTCTTGGTGCCGGTGGTGCAGTTGCTGACCGGGTGGCGGGACCACAGGGCGGCGAATTCCGGACTCTTCATGGACAGCTCGCCGACGAGTTCGGCGAATCCGCGGTCGTCGGCCGCCTCGCCCGCCGCCAGCCGCAGGGAGGCGACGGCGCGCCGGGCCTCCTCGTCCCAGTGCGGGTGCAGTTCCCTGGTGTGCGGGTCGAGGAAGAGCATCCGCTGGGCGTTGGGGCGGTCGGCCGGGCGGTCGGGCGCGTCGGGGTCGAGGTGGCCCGCGGTGAGGGCGTGGCCGAGCGCGTTCCAGGCCAGGACGTCGTAGCGGCGGCCCATCACGACGGCGGGCACCGCGTCCATGGCGGCGATGAGCTGCCGCGTGGCGGGCCGTACGGTCTCGGCCCGCTGCGGGGCGCGGCGTCCCGCGCGGCCGGGGCGCGCGAGGTGGCGCAGGTGGGCGCGCTCGTCGTCGGTGAGCCGCAGCGCGGTGGCGAGCGCGTCGAGCACGGCCTGCGAGGCGTTGGCGCTCTGGCCCTGTTCGAGCCGTGTGTAGTACGCGACGCTGACGCCCGCGAGCTGGGCCAGTTCCTCGCGGCGCAGGCCCGGTACGCGGCGCCGGGCACCGTACGGGACGACGCCGACGTCCTCGGGGCGCAGCCGCGCCCGCCGGGTGCGGAGGAATTCGCCCAGTGCGGAGGGGGTGCGCGCGGTGCCGTCCATGCGTCCAGTCTGCCCCGGCGCCCGGCGCGGAGCCTGACCCTGCCGGTGGTAGGCACCGCCGACGTACGTACGGCCCGCGTAGGCACCGCCCGCGTACGAAGAACGGGGGTCTGGGTACGGGCCGCGCCGCCGACGAGCCTTCCGTGGTGACCGCACCACCGCTATGGAGGGCCGCAGGATGACGCCACCGACACCGACACCAGCACCCACACCCGCGCCCACGCCGACATCCGCACCGGCACCCACACCCACACCCACACCCACACCGGCATCCGCACCCGCACCGACGACGGGTGCGGGCCGCGCGGCCGGGACGGGGAGCGCGCGGACGGACGGGACCGGCGCACCGGACACCGCCCCGAGGTCCGGCCCGCCGCCGATGAGCGCGCGGCAGCGCTGGACGCTGATGCTGCTGCTGGGCGCGCAGTTCATGATCGCGGTGGACTTCTCGATCCTGAACGTGGCGCTGCCGGTGGTCGGCCGCGGTCTCGGCTTCTCGCTGGCGAATCTCCAGTGGATCGCGACGGCGTTCGCGCTGGCCGCCGCCGGATTCACGCTGCTGTTCGGCCGGGTCGCGGACCTGTTCGGGCGGCGCCGGGTGTTCCTGGCCGGGATGGCGGTGCTCGGGGTGTCGTCGCTGGCGGGCGGGCTGGCGACGGGTCCGGCGATGCTGCTGGCGGCGCGGGTCGCCCAGGGTCTCGCGACGGCGGCCGTGACCCCGGCCGGGATGGCGCTGCTGACCACGTCGTTCCCGCAGGGGCCGCTGCGGGACCGGGCGCTCGGTCTGAACGGGGCGCTGATGTCGGCCGGTTTCACGGCGGGCGCGGTGCTCGGCGGGGTGCTGACCGACCTGCTGAGCTGGCGCTGGGCGTTCTTCGTCAATGTGCCGGTGGCCGCCGTGGTGCTGCTCGCCGCGCCCGCGCTGATCGCCGAGAGCCGCCCCGCCGCACGGCCCCGGCTCGACGTGCCCGGCGCGGTGACCGTCACCGGCGGGCTGCTCGCCGTCGTCTACGGCTTCACGTCGGCGGGCGAGCGCGGCTGGCTCTCCCCGGTGACGCTGACCGCCCTGCCGGTGGGCGCGGCGCTGCTGGCCGCCTTCGTCGCGGTGGAGCGGCGGGCCCCGGCGCCGCTGGTGCCGGTACGGTTCCTGCGCCGCCGGTCGGTGGTGTGGGGGAACGCGGCCGGGCTGATCGCCTTCGTGACGGAGACGTCGCTGGTCTTCCTGATGACGCTCTACCTCCAGAAGGTGCTGGGGTTCTCGGCGCTCGCGACCGGTCTCGCCTTCGGAGTGCTGGGGGCGGGCACCGTCGTGGGCGGGGTGCTCGGGGCGCGGGTGATCGGCCGGATCGGCACGCGGGCGACGCTGATCGTCGGCGGCGGGGTCCAGGCGGTCGCCACCGCGTCGCTGGTGCCGCTCGGAGAGGGCCGCGGATGGCTGGGGCTCCTGCTGGCGGCGACCTTCGTCGGCGGTGTCGGCAACATGCTGGCGATCGTCGGCTTCATGGTCACCGCGACCTCCGGGCTGCCGGACGAGGAGCAGGGTCTGGCCACCGGACTCGCCACGATGACGCAGCAGATCGGCATCACGCTGGGCATCCCGGTGATGAGCGCGGTCGTCACCGCCCGCGCGGGCGCGGCCTCGTCGGCGGCGCCGCACGTACTCCTCGGCGGGATCTCGCTCGCCGTACTGGTCAACGCGGCCCTGGTGGCGGCGGGGGCGGTGGCCTCCGCGCTGTTCCTGCGGTCGCCGAAGGGGCGTGAACCCGTCCGCGCGCGGGGGTGACGGGAGGGCGGGGCGCGGGGGCGCGCGGGGACAGGGACGGGTGGCGGGGCACGGGGGCAGGGACGGGGGAAGGCCGCGGGCCCGTGCCCCGTACGTCCATCATGGACTCGCCCGCCGCGCCCCCTGCTGGCAGCATCGGACGCATGGACCACAGGCACCGCTCGGACCGCAGGGACGTCCTCACCGACCTCAGGGAACCGCCGGTGCTCGGGGCGGGCGACTACACCTTGCGCCCGTGGTCGATGGCCGACCTGCACACGGTGCGCGAGGCGTCGACGGACCCGCTGATTCCGCTGATCACGACCGTGCCGCCGGTCTACAGCGACGCCGAGGGGATCGCCTTCGTCGAGCGGCAGTGGGGACGGCCGGCGGCGGGCCGCTATCCGATGGTGATCGCGCGGGCGTCCGACGGGTGCGCGGTCGGCAACGTGGGGCTCGACATCATCAGCGCGGACCGCGCCACGGTCGGCTACTGGGTGCTCGCCTCGGCGCGCCGCGCGGGCGCCGCAGGTTCGGCGCTGAAGGCGATCACCGAGTGGGGCCTGCACGAACTGGGCATCGCCCGGCTCGACTTGTACGCCGAGCCGTGGAACACCGGTTCACTGCGCACCGCGGAGAGCGCCGGTTACCAGCGCGAGGGGCTGCTGCGCGACTGGGCGCGCGTCGGCGGGGAGTTGAAGGACGTGGTCATGTACGCAGCTCTTCGTACACCGCGATGACGCTGCGCGCCTGCTGCTCGACCTGGTCGGCGATCGGCACCCAGCGCGGGCGGTAGGCGCTCTCGTACGCCGCGCACCACTCGTCCACCAGGCGCGTGACGCGGGGGACGTCGGCGACCCGGCGGAGCATCGCGGCGGCGCGCAGCGGGACGCGCTGCGCGTAGACCTCGATGCTGGTGACGCGCGCGGTGGTCATCGGCGGCAGCGGGAGCGCGCCGGGCGGCCGTACGGCGGGGTCCCAGTCGGCGGACAGCCGGGGGCCGATGCCGACGAGTTCCTTGACGGTGCGCAGCATCGGGGAGTCCGCGCCGACCAGGCGCGGGTCGAGGTTGTCCAGGACCCGGGCGACGCGGGGCAGGTCGCGGCGGAGCGCCGCGCCCGCGACGCGCAGCGCGTGGTCGGGCGCGGGGTGCGGGGAGATGTCGGCGGTGCGGTCGCAGGCCCACATGGGCACTTCGACGACGGCGGTGACACCGTCGTAGCGGCGGGCGTGCGCCCAGGTGGAGTTGGCGCCGTCGCCGACCGTCGCGGGGTCGCCGTCCGGCGGCATCACATAGACGCCGGGTCCGGGGCTCGGCCACTGGAAGGCGTCGGAGGACCCGCTCTCCAGCGGGATGTCCAGCTCGGCAGCCGACTTGCCGATCCGCGCGGGCACGCCGGGGATGTCGCTGGTGAGCTGCACGAAGCTGCCGCCCACGTCGATGCCGTGCAGCGAGCACTGCAACACCGGTCGCAGCGCGTCCAGTACGCCGAGCAGCGCGCGGGTCTCGGGGAGCGACGCGTCGGGGGCTCCCGGCGGCGGCAGCCATTCGGGCTGTTCCGCCGCGCACGGCCGGAAGAAGTGCTCGTAGTGGCCGCGCAGGGTGTAAGGCCCGCACAGCCAGGGCTCGTTGAGCACCGCGCCGTCCGGGTCGATGCAGAGCAGGAAGTGCCAGGCGGTGCCGTCGCCGTGGCCGCCCTCGCGCTCGGCGGCGAGCTGGTACGCGAGCCGGAGCACCGTGGCACCGCCGACCGCCGCCTCGTTGGCGTGCGGTCCCGCCACCACGAGCGCGTTCCGCTCGCTCCCGCCCTCCGCCTGATCCACCGTCAGCATGAGCAGGGGCCGCCCGGCCCGCGACCGGCCGACAGCCCGCAGTCGGCACAGTCTCGGATATCGCAACGTCAACAGCCGTGCGCCCTGGATGACTTCGGCCGTCGTCGGATAGTGCTCTCTCGCCACCGCATTCCCCCAGAAGCCGAAGCGCGTACTGGCTGCGACTGCGTGACGACGTCGGGTACAGCCCCCACATGACCCCGTCCACCACGGCCGTCGGGCGGCTTCGGTGACGGCGGCACAGAGCGTGCGCGTATCGCGGGTGCCGAAGGGGCCACTGCTGAACGGCCGGGCAAGCACTAAGTACGACACGGCGGCGGCAGGGTGTCAACGGTGCTACCGCAGGTGTTCCGGCGCACAACGGCGCCCGCGACGACGATCAGTGCGGCGGCTCCGTACGCTGTTGCCTGGAGCACGTTTCCATGGGCACCGGCGCCCATCGCGTTCCCGGTGTAGAGGGCGAGTCCGGCCAGCGGTACGGCCAGCCACTCCCAGCGGCCGTCGAGCGCGACGAGGGCGACGACCGACAGCGCGTACCAGTAGTAGGAGGGTGAGGTCAGCAGCAGCGCGGTGCCGGTCACGAGCAGGGCCCCGCTCCACGGCCGGTTCCGGTCCCCACGCCGCAGTACGTACACCACCACCGCGAGGACGGCCGCGATCGCGGCCGGGCCCGCCGCGCCGTCCGGAAGCACCAGTCGCAGCAGGGCGAAGCGCCGTACGCTGCCCGGCTCGTATCCCTCCTCCTGGAGGTACCCGGGCAGGTAGCCGAGCACCCCGCCGCCGGACGCGACGACGTACGGCAGATAGGCGAGAACGATTACGGCGACGGCGGGGAGCAGGACGCGGAGCGCCTCGCGCGGGGTGCGGCGGGCGAGCGCGCCGGGCACGGCGAGGCCGGGCAGCAGCTTCACCGCGACGGCGGCGCCCAGCAGCGCGCCGCGGCGCACGGGCCGCGCGGTCGCGCCGAGCGCGAGGACGGTCAGGAGCACGCCGAGGGTGTCGATGTGCGCGTCGTTGACGGCCGCCACGGGCACGATCGGGCACCACGCCCACAGGGCGGCGCGGCGCGGGTCGGCGCCGCGCCGCCGCAGCGCCAGGAGCAGCGCGCCCGTGGTCGCCGCGGCCAGCAGCGCGCCGCCGGCCTGCATCGGCTTGTACCGGGTGCCCGGCGGCGACAGCGCGTGCACGGCGAGGAACCAGCCCTCGGCGACGGGCGGGTAAATGGTGTGCACGGAGGGCCGGTTGATCCGCGTGCAGTCACCGGCGGTGGTAGGGATCTGCGTCCAGTCCGCGCAGTGGCCGTCCGCCTGGCGGGGGAAGAGCCATGGCTCCCGCAGCCGTTCGAGCTCCGGCGCGTTCGGCGGGTACGCGTACGGCGAGACACCCGACGCCTGCACCGCGCCGTCCCACGCGTAGCGGTACATGTCGTTGCTGGTGCGGGGGGCCGTGGCCAGGCCGGTCAGGGCGAGAGCGACGCCTCCGGCGGCGACGAGGACGGTCGCGGCGCGGCGCGGCACCTTGCGGAGCGCGAGGAGGGCCGCCGCGAACAGGGCCCACGCGGCGGCGTACCAGTACGGCAGGCGGTCCGGACGGCCTTCGGTGCCGCCGACGGCGAGGGTCGCCGCGACGACGGCGACGAGGGCGGTGAGGAGCAGGGCGACGAGGGCGGTCGCCGGTCGGCCGCGGCTCGGGGGTGCGGTGTCGGCGCCGCTTGGGCGGGTGGTGCCGGGGGTGGTGCCGGCGGCGGCCCTGCGGGGGGCGGCGAGGAGCGAGGTACGGATTCCCACAGGTCACACGCTCGCATCCGGTCGTGGCGAGCGGGAGCCGAACCGCTGCGACGTACGCGTTCCGTAAGGAGTCGCGCGCTCCTGCGGGGGCCTCGGCGGGGGTGAGATGGCCTCATGACCGATACACCTCCTCCGCCTCCCGAACGGCCCACCCCGCGGGCCCCGAAGCCTCACGCTCGGCCCGCGGCGGTGCTGTTTCCGGCGTGGGCGCGGGTGGGGCCGCTGCGGGAGGGCGCGTTCAGAGGGCGGCTGCACGACGCGCGGACGGCGGTGTCGCTGGGGCGGGTGCTGGGGGCGGCGCTGGTCGTGTGCTTCGTGACCGGGCTGGTCAGCCACTACTTGCAGCAGCCGCCGAGCTGGGCGGTGAACCACCTTCCCAGCCGCCCGAGTTGGGGCTACCGGTTGACCCAGGGCACGCATGTGGCGACCGGCATCGCCGCGATCCCGCTGGTGCTGGCGAAGCTGTGGACGGTCTATCCGCGGCTGTTCGCCTGGCCGCCGCTGCGATCCGTACCGCACGGGCTCGAGCGGCTGTCGATCCTGGTCCTGGTCGCGGCGACGCTGCTGCAACTGGTCACCGGCCTGCTCAACACCGTGCAGTGGTACCCCTGGCCGTGGAATTTCCGTCCGGCCCACTGGGCGCTGGCGTGGGTCGTGGTGGGCGCGCTGGCGCTGCACATCGCGGTGAAGGCGCCGGAGATCGCGGCGCACTGGTGGCGCCGCTCACCGGGCACGCTGCGGCTGCCCGCCGCCGACGGCCGGGACCGGCGGGCCTTCCTGGCCACGGTGGGCGCGGCGGTCGGCGCCGTGACGGTGACGACCGTCGGGCAGAGCCTCACCCCGCTCAAGGACCTCGACCTGCTGGCCCCGCGCCACCCCGACCACGGCCCGCAGCACCTGCCGGTGAACCGTACGGCCGCCGCCGCGGGCATCACGGCGGCGCGCCTGGCCGACTGGCGTCTGACCGTACGCGGCCCGCACCCGTACGAACTGACGCTGCCTCAACTCCGCGCGCTGCCACAGCGTTCCGTGGTGCTGCCGATCGCCTGCGTCGAGGGCTGGAGCAAGAACGCGCACTGGTCGGGCATCCGGATCCGCGACCTCCTCGACCGTGCGGGCGCCCCGGACCACGCGCGGGTCCGCGTCGTCTCGCTCCAACAGCACGGCGCCTACGCCGTGATGGAGATGGGCGACCTCTACGCCCGGGACCCGCTGACCCTGTTGGCGCTGTCCCTGAACGGCGACGTCCTCTCCCCCGACCACGGCTTCCCCGCCCGGATCATCGCCCCCAACCGGCCGGGCGTCCTCCAGACCAAATGGGTCACCCGTCTCGAGGTGCTGACATGAGACGCCCCACCGCCGTACGCCCGGCGACCCTCCTGCGGTACGGCGTCGGTGCTGTCGGCCTCGCCGGTATGGCCTTCGGCGCGACGCTACTTCTGACGGACCCTCATATCTCGGACTGGCCCGCGGTGGTGGAGTGGCTCGTGGGCGCCGTCGTGCTCCACGACGGTGTCCTGGTCCCCGCCGTCCTCGCTCTCGGCGCCCTGGCCGCGACCCGCCCCGGCCTCCGTCCGCGGTGGCCCTTCGTCGTCGCGGGCAGCCTCGTCCTGATCGCCCTGCCCGTGCTCCTGCGCCCGCGCCCGACCGCCAACCCGTCCGTCCTCCCCCTGGACTATCCGCGCGGCCTCGCCATCGCGGTGGGTACGGTCCTGGCCCTCGCCCTGTGCGGGGCGGTCGGCCGCCGGGGGTGGGCGGGGCGGCGCGAACTGGGGCGGAGGGTACGCGGTGCGGGTCCACGGCTGAGAGCGGCCGGGAGGGCGGGGGTGGCCGCGGTGGGACGCACGGCGCGCGGGCTCCGCCGCTGACCTCGTGTTCCGGCCCCGGGACCGCGCCTTCGAGCGGCCCGGCCCCGGGGAGTCCAGGATGGGGGCATGACGGTATTCCCCGATGTCCCCGGCGTCTGGCACGGACGGTCCGGCTTCCGGCTCATGCCCACCGACCCCTTCCACGAGGCCCCCGCTGGCGCCCGGGTCGTCCTCGGCGCCGCCGGTCACCTGGCCTGCGTCACCTACACCTGGCAGCACCCGGACGACGGACCGCAGGACGGCATGCTCACCGTCGGCGCGACCGACGAGAACACCCGGCTCACCGCACTGTGGGCGGACTCCTGGCATCAGCAGCCCGCCCCGCTGCTGATGCACGGCACGCCCGGACCGCACGGCATCGACGTCGAGGGCGAGTACGCCGAGGGGTGGATCTGGCGCATCGCGGTCGACGCGGGTGAGCCCGGCACGCTGCGGATTCGTATGGACAACGACATCCCGTCCGGCCGCTACCGGGTCATGGAGGCCACGCTGACGCCGAGTTGACGTACCGGGCTCCGTGTCGGGACGCCGCTGCGCGAGCCGTCACGCGCCTACCGCACGCTGACCAGAGCGGCGAAGCGGCGGCCCGACGTCGACCACTCCTCCGCCACCGACCAGCCGGTGGCGCGCGCGGCGGCGCGCAGCGCGAGGGGGCCGAGGCGGGCCCACGGGAAGTCGCGGCCCTGCCGTCCGTGGGCGTCCTCGACGCGTACGGTCACTCGCTCGTCCACCTCGTGCGGCGCGGCCTCGGCGAGCAACCGGCCTCCGGGGGCGAGGAGTTCGCGTACGCGCGCGAGGAGGGTGTGCGGGTCGCCGCCGATGCCGATGTTGCCGTCGGCGAGCAGCGCGGTGCCCCAACGGCCCTCCGCGGGAAGGCGGTCGAAGACCGAGCGGCACAGGACCGCGCCGCCCGCGCCCTTGGTGCGGGCCACGGCGGCGGGGCTCACGTCGAGCCCGAGGACCGGCACCCCGTACCCGGCGACGGCGGCCACCAGCCGACCGGGACCGCAGCCGATGTCCAGTACCGGTCCACGGCAACGGCGCAGCATCGTACGGTCGGCGGCGTCCGGCGGCGCGCACCAGCGCTCGACCTCGAGCGGCAGCAGCCAGCCGTCCTCCCGCCGCAGGAACAGCGGCCCGCGCCCGCTGACCAGGGCGCGCGCGTACGGATCGCCGCCCCAGGTGGTCGCGGTGGCGGACCGCGCGACGGGTACGGAGGTGGTCACCGGGCGGCACCGGCGGGGGCTGGAGCGGCGGGCGCGGTGGCGGTGGCGGCGGCGGGACGGCTCATGGGGGCGAGGCGGCGCCAGGCCGCGGCGAAGTGCGTGGCCGGTGCCAGGGCGGCGACGTCGGCGGCGTCGGACGGGGTGTCGACGTCCCGCAGCAAGGGGAGGTCGTGGACGCGGAGTCCGGCGGAGGTGAGGCGGGCACGCTGGACGGCGCCCGTGTGCGGGGTGGACATGGGGACGCCGAGGAGGAGGTCGGGGCGGGCGGGTTCGGCGAGGCCGAGCGCCCAGAAGCCGCCGTCGGCGGCGGGTCCGAAGACGGCGTCGCGGGTGTCCCACGCGTCCGGCCGCAGCGCGGACTCCAGCAGGACGGCGGTGAGTTGGGGGGTGTCCATGCCGACCAGCAGCGCGGGTCCCGTGCACAGGGCGAAGGCCCCGGCCAGTCGTTCGTCCAGGCCGCCGCCGGTCTGCGGTGCGACCTCGTAGCCGTCCGGCAGCCACGGTCCCGGAGCGCCGTCCAGGACCAACACCCGTCGGCTCACGTGGAGTTCGAGGCCCGCGGCCAGCGTGTCCCGGAGCGCCGCCTCGGCCAGGACGGCGGCCTCGGCGGCCGTGCAGTACGGCGTCAGACGGGTCTTGACGCGCCCGGCCACCGGAGCCTTGGCGATCACCAGCAACGTCGTCGCGGCCTTCATCGGGCACCCGCCGTAACCGTCGAGTCGGTGCCCGCGGTGGCGTGACCGGCCGACTCGCTGCCGGCCGTCGCGTTCCCGGCCATCTCGGTACCGGCTCTCCCGTCACCGGCCATCTCGCCACCGGCTCTCCCGTCACCGGCTCTTTCGTTCAGCACCGCCGTCATGTCGCGGACCGCGTGCCAGGTGCCGCGCCAGGTGCCGGTGACCTTGGAGCGGCCGGTGCGCGGCGCGTACGGGACGGGGGTCTCGCGGATCCGCCAGTCCGCGTCGGCGGCGCGGACCACCATCTGGAGCGGGTAGCCGGAGCGGCGGTCGGTGAGGGCGAGCGCGAGCAGGTCCTCACGGCGGGCGGCCCGCATCGGGCCGAGGTCGTGCAGGCGCAGACCGGTGCGGCGGCGCAGCAGCCGGGCGAGCTGGAGGTTGGCCAGCCGGGCGTGCGGCGGCCAGGCGCGGAAGGTGGTGGGGCGGCGGCGGCCGAGCACCAGGTCGGCGGCGCCGTCCAGCACCGGCCCCGCCACGGTCGGGAGCAGCGCCGGGTCGAGGGAGCCGTCGCAGTCGCAGAAGCAGACGACGTCGGCGGTCGCGGCGAGCAGTCCGGCGTGGCAGGCGGCGCCGAAGCCGCGTACGGGCGCGTGCACGACGTACGCGCCGTGTTCCGCGGCGATCCGGGCGGAGCCGTCCGTGGAGCCGTTGTCCACGACGATCGCGCGCCAGCCGGGCGGGATGCGGTCCAGCACCCAGGGCAGGGCGGCGGCCTCGTCGAGGCACGGCAGGACGACGTCCGCGACGGCGGGGGGACGGGGGCCGGGGCGGGAGCCGGCACAGACATCGGGGCGGGCGTCCGGGTGGAGGTCGGCCGGGACGGCGGACCGGACGTCACCGGGGACGCCGGGGACGCCGGCCACGGTGGGCGATGGCTTGGTCACACGGATCACCCTACGGAGACGCAACGGACATAACGGACCCGCGATCCTTACGAAACACGGACGGCACCGCTCCCCGGCCTCCGGCCCGGCGTCACTGTCCGTGGCGGGTGTCAGACTCGACAGCATGACCAGCCCCACCGTGCCCGCCGCCCCGGCCCCGCGCCGCCGGGTCCTCGTCGTGGACGACGACCCGACCGTCGCCGAGGTCGTCGCGGGCTACCTCGACCGGGCGGGCTTCGCCGTCGAGCGCGTCGCCGACGGCCCCTCCGCCGTCGCCCGCGCCGCCGCCCTCCGGCCCGATCTGGTCGTCCTCGACCTCATGCTGCCCGGCATGGACGGCCTCGAGGTCTGCCGCCGTATCCGCGAGAACGGACCCGTGCCGGTCGTCATGCTCACCGCCCGTGGCGACGAGGACGACCGCATCCTCGGGCTCGAAGTCGGCGCGGACGACTACGTGACCAAGCCGTTCAGCCCTCGCGAGCTGGTGCTCCGCGTCGAGTCCGTCCTGCGCCGCGCGGGCAGCCCGCCCGACCCCGCCTCCGCCCCCGGCGCGTGGCTGCGCTCCGGCTCCCTCGCCCTCGACCCGGCCGCCCGCCGCGCCACCCGCCACGGCGCCGAACTCCCCCTCACCATCCGCGAATTCGACCTCCTCGCCTTCTTCCTCCACCACCCGGGCCGCGTCCTCGGCCGCGAGGAACTCATGCGCCGCGTCTGGGGCTGGGAATTCGGCGACCTCTCCACCGTGACCGTCCACGTCCGCCGCCTCCGCGAGAAGATCGAGGCCGACCCCGCCCGGCCCCGCCTGATCACCACCGTCTGGGGCGTCGGCTACCGCTTCGACCCGTCCGACGGCCCCGCGGACGACCCGGTGGGCGACCCGGTGGGCGACGGGGGCATGGGCGCGGCCCCGGCTTCGGGCGGGGGACACGATGCGTGACGTGGTGCTCATCGCCGCCTACGCGGCGGCCGGGGCGGGGGCGGCCGGGGTGCTCGGAGCGGTCGCGCTGCGGCTGCTGCGGCACCGGTCGGTGGCGTTGTCGCTCGCCGTGGTCGCCGTCGTGACGGTGGCGGCGATGCTCGCGGGGACGCTGTCGGTGGCGTGGGCGATGTTCCTGTCGCAGCACGACCTGGGTGTGGTCACGACGGTGTGCGGGATGGCGGCCGTGGTGTCGCTGGGCGTCACGCTGCTGCTGGGGCGGCGGGTCGTGGCGGGCAGCCGCGCGCTGGCCGCCGCCACGCGGGCCTTCGGCGACGGCGACGCCTTTGCCGCTCCCGCGCACGCGCCCACGGCCGAACTCGCCGAACTCGGCCGCGAGTTGGCCGTCACCAGCGCCAAGCTGGCCGACTCGCGCCAGCGCGAGCGCGCCCTTGAGGCGTCGCGCCGCGAGCTGGTCGCGTGGATCTCGCACGACCTGCGGACGCCGCTCGCCGGGCTGCGGGCGATGACCGAGGCGCTGGAGGACGGCATAGCGGAGGACCCGGCCCGCTACCACAAGCAGATACGGGCCGAGGTCGACCGGCTCAGCGGCATGGTCGGCGACCTCTTCGAACTCTCCCGCATCCAGGCGGGCGTTCTCGCCCTCTCCCCCACCCGCATGTCGATGTACGACCTCGTCGGCGACGCCATAGCGGGCGCCAATCCGCTGGCGCGCGAGCACGGCGTACGGCTGGTCGGCGACGGGGTCGAGCCGGTGCCGGTGGAGGTCGACGGCCGTGAGATGACGCGGGTCCTGGCCAACCTCCTGGCCAACGCCATCCACCGCACCCCCGCGGACGGCACCGTCGCCGTTTCCGCTCGGCGCGACGCCGCTTCCGGCTCCGTCGTGCTCTCCGTCACCGACGGCTGCGGCGGCATCCCCGCCGACGACCTTCCCCGCGTCTTCGACACCGGGTGGCGCGGGACCGGGGCGCGGACGCCTCCGGCGGGGGCGGGGCTCGGGCTCGCCATCGTCCGTGGCATCGTCGAGGCCCACCATGGGCGTGCCGCCGTGCACAACGTCCCCGGCGGCTGCCGCTTCGACGTCGTCCTCCCCGCCGCCCCCCTCTAACGGGCGGCACCCCGTGCCTTCAGGGGCAGGGGGCAAGTCGGTCGCTCCCCGGACCGCCGGCCGGTGGGGGGTTGCTCGCGCAGTTCCCGCGCGCTCGGGGGCGCAGCCGCCTGCGGGATGGGGGGTTCCTGGCCGGCTAGGCCGACGGGCGTTGGGGGGCGTGGGCGAAATCGGTGACGCCCTGGGTGAAGGGGACGCGGGGGGACCAGGCGAGTTCGTGGTGGGCGCGGGCCGCGGAGGCCGTGACGTGGCGGACGTCGCCGAGCCGGTACGCCCCGGTGACGCGGGGCGCGGGCCCCCCGGTGACGGCGGACAGCACGGTGGCCATCTCGCCGACGGTCCGCGGCGTGCCGGTGGCGATGTTGTAGGGGCGCAGGCCGCCGGGCGGCCGGTCGCCGAGCCGGGTGAGGGCGGCGACATTGGCGGCGGCCACATCGGCGACGTGGATGAAGTCCCGGCGTTGGCGGCCGTCTTCGAAGACGGCGGGGGCCTCGCCGCGGGCGAGGGCGGAGCGGAAGAGGGCGGCGACACCGGCGTAGGGGGTGTCACGGGGCATGCCGGGCCCGTAGACGTTGTGGTAGCGCAGGGAGACGGCCCGGCCGTCGGCGGCGCGGGCCCAGGCGGCGGCGAGGTGTTCCTGGGCCAGCTTGGTGGCGGCGTAGACGTTGCGGGGGTCGGCGGGCGCGTCCTCGTCGACGAGGCCGGGCGCGAGCGGTTCGCCGCAGCGGGGGCACGGCGGTTCGAAGCGGCCCGCGTCGAGGTCGGCGACCTGTCGCGGCCCCGGCCGTACGACGCCGTGCCGCGCGCACTCGTAACGTCCTTCGCCGTAGACGACCATCGACCCGGCGAGGACGAGCGACCGTACGCCCGCGTCGGCCATAGCGGCGAGCAGCACGGCGGTGCCGAGGTCGTTGCAGCTCACGTAGTCGGGGGCGTCGGCGAAGTCCTTGCCGAGGCCGACCATGGCGGCCTGGTGGCAGACCGCGTCGGCGCCGCGCAGGGCCTCCTCGACGGCGGCCCGGTCGCGGATGTCGCCGTGCCGCCATTCAACGCCGTCGGGCACGGGCGGCGGCAGGGCCCGGTGGGCGGCGGGCAGCAGTGCGTCGAGGACCCGTACCCGGTGTCCGGCGGTGCGCAGCGCGGTGACGATGTGCGAGCCGATGAAGCCCGCGCCTCCCGTGACAAGTACCAGCATGGGCCCGACCGTACGGTCCCGGCCGGGCCGATGGACCGGGCCCGGCCGGGGCGTCAGCGCTCCGTAAGAACTCCCCGCGCCGCCTCACACGAGCGCGGGCACCTCGTACGTGAGCGTCGCCGCGTCCGCGTCCAGCACCGCGGGCACCCCGAGCGGCACGGTCAGCGTGGACTCGCAGTGGCCGAAGCCGAATTCCTCGACGATCGGTACGCCGAGGCCGCCGAGGAGGTCGGTCATCAGGGACCGGACGGCGGGGTACGGGCCGCAGTCCTGCCAGGAGCCGAGGACGATTCCGGCGACGCCGTCGAGCCAGCCGGAGCGCAGGAGTTGGGTGAGGATGCGGTCGAGTCGGTACGGCTCCTCGCCGATGTCCTCCAGGACGAGGATGCCGCCCGCGGCGGACGGGCGGGAGTACGGGGTGCCGAGGTCGGAGGCGAGCAGGCTGACGCACCCGCCGAGGGTGACCCCGGCCGCGCGGCCCGGTACGAGGGTGCGGGCGGTCGGGGAGGTGGGCGTCAGGGTCTCGTCGGGCGTGAAGAGGGTGCGCCGCAGGTGGTCCTGGGTGGGGCCGTCCTTGAGGAAGGTCTCGGTCGCCGCCATCGGGCCGTGCAGCGTGGCCAGGCCGAGCCGGGTCGCGAACGCCTCGTGGAGCGCGGTGATGTCGCTGTAGCCGATGAACGCCTTGGGTGTGGCCGCGCCCATGGCGTCCCAGTCGAGCAGGTCGACCATGCGCTGCGCGCCGTAGCCGCCGCGGGCGCACAGCACGGCAGCCAACGACGGGTCGCACCACGCCTGTTGGAGGTCGTCGGCGCGGGCCCGGTCGGTGCCCGCGAGGTAGCCGGAGGGGTGGTCGTCCAGGACGTGCGGTGCCACGACGGGGTCGAGGTCCCAGCTCCGCAGGATGTCGAGGCCCGCGTCGAGGCGTTCGCGCGGTACGGGGCCGCTGGGCGCCACGACGCCGATCCGGTCGCCGGGCGCCAGCCGCCGGGGGCGGATCAGCGCGGGCACCGGCCCGCCGACCGGGTCGGCCGCCTGCCGCGGTCCGCCCCCGGAGCCCCGTCCGGCAGAGGCGTCGGCGGCGGAAGCGGAGGAGGCAGCCGTAGAACTCTCCGTCATGTGTGCAGCTCCAGCGGCGCGACGCCCTCCGGCGTGAAGCCGAAGACCTGGCCGTAGAGGGCGAGTTCGGCCTCCAGGCAGGTGACCATGGTGTCCAGGCGGCGGAAGCCGTGGCTCTCGCCCTCGAAGGTCAGATACGCGTGCGGGATGTCGCGTCCGGCGACGGCCTCCAGGAACCGCTCGCACTGCACGGGCGGGCAGATCACGTCGTCCAGGCCCTGGAGCAGCAGGAACGGCACGTCTATCCGGTCGCCGTGGTGGACTGGTGAGCGGTCGCGGTAGCGCTCGGGCACCTCGTCGAGCGGCCCGATCAGCGACTCCAGGTACTCCGACTCGAAGTCGTGCGTCTCCCCGCCCTCCCGCGACCAGCCGCGCAGGTCGAGGATCGGGTAGATGACGGTGCCGCAGGCGTAGGTGTCGGTGGTGGTCAGGGCCGCGGCGCTGGTCCAGCCGCCGGCGCTGCCGCCGCGGATGGCCAGCCGCGCGGGGTCGGCGACGCCTTCGGCGACCAGCCCCTCGGCGACGGCGGCGCAGTCCTCGACGTCCACCACGCCCCACTGTTCGCGCAGCCGGTTACGGTAGGCGCGGCCGTAACCGGTGGAGCCGCCGTAGTTGACCTCGGCGACGCCGATGCCGCGGGAGGTGAAGTAGGCGATCTCCAGGTCGAGGACCATCGCGGCGCGGCTGGTGGGTCCGCCGTGCACCCAGATGACGTAGGGCGCGGGTCCCTCGGCGGTGACCAGCGGATTGCGCGGCGGGTAGACCTGCGCGTGCACCTCGCGCCCGCCGGGGCCAGTGAACGTCCTGGCCAGGGCGTCGGGCACGTAGGCGGGGTCGACCGTGTCGTGGTGCGCGCTGCCGATGACGCGGGTGCGGCCGGTCTTGACGTCCAGCTCGACCAGTTCGTACGAGGTGCGGGCGCTGCCCGCGACGCCGATGACGCGGCTGCCGGACGCGGCGAGGGTCGCATTCCACTCGGTCCAGTGCCCGGGCGCGTCGGTGACCTCGCCGGTGGCGGGGTCGAGCAGGCCGAGCCGCAGGGCGCCGACGCCGTGCAGGACGGCGATCAGGCCGTCGTCGAGCGGGGCGAACCAGTGGTGGCCGAGTTTCCACAGCGCGTTGCCGAATTCCTCCTGGCGTGCGCAGAGGTTGACGGCTTCGCCGGTGGCCGGGTCGACGCGGTGCAGATTCCACCAGCCGGTGCGGTCGGTGGCGGCGAGCAGGGTGCCGTCGGCCGCCCAGCCGACCTGGGTGACCGATTCCTCGGGGCCGCCGATCAGGGTGCGGGCGGCGGTGAAGGTGCCGTCGGCGGTGACGTCGGCGATCCGCAGTTCGGTGCCGTCCCAGGGCATCAGCGGGTGGTCCCAGGCGGTCCAGGCGGCCCGCGTGCCGTCGGGCGACAGGCGCGGTCCCGTGACGAACCGGTGCGTGGCGGGGGCGAGTTCGCGTACGGCCGCGCGGTCGTCGGCGGCGGAGCCGTCGAGCGGTACGGCGGCGGGCACGCGGCGTACGTCGGTGGGCTTGTCGCCGGTGAACTCCTCCAGGACTCCCCAGACCTCACCGCGCTCGCGGTGCAGTGTCAGGTCGGCCCAGCGCAGTCCGCCGCCGACGGCGCCGACCGGGGTCAGCGGGCGCGGCGGGGTCCGCGGCTCGTCGGGGCGGAAGGCGTAGAGCCGCTGGTCGGCGAAGTTGGCGAAGACCACCAGCGGGGCGCCGTCCACGACGGCGCCCGCCCAGGGGGTGCCGCCGTATTCAATGACGCGGCTGCGGACGTTCCACGGTGCGGGCAGCGGGCATTCCTCGGTGCCGTCGGGCCTGCGGCGGATCAGCGCGCGGCGGCCCCCTTCGGCGGGGCGGGGCGCGGTCCACCAGACGTCGTCGCCGACGATGCCGACGAATTCGGGGCTGCCGTCGTGTGCGGCGGCCGTGGTGGCGTCGACGGGTGAGGGCCAGGCGCCGTGCGGGGTGGTGCTCCCGGTGGTCGTGGTCACGCTCCGGCCTCCGTTCCCGTGGCGCGCAGGAAGCGGTCGAGGACGTGGACGCCGAAGTGCAGCGCGTCGACGGGCACTCGCTCGTCCACGCCGTGGAAGAGCGCCTGGTAGTCGAAGCCGGGGGGCAGCCGCAGCGGTGAGAAGCCGTAGCCGGTGATGCCGAGCCGGGAGAACTGCTTGGCGTCGGTGCCGCCGGACATGCAGTAGGGCACGACGTGCGCCTGCGGGTCGAAGTGTTCCAGCGACTCGCGCATCGCGGCGTAGGTCGGGGAGTCGACCGGGGCCTGGAGCGGGATCTCGCGGTGGTGGAACTCCCAGTCGACGTCGGGTCCTGTGAGCCGGTCCATGGTGGCGGCGAACTCGTCCTCGGCGCCGGGCAGCATGCGTCCGTCGACGTAGGCGGTGGCGGAGCCGGGGATCACGTTGACCTTGTAACCGGCTTGCAGCATCGTCGGGTTGGCGCTGTTGCGGACGGTGGGCCTGACCAGGTCGGCCGCCGCGCCGAGCCGTTCGAGGAGGGTGTCGACGTCGTCCAGGGCGGCCTGGTCGGCGGGGACGCCGTAGAGCGCGGCCAGTTCGGTGAGCGCGGCGGTGACGGTGGCGGTGAGGCGGACGGGCCAGTCGTACTCGCCGATCCGGGCGATGGCGGCGGCCAGTCGGCTGACCGCGTTGTCCCGGTTGACCTTGGAGCCGTGGCCCGCCTTGCCGTGTGCGGTGAGCTTGAGCCAGGCGGTGCCGCGCTCGCCCGCGGCGACGGGATAGATCCGCAGGTCGTCGCTGGCGTGGAAGGTGAAGGCGCCGGATTCGCTGATGCCTTCGGTGCAGCCCTCGAAGAAGTCGGCGTGCTTCTCGGTGAGGAAGCCGGAGCCGTAGGAGGCGCTGTCCTCCTCGTCGGCGGTGAAGGCGAGCACGATGTCGCGGGTGGGGCGGTGTCCGGTACGGGCCCAGGCGCGGACGGTGGCGAGCACCATCGCGTCCATGTTCTTCATGTCGATGGCGCCGCGGCCCCAGACGACGCCGTCCCTGATCTCGCCGGAGAAGGGGTGCACGGTCCAGTCGGCGGCCTCGGCGGGCACGACGTCCAGGTGGCCGTGGACGAGCAGCGCGTCGGCGGCCGGGTCGCTGCCCGCGATCCGGGCGAGCACGTTGGCGCGGCCGGGCGCCGATTCCACGATCTGCGCTGCGATCCCGGCGTCGGAGAGCTGCTGGGCGACGTATTCGGCGGCGGGCCGTTCGTTGCCGTCGCCGCCGCCGCGGTTGGTGGTGTCGATCCTGATGAGGTCGGACGTGAAGGTCACGACCTCGTCGAGTGCCCGCGCGTCCACGGCGTCGTGCCGGACGTCTCGCTCGGCGGTCCGCTCAGCCATACTGCTCCTCCACCGCTTGCGACACGAGTGTGGTGACCGCCTTGAAGGCCCTGATGCCCTCGTACATCGTGGGCAGCGTGTAGGCGACACGCCGCTCCCCCGTCCGCTCCACGCCGGGCACCACGGTGGCGGCCCCGGCCAGGTGGACGGCGTCGAATTCCAGCTCGACGGTGAAGGGCCCGGCCTGCGCGGGCTCGTGGCGCACGGCCAGCGCCGCGGCGTCCTTGGCGGCGGCCCTGATGTCGGCGGCGGTGCGCGCGGGCGGGCGGCAGACGGCCGCGTAACGCGACACGTAGTCCTTCACCGCGACGGTACGGGCCTGCGGCGCGTACCCCTCGGCGTCGATCCCGGTCCTGTCGTCGCCGGTCACCAGCACCACGGGGACGCCGTACTCGGCGACGACCAGCGCGTTGAGCCTGCCCTCGCTGGCGGCGACGCCGTTGACCCACACGCCGGTGATGGAGTTGGCGAGGTAGGTGTGGGCGAGGACGCCCTCGGTCCCGGCGCCGGTGTGGTAGCCGACGAAGGCGATGCCGTCCACGTCTCCGTGCTGGACGCCCTCGACCATGGACAGGTCCTTGTGGCGGCCGGTGAGCATCTGGGCGCGCTCGTCCAGCTTCTCCAGCAGGAGATTGCGCATGGTCCAGTGCGCCTCGTTGACCAGCACCTCGTCCGCGCCGCCGTCGTAGAAGCCCGCGACGGCGGCGTTGACGTCGGAGGTGAACATATGGCGGCAGCGCTGCCACTGCTCGCTGCCGGGCAGCACGTCGGCGGGCCAGGTGACACCCGTCGCGCCTTCCATGTCCGCCGAGATCAGGATCTTCATGTTGCGTCACGTTACGCGGCGGCCGGAGGGCGCACCAGGGCCGGGCCCGGCCTGTGGATAACTTCAGTGGTCCAGACCAGTGAAGCGGGTGGGGGAATCAGCCGGTACGGCCCGCCACCAGCCATTTCGACGGTATCTCTATGCGTGTCCCGTCCACCCTGAACTCCGTTGTCACCAGGGGCTGTTCACCGTCGGCCAGCACTTCGAGCCCGGCGGCCCGGAAGAATCCGGGCAGCGCCGCGTCCGACACCTCGCCGGGCGCGATGCCGTGCGCGAAGATCGCCCCGAGCTTCTGCGGCGGCCCGGAGGGCCCCTGCGCGAGCCCCATCAGCACCGGCTTGGCCGCCTCCGCCAGCTCCAGCGCGAAGGCCCGGCCGCGGTGCCCGGTGAGCACCGCTATGCCGTCCGCCAGCCGCCCGCGGTCCTCCGGCTCGCACTGGTGCAGCACCCCGCGCATGTAGACGTTGGCGTCGCCGATCTCCTCGTGCAGCCGCTCCACCGCGTCGGTGTCCACCGCGTCCAGCCGCTGGTACTCCGCCACCCCGTGCGGATCGTCGCGCCTGGCCCGGTCGATCGCCTCCCGCGAGAGGTCCACGCCGACCACCCGGTCGTACCGCTCGGCCAGGAAGCGGGTCTGCGTCCCGTTCCCGCAGCCGAGGTCCACCACCGGAAGGCCGGGGTCGAAGTACGCCCGGAAGTGCGGGTAGTGCTGTTCCGCCGCGAGCTCGGGGTCGCAGTCCCAGAAGACTCCGCCGGGCTCGTGGGGCGCGTCCTGCCAGAAACTCTCCCACGCCTGCTCATACCCGCTGGACACGTTCACGCGTACTCACCACTCCCCAGGACCGCGATCGTAGAAAAGGCACAGGCACGGCCGCCGACCGTGCCCGCATCAGGAGCTACCGGACCGTCACTTCGGAGTCAACGGCCCGGGCGGAATCGACGGCGCCGACGTCATCGACGCCACGGACGGAACCGACGGCACGGACGGAACCGACGGCAGCGGCGTATTGAACGCCTCGGACGGAACCGACCGCGCCGGCGGGATCAGCGGCTCCGGCCCGGCAGCGGCTGCTCGAACCAGACGGACTTGCCCTGCGCGAAGCGGCTGGTGCCCCACTCGCGGGCGAGCCTGCTGACGATCCGCATGCCGCGCCCGCCCTCGTCGTCGGGCCCGGCGCTCAGCAGGACGGGGACGGCGTGGTCGTCGTCGGTCACCTCGCACAGCAGCGCGCCCGCGCGGACGAGCCGCAGCCCGATCCGCCGGGTGTGCGCGTGCCGCACCGCGTTGGTGACCACCTCGCCGACCAGCAGCTCCGCCGTCTCCGACATCTCCGCCAGGTCCCAGCCGAGCAGCGTCTCGCGGACCAGGCGGCGGGCCCGCGCCACCTCGCGCGGGTCCGGCTCCAGCTCCCAGGTCATCACGTCGTGCCGCGGGATGCCGTTGAGCCGGGCCATCAGCAGCGCCACGTCGTCCTTGCGACCGCCGCGCGGGTTGAGCGCGCGGATGATCGTGTCGCAGGCGTCGTCCATCGACGCGGCCGGGTGCGCGGCGCTCTCGCACAGCGCGGCCAGACCGGTGCCGATGTCCTGGCCGCGCACCTCCACCAGGCCGTCGGTGCACAGGATGAGCCGGTCGCCGGGCGCGACCGGCACCCGTACCGTCTCGAACGGCACCCCGCCGACGCCCAGCGGCGCGCCCGTGGGCACGTCGAGCAGCTCGCTGCGGCCGTCGACGGCGCGGACCAGCACCGGCGGGATGTGTCCCGCGTTGGCGATCAGCAGATCGGACTCGACCGGGTCGTAGACCGCGTAGAGGCAGGTCGCCAGATACTGCTCGCCGAGCCGCTGCGCCAGGTCGTCCAGATTGCGCAGCAGTTGGGCCGGTGGCATGTCGAGCCCGGCCATGGTCTGCACGGCGGTACGGAACTGGCCCATCATCGCGGCCGAGTTCAGCCCGTGGCCCATCACGTCGCCGACCACCAGCGCCAGCCGCGAGCCGGGCAGCTTGATGCTGTCGAACCAGTCGCCGCCGACCCGGCCCAGCCGCTCGCCCGGCAGGTAGCGGGTCGCCACGTCACACCCCGGCATCCGCGGCGCGATGTGCGGCAGCATGCTGTCCTGGAGGGTGTCGGCGACATTCTCCTGATACGTGTACATGCGCGCGTTGTCGAGGACGAGCCCGGCGCGGGCGGCCAGTTCCGCGCCCGTCACGCGGTCCATGTCGTTGAACACCGCCCGCTCGCGGTGGCGCAGCAGGATCATGAAGCCCAGCACCACATCGCGCGCCTTCAGCGGGACGACGAGCATCGAGCGGTTGTTGATCAGCGGGCTGATGTCGCGCTTGGGGAACTGCGCGGCGATCGCGTTGCCCATCGGCTCGCTGATCCGCGGCACGAGCACCGGGTCGCCGGTGGTCATGCACTGGAAGAACGGCGTCTGCGCGGGGAAGGGCATGGACTCGCCGACCGGCACCACGTCGTCCCAGCGGCCCGGTTCATCGGTGTGCTCGACCGCCACGCGGTACCACATGGTGGTGACATCGGGCGGCCCGTCGGGGAAGCCCTCACCCGCAAGCACCTGCTCGCGCAGATATGTGCCCGCAACATCAGTGAAGCGCGGCACGACGGCCGCGCTGACTTCCTGAATGGTCCTGGCCAGATCGAGCGAGGTGCCGATCCGGCCGCTCACCTCGTTGAGGAATTCGAGGTGTTCGCGGACCGCCGCGTATTCGAGGTCGGGCGCCAACTCGTCGGCCGGGACGGCCCGCGGGTCGGCCGCCGCGGCGGCCTCGGCGGCGCGCCGTCTGGCCTGCCGCTCGGCCCGGCGCGGCACGCCCCAGTCCGGGGTGACCGGCACCCGGTCGTGCTGGCTTATCTCCAGCACCGGATAGCCCAGTTCCAGCACCTGCGCCACGATCCGCCCGCTCTCCAGCGGATTCATGCTCGGCAGGATCTCGGGCAGTTGCCTGGCGAGCTGGTCGGAGCCGGGGAATTCGGTGTGCAGCGCGAAGCCGGGCGCTATCCGCTCCGAGCAGTCCGCCGCCCCCGACCTGTCGGTCGCCGCCGCGTCGGGGTCGGTCATCGCGGAGGGCGTCCCGGCAGCGGCGGAGGAACCGGCCGCTGAGGAGGCGTCGGTGGCCAGCACGAGCAGCCGCTCGGGGCCCGGACCGACCAGCGGGTAGGCCCACCACAGCACGTCCAGGGGGATACGCCCGTCCCCGTCGGCGTCCGTGCGCCGCACGCAGTCGTACAACCGGGCGCGACCCGCCGTCGGGTAGGAGCTGGCACCGGCCAGCGAGGACTCCAGGTCGGGCCCGGTGACGTCGTACGGGTACGCGGTGCCCGCCGTGCCGCCGCCCGGGGCCGCGTCCGGGGGCACGTCGAGTGCGCCGCCCACCGGTAAGAGGTCGAGCGCGTTCCGCCCGACGGCCTCTTCCCGTGTCCAGCCGAACAGCCGGCGCGCACCCATACTCCAGTGCGACACCAGCCCGGCGGCGTCCACGACGATCACCGCGAGCGGGATACGTCCGGACGGCTCCGGCGGTTGACGGCGGTCCATGGTTCGTCGGGCTCCTTCCCTCGGCCCCGCGGTCCGGGGCCGGAGTGCGGTGGGAACCGCCCCGGCACAAGATCTACGATGCCGTTAACCACGGTACGACCGGTCCGGGTGCCAGGGGAGGGAAAGTACGAATCCGGGCGCACGCCCGCGCGCGAGCAACCAAACTGCCCGTGCTAGCGTCCAAACCCTCTGTTCGAACTCTCTCACGTCGGTGGAGTTCGACCCCCTCGCCGGAAGGGATGCCGGCCGGGGCGCACCGCATCCGCGACTGGAAGAGGCCACGTGACCACCTGGCAGCCTGCGCGCTGGACCGCCATGAGGGGACCGGGGGCCCTTTTCCGGCGGGTCGACCTGCGCAATCCTGTCGTGGCCGCCACGGTGCTCGCCGCGGTCCTGCATGTGATCTGGGCCTATTTCCTGGCCAAGGACTCCGGCGACATGGCCGCGCAGTACGCCTGGACGGACTTCATAAGGGCCCACCCCTCCGCCTCGTACAACCTGTCCTGGTACGGCGGCATGCACCCCGCGTCGTACAGCATTCTGTCGCCGTACATCATGGCCGGGCTCGGGGTGCGGACCACCGCCGTGATCGCGGGCACCTTGTCCACGACGGCGGCGACGCTACTGCTGATCCGGGCCCGGATCAAGCGCCCGATGCTGCCCGCGCTGTGGACGGCGTTCGCTCTTTGGGGTGACGTGCTCTCCGGGCGGGTCACCTTCGCGCTGGGCGTCCTCTTCGGTCTGATCGCCACGCTGCTGCTGTTCCCCACCGACCCGCCGGTAGGCGCGCGCCGCACCCCGCGGGTGCTGACCGCCACGCTGATGGGCGCGCTGGCCACCATGTGCAGCCCGGTAGCGGGGCTCTTCATCCTGGTGGTCGCGGCGGCGCTGTTCCTCACCGGGCGCCGCAAGGACGCGTATGTGATGGCGGTCTGCCCGCCCCTGGTGGTCGGCGCGACCTCGCTGCTCTTCCCCTTCTACGGGGTGCAGCCCTTCAAGTGGTTCTTCGCCATCATCCCCTTCGCCACGGCCGTGGCGATCGCCCTGGTGGTGCCGCGCGAATGGCGCGTCGTACGCGTCGGCAGCTGGATCTACGCGGCCGGTGTCGCGCTGACGTACGTCATCCCGTCGCCGATCGGCAGCAATGTGGAGCGGCTGGCCCTGCTGTTCGGCGGCACCGTGCTGCTGATCGTGGCCATGGCGTGGACCAGGGGCGGCCGGATGGCGCTGATGCTCTACCTGGCCTTCCTGGGCGTCGCGGGCTGGCAGATCTCCAAGCCCGTGGTGGACCTGGTGAACACCTCGGCGCCCTCGTCCACGGTCGAGCACGCGGCGCCGCTGATCGCGCAGCTCACCAAGGTGCGCGCGGACAAGGGCCGGGTCGAGGTCGTACCGCTGCGCTCGCACTGGGAGGCGTCGGGCCTGGCCCCGCACGTCAACCTGGCGCGCGGCTGGAACCGGCAGGCGGACGTCGAGCGCAATCCGCTCTTCTACGACGGCACGCTGACCGCGGAGACCTACCGGCAGTGGCTCCAGCGCTGGAGCGTCGGATACGTGGTGCTGCCGTCGGACACCCCGGACGGCGCGGCGGTGGCCGAGGCGAAGATCGTGGCGGCGGGCCAGAGCTGGCTGACGCCGGTCTGGCACGACGACTACTGGAAGCTCTACAGGGTCGCGAACGCCGATCCGCTGGCCGATCCGCCCGCGATCGTGGACGAGGCGAGTCCGGCCGAGCTGACCGTGACGATGCCGACCAGCGGCTCGGTGATCCTGCGCATCCCGTGGTCGCCGGTGCTGGGCATCGAGGGCGCCAACGACAACAAGCACGGCTGTCTCATCCAGGACGGCGACTGGACGCGGCTGTACGCGCCCTCGCCCGGCACGTACCGGATCGGCGGCACGTACGCGCTGATCCGCGGCACGCAGTGCAACAAGAACGACGTGGACGGCAGCGGCAGGCCGGACGGCGCGGCACCGGCCGGGCGCTGAACGGCCGACTGTCCGACCTGAACGGCCGACTGTCCGACCGGCCGACCGGCGCCCGACGGCCGCGGTGACCGGGAACGGCAACGGGCAGTGACCCTCACTCTTGTGGAGTAAGGGTCACTGCCCGTTCCGTACGGCGGTGGATACGGCCGCGCGTCCACGGCGGGTACGGAGGCGGCACGGTCCTCGTCGGCGTGACCGACGTATCCGGCGTGACCGACGTATCCGCCGGACAGGCCCTAGTCGGCGTGTCCGAGCTGGAGGTCCCGCTCGGTCCTGCCGCCGCCCGCGACCTGGAGGACGGTGGCGACCGGCGGGTAACCGGCGGCGATCACCGTGTACTCACCGGCGGCGAGGTCCACGAAGCGGAAGTGCCCGTCGGGGCCGGTGGTGACCGAGTCCACGACATTGCCCGCCGCGTCCAGCAGCGTGACCCGCGCGTCCTCGACCAGCCGCCCGCCGGGGGCGCGTACGGTCCCGCGCAGCACCGCGCCGCCCGCCAGCTCCACGTCCTGCCGGGTCTCCCGCGACGCCTGCACCGACACCGGCAGCGCGGCGGGCCTGAAGGCGGGCGCGCTGGCCGCCAGCGTGTACTCGCCCGCCACCAACTCGCTCAGGACGTAGGCGCCTTCGCGTCCGCTGCGGGAGGTGGCCACGACGTCGCCGCGGATGTCGGTCAGGGTCACGATGGCGTCCCTGACCGGGGTGCCGTCCGCGGTGCGCACGGCGCCCGCCAGGCGTCCGGCGCCGCCGAGCACCACGTCGAGTTCGACCGGGCGGTCGGCGACGGTGATGCTGACGGCCTGTGGCTGGTGGCCGCCCGCGGCGGCGATCAGCACATAGCTGCCGCTGCCCGGGGTGCTCAGCGCGTACCGGCCGTCCTCGGTGGTCGCGCCGCGGCCGATCTGCCGTCCCGTGACGTCGATCAGGGTGAGCGCGGCGCGGCCGACGGAACTGCCGTCGGAGTGCTGGACGGTGCCGCACACGGGCACACCGCCCGCGTAGCTCTTGCGGGCGCCCGGCACGGCCGAGTCGGTCACGGTGAAGCCGGGCGCGCCGTCGGCGCCGGTGAGGGTGTCGGTGGCGGTGTCGCCGTCGTACGTGGTCGTCGGGGAAGCGGGGCCGTGCTGGGTCACCAGGGGTTTCTCCTTGAGGAGGAAGGCGAAGAGGAAGCCGAGCGCGAGCACCGGCACCAGGTAGAGGAAGATCCGCGGCATGGCCTCGGCGTACGCGTTGACGTACCCGTCGCGCACAGCCGCGGGGAGTGTGCGGACCAGTTGGGGGGTGACCGACTGGGCGTCGGGCAGGTGGGCGCCCTTGGGGAGTTCGACCGCGAGGCGCTTGGCGAGGCGGTCGGCGAAGAGCGTGCCGAAGACGGCCGCGCCGACCGAACCGCCGATCTGCCGGAAGTAGTTGTTGGCGCTGGTGGCCGCGCCGATGTCGGTGGGGCGCACCGAATTCTGCACGGCGAGCACCAGCACGGGCAGCATCAGGCCGATGCCGAGACCGAGTACGGCCATGTAGACGCTGTACTCGGCCTGCGGGGTGTCGGCGTCCATCAGCGACAGCAGATACATGCCGGCCGTCGACAGGGCGCCGCCGATGATCGGGAAGATCTTGTAGCGCCCTGTCCTGCTGATCAACTGCCCGCCGACGATGGAGGCGAGGACGACGCCCATCATCATCGGCAGCATGAGGAGCCCCGATCCGGTGGCGCTCGCGCCGTCGACCATCTGGAGGAAGGTCGGCAGATAGCTGGCCGCGCCGAACAGGGCGACGCCGACGATCCCGCCGATCAGGGCGGTGGTGTTGAAGACCCCGTCGCGGAACAGCCGCAAGGGGATGACCGGTTCCGCGGCGAACCGCTCGACGAGCACGAAGAGCAGCGCGCTGACCACGGCGCCCGCGCCGAGGCCGAGGATCTCCCGGGACTGCCAGCCGTACTTGGAGCCGCCCCAGGTGGTGACGAGCACCAGGCAGGTGGAGCCGACGGCCAGCAGCAGGGCGCCGAGCACGTCGAGGCGGGGCCGGACGGCGGGCTTGGGGAGTTTCAGCACGAGGCTGATCACGACGAGGGTGACCAGGCCGAAGGGCACGTTGATGGAGAAGCACCAGCGCCAGGAGGCGTGGTCGGTGAAGAAGCCGCCGAGCAGCGGTCCCGCGACCGACGCGAGGCCGAAGGCGGCGCCGATCAGGCCCATGTAGCGCCCGCGTTCCCGCGGCGGCACGATGTCGGCCATGATCGCCTGCACGCCGATCATCAGTCCGCCGCCGCCGATGCCCTGGATGGCGCGGAAGGCGATGAGTTCGTCCATGGTGCGCGACCATGCCGCCAGCGCGGAGCCGATGACGAAGGTCATGATCGCGAACTGGAAGACGATCTTGCGGCCGAAGAGGTCGCCGAGCTTGCCGTAGATCGGCAGTCCGATGGTGGACGCCAGCAGATAGGCGGTGACGACCCAGGACATCTTGTCGAGGCCGTGCAGCTCGCCGACGATCTTCGGCAGGGCGGTGGCCACGATCATCTGGTCGAGCGCGGCCAGCAGCAGCGCCAGCATCAGGCCGACGAAGACCAGCCGGACCCGGCGCGGTGTGAGGTCGACCGCGGCGCCGTTGCCGCCGGGCGGTCCCGAGGCGCCGCCCGCCTCCTGGGCCGCGCCCCCGGTCCCCTCCCCCGGCCGTTCGTCGTCCACGGCCGCCGGACGCTCGATCAGCGTGCTGCCACCCACTGCCACTCCCCTCGTCGCGCCTGCCTGGCCACCGTTTCCCGCATTAAGCGACAACGACGAGCAAGCGCGACGATTCTCAGGAAGTACGCGAAACCACCCGTATCAGTGAACGATCACGAAACCAGCGGCACCGTAAGGGACTTCACTCCCCCGCGGTGCACTCCCCTCACTTCACTCCGCTCGGCGCCATCCCGCTCGGCGCCTCACTTCTTCTCGACGTCGGCGGCCAGCGAGGCGAGCAGCGCGTCGTAGATACGGCCGAGGCCCTTGGGCGCGAAGGTGCGCTCGAAGAAACCGCCGACGCCGCTCGCGCCCTGCCAGGTGGTGACGACGACGACCTTGCTGCGGCCCTCGCCCGACGGGGTGACCGTCCAGGTGTTCACGAGCGTCGAATTGCGGTCGGTCTCGACCAGCGTGTCCGCGGCGGGCGCGGAGACGTCGAAGAGGCAGTCGCGGATCCGCTTGCTGGTGGCCTGGAGCTTCCAGTGGACGACGGTGCCCGCGCCGTGGCCGCCCTCCCGGACCTCGTACTCGCTGAACTGCTCAGGGAGCACCCGGCCGCGGGTGCCCGCGTAGTCGGCGACGGCGGCGTACACCCGCTCCGGCTCCGCGTCGACGATCCGCTCCGTGGTGGCCTCGACCAGCGCCATGACTTCTCCTCAGGTCCGTGCCAGGTCGCGCGCCTTCCCGGCGCGCCGCACAAGCCAACCACACGCGCTTATCGAATCTGTGTTCTATTGTGGAGGGACGGGCGACCGGAGACGGGCGGCCGGAGACAACCGGAGGAGGGCGCGATGCGCTGGGACCATCTGAGCGGCGACGACGCGGCGGCCGGTGGCGCGCCCGCGCTGTTCGGCGCCGACGCGGTCACCCGGACCTTCGACACGCCGGGCTTCCGCGGCATCACCTTCCACGAGATACGGGCGAAGTCGATCATCAACCGGGTGCCGGGGGCGTCCCGCATGCCCTTCGAGTGGACGGTCAATCCGTACCGCGGGTGCAGCCACGCCTGCGTGTACTGCTTCGCGCGCAAGACGCACAGCTATCTCGATCTCGACACCGGGATCGACTTCGACTCGCAGATCGTGGTGAAGACCAACGCGCCGGAGCTGCTGCGCCGGGAGCTGGCGTCGGCGCGCTGGCAGGGCCAGCACATCGCGATGGGCACGAACGTGGACTGCTACCAGCGCGCGGAGGGCCGGTATCAGTTGATGCCCGGCATCATCGCCGCGCTGCGCGACCGCGCCAACCCCTTCTCGATCCTCACCAAGGGCTCGCTGATCCTCCGCGACCTGGAACTGCTGCGGCAGGCCGCCGGCGTCACCGATGTGTCCATCGCGCTGTCGGTCGGCTTCACCGACGGCGAGCTGTGGCGCAGCGTGGAACCGGGTACGCCTTCCCCCGAGACCCGGCTGGCGGTCTGCCGCACCCTGCGGGCGAACGGGCTGCCGCCCACCGTGCTGATGGCGCCCGTCCTGCCCTTCCTCAGCGACTCCCCCGAGCAGTTGCGGGCCACCGTCCGCGCCATCGCCTCGGCGGGCGCCGCCTCGATCACGCCCCTGGTCCTCCATCTGCGGCCGGGCGCCCGCGAGTGGTACATGGCGTGGCTCGGCCGGCACCACCCGCAACTCGTACGGCGCTACGAGACGATGTACGCGGGCGGCGCGTACGCCCCGACGTGGTACCAGCGCCGGGTCACCCGCCAAGTCCACGAATTCGCCACGGAGTTCGGCTGCGGGCCCGCGCATCGCGAGGGCACGCGGCGCTTCCGGAAGCCGGGCGAGCCGGAGGCGGGTGTGTCCGGCGACCAGGTGCCGGCGGCACGGCCCGCCGCGGAGAACACCCAGCTCACGCTGCTATGACCTCGCGCGGTTCCGGACAGGCGTCAGGCCCTAGGCGTCGGCCAGCGCCGCGCGGGCGGCCGGGGCCAGTGGCGGGTGGGCGGTCGCGGCGCGCAGCGCGTGCCGGGCGGCGGGGGGCGCCTGCCGCGGGCACAGTGCGCCCAGGCCCTCCACGCAGGCCAGCGCGATGCGGCCGTGGGGCGCGGGGGTCGGCCGGGCGAGCAGCCGCTCCAGGGTGGTGGTGAGCGCCGGTACGGCCTCGGGCGCCCGCATTCGGACCAGGAGGCGGATGGCGGGCAGCGCGTACGCGACCCGCAGTTCGTTGGTGGCCAGCGCGGCGGCGGCCCGCCCGGTCCGCGGGTCCGCCAGCCGCGCCAGCGCCTCGGCGGCGCGGCTCGCCCGCGACTCGTCCCGGTAGTTCAGCAACAACGCCAGCGTCTCGAACGCCCGCCGGTCTCCCGCTTCCGCCAACTCCACGGCGGCCGCCTCCCTCACCTCCAACGGTTCACCCACAGCGGTGAGCTTGCGAGCGAGGCGTTCACGGGTCTCGACGTCCATCTCCCCACTGTAGGAGCCGAGTTGCCCGTTACCGCCCCGGCGGGGCAGATCGGTCGTTCCCGGGCCAGCGGCCGGTGGGGGTGGGGCGCTCAGATGGGGGCGGCGCAGATCACATGGGCACAGGACTGGCGGGGAAGTTACTCGCCGGTTACGCTCGGGGACGTGCACGGTGGTCGGTGACGCAGCCGCCGTGGACGGGAACACTCGTCGGTTCGGCATCATCGCGGCGCGGCCCCGGGACAGGGCTCGCCTATCTCTTCGCGCGGGCACGCACCCCTGCACTTCCGGCCCGCGACTCCACCTCACTCCTTCAGCCGTGTGCGCGCGTGGCGCGCTCCGGTCTCCCCAGCGTCTGGAGTCACGCGATGGACCGTCCGTCCACACCCTCATCGTCAGCGACCGCATCCTCACCTCCCGCCGCGAGCGCGGCGCCCCTGGCGACCGTCGCCGTCGTGGGCCTGGGCACCATGGGCACCGGCATCGCCGAGGTCATGGCCCGCGCCGGTCACGAGGTGATCGGCATCGACATCGACCAGAGCGCGGCGCGCCGCGCGGTCACGGCGCTGGAGCGTTCCACGGCGCGCGCCGTGGAGCGCGGCCGGAGCACCGAGGCGGAGCGCGGCGACGCGCTGGCCCGCTTCCGTACGTTCCCCGATCTGCGGGCCGCCGCCGAGGCGGATCTGGTGATCGAGGTGGTCGACGAGCGCTACGACATCAAGCGCGAGGTCTTCACCGAGCTTGACCGGCTGGCCAAGCCGGACGCGATCCTGGCGACCGGCACGAACGCCCTGTCGGTGACCCGGCTGGCGGCCGAGACCTCCCGCCCCGACCGGGTGCTGGGGCTGCACTTCTTCGCGCCCGCGCCCGCCATGAAGCTGGTCGAGGTCGTGTCGACGGTCCTGACGTCGCCGGAGACCACGGCGGCCGTCACCGCCCTCGTGCGGAGCCTCGGCAAGGAGCCGGTGCCGGTCGGCGACCGGCCGGGCTTCATCGCCGACGGCCTGCTGTTCGGCTATCTCAACCAGGCGGCGGCGATGTACGAGGCGCGGTACGCCACCCGCGAGGACATCGACGCGGCGATGCGGCTGGGCTGCGGGCTGCCGATGGGCCCGCTGGCGCTGCTCGACCTGATCGGCGTCGACACCGCCACGACCGTCCTCGAGGCGATGTACGAGGCGTCCCACGACCGGCTGCACGCCCCCGCGCCGGTGCTCAAGCAGCTCACGGCGGCCGGGCTGCGGGGCCGTAAGTCGGGCCGCGGTTTCTACAGCTACCAGGCGCCGGGCAGCGCGGTCGTGGTGCCGGACGCGGAGACTCCGGGCGCCGGGGACACCCGGCCGGCCGGGCGGCCGGTGCGCGCGGTGGGCGTCGCGGGTTCCGGCACGATGGCGACCGGTATCGCCGAGGTCTTCGCGAAGGCGGGCTTCGACGTCGTGGTGGCCGCCCGTACCCAGGAGAAGGCGGAATCGGCGGTGGCGCGGCTGGCGAAGTCGCTGGACCGCTCGGTCACCAAGGGCCGGCTGACCCAGGAGCAGCGGGACGCGGCGGTGGCGCGGGTGTCGCCGTCCGGTTCGTACGACTCCTTCGCCGACGCCGACCTGGTGGTGGAGGCGGTGGCGGAGGATCTGGCGGTCAAGCAGCAGCTCTTCCAGACGCTCGACAAGGTCTGCAAGCCGGGCGCGGTGCTGGCCACCACCACCTCGTCGCTGCCGGTGGTCGCGGTCGCGCGGGCCACCGGACGCCCGCAGGACGTCGTCGGAATGCACTTCTTCAACCCGGCGCCCGCGATGAAGCTGGTCGAGGTCGTGCACACGGTGCTGACCGCGGACGACGTGCGGGCGACGGTGCACCAGGTGTGCGGCGCGGTCCGCAAGCACGCGGTGGACTGCGGCGACCGGGCCGGTTTCATCGTGAACGCGCTGCTGTTCCCGTACCTCAACAACGCGGTGAAGATGGTCCAGGACCACTACGCGAGCGTGGACGACATCGATGCGGCGATGAAGCTCGGCGGCGGCTATCCGATGGGCCCGTTCGAGCTGCTCGACGTGGTGGGCCTGGACGTGTCGCTGGCGATCGAGCAGGTGCTGCACGAGGAGTTCCGCGATCCGGGCCTGGCGCCCGCGCCGCTGCTGGAACACCTGGTGTCCGCGGGCTGCCTGGGCCGTAAGACCGGCCGCGGCTTCCGCGAGTATGCCCGGCGCTGAGGCGCGCCCCGGCAGCGGAACAGGGCACGGCACCGAGCGCCGCGCCGACACCGGCGGCGCGCCGTCCGGCGGGCGTGAGCGCAGGTCGGACCGCGGTCGTCCGGCGGACTGGGGACGTTTCCCCCCGGCCGCCGGACGGGGGGCCGCGCCGTGTTACGTTCCCCACATGTCCCAGCCCGCGAAGTCCGACCCACCTGAGACCGCGAACGGCCGCCGCGCCGCGGCCCAGCGCCACCGGGTGCGCCAGGACCTCGCGTCGGCGGCCATGCACCTGTTCGCCGAGCGGGGTTACGAGGCCACGACGGTCGACGACATCGCGGCGACGGCCGGGGTGGCGCGCCGTACGTTCTTCCGGCACTTCCGCTCCAAGGAAGAGGCGATCTTCCCGGACCACGACGACACGCTGGTACGGGTGCAGGCGGTGCTGGACTCCGCGGAGCCGTACGAGCACCCGTTGGACACGGTGTGCCGGGGCATCACCGAGGTGCTGCGGATGTACGCGTACATGCCGGAGGTGTCGGTCGAGCGGTACCGGCTGACCCGCGAGGTGCCGACGCTGCGGGAGCGCGAGATCGCCTCGGTGGCCCGGTACGAGCGGCTGTTCACCCGTTATCTGCTGGGCCACTTCGACGAGGGCGCGCACCGGGACGGCGACGACGACCCGCTGCTGGCCGAGGTGGCCGCCTCCGCGGTGGTCGCGGCGCACAATCACGTCCTGCGGCGCTGGCTGCGCAATGACGGCAAGGGCGATGTGGAGGCGCAGCTCAACCACGCCTTCGACGTCATCAAGGCCACCTTCGGCAGCGGCATCGGCGCGGGCCGGATACCGTCGCGGGTCGCGGTGGAGCCTGCGGCGACCGTGTCGCGGCAGGGTGAGGTGGTGGTCGCGGTCGCCCGCACCGACGCCTCCCCGGCCGAGATCCTGCGGACGATAGAGCAGGCCCTGCGCCGCGCCTGAGCGCCCCGGGTGCCGTCGGCGCCCGCCCGGCGCCCGAGCGCCCGCCCCACCGCACCCGCAACCACGGCAGCGGGGGGGGGGGGGGGGGGGGGGGGGGGGGGGGGGGGGGGTGGGGGGGGGTGTGGGGGGGGGGGGGGAGGGGGGGGGGGGGGGGGGGTTGGGGGGGGGGGGGGGGTGGTCGCCTGCG
>NZ_JBVHLD010000005.1:162912-401286 GCF_055559175.1 Streptomyces sp. NPDC024632
TCTTCCTTCCCCCGCCCCCTCCCCCCCGCCCCCCCCCCCCACCCCCCCCCCCCCCCCCCCCCCCCCCCCCCCCCCCCCCCCCCCCCCCCCCCCCCCCCCCCGCTGCCGCTCGTTTGTGGCGTCCCGGTGACACGTGAGACAAATTTTTGGCACGCAGTGTCTTTACGACTGGCACTGCGTGCCATACCGTGACGGTAGTCCGGGCGGCCGGCGTACGGATATCCCGCGTACGCCGACTGTCCCCAAGGCCCGGACCCGCCTGCGTCACAGGTATCCCCGCGCCACCGCGCACATGGTCAGTTCCACCGCCGTACCCGCCGGACCGACGACGGCACCCCCAGCCATCCGCCCCTGCGTTCCCCCCAGCGTCAACGCAGCAGCAGCACGCTTCGCCGGAGGTCAGACACCATGAAGGAAATCCTGGACGCGATCCTCGCGCCTGACAGTTCGGCCGCCGACTTCGCGGCCCTCCCGCTGCCGGAGTCCTACCGCGCCGTCACCGTCCGCAAGGACGAGGCCGAGATGTTCGCCGGACTCACCACCCGCGAGAAGGACCCCCGCACCTCGCTCCACCTCGACCAGGTCCCGCTGCCCGAACTCGGGCCCGGCGAGGCCCTGGTGGCGGTGATGGCCAGCTCGGTCAACTACAACTCGGTCTGGACCTCGATCTTCGAGCCGGTCTCGACCTTCTCCTTCCTCGAGCGCTACGGCAGGATGTCGCCGCTCGCCAAGCGGCACGACCTGCCGTACCACGTCATCGGCTCCGACCTGGCGGGCGTCGTGCTGCGCACCGGCGCCGGGGTCAACGCCTGGAAGCCCGGCGACCGGGTCGTCGCGCACTGCCTGAGCGTGGAATTGGAGTCCGCCGACGGGCACAACGACACGATGCTCGACCCCGAGCAGCGGATCTGGGGCTTCGAGACCAACTTCGGCGGCCTCGCCGAGATCGCGCTGGTCAAGTCCAACCAGCTCATGCCCAAGCCGGAGCACCTCACGTGGGAGGAGGCCGCGGCGCCCGGACTGGTCAACTCCACGGCCTACCGCCAGCTCGTCTCGCGCAACGGCGCGGGCATGAAGCAGGGCGACAACGTGCTGATCTGGGGCGCGAGCGGCGGACTCGGCTCGTACGCCACGCAGTTCGCGCTGGCGGGCGGCGCCACCCCGATCTGTGTCGTCTCCAGCCCGCAGAAGGCGGACATCTGCCGGGCGATGGGCGCGGAGGCGATCATCGACCGCAGCGCCGAGGGCTACCGGTTCTGGAAGGACGAGCACCACCAGGACCCGCGCGAGTGGAAGCGGTTCGGCGCCCGGATCCGCGAACTGACCGGCGGCGAGGACGTCGACATCGTCTTCGAGCACCCCGGCCGCGAGACCTTCGGCGCCTCGGTCTACGTCACCCGCAAGGGCGGCACGATCGTCACCTGCGCGTCCACCAGCGGCTACACCCACGAGTACGACAACCGCTACCTGTGGATGAGCCTGAAGCGGATCGTCGGCTCGCACTTCGCCAACTACCGCGAGGCGTGGGAGGCCAACCGGCTGATCGCCAAGGGGAAGATCCACCCGACGCTGTCGCGGACGTACACGCTGGCCGAGACCGGGCAGGCGGCGTACGACGTGCACCGCAATCTCCACCAGGGCAAGGTCGGCGTCCTCGCGCTGGCCCCCGAGGAGGGCATGGGCGTCACCGACCCGGAGCTGCGCGCGAAGCACCTGCCCTCGATCAACCTGTTCCGCGACGCGACGTCCGGTGTCCCCGACTCCCCTGCCGGGGACGCCCGATGACAGGGCGTCAGAAGGACCGGCCCTGGCTGATGCGGACCTACGCGGGGCACTCGACCGCGGAGGCGTCCAACGAGCTGTACCGGCGCAATCTGGAGAAGGGCCAGACGGGCCTGTCCGTCGCCTTCGACCTGCCGACCCAGACCGGCTACGACGCGGACCACGTGCTGGCCCGCGGCGAGGTCGGCCGGGTCGGCGTGCCGATCGCCCATCTCGGCGACATGCGGCGGCTGTTCCAGGACATTCCGCTGGAGCGGATGAACACCTCGATGACCATCAACGCCACCGCCATGTGGCTGCTGGCGCTCTACCAGGTGGTCGCCGAGGAGCAAGGACTCGGCGAGGAGGGCCTCACCGCGCTCCAGGGCACGACGCAGAACGACATCGTCAAGGAGTACCTGTCACGGGGGACGCATGTCTTCCCGCCGGTCCCGTCGCTGCGGCTGACCACCGACATGATCACGTACACGGTCAACCACCTCCCCAAGTGGAACCCGATCAACATCTGCAGCTACCACCTCCAGGAGGCCGGGGCCACGCCGGTCCAGGAGATCGCCTACGCGATGTCCACGGCGATCGCCGTCCTGGACGCGGTCTTCGCCTCGGGGCAGGTCCCGGAGGAGCGCAGGGGCGATGTCGTCGCGCGGATCTCCTTCTTCGTGAACGCGGGCGTGCGCTTCGTCGAGGAGATGTGCAAGATGCGCGCCTTCGGCCGGATCTGGGACACCGTCACCCGCGAGCGGTACGGCATCGAGAACGCCAAGCAGCGCCGCTTCCGCTACGGCGTGCAGGTCAACTCGCTCGGCCTGACCGAGGCGCAGCCGGAGAACAACGTCCAGCGGATCGTGCTGGAGATGCTGGCTGTCACGCTGTCCAAGGACGCCCGCGCCCGTGCGGTGCAACTCCCGGCGTGGAACGAGGCGTTGGGGCTGCCCCGGCCCTGGGACCAGCAGTGGAGCCTGCGCATCCAGCAGGTGCTGGCGCACGAGAGCGACCTGCTGGAGTACGAGGACATCTTCGACGGCAGCCATGTGATCGAGGCGAAGGTCGAGGAGCTGGTGGCGCTCGCCACCGCCGAGATCGAGCACATCCAGGAGCTGGGCGGCGCCATGGCGGCGGTCGAATCGGGCTATCTGAAGTCGGAGTTGGTGTCCTCGCACGCCGAGCGCCGGGCCCGGATCGAGTCCGGCGAGGAGAAGATCGTCGGCGTCAACGTCTACGAGTCCACCGAGACCAGTCCGCTGACCGCCGACCTCGGCACGGCCATCATGACCGTCGACCCGGCCAACGAGGCGCGGGTGGTGGCCGCGCTGCACGACTGGCGGGTGGCGCGTGACGAGGCGCGCGCGCAGGAGGCGCTGACCGCGCTGCGCTCGGCCGCGGCGGGCACCGACAATCTGATGCCCGCGACGCTGGACTGCGCGCGGGCGGGGGTGACGACCGGCGAGTGGTCGTGGGCGCTGCGCGATGTGTTCGGTGAGTTCCGGGCGCCGACCGGGGTCAGCGGCGCGCCGGTCGCGGTGGCCGCCGAGGAGGGCAGTCCGATGGCCGAGGTACGGCGCAAAGTCGCCGAGACGGCCAAGGAGTTGGGCGGCGGACGGCTGCGGCTGCTGGTCGGCAAGCCGGGGCTCGACGGGCACTCCAACGGCGCCGAGCAGATCGCCGTACGCGCCCGCGACGCCGGTTTCGAGGTGGTCTACCAGGGGATCAGGCTGACACCCGAGCAGATCGTGTCGGCGGCGGTGGCCGAGGACGTGCACTGCGTGGGTCTGTCGATCCTGTCCGGTTCGCACGCCGCTCTGGTGCCGGACGTGCTGGAGCGGCTGCGCGGGGCCGGGGTGGACGACATCCCGGTGGTCGTCGGCGGGATCATCCCCTCGGCGGACGCCAAGGCGCTGATCGAGGCCGGAGTGGCGGCCGTCTTCACCCCGAAGGACTTCGGAATCACCGGGATCATCGGCCGGATCGTGGACGAGATCCGGCTCGCGAACAAGCTGGAAAAGCTGGAGGTATGACGTGCAGTTCGGCCGCACTTACGAGGAGTTCGAGGTCGGTGCGATCTACAAGCACTGGCCGGGAAAGACCGTCACCGAGTACGACGACCACCTCTTCTGCCTCCTCACGATGAATCACCATCCGCTGCACATGGACGCCAACTACGCGGAGAAGACAACCGACTTCGGCCGCAATGTCGTCGTCGGCAACTACATCTACTCGCTGCTGCTCGGGATGTCGGTGCCCGATGTCTCGGGCAAGGCCATCGCCAATCTGGAGATCGAGTCGCTGAAGCACGTGGCGCCGACCTTCCACGGCGACACGGTCTACGGCGAGACGACGGTGCTCGACAAGCGCCCGTCGAAGTCGAAGAACGACCGCGGCATCGTCGAGGTGGAGACCCGGGGCTACAAGCAGGACGGCACCCTGGTCTGCGTCTTCCGCCGCAAGGTGCTGGTGCCGACCGCCACGTACATCAAGGAGCGCGGCGGGGAACAGCCCGGCCGTCCCGAGCTGGGAGAGAGCTGAGTCATGAGCCGCCTCGCGCAGACCGACGGGCTGACCGACGTCCAGAAGGAGATCCTCTCCACCGTCCGCTCCTTCGTGGACAAGGAGATCCTGCCGGTCGCCACGGAGTTGGAGCACCGCGACGAATATCCGACGGACATCGTCGAAGGGCTCAAGGAACTGGGCATCTTCGGCCTGATGATTCCCGAGGAGTACGGCGGCCTCGGCGAGTCGCTGCTGACGTACGCGCTGACGGTCGAGGAGATCGCGCGCGGCTGGATGAGCGTGTCCGGCATCATCAACACCCATTTCATCGTCGCCTACATGATCAAGCAGCACGGCACACAGGAGCAGAAGGACCATTTCCTGCCGCGTATGGCGGCGGGCGACGTGCGCGGCGCGTTCTCGATGTCGGAGCCGGAACTGGGCTCCGACGTGTCGGCGATCCGCACCAAGGGCGTACGCGACGGGGACGCGTACGTCGTCAACGGCCAGAAGATGTGGCTGACCAACGGCGGTTCTTCCCATCTGGTCGCGGTGCTGTGCAGGACCGACGAGGGGCAGGCGGAGGACGCGCCGCCGCACAAGTCGATGACGACCTTCCTGATCGAGAAGGAGCCCGGCTTCGGCGCCAACGCCTCGGTCCCCGGCCTCACCGTGCCAGGAAAGATCGACAAGATGGGCTACAAGGGCGTCGACACCACGGAACTGATCCTCCAGGACGTGAGGGTTCCGGCCGACCGGGTGCTCGGCGGACAGAGCGGCCGGGGTTTTTACCAGATGATGGACGGCGTCGAGGTCGGCCGGGTCAATGTGGCCGCGCGCGGCTGCGGTGTGGCACAGCGGGCGTTTGAACTGGGCATCGCCTACGCACAGCAACGGCACACGTTCGGCAAACCCATCGCACAGCACCAGGCGATCCAGTTCAAGCTCGCCGAGATGGCCACCAAGGTGGAGGCCGCGCACCGGATGATGGTCAACGCCGCACGTAAGAAGGATTCGGGCGAGCGCAACGACCTGGAGGCCGGGATGGCGAAGTACCTGGCCGCGGAGTTCTGCAAGGAAGTGGTGGAGGACGCGTTCCGCATCCACGGCGGCTACGGCTTCTCCAAGGAGTACGAGATCGAGCGGCTGTACCGGGAGGCGCCGATGCTGCTGATCGGCGAGGGGACCGCCGAGATCCAGAAAATGATCATCGGGCGGCGACTGCTGGAGGAGTATCGTCTCCAGGGATAACCGAAGGAAGAATGTCCGTATTTATTGACATTTACCCGAGGGGAAGGTCACACTGCGTGAGCCGTCGCGGCACGGGAACCAGCCATCGACTCGCCCTTGAGCTTGCCGAGTTGCCCGTGTCAACCGATACCATCGGGTTAAAGCCGCCGTCCCCAGAAGTAATTCGCGGCACCCTCCGCTACGAAGGTCTTCCATGCCCCACAGCCATTCCTCTGCACCACGCGACGGCCTTGTCGGCGTACGACTCGCGCGCGGAGCGTCGCCGTGGCTCCTCCCGACCGTCGCCACCGCGGCGGTAAGCCTTGTCCGCGCGCGCCGCTCAGGCCGCTGGGCGACGGTGGCCGTCCCCGCCACCGCGCTCGCCGCGGGCATGCTGTGGTTCTTCCGCGACCCCGAGCGCGAGATCGCCGAGGGCCGTGTGATCTGTCCCGCGGACGGTGTGGTGCAGAGCATCATGCCGTGGAAGGACGGGCGTACCCGCGTCGCGATCTTCATGAGCCCGCTGAACGTCCACGTGAACCGCGCGCCCCTCGCGGGCACGGTCACCTCCGTCGAGCACATCCCCGGCGGATACGTACCGGCGTTCAACAAGGAGAGCGAGAACAACGAGCGGGTGGTCTGGCACTTCGACACCGAGATCGGCGATGTCGAGATGGTGCAGATCGCCGGCGCGGTGGCGCGCAGGATCGTTCCGTACGTGCCGCGCGGCTGCAAGGTGGAACAGGGCGAGCGGATCGGCCTGATCCGGTTCGGCTCGCGGGTCGACGTGTACCTGCCGGAGGGCATCGAGCCCGACGTCGAGGTCGGGCAGACCACCACGGCTGGGGTGACTCGCCTTGACCGTGGTTGAACCCGACACGCAGGCAAAGGCCCACACTCACACTCCGGTGCAGGCGCAGTCGCACTGGGTCACCGAGCTGGAGGACGAGGTAGCCGACCTTCCGCTGTCCACCCGGCTGTCCATCGCCGACGCGCTCACTCTCGGTAACGCGATCTGTGGCTTCATGGCCGTGTACTTCACGACCACCGGAGTCCTGGTCCCGCACCTGATGGGCACCACCGTCGGCGGCATGTCCAAGCACAGCGCCGCCACCGCGGTGACGCTCATGCTGCTCGCGTCCGTCTTCGACCTCTTCGACGGGCTGGTCGCGCGCAAGCTGCGCAGCTCCGCGATGGGCGCCGAGCTGGACAATCTGTCCGACCTGATCAGCTTCGGCCTCGCGCCGGCCTACTTCGTCGTCGTCTGGGGTCTGGTCGCCGACGACGCCCACGGCAAGGTGTCGGCCGCCGCCGCGGTGATGGTCGTCCTGGCCGTGGTGCTGCGGCTCGCCCGCTTCTCCTGCACCACGATCAGGGACGGTGTCTTCCAGGGCATGCCCAGCCCCTTCGGGGCGATGACGGTCGTCTCCGTCGTCCTGCTGGAACTGCCCTTCATCCCCACCGTCGTCGCCATCGTCGGCGTCGCCTGGCTCATGGTGAGCCGCGTGGAGTACCCCAAGCCGCGCGGACGCCTCGCCGTCATCACCCTCGGCTGGATCCTCATCAGCATGGGCTGCCTGACCGCCTGGACCCTCGACGTCCCCGGCGGCCACCTGCTCCTCCAGACGGGCGCCGCCCTCCAGTGCGTGGCCGCGGCGGTCATCCCCTGCTTCGCGACCACGCGCCGCGTCAATACGATGCGGGCCAATCGCCGTGAGGCCAGGGCGGACGCTCTGCGCTGACACGTCTCCGGGGTGAGCCCCCGGTGCGCTGCTACGGCCCGCGGCCCCTCCGCTCTCGGCGGAGGGGCCGCAGTCGTTTCCGCACGCCTGCGCCTGGCGCTGGGGCTGGGGGGCTGGCGCTGGCGCTGGGGCTGGCTAGGTCAGGAAGTCGCGGGCCAGCTCGGCGGAGAGCTGTTCCAGGAGCGGGCCGGCGTTGGGGATGGAGACGGCCGGGTCCGGTTCCAGGGACGAGAGCGGGTAGGCGCGGCGGATCCCGGCGGAGCCGAGGGCGCTGGGGCTGAGCGCGAGACGGCCGCAGACGGCGACGACGTCGATGTCACGGGCGCGGGCGGCCTGGGCGACGCCGACCGGCGCCTTGCCGTGCAGGGTCTGCTCGTCGAGGGAGCCCTCGCCGGTGATGACGAGGTCGACGCCGTCGAGGGCGGCCGCGAAGCCGAGGACGTCGAGCATGACGTCGATACCGGCCCGGAAGGTGGCGCCGAGGCCGACGAGGGCCCCGTAGCCGATGCCGCCCGCGGCGCCCGCACCGGGGGCGTCGGCCGCCGCGGCGGCGGTCGGACCCTCGGCGAGGGCGAGGACGTCGACGTAGTGCCCGAGGGCGGCGTCGAGCGTGGCGACGTCGGCCTCGGAGGCGCCCTTCTGCGGCCCGTAGACGGCGGCGGCGCCCTTGGGCCCGAGCAGCGGGTTGTCGACGTCGCTGGCGAGGACGATCTCGGTGTCGACCAGCCGCGGGTCGAGCCCGGACAGGTCGGCGGTGGCGAGCGCGGCCAGCGGGCCGCCGCCGGGCGCGACGGGCGCGCCGTCGCGGTCCAGCAGCCGGGCGCCGAGCGCGCTGAGCATGCCCGCGCCGCCGTCGTTGGTGGCGCTGCCGCCGACGCCGAGCACGATGGTGCGGGCGCCCGCGTCGAGCGCGGCCTTCAGCAGCTCGCCGGTGCCGTACGTGGTCGCGGTGAGCGGCGCGAAGACGCCGGACGGCAGGTGCTGGAGGCCGGACGCCTCGGCCATCTCGACCACGGCGGTACGGTCACGCAGCGCGTACGAGGCGTCGACCGGCTCGCCCAGCGGTCCGATGACGCGTACCGTGCGGCACTCGAAACCGCCGGTGACGGCGGCCTCGACGGTGCCGTCACCGCCGTCGGCGACCGGTACGGAGGTGACGGTCACACCGGGCGCGCCCTTGCGCAGCCCCGCCTCGACATGCGCGGCCACCTGCACCGCGGTCAGCGAGCCCTTGAACTTGTCCGCGGCGATCAGCACACGTCCCGTGGATCTTGTTGCAGCGTCGGACACTGTCGTACTCCCCATCCGAAAACGGAACATCGCGCCGGTGGGACCCTATCCCGGCCGAGCCCGCCTGCCCATGGGCACCGCGCTGTGTCACCGCGCGATCACCGGTTCGCGAGTCCGCCGCGCGGCCCGTGGTCGTAGGTTTGGCGGCATGACGACGACCGACTTCGCCACGTACATCGCAGGGCTGCCGAAGATCATTTCGGGAGCGAACACCCTCTTCAGGTCCGCCGACGGCCGGATCCTCATCGTCGAGCCGAACTACCGCGACGACGGGACCTGGACGCTGCCGGGCGGCACCATCGAGTCCGATCTGAACGAGACGCCGCGGCAGGCCGCCCGCCGGGAGAGCGCGGAGGAGATCGGTCTGGACATCGAGCCGGGCCCGCTGCTCGCCGTCGACTGGGTGACGGGGCCCGGCAGGCCGCCGCTGGCCAGCTACCTCTACGACGGCGGCGTGCTGGACGAGACGCGGCTGGCGGCGGTACGGCTCCAGGAGGAGGAACTGGACTCCTGGAAGCTGGTCCCGGCCGACGAGATCGACTCCTACTTCTCGCCGGGCGCCGCCCGCCGTGTCCACGCGGCCCTGGCCGCCCTCGCCGCGGGCGCCGGTCCTGTGGAGCTGGAGAACGGCCGCCGCGCGGGCGTCAACTGACGTCACGTCAACCGGCTGTGCGGCGGGGCCTGTCGGGGAGGTGTCCGAGGTCGGGGGCCGGGTCGGCGAGGCGAGTTCGCCTGCGGCGCATGTGCCGTCGAACCGTTCGGCTCGTGCCGCCGCGCGGTATATCCGTCGCCGGGTCCGCGACCCCGGATCTAGGATTTTGCCTCATGATCGAATCCACCCAGCCAGCCGGGTCGGTCCCGCCGTCTGCCGCCGTGCTCGCGGCCTTCGGCGCGCCGGGGCGGCCGGTGCCGCTGCCGGGCGGGCAGGGGCAGACCTGGCGGGACGGCGAGGTGGTGCTCAAGCCGACCGGGCTCGCGGCCGAGACCGCGTGGCGGGCCGAGGTGCTGACCGCGCTGCCCGCGTCCCCGCACTTCCGGGTCGCGCGGCCGGTCCGGGCGGCGAACGGCGGCTGGACGGCGGAGGGTTGGGAGGCGTGGCAGTACGTGGCCGGCCGGTCCGACCCGGGGCGGCCCGCCGATGTGCTGCGGACGGCCGCCGCCTTCCACGCGGCGCTCGCGGACGTACCGCGCCCCGGCTTCCTCGACACGCGCGAGGGCCCGTGGTCGTACGCGGCCCGGGTCGCCTGGGAGGAGTCGCCGCTGGACGACGGGGGCGACGGTGACGCCGAGGTGGCCGCGCTCATCGCCCAACTGGCCGCAGAACGCCGCCCGTTCGGGCCGTCCGGCGCACCGGCGCCGCAGGTCGTGCACGGCGACCTGCTGGGCAATGTGCTCTTCGCGGACGGCCTGCCGCCTGCGGTCATCGACTGGCCGCCGTACTGGTACCCCGCCGACTGGGCGGCGGCCGTCGTGGTGGTCGACGCGCTGCTCTGGTACGGGGCGGGGCCCGCGGTCCTCGCGCTCGGCCCCGCCGGGGACGGCTGTGTCCCCGACCCCGACGCGTGGGCCCAACTCCTCGTCCGCGCCCTGCTGTTCCGGCTGGTCACCGGCGCCGTGCTCGGCCCGGACGCGCAGCCGCGACCGTACGAGCGGGCGGCGGTCGCGGCCGTACGGGCGTATGCGGCCGCGGGCGGTCAGGGCTTGGGGATGTCGAAGAAGTAGGTCAGGCCGCCGGCCAGCCGGATGTCCCCCTGCACCTTCAGCTTCCGGGTGAAGAACAGCGCCGGGCCCGAGGCGTTGCCCGAGACCAGCTTGAGGAATTCCGGCGCGGCCATCGTGAGGGTGAGCTGCGGCGTACGTCCGGTGTCCTCGGCCGTGACCGCGCAGGCGCCGTTCGCGATGTGCGTCTCGTAGACGTCCGGTGCCTCGTCCCCCGCCGTGATCCGCCAGCGGATCAGGGCGTCGCGGCGGCCTGCCGACTCCGGCTTGAAGAGGGTGCCCATCCGGTGGAAGACCTCGTCCAGGACCCGTCGGCGCTGCGCTCCGTTCATGAACTCCGCGATCCGGCGGGCCGGAAGATCCCGTACGATCCGCGCGAATTCCTTCGGCTCGACCGTGCCGAAGTCGAGGAGTTCGAGGTCGATGTCGTCGAGCGCCGCCATGTCGGGCCTTCCTGACTCCAGAGTAAGTTTACTGGTGAGTAAGAATAGGTACGGCGCGGCACCGTGGCAAGGCGTCGCCTCGGGCACCGCGCGGGCAGCGGAAATAGGCGCGCGGGGCCGCCCCGCCCTCCCGTACCGTCACGGCATGCATGCTGATCAGCCGCCGTTGCCCGAAGTCCTCGCCGCCGCGCCGGACGTTCCCGTGGTCGCCATGGCCCAAGCCCTTCGGGAGGTGCCCGGGGTGGTCGGGGTGCTGCTCGGGGGCAGCCGTGCGCGCGGGACGCACCGGGCGGACTCGGACTGGGACCTCGGGGTGTACTACCGGGGCGAGCCGGATGTGGCCGCGTTGGCCGCGCTCGCACGGGAGTTCACCGGGGAACCGGTGGAGGTGGCCGCGCCGGGCGGGTGGGGGCCGTGGGTCAACGCCGGGGCGTGGCTGCGCGTGGACGGGGTCGCCGTCGACTGGATCCTGCGGGACGTCGACCGCGTCCGGCGGGTGTGGCAGGACTGCCGCGAGGGCCGCTACGAGGTCGGTATCCAGCCGGGGCACCCGCTCGGCTTCTGGTCGCCCTGTTACCCGGGCGAGGTCGCCCTCGGGCACGTACTCGCCGACACCGACGGGGAGTTGTCGGCGCTCCGGGCCGAGACGCGGGTGTATCCCGAGGCGTTGCGGCGGGCTCTGGTCGAGGCCGCGTGGGAGGCGGAGTTCACGGTGGCCGCTGCCGCGAAGTCGGCCGTCAAGGGGGATCACGTGCACGTGTCCCTCTGCCTGTCGCGGGCCTTCGGTGTCCTCGCGCAGGCGTTGCACGCCTGGAACCGGGTGTGGTGCCTGAACGAGAAGGGGGCCTTTCCCGCGGCCGCGGTGCTTTCCGGGGCTCCCGCGGGGTTCGCCGACGAGGTCGGCGTTCTTCTCGGTCGCAGTGGGCTCTCGGCCGAGGAGCTTTCCGCCACCGTGGCCTCGGCGGCCCGCCTGGTCCGCGAGGCCCGCCGCGGCCTCCCCCTCCCCTGACCCGGACTGCGCGCCGGGCTGGCGCAGGGCGTGTTCTTAGGGGCGCGGGGAACTGCGCGGCCAGCCACCAACGGTGGCGAGCTGTAAATACCGGCCCCAGCGGGGCAGTTGCTGGGTGTTTTCGGGCTGAAAGCCCGGCGGTGGCTGGGCGCGCAGTTCCCCGCGCCCCTGAAAAGATCGGGGTGCCGCCCACAGCAGAGTGACCGCCCGGGCGCCGCGCCCCCTGAAAAGATCGGCGGGCCGCCCACAGCAGAGAAACCGCCAGGCCGCCGCGCCCCTGAAAAACGCCGCGCGGCGGGGTTAGCGGCGGGCGGCGTGGCGGAGGTGGTGGAGGACGGCGCGGGCGGCGTGGTGGCCGGGCATGCCGTGGACGCCGGGGCCGGGCGGGGTGGCGGAGGAGCAGAGGAAGAGGTTGGGGCGGATGGTGGTGTAGGGATTGGCGGCGAGGCGGGGCCGGATGACGGACTGGAGTCCGGAGTAGGCGCCGCAGGCGATGTCACCGCCGACATAGTTGGCGTTGCGGGCGGCGAGACCGGCGGGCCCGGTGACGGCGCGGGCGAGGACGAGGTCACGGAAGCCCGGCGCGAAGCGCTCGATCTGGCGCTCGACGGCATCGGTGGCGTCCCCGTGCCAGTTGTGGGGGACGTGCCCGTAGGCCCAGAAGACGTGCTTGCCCTCGGGGGCGCGGGAGGGGTCGATCACGGACGGCTGGGCGGTGATGAGGAAGGGCGTCTGCGGCGGGCGGCCGGTCACGGCCCGGTTGAGGGCGTCGCCGATCTCGGTGTAGCTGGGCCCGATGTGCACGGTGCCCGCGCGCCGCGCGTCGGGGGACGTCCACGGCACCGGCCCGTCCAGCGCGTAGTCGATCTTGAAGACGGAGGCGCCGTAGCGGTAGCCGCGGTACGCGTCGCCGAGTCCGGCGATCCGGGCGAGCGCGGTCGGCGAGGTGTCGAAGACATAGGCGCGGGCGGGCGGCAGCTCGTCGAGCTTGCGGACGGTGACGCCGGTGCGGATGACGCCGCCCAGTTCGGTGAGGTGCCCGGCCAGCGCGTCGGAGATGGCCTGGGAGCCGCCGCGGGCGACCGGCCAGCCGTTCTCGTGCGCGGCGAGCGCGAACATCATCGCCATCGCCCCGGTGAACGGCTGCGTGAGCCGGGTGATCGCGTGCCCGGCGAGCCCGGCGATCAGCGCCCGCGCCTTGGGGTCGCGGAAGCGCTGGGCGAGGACGGCGGCGGGCGGCGTGCCGGTCAGGCCGAACCGGAGGAAGCGGTACGGGTCACGCGGTATCCCGGCCCACTGCGGCCGGAAGAAGTCCGCGGCGAGCGTGTCCCAGTGACCGGTGTACGGCGCGAGCAGCCGCCGGTAGGTGCCCGCGTCGCGCGCGCCGAGCGAGGCCGCGGTCTCGCCGACGGTGCGGGCGAGAACGGCGGCGGTGCCGTCGGGGAACGGGTGCGCCATCGGGACTTCCGGCTGGAGCCACTCCAGGCCGTGCTCGGCGAGCGGCAGCGCGCCGAAGGCGGGCGAGCCGATGCCGAAGGGGTGCACGGCGGAGCAGGGGTCGTGCCGGAAGCCCGGCAGCGTCAGCTCCTCGGTGCGGGCGCCGCCGCCCACGGTGTCGGCGGCCTCGTAGATCTGCACGGAGAGCCCGGCGCGGGCCAACTCCACCGCCGCCGTCAGCCCGTTGGGACCCGCGCCGACGACGACGGCGTCGGCCACGACCGCGCGGCTCACCTTCCGGCCGCCATCAGCTCGGTGACCTGCCGTGCGGTGGCCTCGTCGCGGGCGAGGGTGAAGGGCAGTTCGTTGCCGCCGGGGATCGAGAAGGGCGCGCCGGACGCCGTACGGCTGACGCCGCCCGCCTCGGTGGCGAGCAGCAGTCCCGCCGCGTGGTCCCAGGGCGCTTCCCAGAAGAAGGCGACAGCGTCGATCGCGCCGCGGGCCACGTCCAGGTAGGCCAGGCCCGCGCAGGTGCAGGGGGTGCAGACCGCGCCCGAGGCGTCCAGCCGGGTCAGGGCGTCGCGCTCGTAGCCGGTGCGGTAGACCGGGTTGGAGGTGGACAGCCGCAGCGGCTCGCCCGCCTCGGGGGTGCGGGTGTGCAGCCGCTCGCCGTCCAGATGCGCGCCCCGGCCGCGCCGCGCGGTGGCGAACAGGCCGCGCTGCGGGGCGTACGTCCAGGAGGCGAGCGGTACGCCGTCGCGCACGAGGGCGACCAGGGTGGCGAAGCCGTCCTCGCCGCGGACGAAGGCGGAGGTGCCGTCGACCGGGTCGACCACCCACACCGGGTCGTCGCCGCCCAGCCGTTCCAGTACGCCGCTGTCGGCGCTCACCGCCTCCTCGCCGACCACGACGGAGCCGGGCAGCAGCGCGGTCAGCTCTTCGGTGAGCCGTTCCTCGGCGCGCCGGTCGGCGGTGGTGACCAGGTCGTACGGGCCGCTCTTGCGCGAGATGTCGTCGTCGCCGAGCCGCCGCCAGCGCGGCACCACCTCGGCGGCGACCACCGCTCTGATCACGTCTTCGACGGCGGCGAGCAGTGCGTCGTCCACGCCGTCCGCGCCCGCCGCGTCACCCGATACCGCACCGACCTCATTGCCCATGCCGCCATCCAATCAGACCCGGGCGCCGCGCGGTTCCCGCCCTGTGGACAACGGCCGTCCCACGGGTGCGGGCAGCCGCGGCGCTGCCGCCGCGGGCACGCTCCCCCAGGTCAGCCGCGCGCCGGGACCCGGCCGCGCGCTTCAGCCCAGCACCGGGATGATGTGTTCGCCGTACGCGTCGATCGTCGCCTCCTTCGCGTCGTGCATGTCGTAGACCGCGAACTGGTCGACGCCCAGGTCCCGCAGGGCCCGCAGCTTGTCCAGGTGCCGGTCGACCGGGCCGATCAGGCAGAAGCGGTCCACGATCTCGTCGGGCACGAAGGCGGTGTCGGGGTTGCCCGAGCGGCCGTGGTGCGCGTAGTCGTAGCCGTGCCGCTGGGCGATGTACTCGGTCAGTTCCTCCGGCACCAGGTCGGAGTGTTCGCCGTAACGGCTGACGAGGTCGGCGACGTGGTTGCCGACCATGCCGCCGAACCAGCGGCACTGTTCGCGGGCGTGCGCGAGGGCTTCGGGCGAGTCGTCGGCCGTGACGTAGGCGGGCGCGGCGACGCAGACGGTGACCGAGGCCGGGTCGCGGCCCGCCTTCTCGGCCGCGTCCCGTACCGCCTTCACCATCCACTCGGTGAGGTAGACGTCGGCGAGTTGCAGGATGAAGCCGTCGGCCTTCTCGCCGGTCAGCGCCAGCGCCTTCGGGCCGTACGCCGCCATCCAGACCGGCAGTTCGCCGTTCTCGACCCACGGCAGCCGCAGCGGTGTGCCGTCGACCACGGCCTCGCGGCCCTCGGCGAGGTCGCGGATGACGGTCATCGCCTCGCCGACCCGCGCGAGGGTGTTGGGCTTGCGCCCGGCGACCCGCATCGCCGAGTCGCCGCGGCCGATGCCGCAGACCGTGCGGTTGCCGTACATCGAGTTGAGGGTGGCGAAGGTGGAGGCGGTCACCTCCCAGGTGCGGGTGCCGGGGTTGGTGACCATCGTGCCGACCTTGAGCCGGTCGGTGTGGTCGAGGATGCGGCTGTGGATGACGAACGGCTCCTGCCACAGCACGGCGGAGTCGAAGGTCCAGCCGTACGTGAAGCCGTTGCGCTCGGCGCGGCGCATCAGGCCGACGACGTTCGAGGCGGGTGGATCGGTCTGCAGCACGAGGCCGAAGTCCATGGCGCCGCTCCTTCTGTGAGGCTGAGGGCTAGATCAGGTACTGACAGATGCCGCGCGGCGTGTACTGGCCGTGACCGGCCCGGCCCACGTACGACCGGCCCTCGATCACGGGCACCCCGCGGGACAGCACGGTCTCGACCCGGCCGGTCGTCCGCTTGCCCTCGTAGGCGGAGTAGTCGACGTTCATGTGGTGGGTCTCGGCGGACATGACCTGCTCGGCGTGCGGGTCGTAGATCACCACGTCGGCGTCGGCGCCCGGCGCGATGGTGCCCTTGCGCGGGTAGAGGCCGAACATCCGGGCCGGGGTGGCGCAGGCGATCTCGATCCAGCGGCGGCGGCTGATGTGCCCGTCCACGACGCCCTGGTGGAGGAGGTCCATGCGGTTCTCCACGCCGGGCATGCCGTTGGGGATCTTGGAGAAGTCGCCGACGCCCATGTCCTTCTGCCCGGTGAAGCAGAACGGGCAGTGGTCGGTGGAGACCACCTGGAGGTCGTTGGTGCGCAGGCCCTGCCAGAGCGCGGCCTGGTGCTCGCGGGGGCGCAGCGGAGTACTGCACACGTACTTGGCGCCCTCGAAGCCGGGTTCGGCGAGGTTGTCGGTGGACAGGAACAGGTACTGCGGACAGGTCTCGCCGAAGACGTTGAGGCCCAGGTCGCGGGCGGCGGTGAGTTCGGCGACGGCCTGCTGCGCGGAGACGTGCACGATGTAGAGCGGGGCGCCGGCGACGCGGGCGAGCTGGATGGCGCGGTGGGTGGCCTCGGCCTCCAGCAGGGCGTGCCTGACCTCGCCGTGGTAGCGCGGGTCGGTCTTCCCCGCTTCGAGGGCCTGCTGGACGAGGACGTCGATCGCGATGCCGTTCTCGGCGTGCATCATCGTCAGGCCGCCGTTGCCCGCGGCGCGCTGCATGGCGCGCAGGATCTGCCCGTCGTCGCTGTAGAAGACGCCGGGGTAGGCCATGAACATCTTGAAGCTGGTCACGCCCTCCTCGACCAGGATGTCCATCTCCTTGAGCGAGTGCTCGTTCACGTCGGAGACGATCATGTGGAAGGCGTAGTCGATCGCGCACTGCGCGTCGGCCTTGGCGTGCCAGGCGTCGAGCCCGGAGCGGAGCGACGCGCCGACGCCCTGGATGGCGAAGTCGACGATGGTGGTGGTGCCGCCCCAGGCGGCGGCGCGGGTGCCGGTCTCGAAGGTGTCGGAGGCGGTGGTGCCGCCGAACGGCATCTCCATGTGGGTGTGCCCGTCGACGCCGCCGGGGATGACGTATTTCCCGGTGGCGTCGATGACGGTGTCGGCGGTCCAGCCCGCCGCGGTGTCGCTGTCGTGGGCGGCGAGGGCGGCGATCCTGCCGCCCTCGATCAGGACGTCGGCGTGCATCTCGTCGGCGGCGGTGATGACGAGGCCGCCGCGGATCACGGTACGGGTCGCGGTCACTGCGCGGTCCCTCCTTCGGATTCGCCCGGTGCCTGGTCCGCGAGTTCGCTCTGCGCCTGTTTCAGGGCCGCCTCCAGCAGGTCGGCGCCTTCCTCGGCCTCGGCGACGGTGAGCGAGAGCGGCGGGGCGATCCGCAGGACGTTCCCCGCGAGGCCGCCCTTGCCGATCAGCAGTCCGTGCGCGCGGGCCGCTTCGAGGACGGCGGAGGCCGCCGCGGGGGACGGGGTGTCGGTGCCCGGCTCGACCAGTTCGACGCCGAGCATCAGGCCGCGTCCGCGCACCTCGCGGACGATGCCCAGGCCCGCGGAGACGGCGGTGAGGCGGGCCTTGAGCAGGCCGCCGACCCGGCGGGCGTTGCCCTGGAGGTCGTGGTCGAGGAGGTAGGTGAGATTCGCCAGCGCTCCCGCGGTGGTGATCGGGCTGCCGCCGAAGGTGGAGATGGAGTTGGCGTTCAGGCAGTTCATCACGTCGGCGCGGGCCACCACGCCGCCCATGGACATGCCGTTGCCGATGCCCTTGGCGAAGGTGAGGATGTCGGGCGCGCCGGAGCCGCTGTGCGCCTGCCAGCCCCAGAAGTTGTCGCCGGTACGGCCCCAGCCGGTCTGCACCTCGTCGGTGATCCACAGGATGCCGTGCCGGTCCAGGACCCGCTTGAAGGCGGCGAGCAGCCCGTCGGGGCCCGAGGTGAAGCCGCCGACGCCCTGGACGGGTTCGGCGATGAGCGCGGCGACCGTGCCGTTGGCCTGGCCGAGGATGTCCTCCAGGTCCGCGACGCACGCGGCGGTGAACTCGGCGTCCGTCAGATGCGCGTACGGCCCGCGGCTGCGCACCCCGCCGTGCACGTACAGCGTCTGGAGCGGGGACAGGCTGGTCGGCGACCAGGCGCTGTTGCCGGTGATGCCGATCGAGGTGAAGGAGCGGCCGTGGTAGCTGTTGCGCAGCGCCAGCACCTGGTTGGAGCGGCGGTAGGCGGTGGCCAGCAGCAGGGCCGTGTCGTTGGCCTCGGTGCCCGAGGTGGTGAAGAAGACCCGGGCGTCGGGGATGCCGGACAGCCGGGCGATCCGCTCGGCCAGCTCCACGGCCTGGCGGCTGAGGTAGAGCGTCGAGGAGTGCAGGATCTTCCCGGCCTGCTCGGCGACGGCGGCGGTGACCTCGGGCAGCGCGTGCGCGGTCATCGTGGTGAGGATGCCGCCGAAGAAGTCCAGGTAGCGGTTGCCCTCGGCGTCCCAGACGTGGCGGCCCTCACCGTGCGTCAGCTCGATCGGCCGGGCGTAGTACGTGGCCAGCCAGTCGGGCAGGACGGCGCGGTGGCGGGCGTGCAGCGCGGCGTGCGCGCTCTCGGTCGCGGTGGCCATCGCTCAGCCCTCCGTCAGGTCGCCGTAGGCGTCGGGCCTGCGGTCGCGGTAGAAGGCCCAGGTCTGCCGGACCTCGTCGATCAGGTCCAGGTCCAGGTCGCGGACCAGCAGTTCCTCCTTGGTGTCGGAGGCGGTGCCCTCCACGAACTGGCCGCGCGGGTCGACGAAGTAGCTGGTGCCGTAGAAGTCGTTGTCGCCGTACTCCTCGCGGCCGACCCGGTTGATCGCGGCGATGAAGTACTCGTTGGCGACGGCCGCCGCGGGCTGCTCCAGCTTCCACAGGTACGCCGACAGGCCGCGGCTGGTGGCCGACGGGTTGTAGACGATCTGGGCGCCCGCGAGGCCCAGGGCGCGCCAGCCCTCGGGGAAGTGGCGGTCGTAGCAGATGTAGACGCCGATCCGGCCGACGGCGGTCTCGAAGACCGGCCAGCCGAGGTTGCCCGGCTTGAAGTAGTACTTCTCCCAGAAGCCGTTGACCTGCGGGATGTGGTGCTTGCGGTACTTGCCGAGGACGGTGCCGTCCGCGTCGATCACGGCCGCGGTGTTGTAGTAGACGCCGGGCTGCTCGATCTCGAAGACCGGCACGACGATGACCATGCCGGTCTCGCGGGCCAGCGCCCGCATCCGCTGGACGGTCGGCCCGTCGGGGACGGGCTCCGCCCACCGGTAGTGCTCGGCCTCCTGGACCTGGCAGAAGTAGGGGGCGTTGAACACCTCCTGGAAGCCGATCACCTTCGCGCCCTGCGCGGCGGCGGCCCGGGCGTGTTCCTCGTGCTTCGCGATCATCGATTCCGTATCGCCGGTCCAGGTGGCCTGGACGAGCGCGGCACGCACGACATTGCTCATGAGCAGCTCCTCAGACGTGGCAGCTTCACGCCGGTAGTCCCGTTCTACGCCCGTAGATCCCAGCCGTGGGGAAGAACGTAGAAGCGCCCTACCCACTGTGGCAAGACCGCTACCGTTACCGGGCGAAGACGATCGCGTTTCCCCCTCGGGGAACCCGTTCGGCGGCGCGCGCCCGCGTCAGCCGCCCGGCAGGCCCGCCCGGCGCAGGGCGGCCACGATGTCGCGGCGGCGGGACTTGGAGACGGCTTCCGCGGCGTCCAGGACGGGAACGGCCAGGCCGGGGCGGGCTCTGACCACGGCGGCGGCGTCCTCGGGCGGACGCGCCCGGGCGAGCGTCCGCAGGAGTTCGCCCGCCTCCTCGTGGTGCCCCGCGTCGGCCAGGTCGCCCGCGATCGTGGCCAGGTCGGCGGGCGGGCGCGACGCGGCCTGGTGCAGAAGCGTGCGGCAGTCGCCGGTACGGCCCGCGGCGGCCAGTTCAGAGGCGGCGGCGGCCAGCGGGGCGCCGGGCAGCGCGGCGACCTCCCAGAGCAGGGTGGCCACATCGGCGGCCAGTTCGGTGCGCTCCAACTCCCTGAGCAGGTAGGGCAGTCGGGGCGCCGGGCCTTCCGCCGCCTCGCAGATGACGACGTAGGCGGCGCCGCTCTGGCCGGTACGGCGCAGCTCGCCGAGGCGCGCGGCCTCCTGCCGCGCCTCGGCCAGCCAGCGCGGGTCGAGGGTGGGCCGCGCCTGGCGCGGTTCCGCGCTCTCCGGAGCGCCGGCGAAGCGCGCGCCGCGCGGGGTGGCGCGTACGGGTCCCTGGGCGGTCTCCGCCTGCGGGGCCGGGGCGGCGGGCGCGCCCGCGAAACGCGCGCCGCGCGGCACCGACCGCTCCAGGGGCGTTTCCTCGGCGCCCGCCGCCTCCTCGAAGGCCCCGGCGAAGCGTGCGCCGCGCGGGCGGGAGGCGCCCTTGGTGCGCGCGCCGGTCGCCTTGGCGGGCCGCGGTCGCGCGGCTTCCTCGGGGCGGGGGTCGCGGGCCCAGGAGGCGGTACGGGCGGCGGGCGCGGCGGGGTCGCGCTCGGGGGGCGAGGAGGGCTGGGCGGCGGGCGCGGCGGGGTCGCGCTCGGCGGGCGGGGAGGGCTGGGCGGCGGGATGGCGCTCGGGCGTCTGGCGGAACCAGTCGGCGGCCGGGGGCGCGGCGAAGGCGGCCAGCCGGGCGCGGAGTTCATCGCAGCGGGCGGCGGCCCGCTCACGGTCGTCGCGGGCCCAGGCGAGGATGTTGGCGAGCCGGGCGGTGGCGGCTCCCGCCGGGTCGGCGGGGGCCTGGTCGAGGGCGCGGGCCGCCTCGCGCTCGCGCAGCAGCGCCATGTCGCGGGCCCGCGAGGTCACTTCGAGCCGGAGGCGGAGCGCGCTCTCCGCGCCGGGCGCGGCGTCCCACTCCGCGACGGCGGCGCGGTGCAGGACCCGGGCACGGGACACCTCCGCCTCGTCGAGCGGCGCCCGCACGGCGGCGGCCAGATCGTGCAGGACGGCCCCGACGACGTCCCAGGGCGGTATGTCCGCGCCGCCCTCGTAGGCGTGCGCGGCCTCCGGCTCACGCCCCGCGAACACCCCGTACCAGCCGGGACGGTCCCCGAGCGCCGCCACCATCGACCGGAAGTAGAACGTGAACTCCGTTGCCGCACCGGCCAGTTCCGTTGTCATCACACCCTCGCATCCGCCGCCCCCGCTCCCCGCGCCCGGTGGGCATTCGACACCCACGGTGTTACGGCGCTGCTACGGGGAGTTTTCAACGGCGGACGATTTCGACAGTCAAACTTGCAAGTTTTCCTGTCGACGTCGTACGGTGCAACCATGCCCACTCAGGACCAGGCGCGGGTCGCCGACGAGCTGACCACGGTGATCGCGCAGCTCCAGCGCCGGTTGCGCACCGCGTCGGCCTCGGCGCAGGGCGCGCTCACGCCCTCGCAGGTCTCGGTGCTGGGGCGGATCGGCAGCGAGGGTCCGGCGACCACCGCCGCCCTGGCCCGCGCCGAGATCGTCCGGCCGCAGTCCATGCGGATGACGCTCGCGGCCCTGGAGGAACGCGGCCTCGTCGCCCGCTCGCCGCACCCCACCGACGGCCGTCAGGTCGTCTTCTCCCTCACCGAGGCAGGGGTCCGGCTGCGCGGCACCGGCCGCCGGGCCCGGCGCGGCTGGCTCGCCGAGGCGATCGCCACCGAGCTGTCCGCCGAGGACCAGCGGCGGCTGACCGAGGCGCTCGGCATCCTCCAGCGCCTGGTCAAGGCGTGACCGCACAGCCACGACCCCGCGACCCGAACAGCACGGCAACACCGTTCACCGCACAGGGAGTTACCCGCATGACCGCCACGACGATCGACCCCCGCACCGCCCTTGTCGTCATCGACCTCCAGCGCGGCATCGTCGCGCTGCCCACCGCGCACCCGGCCCGCGAGGTCGTCGCGCGCGCCGCGAAGCTGGCCGCCGCCTTCCGCGAGCGCGGGCTGCCGGTCGTGCTGGTGAACGTGGCCGGGGGCCCGCCAGGACGCAACGAGGGCCCGGCCATGAGCGGTTCGCTGCCCGCCGACTGGACGGAGCTGGTGGACGAACTGGATGTCCAGGACGGCGACATCAGGATCACCAAGCTCCAGTGGGGCGCCTTCTACGGCACCGCGCTCGACCTGGAGCTGCGCCGCCGCGGGGTCACGCAGATCGTGCTGGCCGGCATATCGACCAGCATCGGCGTCGAGTCCACCGCCCGCGCGGCGCACGAACACGGCTACCACGTGACGGTCGCCGCCGACGCGGTGACCGACACCGACGCCGAGTCGCACGCCCACGCGTTCGCCAAGATCTTCCCGCGGCTGGCCGAGACGGCGGGCACGGACGAGATCATCGCCCTGCTGCCCGCCGTCCCGACCGCCTGAGCGGAGTAGCCGCGTCGAGGCAGGTCAGCGCGTGGGAAGCACCACCAGCGCCGAGCCGCCGCCGCGCCGTACGGGCTCCGCCGCGGCCAACCACCGGCCGTCGGAGAGCCGTTGCACACCGGTGGCGGCGCCGATCTCCGGATTCTGCGTGAAGTGCTGCCCGAGGGCTTCGAGTTGGGCCTTGAGCGGGCTGTTCCACAGGGCCGGTTCGAGTTCGGTCGCCGCCGCGTTGCGCTGGCTGGCGCGCGGCGCGGCGATGGCGTCCACCAACGGCAGGCCCCGGTCGACGTGTTCGGTGAGCACCTGGAGCACGGTGGTGATGATGGTCGCGCCGCCGGGCGAGCCGACCGCGAAGTCCACCCGGCCGTTCTTCAGCACGATCGTCGGCGAGATCGACGAGCGGGGCCGCTTGCCGGGCCCCGGCAGGTTCGGGTCGTGGACGGCCGGGCTGGCGGGCACGAAGGAGAAGTCCGTCAGCTCGTTGTTGAGCAGGAAGCCGCGGCCGGGGACCGTGATCGCGCTGCCGCCGGTCTGCTCGATGGTGAGGGTGTACGCGACGACGTTGCCCCACTTGTCGGCCACCGTCAGGTGCGTGGTGTTCTCGCCCTCGTAGGTGGTCGGCGCGGCCTTGCCGGTGGCGGCGCACGGGGTGGGGTGCGCCGGGTCGCCGGGCGGGAGCGGGCTGGTGAGCGCCGCGTCGTCCTTGATCAGGCAGGCCCGCGAGGCGGCGAAGCCCTTGGAGAGCAGCCCCGCGGTCGGCACCTGCTCGAACGCCGGGTCGCCGACCCAGCGGCCCCGGTCGGCGAAGGCGATCCGGCTGGCCTCGATGTAGTGGTGCAGATACTGCGCCTGGTCGGCGTGCGCCAGGTCGGTGTGCTCCAGGATGTTCAGCGCCTCGGCCACCGTGGTCCCGCCGGACGACGAGGGCGCGGGCCCGTACACGTCGAGGCCGCGGTAGGTCGTGTGCGTCGGCGCCTGGGTCTTGGCGTGGTAGGCGGCAAGATCCGCGGCGGTCAGGTCACCGGTGCGCACCACGCGGGTGGACGCCGGGTCGACCGGGGGTTTGCGTACGGTCCTGACGATGTCCGCGCCGATGTCGCCGCGGTAGATCGCGTTGATCCCCTTGCGACCCAACTCCTTGTACGTGGCCGCCAGTTGGGGGTTGCGCAGGGTGGAGCCGACCGCCGGGGGCTGTCCGCCGGGCAGGAAGAGCGCGGCGGTGGCGGGGAAGTCCTTGAAACGGTCCTGGTTCGCCGCGGTCTGGGAGTTGAAGGTCGCGTCCACGGTGAAGCCGTCGCGGGCGATCCGCTCCGCGGGCTTGAGGACGTCGCCGAGCGAGCGGCTCCCCCAGGAGTCCAGGGCGGTCTGCCAGGTGGCGGCGGTGCCGGGCACGCCGACACTGCGCCCGCTGGTGACCGCGTCGGCGAAGGCGAGCGGCTGGCCGTTCTCGACGAAGAGCTGGTCGGTGGCGCTGCGCGGGGCGGTCTCGCGGCCGTCGATGGTGGAGACCTTGTGCTGCCGCGCGTCGTAGTAGACGAAGTAGCCGCCTCCGCCGATGCCCGAGGAGTACGGCTCGGTCACGCCGAGGGCGGCGGCGGTGGCGACGGCCGCGTCCACGGCGTTGCCGCCGCGCCGCAGCACCTCGATGCCGGCGGCCGACGCGTCGGCGTCCACGCTGGCGACCGCTCCCCCGTAGCCGACGGCCAGCGGGGTCTTGGCCGTGGAGCCGGGCGGATGCGCGGGGCCGCCGTGCCGGGCGGGCGCCGCGGCGGTGACCGCCGCCACCGCCGCGGTGACGGCGAGCGCGGCGACCGCGCGGACGGCGGTCCTGCGGACGCGGGACCCGCGGACGGCCGTACGGGACGCGCCCGGACCGCCTTCCGGACCGCCCCCCGGACCGCCGTCCGGTCCGCTGTCAGAACGCGTGCCCGCGGCCCTGCCCCGGGCGCCGCCGGGGCTGCCACCCGGGCCGCTACGGAGACCGGTGTCGCCACCACTGCTGTCACTTGTGCGTCGCATTGCGGAGTCCTCCACTCAACGGGCGTCCCGGAAGCGTAACTTCACCTCTCCTGTCCCGTCAGGACCGCGTATCCCCGCGGTGGGTCGAACACCGCTACGATGCCGCGCCATGAGCGACGACCTCCGCAATCTCGTCCTGGGCCTGGTGGCCCTCGCCATCGGCGCCGCCCTGGGCTGGTTCGCGCGCACCTACTTGCTCAGCCGCAGGCTCCAGCGCAAGCAGCGCTTCTTCGGCCTGCCGAAGGACTCCGAGTGCCTGCTGGTGGTGCCGCGCGACCCCGGCTCGCGGGGCTGGAGCCTGGCCAGGCACGACGCCTTCGCGCTGCTGGAGCTGGCCGCGGTGATCAAGGAGTGCGGGGCGCACGCCGAGGTGCTGGCGCACGACACGGCCTGGCAGGGCTTCGGCGCGCGCACCGAATTCTGCATAGGCGGCCCGGCCGCCAACCTCCGGCTGGCCGCGCATCTGCGCTCGATGCTGCCGGGCGTCGAGATCGACACCGACCCGGCGCCGGGGCCCGAGCAGGGCGCGATCAGCGTCGGCGGCGAGACGTACCTGATGGAGAAGGGCGCCGTCGAGTACGTGCTGCTGGCCCGGCTGGCCGCCGCCCGCGACTCGGGCAACGACCGCCCGGTCTTCCTCTCCTCCGGCCAGCGCGGCATCGCCAACCAGGCCGCCGTCCGCTATCTGGCCAGGCACCAGGTGCGGCTGGCCCGCAAGCACGGCGCCGACGCGACCTTCTGCCTGCTGCTGAAGGTGGTCAATTCGCAGGCGTACGGCTCCGACGTGGTGGAGCTGGTCGCGGACGTCACCAAGGCCGCGACGACGGCGCCGAAGGCGCCCAAGGGCGGCAAGGTCATCCCGCCAGACCGATCACCAGCCACATGAGGGACGCTCCGCCGACCGTGCACAGCAGCGTCGAGGTCGACGGGTGCGGGCTGTGCGCCTCGGGGAGGATGTCCGAGGTCGCCAGGTAGAGCAGGAAACCGGCGAAGAAGCCGAGGTAGAGGCCGAGGACACCGGCCGGGATGGTGAAGGCGAGAGTGACCGCGGCGCCCGCCACCGGCGCCAGCGCGTCGGCGCCGAGCAGCAGCCGCGCCCTGCTGTGGTCGTTGCCGTACATCCGGGTGATCGTGTACGTGTTGAAGCCGTCCGCGAAGTCGTGCGAGACGACCGCGATGGCCACCACGATGCCGACGGTGCTGCCCGCCTGGAAGGCCGCGCCGATCGCGAAGCCGTCCATGACGCTGTGCCCGACGAGCGCGGCGCCCGCGGTGAGGCCGATGCCCTTGACCGGGGCGTGGGCGTGCCCGTGGCCGTGCGCGTGCGGCGCGTACTCGCCCTCGTGCGCCCGGTGGATCGCCACCGAGCGCTCGACGATGTGCAGGGCCAGGAAGCCGGCGACGAACATCAGCAGCGCGGCGGGGACGCCGAAGACGTCCCGCGGCTGCATGTCCAGCGCCTCGGGCAGCAGGTCGAAGCCGACGACGCCCAGCATCAGACCGGCCGCGAGGCCGAGGACGAGGTGCCTGCGGTCGCCGATGCGCTGGGCGACGAACCCGCCCACCAAGGTCATCGCGAACGCGCACGCGGCTATCAGGACCGGCATGAGGTCATGATCCATGACGCCCGGCGCGCCCGCGACTCAGGGGTACCCCTGAGCCTTACCGACCGTGACCGGCGCGGTGTCCCGTCCCGACCGTCCTCAGCACCGCCCGGGCCATCGACTGCTCGCCCTTGGCGTTCGGGTGCGCGGGCGCGGCGGGTGACGCCGGGGCCAGCGGCTCGATCCAGCGGTCGGCGGGCGCCTTGCACATGTCGTGCCCGACGGTCGGCTTGTACGTGTCGACGTAGCGCGCCCCGCCGAGCAGCGCCTCGACCCGCAGCATCGCGTTGAGCTTCTTCTCCACGTCCCTCAGGTACGGGAAGTCCCCGGCCGCGAAGGGCACGGACGGGAAGCAGCCCACGCCGTCGTCGGGCAGCAGGTCGGGGTAGCCGACCAGGACGACCTCCGCGTGCGGCGCCCTGCTGTGGACCGCGCGCAGCACCTGGGCGATCTTGGGGGCCGTCTTGAGGATGGTCACGGTGAGCTGGTCGACGCCCGTGGCCCGGTAGTGGTCCTTGCACGGGCTGCCCGTGACGTCGGTGACGCTCAGCCCCGCGCAGGTGGCGATGATCGGGCCGAAGCCGACGTCGTTGCCGCCGATCTGCACGGTGACCAGCGTCGTGTCCCGGTGGACGGCGTCGAGCTGCGGGCCGTTGGTGCCCTGCGGCTTCCACATCTCGGCGGTGGTGGCGCCGCCGCAACTCACGTCGGTGAACGACGCGAAGGCGTTCGCGTCGTTCACCAGCGACGGGTAATTGCGGTCGGAGCGCGCGCAGTTGGCGTCGACCTGGGTGGGGATGGCCGGGCCTGACGTGTACGAGTCCCCGAGCGCGACATAGTGGACGGCCGGTGCCGGGCGCCCGTGCGAGGGCGGGCGGCCTCCTGAGTGGGCCGCCGCGGGCGAGACGGTGGCGGCGGTGAGCGCGAGCGCCCCGCCGAGGGCCGCGGCCACGGTAACGGCGGTGCGCCTGCCGGACGTCCTGCCCCGTACGCTCCCGGTTTCGGTGTCCTTGTCGCCCGCGGTGCCGTTTCCGTTGCCCAGACCTGCGGCCATCGAGCCCTCCCCTGGTGTCGTCATTGACGATGCTCAGGCTCGGGTGTGCTCGCATCGCTGTCAATGGCCCGTCGCTCCCGCGTCGTTCGGGCTTCACGTTCCGTTCCGGCGTCGGTGATGTCGAGGAACACCCGGTCGGCGGTGGGCCACTTGGCGTGGATATCGCGCCGGATGCGCAGGCTGACCTCCTCGACCCGCTCGCTGTCCAGGCCGCCCACCAGGTCGATCCTGGCGGCCACCAGCGTGGAGTCCAGGCCGAGCCGCATGGTGAGCAGTTCCTCGACAGTGTCGATCTCCGTCTGCCCCAGGAGCAGTTCGCGGATGCCGTCGCGCAGTTCGGCGTCGACCGAGACGCCGATGAGCTGGTGGTGGGCGGTGCGGCCGAGGGTGAACGCGACGACCATCAGCAGGGCGCCGATCGCCATCGAGGCGATGGCCTCGCCCAGCGCGTTGCCGGTCGTCATGTGGATGACCATGCCGGCGGCGGCGAACAGCACACCGATCACGGCGGTGCTGTCCTCGGCGAGGACCGTCCGCAGCGCCGGGTCGTCGGCGCCCTCGTCGGACCGGCGCGCCTGGACCACCGCCTTGAGCAGCGAAGCGCCCTCGGCGAGCAGCGCGATCAGCAGGACGGCCAGACCCGCCACGTATCCGCTGCGGGACTCGTCCTCCGTGCCGCCGAGCGCGTGAATGCCCTGGTAGAAGGAGAAGCAGCCGCCGAGCACGAAGATGCCGACGGCGGCGAGCAGCGACCAGAAGTAGCGCTCCTTGCCGTAGCCGAAGGGGTGGTCGCTGTCGGGCGCGCGGCGGCTGCGGCGCAGCGACAGCAGCAGGAACACCTCGTTGAGGCTGTCCGCCACCGAGTGCGCGGCCTCCGAGAGCAGCGCGGGCGATCCGGAGAAGAGGCCCGCGGCGGTCTTCGCGGCGGCGATCACCAGGTTGGCGCCGAGCGCGACGAGCACCGCTCCCTTGGTGCCCTCGTCGCGCTCGCCGCCGGTGTCGTCCGCGCCGGGCTTCGGCGGTCCGGACGCCGCACGGCCGGTGTCCGTGTCACCGGCGTCCGTACCGCTCGCCTCCGTGCCGCCGGTCTCCGTGTCGCCGGTTTCCGTCTCGCCCGTTCCGGTGTGCCCGGAGGGTTCCGGGGCGTCGCCGGTCAGGTCCTGGTCGGTGCTGGTCAGGGTGTGCTCTCCACTCATTCGTGTGTGTGCCCGATCAGCGTCCGGGCCGCGGCGGCGATGGCGTCGGCGTCGATGCCCGCCGCGTGGAGCTGTTCCTCGGGGGTGGCGGAGCCGGGCATGGTGTGGACGGCCAGGCGGGTGAGCAGCGGCATCGGGTGACCGTTGCCGAAGGACTCCAGGACCGCGTCGGCCAGGCCGCCCTCGGGGTGGTGGTCCTCGACGGTGACGAAGCGGCCGGTGGCCCGCGCGGCGGCGCGCAGCGCCTGGGTGTCGACGGGCTTGACCGAGTAGAGGTCGAGCACGCGGGCGCGGATGCCGTCGGCGACGAGCCGGTCGGCGGCGGCCAGCGCCTGGTGCAGGGTGACGCCCGCGCCGATGAGGGTGACCTGGTCCTCGGGGTGCTCGCGCAGCAGCTTGCTGCCGCCGATCGGGAAGTCCTCCTCGGGCCCGTAGATCACCGGGGTGGCCCCGCGGGTGGCGCGCAGATAGCCGACGCCGGTGCGGTCGGCCAGCGCGGCGACGAGCTTGGCCGTCTGATTGGCGTCGCACGGATACAGCACGGTGCTGCCGTGCACCGCGCGCATCATCGCCAGGTCCTCCAGCGCCATCTGCGACGGGCCGTCCTCGCCGATCGCGACGCCCGCGTGCGTGCCGACGACGTTGAGGTCGGAGCGGCTGACCGCGGCCATCCGCAGGAAGTCGTGCGCACGGGTCAGGAACGCGGCGAAGGTGGCCGCGTACGGTGTCCAGCCGCGTACGCCGAAGCCGACCGCGGCGCCGATGAGCTGCTGCTCGGCGATGTAGCACTCCACGTACCGCTCGGGGTGCTCCTTGGAGAACAGCTCGGCCTTGGTGGAGTCGCCGACCTCGCCGTCCAGGACCACGACGTCCTCGCGCCGGGTGCCGAGCGCGGCCAGCGCCTCGCCGAAGGCGGTACGGGTGGCCACGTCCTCGCCGATCCGGTACTCCGGCAGCGCCGCGGACGGGTTCCCGCCGCGCTCGCGCCGCTCGGCGTCCGGCGGACGGCGTACGTGGACCCGCAGGTCGCGTACGCCGCCGAGCTCGCGGATCGCGGCCTCGGCGTCCGGCAGCGGCTTGCCGTGCATGCCCTCGCGGTCCTCGACGGCCGCGACGCCGCGGCCCTTGCGGGTCCTGGCGATGATCGCGGTGGGCGCGCCGCGGTTGGTGCGCGCGGTGGTCATCGCCTCGTCCACCGCGGCGATGTCGTGGCCGTCGATCTCGACGGTGTTCCAGCCGAAGGCGCGGATACGGCGGGTGTAGGCGCCCAGGTCCCAGCCGTGCCGGGTGGGGCCGCGCTGGCCGAGCCGGTTGACGTCGAGGATCGCGGTGAGATTGTCGAGCCCTTCCATGCCGGCGTGCTCGAACGCCTCCCACACCGAGCCCTCGGCCAGCTCGCTGTCCCCGCACAGCACCCAGGTGCGGTACGGCAGGTGCTCCAGGCGCTTGGCGGACATCGCGACGCCGACGCCGATCGGCAGCCCCTGGCCGAGCGATCCGGTGGCGACGTCGACCCAGGGCAGCCGGGGCGTGGGGTGGCCCTCCATGCGGCTGCCGAGCTTCCTGAAGGTCAGCAGTTCCTCGTCGGTGATCGCGCCCGCGGCCTTGTAGGCGGCGTAGAGCAGCGGTGAGGCGTGGCCCTTGGACAGGATCAGGTGGTCGTTGCCGGGGTGGTCGGGGCGGTCGAAGTCGTAGCGCAGATGGCGGGCGAAGAGGACGGCGGCCAGATCGGCCGCGGACATCGACGACGTGGGGTGGCCGGACCCGGCGGCGTCGGCGGCGCGTACCGCGTCCACCCGCAACTGCTGGGCGAGTTCGGTGAGCTCGGCCGTGTCGACCGGTTCGGTGTCGTGCGTGGTGACGTCGTTCATGGCGGCGTCTCTCCCTTCGTGGCGTGGTGGCCGCCTCGTGCCGCCACCCGCTCCCGTGCGTGCCGCTCTTCCTGCTTTCCCCCGCGTTCGGCCGCTGTCCCCCCGCGGTGCGGCTGCCCGGCCCGGGGCCGGACAAACGGGGCGGCGGCGCGGTCTGTCGCGCCCCTGGTGTCGCACCTTCCCCATCAATCGTTACCCGTGCGTAACATGCACGCGAGTTACCTTCGGTAAGCCCGCGTGGTTACTCTCCAGTCACTTCGCATCCGGCGTGTCAGGAGCAGTCCATGAGAGCAACCACAGCGGGTGTCGTCGGCGCGGCGCTGCTCGCCTCCACGGCCCTCGGCCTCGCCCCCGCCGCGACCGCGGCCCCCGCCCCCGTGCCGAAGGTGTCCGCCGCCGCGGCCCCGGCCGCCGCGTCGGCCCTGCGCTTCGTCGACATCCCCGGCTCCGGCGGCATCACCCTCAAGGCGAACGTCTACACCCCCGGCGGCTACGACGGCTCGCAGCGCTACCCCGTCGTCGTCCTGCCCAGCAGTTGGGCGATCAACGACCTGGAGTACCTCGCCCAGGAGAAACTGCTCGCCGACTCCGGCTATGTCGTGGTCAGTTACACCAGCCGCGGCTTCTGGCTCTCCGGCGGCGAGATCGAGACCGCGGGCCCGCCGGACGTCGCCGACGTCTCGAAGGTCATCGACTGGACCCTCGCCAACACCCCGGCGGACCCGGCGCGGATCGGCATGGCCGGTGTCTCGTACGGCGCCGGGATCGGGCTGCTGGGGGCGGCGCACGACCCGCGGATCAAGGCGGTGGCCGCGCTCAGCGGCTGGGCCGACCTCGTCGAGTCGATCTACCAGGGCCGCACCCCGCACCTCCAGGCGGCGGCCCTGCTCGGCGGCTCCGCGTATCTGACCGGCCGCCCCAGCGCCGAACTCCAGTCGATCCTCGCCAATTTCCTCAGCGCGAATCTGGCGTCGGAGGACACCATGATCGCCTGGGCGAAGCTCCGCTCCCCGCTGACCTACGTGGACCGGCTCAACGCCAACCACACCGCCGTCATGCTCGCCAACGCCTGGGGCGACAGCCTCTTCCCGCCCAACCAGTACGCGGACTTCTACGAGAGGCTGACCGGCCCCAAGCGGCTGGAGTTCCGGCCCGGCGACCACGCCACGGCGGAGGCGACCGGACTGCTCGGGCTGCCCAACGACACCTGGACCGACGCCCGCGCCTGGCTCGACCACTATCTGAAGGGCACCGACAACGGGATCGACCGCCAGCCGCCGGTCCAGCTCACCTCCCGCTCCACCGGGGCCTACGAGGGGTACGCCGACTGGTCCTCGGTGCCGTCGCGGACCGAGAAGCTGGCGCTGGGCGCCAAGGGCGCGCGCACCGGGGCGCTCGGCGGCGACGCGGGCACCGGCTGGCACACCACGATCGGCACCGGCGTGGACTCCGGCGCCGACGGCGGCGTCATCTTCCTGTCCAGCCTGCTCGACCAGTTCGCCAAGGCCCCGCCCACCGCGTCGATCCCGCTGCTGCCGCGCGCCTTCGCCGGGGTGTGGCAGTCGCAGCCGTACGCCACCGCCCAGCACGTGCGCGGCACGAGCGTGCTGCACACCACGCTCACCCCGTCCGCGGCCAACGGCACGGTGATCGCGTACCTCTACGACGTGGACGCGCTCGGCACCGGCAAGCTCGTCGCGCACGCGCCGTACACCTGGATCGGGAAGACGCCGGGGAAGGCGTTCGGCACCGACATCGCGCTCCAGGCGACGGCGTACGACGTACCGGCCGGGCACCGGCTCGCGCTGGTCGTCGACACCGTCGACCCGCTCTACATCGGGGAGAATCCGGCGTTCGCGACGGTGGGCTTCTCCTCCCCGGCCGGCGACCCCTCGACGCTGTCGGTCCCGTTCGACGACAGGTGAACCGCTGAGCGGGACGTCGGGCTCAGATCTCCGGCGGTGTGGCGACCGTGACCGGCACGTCCTTGACCTTGGGGCTGTGCCGTTCACGGCGCGCCAGCCAGTTGGCGAACCACGACAGCAGCATGCACATGCCGATGTAGATCGGCGCGATCACCATCACGACCGGGATGAAGGGCAGGTCGTAGTCGAGGTTGGTGGCGATCAGCTTGCCCGCGTACAGGAACTCCTCGTAGGTGATGAGGTAGCCGAGCGAGGTGTCCTTGAGGGCCACCACGAGCTGGCTGACGATCGCGGGCAGCATCGCGCGGGCCGCCTGCGGCACCAGCACCTGCGCCATCACCTGCGTCTTGCGCATCCCGAGCGCGAAGGCGGCCTCGCCCTGGCCGCGCGGCACGGAGTTGACACCGGCCCTGAACACCTCGGCGAGCACCGAGCCGTTGTACAGCGTCAGGCCGATGACCAGGGCCGTCATCGGCTCCAGCTTGAGGGCGATGAAGATGAAGAAGATCATCACCAGCAGCGGCATCGCGCGGAAGAACTCCACCACCAGCGTGCTGAACCAGCGCACCGGCCGGTGGTCCGAGAGCCGTCCGGCGGCGAAGACCGCGCCGAAGACCAGCGAGAGGACCGCCGCCCAGGCGAACGCCTTCAGCGTGTTGGCCAGGCCCTTGAGCAACAGCCGCTGGATGCCCGCGTAGGCGAAGGGCCGCCACTTCACGGCGGAGAACTGCCCGGTGTCCACCAGCTTGTAGACGACGAAGCCGACCAGCGCCGCGAGCACCGCCGTGGTGAGCCACGCGTACAGCCGGTGCCTGGCCAGCGCCTTGGGCCCCGGAATGTCGTACAGCGCGCTGCTTCCGCTCATCGCGCGACCCCCAGCTTCCGCTCCAGCACGGTGAAGACCGCGCTGATGGTCAACGTGACGATCAGATAGCCGACGGCGATCCAGACGAAGGTCCACACGATGCTGTAGCCCAGTTCGTTGAGCGGCTTGTACGTGCCGAGCAGTTCGGTGACCGAGAAGGACCCGGCGATGGCGGAGTTCTTGGCCAGAGCGATCAGCGTGGAGCCGATCGGCGAGATCACCGCGCGGGCGGCCTGCGGCAGCACCACCAGGCTCAGCGTCTGCGTGAAGGTCATGCCCAGGCTGCGGGCCGCCTCGCCCTGGCCGAGCGGCACGGTGTTGATCCCGGCCCTGACCGCCTCGCAGATGAACGCCGAGGTGTACGCGCCCAGCGCCAGGATCGCGAACACCCGGAAGGGCAGCACGAGTCCGAAGCGCGGCAGGCCGAGCAGCACCGCGAAGAACAGCAGCGTCAGCGGGGTGTTGCGCAGCACCGTCACCCAGGCGGTGCCGAACGCCCGGAGCGCTTTGACGGGCGACACCCGGAATCCGGCGACGATCACCCCGACGACCAGCGAGAGCGCCCCGGCGAGCAGGGTGAGCTGGACGGTGCCCCACAGGCCCTTGCCGAAGAGCGAGTAGTTGTCGGTCAGGACGTTCACGCGGTGTGTCTCCCCCTCAGTACCGGTCGACCGGCGGCGGTACGGGCGCCGGGACCCCGGACAGACCCAGCGTCGCCGCGTACGCCTTCTTCCAGTCGCCGTCGCGCTCGTGCGCCACGATCGCGTCGTCCAGCGCGCCCCGCAGCGCCGTGTCGCCCTTGGCCAGTCCGATGCCGTACGGCTCCTTCGAGAACGGCTTGCCGACCAGCTTCATCTCGTTCGGCGCCTTGGCCGCGTAGCCCAGCAGGATCGAGTCGTCGGTGGTGACCGCGTCGACCTGGTAGGTCAGCAGATTGTCCACGCACACCGAGTACGTGTCGTACGTGACCGGCGTGGCGTCGGGGTAGTCGCGCTCGATCCGCTGGATCGGGGTGGAACCGGCCGCCGAGCAGACCTTCTTGCCCTTCAGGTCCTGCGGCCCGTTGATGTCCTTCTCGTCCTTGCGCACCAGCAGGCCCTGCCCGGCCATGTAGTACGGGCCCGCGAAGCCGACCTGCTTCTTGCGCAGCGCGTTGATGGTGTACGTGCCGACGTAGTAGTCGATCTGGCCGTTGCTCAGGGCGGTCTCCCGGTTGGCGGAGGCGATCGGCTTGTACTGCACGCGGTCGGCCGCGAAACCGAGCGAGGCGGCCATCATCTTGGCGATCTCGATGTCGAAACCGGAGTACGTGCCGGTGGCCGGGTCGCGCTCGCCGAGATACGGCTGGTCGTCCTTGACGCCGACCACGAGCCTGCCGCGCCGGTGGGCGGCCGACCAGGTGGCGGAGGCGGGCAGCGAGAAGGCGCGGTTGACCCGGTAGGCGGGCAGGGCGTCGGCGCGGGGGCCCTTGGCGGGCGGGCTGCCCTGCTTGCCGCAGCCGGTCACAGCGGTCAGCGCGGCCAGCCCGGTCACCGCGGCCAGCGCCGCGAGACGGGCCACGGCCGCCGGGCGGGCGGGCCGGTGAGTGCGTCGCATGGCGGTCCAGGTGCTGATCAGTGGTGCAGGATCTTGGAGAGGAAGTCCTTGGCGCGCTCGCTGCGCGGCGCGGTGAAGAACTCCTCCGGCACCCGGTCCTCGACGATCCGGCCGTCCGCCATGAAGACCACCCGGTGCGCGGCGGACCGGGCGAAGCCCATCTCGTGGGTGACCACGACCATGGTCATGCCCTCCTCGGCGAGCTGCCGCATCACTTCCAGCACCTCGTTGATCATCTCGGGGTCGAGGGCCGAGGTGGGCTCGTCGAAGAGCATCGCCTTGGGGTTCATGGCCAGTGCGCGGGCGATGGCCACCCGCTGCTGCTGGCCGCCGGACATCTGCGCGGGGAACTTGTCCTCGTGCCCCACCAGGCCCACCCGGTCCAGCAGTTCGCGGGCCTGCCGCTCCGACTCGGCCTTGCCCCGACCGCGCACCTTGACCGGCGCGAGCATCACGTTCTGCAGGACGGTCTTGTGCGCGAAGAGGTTGAAGGACTGGAAGACCATGCCGACATCGGCGCGGAGCCGGGCCAGCTCGCGGCCCTCGGCGGGCAGCGGCACGCCGTCGATGGTGATCGTGCCCGACTCCACGGGTTCGAGGCGGTTGATGGCCCGGCACAGCGTGGACTTCCCGGAACCCGAGGGACCGATGATCACGACGACCTCGCCGCGGCCGATGGTCAGATCGATGTCCTTGAGCACGTGCAGCGGGCCGAAGTGCTTGTTGACTCCGCGCAGGACGATCAGGGGTTCCCGGGTCATCCGCGCGCTCAGCCCAGCACGCGATGGACGAGGGTGTCGCGTTCGGTCTGCGGGATCGCGGTCCAGCGCATGCCGCGCAGCGCGCCCTCCAGCGCGAGCAGCGTGTGCGTGCAGGCGTCTTCCGGCAGTTCGGGCCGGATCTTCTCGAAGGCGCGGCCGGAGCCCAGCCGTCGCAGTTCGCCCGCGTCGTCGACGCCCGCGCGGCGCAGGCGGTCGGCCAGGACCGACCCGATGTTCGGGAGCTGCTGAAGGGAGTCCACGTCGTGCCTCCGGTACCGAGCTGGTGGGGACTGGTGCGAAAAGGGGGACCTTCGGCGCCATCATGCACGTCCTCTAGTGCCCTGCGCGGCCATCGCGTGGTGACACGCCCTGGACCGCACCCCACTGTGTGGTGATGACCACTGGATCGGGTGACAGCCGCACCGCCGTACGGGCTCAGTCTTCCGACGACTCCGCGAGCACCTGGGACAGTTCGGGGCTGCCGCTCTCGGCCCAGGCGTGGCCGATCGCCACGGTGTCGATCTCGCGGCCGGACGCGAGCCGCACCACGGGCTGGCCGTTGGGCAGGATCTCCCACGCCGCGTCGGGGACCGTGAGCACCATGACGGTGCCGAGGTAGAGACCCGCGTCGTTGCCGAGGTCCGACAGCACCTCTTCGTCGTCCCGCCAGCTCGGCGCCAACTGGTCGAGGGCGGCGAGCGATTCGGGGGTGTCGTCCAGGTCCACCCCGTCGTCGGCGGCGCGGGCGCGCAGCAGTTCGCACTCGCCGAGCAGTTCCGCGACGCCGGTCGCGTCGGGGGCGCCGTCGGTGTACACGGCGAAACCGCGGGCGACGCCGTGTCTTCTGCGCCACTTGCCGATCAGGGGGATGTCCATGCGGTCAGCGTCGCACCTGCCGTGCCGCCGCGACCACAGGCGCGCGTGCCGGGACCGGCCGCCGGAGCGCCCCCGCGCGCCGCGGCGGCCCCCGGTCAGACCTCCAGGTCCACCACGACCGGCGCGTGGTCGGAGGCGCCCTTGCCCTTGCGCTCCTCGCGGTCCACGTACGCGTCGCCGACGGCCTTGGCGAACGGCTCGTTCCCGTACACCAGGTCGATCCGCATCCCGCGGTTCTTGGGGAAGGCGAGCTGCCGGTAGTCCCAGTACGTGTACGGGCGGTCGTACTTCAGCGGGCGCGGCATCACATCGGTGAGGCCGGTCTCGCGCAGGGCGGCCAGCGCGGCGCGCTCGGGGGCGGTGACATGCGTCTGGCCCTCGAAGACCGACAGGTCCCACACGTCCTCGTCCACCGGCGCGACATTGAAGTCGCCGAGCACCGCGAAGGGCCGCGGACCAGCCGCGTCCTGCGCGACGGCGGCGCGCAGCGCCTCGAACCACTGGAGCTTGTACGCGTAGTGCGGGTGGTCGACCTCACGGCCGTTGGGCACGTAGACCGACCAGAGACGGACCGCGCCGCAGGTCGCGGAGACCGAACGCGGCTCGTGCACGCCCTCCCAGTCGGGTCCGCCGGGCAGGCCCTCGACCACGTCCTCCAGGCCCACGCGGGAGACCAGCGCCACCCCGTTCCACCTGCCGGTGGCGTGCACCGCCGACTCGTACCCCAGCTCGCGCAGCTCGTCGCGCGGGAACTGCTCGGCGGTGCACTTGGTCTCCTGGAGGCACAGGACGTCGGTGCCGCTGCTCTCCAGCCAGGCGAGCAGCCGCGGAAGGCGGGCGGTGATCGAGTTGATGTTCCAGGTCGCGATGCGCATGCTCCCCAACCTAACCGGTGGGTCCGACAGTGACCCGGTGGCGGCGCTGCTACGCCTGCGTGCTGTCGCCGGGCGCCAGCCGTACGTGGTCGGCGCCGCCGAGGCCGCCGATCTGCGTGTCGTAGATCGGCCGGGCCAGGTCGGTCAGCAGCGCGTCGTGCACGTCGATGGCGCGGCGCGGCTTGACCTCGCGGACGTAGTCGATGACCTCGGAGATCTTGCTCCAGGGGGCCTGCACGGGCAGCAGCAGGGTGTCCACGGCGGCGCCCGGCAGGGTCAGCGCGTCACCGGGGTGGAAGAGCGAACCGTCGATCAGGTAGCCGACGTTGGTGATCCGCGGGATGTCCGGGTGGATCACGGCGTGCAGCTCGCCGTGCACCTGGACGTCGAAGCCCGCGGCGGTGAAGGTGTCGCCGTCGCCGACGGTGTGCACGCGGCCGGGGAAGGCCGCGGAGACCTCGTCGGCCACCGCGCGCAGGGTCCACAGCTCCGCGCCCGGATTGGCTTCGAGCCCGGCGCGCAGCCGGTCGGCGTTGAAGTGGTCCAGGTGCTCGTGCGTGACCAGGATGACGTCGGCGCCGACCGCCGCGTCCTCCTCGCTGAAGGTGCCCGGATCGATGACGAGCGTGCGCCCGTCCTTCTCCAGCCGGATGCAGGCGTGGCGCTTCTTCGTGAGCTTCACAGGGTCCGTCCTCGGCAGCGCGTTCTGGCTTCTCTGGTACTCGGGTGCTGGGGTGCTGGGGTGCTGGGGTTCTCGGATGCTGGGCGTTTCGGATGCTGGGCGTTTTCCGGTACGCCTCCATCTTGCTACGGGTGCGCCCCGGTCTCCTGCCGGATCACCGTACGCGCGGTGTCCACCGCGGCCCTGGCGGCGGGCAGGCCGCAGTAGAGCGCGGTGTGCAGCAGGACCTCCTCGATCTCCGCCGGGGTCAGGCCGTTGCGCAGCGCCGCCCTGGTGTGGTCGGCCAGCTCCTCCAGCCTGCCGGTGGCGGTCAGCGCGGTCAGCGTCACGCAGCTCCTGGTGCGCCGGTCGAGGCCGGGCCGCGACCAGACCTCGCCCCAGGCGTAGCGGGTCAGGAAGCTGTCGAAGTCGGCGCCGAAGTCCTCGGCGCGGGCCAGCGCCTGGTCGACCTCCGCGTCACCGATCACCTCGCGCCGTATCCGCAGCCCTTCCTCGTACGTGTCGGGCGCCACCGCGGCGGGCGGCGCGGCGACGGCCTGCGGCGGTACGACGGGGGCCGGGGGTACGGCGACGGAGCCGGTCGACACGGACACCGGCTCGGTCCACACGCTGCCGAAGTGCGTCGCCAGCAGGTCGCCGACGGCCACGGGCTCCTCGACGGGCGCCAGGTGGCCGGTGGCCGGGACGACCGCGAGCCGGGCGTCCGGTATTCCGGCGACCAGCAGCCGGGCGTCGGCGGGCGGGGTCTCGGTGTCGTCGGCGCCCGCCACCACCAGCGTCGGCACCTTGATGCTGCCGAGCGCGTCCCGGATGTCGAAGGCGGCCAGCGCCTCGCACCCGGCGATGTAGCAGTCCGCGTCGGTGGTCCTGACCATCTGCACGGCCCAGTCGGTGATCGCGGGCTGGGTGGCGAGGAAGGGGCCGGTGAACCAGCGCTCGGGGCTGGCCAGCGCCGTGCGGTCCAGGCCGTTGGCGCGGACCACGACGCCGCGCTGCCGCCACACGTCGGCGGTGGCGTACCGCGCGGCGGCCGAGACCAGGGCGAGGGCGGCGACCCGGTCGGGGCGCAGCAGCGCGAGCCGGGCGCCGATGGCGGCGCCGAGCGAGCAGCCCGCGTAGCCGAAGGTGTCGACGCCCTCGTCGTCCAGGACGGCGAGCAGCCGGGCGGCCAGGTCGTCGACCGAGGCCGCGGGGTGCGCGGGCGCGCCGCCGTGGCCCGGCAGCTCGTAGCGCAGCACCCGCCACTGCTCGGTGAGCGCCGGGAGCTGCCGGTCCCACATGTGCCAGGTGGCGCCGAGGGCCGGGCCCAGGATCAGGACGGGGGCGTCGGCCGGGCCGTCGAAGCGGTGCTGAAGGGGGGGCCGCGGGTCCAGATCGCCGTCGGTCGAGTCGCTCATCGCCTCACGCTACCGAGTGGAGTGTGTGCTTCCGAAATCCGAGTGGCCCGCTTCCGCGGGCCCGCGAGGACTGTCATGGGCCATCGTTGTCATCGCCCCTGACATCGGCGCCCCGCCGCCGTCATCCCTTGAAGCCGTGCCGGAAGTTGACGGTGGAGACCGCGTACACCGTGGGGACGTCCGGGTCGGTGAGGTCCACCACGATGTTGCGGTCCGGTTTGTCGCCGGCCTGGTGCATGCTGATGCCCACATACGTGCGGCCGGTGAGGAAGTCCCAGCCCGCCGTCCTGGCCTGCGCGGCGGTGATCGCGTCCTTGCCCCCGCGCAGCACGTTCCGGGCGCTGCCGACCTGCGCGAGGAAGGTGTCCAGGCCGCCGGAGGTGGTGGTGAACTGGACGTACAGCGCGCTGGTGTCCCAGGAGTTGGTCTCCAGGTAGCCGGGGCCCGTGGTGCCGTCGGGGAAGGGCAGTTGGTATATCTGCCGCTGGAGGATGGTCGGAACGGCCAGCTCCAGATGGCTGAGGGCCGCCTCCTTCTGCTTGGTGACCCCGCTGTCCCGGCTCTGCTCGGCGGAGATCAGCACGTACCCGATCGGTACGAGGACGAGCAGCGGGACGACGGTCCAGCGGACCCAGCGCGGCGGGTTCCGCGGCGGCGGTGCGAGCCGCGCCCGGCCCGCGTCGCCGTCCGCGGGCGGTCCCCCGTCGGACTCGGGGCCCGGCTCCAGGGTGTCCTGGTCGAAGGGTGTGGTGGTCACGACTGGGCTCCCTGCCGTCCGTAGACGCGGCCGTAGCGTTCGTACCGCTCGACGCGGCGGCGGGTGGCGCGGCGGAAGCGGCGGGCGACCAGCCGGGCCAGGTCGGCGGCGCCGACCATACCGGCCTCGGGGCCCAGTTCGGCCTTGGCGATCCGCGCCTCCGGCCGGTAGCCGCGGCCGGTGAGATTGCGCCGGAAGGCGTCCCTGGCCGGGTTGATCAGCAGGTCGTCGGCGGCGCTGACGCCGCCGCCGATGACGAAGCAGGACGGGTCGAGGGCGGCGGCGAGGTTGGCGATGCCGATGCCCAGCCACTGGCCGATGTCCTGGAACAGCTCGACGCACATCGCGTCGCCCTCGCGGGCCAGCTCGGTGATCAGCGGTCCGGTGATCTCGCTGATGCTGCCGCCGACCCGGTCGATGATCCCGTAGGCGACCGGGGAATCCGCGGCGGCCATCTCGCGGGCCTCCCTGACCAGCGCGTTCCCCGAGCTGTACTGCTCCCAGCAGCCGCGGTTGCCGCAGGCGCAGCGGTGGCCGCCCTGCACCACCTGCATATGGCCGAACTCGCCAGCGACGCCGTAGCGGCCCCTCTTGACCTGGCCGTCCTCCAGGATCGCGCCGCCGATGCCGGTGCCGAGGGTGATCATCACCAGGTCGGCCTCGCCGCGCCCGGCGCCGAAGCGCCACTCGGCCCAGGCCGCGGTGTTCGCGTCGTTGTCGACCATGACGGGGACCAGCAGGCGCTCGGCGAGCCGGTCGCGCAGCGGCTCGTCGCGCCAGGACAGGTGCGGGGCGAAGAGCACCCGCGAGCGGTCGGCGTCGACCCAGCCCGCCGCCCCGATGCCGACCGCGTGCACGTCGTGCCGCTCCGACAGGTCCAGGACCAGCTCGACGATGGTGTCCTCGACGACCTTGGGGCTCTTGGACTTGTCGGGCGTCTCGGTGCGGATCTTCTCCAGGATCACCCCGTCCGCGTCGACCACCCCGGCCATCACCTTGGTGCCGCCGATGTCGATACCGACGGTGGGGACGCGGGGCGCGGTCAGATGCGAGCGCCTCTCGCGGCGGCCGACGGTCTGGAGCACCGTCGCCCTGGCGGCGCCGCCGCGGTACACACGTTCACGATTGGCACTCAAGCGGAGGTCTCCGGGTCGGTCGCCGGTGGTGTGGTGGTCGTCCGGCGCATCAGTTCGTGGGTCAGCTCGTCCAGCTCGCTGCCCCCGGCCATCTCTCGGGTCAGCTCGTCCAGCGTAATGTCCTTCTTCAGGTGGCTGCCCGACATCGCGCCTCGCTTGAGCAGAATGAACCGGTCACCGACCAGATACGCGTGGTGCGGATTGTGCGTGATGAGTACCACACCGAGCCCCGCGTCGCGCGCGGCGGCCACGTATTTCAGCACCACACCCGACTGCTTGACGCCGAGGGCGGCCGTCGGCTCGTCCAGGACCAGCACCTTCGCGCCGAAGTGCACGGCGCGGGCGATGGCCACGCACTGGCGCTCGCCGCCGGACAGGGTGCCGATCGGCTGGTCGACGTCGCGCAGGTCGATGCCCATCCGCAGCAGCGCCTGGTGGGTGGTGGCGCGCATGGCGGCCACGTCGAGCCTGCGCAGCGGGCCGCGGCCGAGGGTGGGCTCGGAGCCGAGGAAGAAATTCCGCCAGACCGGCATCAGGGGGACCACCGCCAGGTCCTGGTAGACGGTGGCGATGCCGCGGTCGAGCGCCTCGCGCGGCGAGCTGTGCCGTACGTCCTCGCCCTCGATGGCGTAGCGGCCCGTGTCGTGCTGGTGCAGCCCGGCGATGATCTTGATGAGGGTGGACTTGCCCGCGCCGTTGTCGCCGAGGACGCAGGTGATCTCGCCCGCGCGCACTTCGAGGGAGACGTCCCGCAGCGCGCGGACGTTCCCGTACGACTTGGAGACGTCGGTCAGCTCGACCAGCGGGGCGCCGGCGGGCGCGGGGACCTTGTCGAGGACGGGTTCTGCGCTCATGCCGCGGCCTCCGCCCGCTTGCGGACCCAGGCGTTCAGCAGCGTCGCGAGCAGCAGCATCGCGCCGAGGAAGAACTTGAACCAGTCCGGATTCCACTGGGCGTACACGATGCCCTTGTTGGTCATGCCGAAGATGAACGCGCCGACCGCCGAGCCGATGGCGCTGCCGTATCCGCCGGTCATCAGGCAGCCGCCGATGACGGCCGCGATGATGTACAGGAATTCGTTGCCGACGCCCTCGCCCGACTGCACCACGTCGAACGAGAACAGCAGGTGCTGTCCCGAGATCCAGGCGCAGAAGGCGACCGCCATGTACAGGCCGATCTTGGTACGGGCGACGGGGACGCCGACCGCGCGGGCCGCGTCCGCGTTGCCGCCCGCGGCGAAGATCCAGTTCCCCGCGCGGGTGCGCAGCAGCACCCAGGTGGCCACGGCGACCAGGCCGAGCCACCACAAGATGGTGACCTGGAGGTCGACGGAGCCGATCGTCCAGTGCGAGGCGAACAGGTCGCGGGCGGTCGGGAAGCCCTCCATGTCGGCGATCGTCTTGGTGGAGACAGTGCCGCTGATGAGCTTGGTGAAGCCCAGATTGAGGCCGGTGAGCATCAGGAAGGTGCCCAGCGTGATGATGAAGCTGGGCAGTTTGGTGCGCACGAGCAGGATGCCGTTGAAGAAGCCGATGGCGAGGGTGACCAGCAGCGACACCCCGACGCCGACCCAGACGTTCGCGGTCATCTGGTAGCTGAACATCGAGGAGACCAGCGCGGAGCTGGTCACCAGGACACCGGCCGACAGGTCGAACTCGCCGCCGATCATCAGCAGCGCCACAGGGACGGCCATGATGCCGATCGTGGAGGACGCGTACAGCACCGTGCCGAGGCTGGACGCCCGCAGGAAGGCGTCGGCGACGACGGAGAAGAAGACGAAGACGGCGACCGCGCCGACGACGGAGCCCAGCTCGGGCCTGGCCAGCAGGGCGCGCACGACGGATCTCGGCGCCAGCCGCTCGTCGTCCACCGGGCTCACCAGCAGGTCGGGGGCGCCGCCGTCCGGGGTGCGCGTGCTCTGCCCGCTCAACGGGTGCCCCGCTTGGTGTACGACAGCAGGGCTTCCGCGTCGTCCTTGGTGACGATCTGCGGCCCGGTCAGGACGGGCTGGCCGCCGCCGAGGGTGTCGCCGTTGTAGCGGTACAGCCACAGCAGGTCGATCGCCTCGTAGCCCTGGAGGTACGGCTGCTGGTCGACCGCGAAGCCGATGGTGCCCGCCTTGAGGGAGGCGGCGACCTGCGCGTTCAGGTCGAAGGTGTCGACCTCGGCGGAGGAGCCCGCCTGGTCCTTGGCCTTGACCGCGGTGGCCGCGAAGGGCGCGCCGAGGGTGACGACGGAGTCGATGCTCTTGTCGGCCTGGAGCTTGGCCTGGACGGCGGACTGCACGTCGGGCATGTTCGTGCCGTCGACGTAGAGGTTGTCCATCGTCCCGGAGAAGGTGGCCTTGGCGCCCGCGCAGCGCTGCTCGTGGCCGACGTTGCCCTGCTCGTGGAGCACGCACAGGGCGTGCTTCCTGCCGCGCTTGTTCAGCTCGTCGCCGACCGCGCGGCCCGCGATGGTCTCGTCCTGGCCGATGTGGCCGAGCGTGCCGAATTCCTTGGACTCCTGCGAGCCGGAGTTGATCGTGATGACCGGGATACCGGCCTTCTCCGCCTTGAGCACGACGGCCTTCATCGCGTCGGGCTTGGCGAGCGTGACGATCAGCCCGTCCACGTGCTGGTCGATGGCGGCCTGGACGAGCTGCGACTGCTCGTTGGCCTGGTCGCTGTTGGAGTAGAGGAACTTGATGTTGTCCTTGTCGGCGGCCTGCTTGGCGCCGCTCTGGACGATGTCCCAGAAGGTGTCGCCCGCGCCGGAGTGGGTGACCATCGCGAAGGTCCAGTGCGGGGTGTTGACGGCGGAGCCGTTGGCCGCGGCCTGCTTGGCCCGGTCCTCCGCGCGCTTGCCGCCGGTGCTGCTGCACCCGGCCAGGCAGACCGCGCCGAGCACCGCCGCCGTCAGCGCGCCCACCACCCGTGTTCCCGCCCTTGCCATCGCCACGAGGCCCTGCCTTTCCCTGCGGTTCCTGTTACTGCCGGGATGAGAGTGTTGCGAGCGACCATCCCGGCGGCCCAAGTATCCGTCAAGGGGTACGGCGCGATGCCCGGCGGGCCGGTGCGGCGGGTTGGCGGGGGTGCGGTAGAGGGCGCCTTCCCGGGGTCGGCGAGGGGGTCCGTACGCGGTCGGCGGGCGTCTTCGCACCGGTCCTGCCTCAGGCTCTGACCAGCAGCCGGAACTCGAAGGTGTAGCGCGAGGCCCGGTACAGATGGGAGCCGAACTCGATCGCGCGGCCCCGGTCGTCGTACGTGGTGCGCTGCATCGTCAGCAGCGCCGCGCCCGGCGGCTCGGCCAGCAGCCGGCTCTCCTCGGCCGTGGCCGCGCGGGCCCCCACGGTCTGCTCCGCGCTGTGCAGGGTGATGCCGTGGTGCCGCATCAGCGCGTACAGACCGTTGGCCTCAAGCTCGCCGGTGGCCGGTTCCAGCAGGTCGCAGGGGAGGTAGTTGCACAGGTACGCCATCGGCTCGCCGTGGGTGAGGCGCAGCCGGTGCACGACGGCGACCTGGCAGGACTCCGGCAGGCCCAGGGCGGCGGCGACCGCGGCGGGCGCGGGCCCGCGGGCGTTCGCGAGCACCCGGGTGCTGGGGTGCCGGCCCGCGGCGAGCAGGTCGTCGTACAGGCTGCTCAGTTCCAGCGGGCGGGCGACATGGCTGTGCACCACCTGGGTGCCGACGCCCCGGCGGCGCACCAACAGGCCCTTGTCGACCAGCGACTGGATGGCCTGCCGGACGGTCGGCCGGGACAGGCCGAGCCGCGCGGCCAGCTCTATCTCGTTGCCGAGCAGGCTGCCGGGGGCGAGCGCGCCCTCTTCTATGGCGGCTTCGAGCTGCCGGGCGAGCTGGAAGTAGAGCGGTACGGGGCTGGCGCGGTCGACGGCCAGCCGCAGATCGCGGTGGACGGGCCGGGCCTGCGGGCGCCCACGGCCGGGCGGCACGGCTTCGCGGCCTGGTTCGTGCGGGGGTGCGTGCGTGGGCTCCTGCTTGGGCACGGAGGGAGCGTATCGGCCACCCATGATCACCGGAAGTCCTTATGTCCGGACAAAGCGTTGACAGGGGGCGGGCGGCGCGGGAGGTTGGGACAGCGCGCACGTCTCCCGCGGTGAAGGGGCAAGTAGCAGCTATGCGGATCGGACTCATCGGCGCCGGGCGGATCGGCTCCTTCCACGCCGCCACGCTGGCCGCCCACGAGGACGTCGACGAGGTGACGGTCGCCGACACCGAGGCGGTACGCGCCCGGCAGGTCGCCGCGTCGGTCGGCGGGCGCGCGGCCCTTTCGGTGGACGCGCTCTTCGACAGCGCGCCGGACGCCGTCGTCATCGCCTCCGCCACCGCGTCGCACGCCGCGCTGATCACCCGCGCCGCCCGCGCCGGTGTCCCCGCCTTCTGCGAGAAGCCGGTGGCGCTCGACCTCGCCGGTACGGTGGCGGCGCTCGACGCCGTCGAGGCCGCGGGCGCCGTGCTCCAGATCGGCTTCCAGCGGCGCTTCGACGCCGGGTACCGCGCGGCGCGCGAGGCCGTACGGGCGGGCAGGGTGGGCCGGCTGCACACCGTGCGCACCGTCACCTCTGACCCGGCGCCGCCGCCGGCCGCGTACGTCCCGCTCTCCGGCGGCCTCTACCGCGACTGCCTCATCCACGACTTCGACGTGCTGCGCTGGGTCACCGGCCGGGAGATCACCGAGGTGTACGCGGCGGGCGCCAACGGCGGCGACGACTTCTTCCGCGCGGCGGGCGACGCCGACACCGCGGCAGCGCTGCTCACCCTGGAGGGCGGTGTCCTCGCGACGGCGACGGCGACCCGCTACCACGGCGCGGGGTACGACGTCCGGATGGAACTGGCCGGGACCGACGACCAGATCGCGGTGGGCGTCGGCCCGCGGACGCCCTTGCGCTCGATGGAGCCGGTCGCGGTCGCGGCCCTGCCCACGGCGCCCTGGCCCGGCTTCCTCGACCGTTTCGCCGCCGCCTACCGGGCCGAACTGGCCGCCTTCCTGCGCGTCGTACGCGGCCTGGAGCCGAATCCCTGCGAGGGTCGGGAGGCGTTGCGCGCGCTGCTCGTCGCCGAGGCGTGCGAGGTCTCGCGCCGCGAGAGACGTCCGGTGACGGTCGCCGACGTGGGCATGCGCGTACGTGAGGGCGACGTGAGCGGAGTGGTGGCGTGAGCCGGGCAGGACGGCGGCGCCCGCGGGGCGGGTCGACGGGACACCGGAGGTGGTGACGGCATGAAGCGGGAGCGGATCGCGGGGGCGCCGATTTCCTGGGGTGTGTGCGAAGTGCCCGGCTGGGGGCACCAGTTGACGCCCGAGCGGGTGCTGGCGGAGATGACGGAGCTGGGCATCACCGCCAGTGAGTTCGGGCCCGACGGCTTTCTGCCGGGGCCGCTGCTGGCCGCCCGCGGCGTCACCGCGGTCGGCGGCTTCGTGCCCGCCGTGCTGCACGATCCCGGCCACGATCCGCTGCCGGACATCCGGGCCGACCTCGACCGTTTCACCGCCGCGGGCGCGCGCACGCTCGTCCTGGCCGCGGCCACCGGGCTCGACGGCTACGACGAACGTCCCGCCGTGTCGGCCGACGGCTGGCGCACCCTGCTGGACCGGCTCGACGCCGTCACCGACCTCGCCGCCTCGCTCGGCGTCACCGCCGCCCTCCACCCCCATGTCGGCACCGTCGTCGAAGGGCCCGCCGAGGTCGACCGCGTCCTCGACGGCAGCCGGATCGGGCTCTGCCTCGACACCGGGCACCTCCTCATCGGCGGCACCGACCCGGTGGCCCTGGCGCGCCGGGCCGCCTCCCGCGTCACGCACGTCCACCTCAAGGACGTCGACCCCGCCGCCGCCGACGCCGTCCGGGACGGCCGCACCACCTACACCTCCGCCGTCCAGCGGGGCCTCTACCGCCCCCTCGGCCAGGGCGGCCTCGACCTCAGCGCCCTCATCACCCACCTCGAATCCGCCGGCTACCCCGGCTGGTACGTCATGGAGCAGGACAGCGTCCTGACCGCCCCCCCACCCCCCGGCCAAGGCCCCCTCCCCGCCATCCGCGCCTCCCTCCACTGGCTCACCCACCAATGACACCCCCCACCGACAAGAGCCAGCCCCTTGCGAACAACGCGCGCGCAAGCGGGCGCGCGACCCAGGCCGACGTGACCCGCCCCCACCGGCCGCCCGCCGCCGGCAACGCCCCACCCCACCCCGCTCAGTCGCGCCCCGCCGCATCCCGATCCCAGCCCCCGCAGCCGAGCCACACCCCGTCTCCCCCCGACCCCCCTCAGTCGCGTCCCGCTCCCCCTCCCTCCCAACCCCCGCAGCCAGACCCGGCGCCCTCTCAGCCCCAACCCGCCCAGCCAGACCCGACGCCCTCTACGCCCCAACCCGCCCAGCCAGACCCGGCGCCCTCTACGCCCCAACTCTCGGAGCCCGTCCGGCGATTGAGGACACAGGGGCGGGCGGGCGGGGGAGAGAACCCTCCTGAGGGCGGGGCGTATGACGTGGTGACGTTGGGGCGGGTGGGGGTGGACCTTTATCCCGAGCAGAGCGGGGTGGGGCTCGCGGAGGTGCGGACGTTCGCGAAATCGCTCGGCGGGACGGCCGGAAACGTGGCGGTGGCAGCGGCCCGCCTCGGGCTGCGAACGGCCGTGCTGACGGGCGTGGGTGACGACCCGTTCGGCACGTACGTCCGCACGGCGCTCAAAGGCTTCGGCGTGGACGACAAGCTGGTCACGACCGTGCCCGGGGTGCAAACCCCCGTCGTGTTCTGCGAGTTGTTCCCGCCCGACGACTTCCCGATCTACTTCTACCGGCGCCCGGTCGCGCCCGACCAGTGCCTCGAACCGGACACGCTGGACCGCGCGGCGGTCAGGACGGCGCGGGCCCTGTGGATCACCGGCTCGGCCCTCGCGGTGGAACCGACGCGCTCGACCGTCTTCGCGGCGCTGGACGCCCGCGAGGGCGGCGAGGTGTGGTTCGACCTGGACTGGCGCCCCGGCTTCTGGGAGGACCCGGCGCAGGCCCCCGCGCTGTACGCCCGCGCGCTGGCGTACGCGACGGTGGCCGTCGGCAATCTGGACGAGACGGAGATCGCGGTCGGCAGCCGCGACCCGGAGACGGCGGCCGGGCTGCTGCTGCGGCGCGGCGTGCGGACGGCGGTCGTCAAGCAGGGCCCGGCCGGAGTGCTGGGCAGAACCGCCCGCGAGCAGCACTCGGTGCCGCCGGTCCCGGTGAAGGCCGTCAACGGCCTCGGGGCCGGTGACGCCTTCGGCGGAGCCCTGTGCGCGGGCCTGCTGTCCGGGGAGCCGCTGCCCGACGTGCTCCGGGCGGCCAACGCGGCCGGTGCCCTGGTCGCCTCCCGCCTGGCGTGCGCCGACGCGATGCCGACCCGCCGGGAGATCGACGAGCTGCTGCGCGAGCCCGCGCCACCCCCCGTGCTCGCGCCACCCACCGCGCCCGCCACACCCGGCACGCCCGCCGCGCCCGCCGAAGGAGTTGAGCCCCAGTGACCCATCTGGCCGCGGGCACCGCGGCAAAGGACGGCTTCGACCTGTGGGTGGATCCGGCCGTCGCGGGCTGGTCGTACTCGTCCCTGCGGACCCTGACCCTGCCGCCGGGCGCCCTGCGCCGCTTCGCGGCCGGGGACAGCGAGTGGATCGTGCTGCCGCTGGCGGGCGGCTGCGCGGTGACGGTGACGCAGGCCGACGGCACCGAGGCCGCCTTCGAACTGCGCGGCCGGGTCAGCGTGTTCAGCGGCGTCAGCGACTTCGCGTATGTGCCGCGCGACGCGGAGGTCACCGTCGTCAGCCCCGGCGGCAGCCGCCTGGCGCTGGCGGGGGCGCGCTGCGAGCGGCGGCTGCCCGCGCGGTACGGCCCGGCCTCCGCGGTGCCGGTGGAGCTGCGCGGGGCGGGCGGCGCGAGCCGCCAGGTCAACAACTTCGCGGCGGCGGGCGTCTTCGCCTGCGACCGGCTGATCGCGGTGGAGGTGCTGACACCGGGCGGCAACTGGTCGTCGTTCCCGCCGCACAAGCACGACGAGGCGGGCCCGCACGAGTCGGTCCTCGAAGAGATCTACTACTACGAGTTCGGCGGCGGCCCGGCCGCGCTGGGCTACCAGCGCGTCTACCCCTCCCCCGCAGGTGCCACCGATGTCCTCGCCGAAGTCCGCACCGGCGACGCGGTGTTGATCCCCGACGGCTGGCACGGCCCGAGCATGGCGGTCCCCGGCTACGACATGTACTACCTGAACGTGATGGCGGGCCCGGGCGCCGAACGGGCCTGGCTGATCAGCGACGACCCGGCACACGCGTGGGTCCGCGCGTCATGGGCGGACCAACTCCCCGACCCCCGGCTGCCGTTGTACGAGGCGCCGGTCACGAAGCAGGAGGGCGGCACCGTATGAGCGTCAGACTCACCGTCGCACAGGCCCTCGTCCGGTTCCTGTCCGTCCAGTTCACCGAGCGGGACGGCGTGCGCCACCGGTCGGTGGCCGGGATGTGGGGCATCTTCGGGCACGGCAATGTCGCGGGCGTCGGCCAGGCGCTGCTGGCGGCCGGGCCCGAGGCGATGCCGTACCACCAGGGGCGCAACGAGCAGGCGATGGTGCACGCGGCCGTCGGCTACGCCAGGACCCGGCACGGGCTCTCGGCGATGGCGTGCACGACGTCGATCGGTCCCGGCGCGACCAATCTCGTCACGGGCGCGGCGCTCGCGACGATCAACCGGGTGCCGGTGCTGCTGCTCCCCGGTGACGTCTTCGCGACCCGCCCCGCCGACCCGGTGCTCCAGCAGCTCGAAGTGCCGTGGGCGTACGACATCACCGTCAATGACGCGCTGCGGCCGGTGTCGCGCTGGTTCGACCGGATCTGGCGGCCCGAGATGCTGCCCGCCTCGCTGCTCCAGGCGATGCGGGTGCTGACCGACCCCGTCGACACGGGCGCGGTGACGCTGGCGCTGCCGCAGGACGTGCAGGCGGAGGCGTACGACTGGCCGGACGAGCTGTTCCGCGAGCGGGTCTGGCAGGTGCGGCGGCCCGTGCCGGACGCGGACGCGGTGGCCGAGGCCGCCGCCCTGCTGCGCGGCGCGCGTCGGCCGCTGATCGTCGCGGGCGGCGGGGTGCGGATCTCCGAAGCGGCGTCCGCGCTGGCCGAGTTGGCGGCGGCGACCGGCATTCCGGTGGCCGAGACGCAAGGAGGCAAGGGCGCGCTGCGGTGGGACCATCCGCAGGCGCTCGGCGGCATCGGGCACACCGGTACGGCGCCCGCCGACGCGGCGGCGCGGGAGGCCGACGTGGTGCTCGGCGTCGGCACCCGCTGGACGGACTTCACCACGGCGTCCGGTGCGCTCTTCGCGCCCGACGCGCGCTTCGTCAGTCTCAACATCGCCTCTTTCGACGGCCACAAGATGGCCGGACTGGCGCTCGTCGGCGACGCTCGGGCCGGAATCGCCGCCCTGGCCGCCGAGTTGACGGGCCATCAGGCACCGGGGCGGACCTCCGAAGCGCGCCGGGCGCTGGCCGACTGGCGCGCCCGTACGGACGCTGCCTTCGGTGACGGCGGCGGCGAGGGACCGCCGTCGCAGAGCGAGGTCGTCGGGGCGCTGGACGCGGTGCTGCACGACCGGGACGTAGTGGTCAACGCGGCCGGTTCCCTCCCGGGTGACCTGCACAAACTGTGGCGGGCGCGGGACGTGGGGCAGTATCACGTCGAGTACGGCTTCTCCTGCATGGGGTACGAGATCCCGGCCGCGATCGGCGTGAAGCTGGCGGCGCCCGACCGCGAGGTGTTCGCGCTCGTGGGCGACGGCACGTACTTGATGCTGCCGACGGAGGTCGTGACCGCCGTCCAGGAGGGCGTTCCGATCAATGTGGTGATCGTCCAGAACCACGGATACGCCTCCATCGGGGGCCTGTCCGAGCAGGTCGGCGCCGAACGCTTCGGCACCGCCTACCGGTTCCGCGCCCCTGACGGGTCCTTCGCGGGCGAGCCGCTGCCGGTGGACCTCGCGGCCAACGCCGCCAGCCTCGGCCTCGAGGTCTTCACCGCCCGTACGGCCAAGGAGTTGCGCGCCGCGCTGGCCGCCGCCCGCGAGTCGCCCCGGGCGACGGCCGTGTACGTCGAGACCGACCCCGCGCGGCCCGGACCCGGCGCCGAGGCGTGGTGGGACGTCCCGGTCGCCGAGGTGTCGGACCGCCCGGCCACGCGGGCCGCCCGCGAGGCGTACGACCGGGCGCGCCCGGCACCCGGGACCCGGCCCCGTCTTTAGGGCCTGTCCGCGGGGCCTTGGGCCGGACCACCGCATGCGACGGGCGGGATCGGCACGCCCTTGCGGGCGAGCAGCGACTTGAGGGACTGGATGATCGGGAAGACCTCGTTGTTGAGGTCGGCGCCCTGGCTCTCGTAGGCGCGCTGTTCCGCCTCGACGATGACGCGGTCCTGGCCGAAGATGCCCTCGGTGAAGAGCGTGATGACCGGCCACAGCAGGTGGATCACGCCGGGGACCGGGGGCTTTTGGATCATGATCAGGCCGTAGGTGTGATTGTGGTGCTGGGCCTGGTCGGTGGGCATGTAGGCGTTCCACAGGTCGAGAGCCGGGGGCTCCTCGCGCTTGCCGTCGGTCCAGTAGCGCAGCGTCTGGTACGGGTAGCCGGTGCGGATCGTCATCAGGTCCGCGTACTTGTCGTCGTTGCCGCTGCCGATGATCAGGCGCTCGCCGAGGGACTGCTTGCCCTCGGTGCGCGAGAAGGAGTAGTCGGCCTCCAGCCAGTCCTCGCCCTCGCGGACGTCCAGCAGTTTGGCCCGGATCCGGCCCATCAGACTGCGGTGCAGGAACTGGTGGTTCATGTCCATCAGGTTCTCGTGCATGAACGAGTAGTGGCAGGCGATGTCCCGGTCGAGCACGCGCGTCTTGTACCGGCGGTCGGCGTACGAGGGCAGTTCCGGCATCGGCGTGACCTCGGCCAGTTCCTGATCGCCGGGGAAGACGAAGACGAATCCGTACGCCTCGCGGCACGCGTAACTGCGCACGCCGTTGGGCAGTTTCCGCTTCCGGTCCAGATAGGGGATGTTCACGCACGCGCCCGTGCGGTCGTACGTCCAGCAGTGGTAGCCGCAGAGCAGCCGCTCGTCCTTCACCACGCCCATGCTCAGCGGGACCTGGCGGTGGGCGCAGCGGTCCTCCAGGGCGTACGGCGCGCCCTTCTCCGGCCGGACCAGGACGATCTCCGTCCCGGCGTACTTCACGGCCAGCGTCTTGCCGCTCTTGAGGTCGCGGGACCGGGCGAGCGGATACCAGAAGTCCGGGTCGAGTCCGGTCGTGCGGGTGGTGGGGACGTCCTCCTCCGGTGCCACGTCGCGGTATTTGCGCAATGGGGGCTTCGTCTGCGGGAGCGTCATACCAGAAATACGAACGTACCGGTCAGTACGTTCGCGTGGCGGCCTCACCAAATCGTCATGACTTGGTCAAGTCCGCGTCCACGCGTAGATTTCCGGTGCCGATGTCGTGATCATCTCCGGGACCGGCGGCGGAATTCCGCCGGGCCCGGCACGGGGACCGGCGGCGCGGAACATCACTGGGGGCAGATGTGGACTGGGGAACGCTCGTCGCGACGCTCAGCGGCGGTGGCATCGCCATTTCCGGCACCGTGCTCGCCGACCATTTGCGCCGCCGCCACGAGGACGGCCGGGGCACCGACGCGCGGCGCCGGGCGGTCTACATCGACTTCATCAGCGCCACCGGGGTCTGCCACGCGGGCCTGCGCCGGATCGCCCAGAATCCGGGCGCGGAGCCGGACGTGGACGCCGCGTCGCGCGCCGCGCTCGACGACGCCGGGATCTACGAGGCGCGCGAGCGGCTCTTCATCGACGCCTCCACCGCCGTCGCGGGCGCGGGCCAGGCGATGTTCGAGCACCTGCGCGCCGTTCAGCGGGCGGTCGCGGCGGGGGCCGCTTCGACGTCCGTCGCCTTCCACGACGTCTATCACCCCTATCTCGGCGCGGTGTGGACCTACCGGGTGGCCGTGCGCAGGGAGTTGGAAGGTCTCTCCCTTTCACCGGAGGCTTTCGGCTGGTCCGAGTGGGACGGCAAGGACCGGTGCCCGATCTGCCGGGCCGCGCTCGGCGCGAGCTGATGACCGCGCTCGGCGCGAGCTGATTCCGGAATGGGCACACGGCGCGGCCCGCGTACACCCGACATGCCGTAAAGGCATTATCCGGACAGAAATTGGCGTTCTTTCGCCCGCGCGGCAACCTGTGCGCGCTCGCGTCCCTGTTCGCAGGTAGACCCAACCGCACCTGGACGCGAGGAATTCGATGACGCATACCCAAGGCAGCCGACGTCTCAGGCGCTCGGCTCTCGTGGCCGCGGCGGCTTTCGCCGTGGTCGCGGGCGGCGTCGGCGCCGCACCCGGCGCCGGAGCGGCGACGCCCGTGACCCCCAAGCTGAAGCTGGTGGCCGCCTCCACCTCGATCACCGCTGACCGCTACGACGGCGACACCGGCGTCTACCTGGACCTCGGCGCGTACCTCACCGCCGACAAGGCGCCGTTCGAACTCCGCGTGACCCGTAAGTCGTACAAGGACCCGGTGGTCGTCGCGCAGGTGACGCGCGGCGGCTCGAAGACGGTCACGAAGAAGCTGTCCGCCGGGCTGGTCAAGGACTTCGCCGGGCTGCCGGGCTTCCTCCAGGTGACCATCACCGACAGCAAGGGCGTGAAGGTCGCGAGCACCAGCGACACCTTCTGCCCGAACTCCGCGGCGGGCCGCATCCGTCCGGACGCCCCGGCCACCTCGCCGTACCCGGACGGCTGCTCCGACAACCCGTTCACGCTCGGCTCGGTGTGGGGCGTCCAGAAGGGCTGGGCCGCGGCGGCCTCGCAGGGCATCGGCCCGGACGGCGGGGTCGACCTGAAGGCCGGCACGTACACCGCGAAGATCTCCGTGGCGAAGAAGTACCGGGACGTGTTCGGGATTCCGAACGACCAGCCGACGGTGAAGGTGACCGTGCGGACCGTGCAGGACGGGTCGGGCGCGGCGCGGTCGCGGATGTCGGCCGCGCTGCCGGGCGGACAGCCGCGCGCGGGCTCCGCGCCGGGCACGCTCAGGGCCGCCGCGCACCGGCCGACGGGCGCCGCGGGCGTGCCGTCCAACGTGCCGAAGCCGGACCTGCGGGCGCTGCCCGCGTACGGCATCGCGATCACCGACGGCAGCGACGGCGGTGAGGGCGACACCCCGGCCACCGGCACCGACTACCTGGCCTTCAGCGCCACCGTGTGGGACGCGGGCCCGGCGCCGCTGGTCGTGGACGGCTTCCGCACTCCCGGCAAGGAGAAGATGGACGCCTACCAGTACTTCTACGACGCCAAGGGCAAGCAGGTCGGCTACACGCCCACCGGCACCATGGAGTGGGACCCGCGCGTCGGCCACCAGCACTGGCACTTCTCGGACTTCGCCAGCTACCGGCTGCTGAGCTCCGACAAGAAGCTGATCGTCCGCAGCGGCAAGGAAGCCTTCTGCCTGGCCAACACCGACGCCATCGACTACACGGTGAAGAACGCCAACTGGCACCCGAACAACACCGATCTGGCGACCGCCTGCGGTGAGCACAGCGCGCTGTCGGTGCGCGAGGTGCTGGACGTCGGCAACGGCGACACGTACTCGCAGTACCGCCCGGGCCAGTCCTTCGACATCAGCAAGCTGGCGAACGGCACGTACTACATCCAGGTGATCGCCAACCCCGACCACCGGCTCAAGGAGAGCAGTTACGGCAACAACGTGGCGCTGCGCAAGGTGATCCTGGGCGGCACGCCGGGGCACCGCACGGTCAAGGTGCCCGCGTACGAGCTGGTCAACGCGCCCTGATCCAGCGCGCGTTGACCGTCCGGGGTCCGGCCGCCTCCCCTCCTCGCGGCCGGGCCCCTCTTTCGCGCTCTTCGCGTCCTTCGCGCGCGGGCCGCGGGCTAGGGTGACGTGATGATCGAGATTCCCGAGGACTTCGCGCGCGGCACGGTGGCGCGGGAGGCGGAGCGGGGCCGCGAGTGGATCGCCGCGCTGCCGACGCTCGTCGACGAACTGCTCCAGCGCTGGGACTGCGTACCGGAGGCGGCCGTCGTCCACGGGCAGGTCGGCGTGGTGCTGCCCGTACGCGACGGCGAGGGCCGGTCCGCCGTCCTCAAGGTCTCCTTCCCGCACCCCGGGAACGTCCACGAGCCGGACGCCTTCGCCGTGTGGGGGCGGCGGCATGGTGATCCGGACTGGGTGGTGCGGGCCACGGATGTCCTGGCGGACCTGCTCGTCTGAGGGCCGGGATCACCGATGCCGGGGCGGGCGGACGTATAAAGGAGCGCATGGACTCCTCGCAGGCCGACGCCTACCTCCAGCGCATCGGGGCCGAACGGCCCGCCGTCCCCGACGCGGCGGGGCTGCGCGAACTGCACCTGCGGCATCAGCTCGCCGTCCCCTTCGAGAACCTGTCGATCCACCTCGGCCAGGACATCGTGCTCACCGAGCCCGCGCTCTTCGAGAAGGTCGTCACGGACCGACGGGGCGGATTCTGCTACGAGTTGAACGGCGCCTTCGGCGCGCTGCTGCGCTCGCTCGGCTACGGGGTGGAGCTGCTGGCCGCGCGGGTGTACGGGAAGGACGGCCGCGTCGGGCCGCCGTACGACCATCTCGCGCTGCGGGTACGGACGGCGGACGGCGAGACGTGGCTGGCCGATGTCGGCTTCGGCCGCCACAGTCACTTTCCGCTGCGCTACGCCGAGCGGGGTGAACAGGTCGATCCGGGAGGGGTGTTCCGGATCGCGGACGCCGATGCCGACGCCGACGCCCACTCGGACGCGGGGGATTTTGTCGTCGTGCGCGACGGTGAGCCGCAGTATCTGCTGGAGCGGCGGCCCCGGCTGCTGGCGGACTTCGAGGCCACCTGCTGGTGGCAGCGCACCTCGCCCGTCTCGCACTTCCGCACGTCCCTCATCTGCTCCCGCCTCACCCCCGAGGGGCGCGCCACGCTCAGCGGGCGCACCCTCGTCCTCACCGCCTCCGGCACGCGCGAGGAGCGCGAACTCCCCGACGCCGAGGCCGTGCTCGCCGCCTACCGCACCCACTTCTCGCTCGACCTCCCCCGCGAGCCCGCCGTCACCCCACCCACACCGCCCGCAGCGTGACCTGCTCCGGGGCGCGCCGGCTGTGCGGGCCCAGCGTCGCGTACCCGCCGGTGCAGTCCGCCCCCGTATAGACCCGCACCGTCTCCCCCGTCTCGTTCCACGGCGCGTACGCCGCCCCGTACGCCCTCGGCCCGATCACCTCCGGCAGCACGAGGCACTGCCCGCTCGGCGGGTCGGTCAACACACTGGTCAGCGGCCCCTGCCGCGTCATGAACGTGTACGAGAATCTGCCGGTCGCGGCTGCGGCGCTTCCGTCCGGCAGACACGTCGCTGCCGCGAGCAGGCCCGTCGTCACGGCGACGGCGGCGGTACGCGTGCGCATGCGGCCCCTCCCAAGGTCGGCTTCTCCGCCCCCGAAGCTACGGCTGACGCCGTCCTCTCCCCGCAAAACCGTTCCCCCCGGCGAGCCGCCGCCATCTGGGACACAGGAAGGTGCGTTCCCCGCGCCCCTGAAAAGATCAGCTCACCGCCCACGGCAACGAACCCGCCAGCGCCCGCGCCGAAGGATGGGTGCGGGGCGGAACAGGGGGCAGGCTTACCGCAGGTCTCATGCTCCTCTCATGTCACGTTGCGGTGACAGCTGCCCCCACCCCCGGCGAAAGGCGAGGCGGCTGCCGGTACCGTGCTGATCGCGTGCACCGCCCCACCGGCGCACGGTCCGTTCGCGCCCGCGCGCTTCGGTGCGCCCGCGCAGCAGCCCGCAGCCTCAGGAAGGACGGCGATACGCCGTGTACCGCTGGGAAACCACGCGAGCCGCACTGGCGCAGCGGGTGTTCGCCACGATCCGTAGCGAGAGTTACGACCAGGCGGCGGCGACGGCGGACACGCTGCTGTCCGCGGGGCTGACGACGCTGGAGATCTCGCTGACGACGCCCTTCGCGCTGGAGGCGGTGACGACGCTGGTGCGCGAGGTCGGGGACGACGCGGTGATCGGCGCGGGGACCGTACTGGACGCGGTGTCGGCGCGGATGGCGATCGACGCGGGCGCGCGGTTCCTGCTGTCGCCGAGCCTGGACGAGGACGTGCTGAAGACCGGCCACCGGTACGGCGTACCGGTGTTCCCCGGGGTCGCCACGCCCGGCGAGGTGGTGCGGGCGATGGAGCTGGGCGCGGACGCGCTGACGCTCTATCCGGCCACCTCGTTCACCCCCGCGTGGGTCACCGACGTGCTGGCGATCATGCCGCAGGCGGCCCTGCTGCCCTGCGGCGGCATCACCGTGGCCGACGCGCCCTCGTGGGTCGCGTCGGGCGCCGTCGCGGTCGGCATGGGCTCGGCGCTGACGTCGGGCGACCGCGAGACCGTGACGAAACGGCTGACCGAGCTCCTGGAACGGCTGGCGGACACCGTCTGAACGCCGTGCCCCCTGGTTAGGCTGGTCCGTGGGGGACGCGGACCCGAGGGGGAGCTGTGAGCACACCGGAGACGGTGGATCTGCATGTCTACGCCCGCGCGTACGGCGAGGACTTCACCGCCGACCCGTACCCCGTCTACGCGCGGCTGCGCGAGCGCGGCCCCGTCCACCACGTCCGGACGGCGGACACCGGCGCGATGTGGCTGGTCGTCGGGCACGACGAGGCGCGCGCCGCGCTCGCCGACAGCCGGCTGAGCAAGAACTGGCAGTCGCTGCTGCCCGACGGCGACGTCTCGGGCGGCTTCGCCAGCCACATGCTGGACGCCGACCCGCCCCGGCACACCCGGCTGCGCAAGCTGGTGTCACGGGAGTTCACCCCGCGCCGCGTCGAGGCGCTGCGCCCGCGCGTCCAGGCGATCACCGACGACCTCGTCGAGGCGATGCTGCCCGGCGGGAGCGCCGACCTCGTCGACGCCCTCGCCTTCCCGCTGCCGATGACCGTCATCTGCGAACTGCTCGGCGTGCCCGACCTGGACCGCGAGGCGTTCCGCGGCTGGTCCAACGAGATCGTCGGCCCCACCGGCCCCGAGGCCGAGGCCGACGCGGTCCAGGCCATGTCGGAGTACCTGGTCGAGCTGATCGAGGACAAGCGGTGCACCGCGCCGCGCGACGACCTGCTGAGCGCGCTGATCCGTACGCGGTACGAGGACGGCGACCGGCTCTCGTCCGACGAACTGGTGGGCATGGCCTTCCTGCTGCTGGTCGCCGGGCACGAGACGACCGTCAACCTCATCGCCAACGGCGTCCTCGCCCTGCTCCGGCACCCCGACCAGCTCGCCGCCCTGCGCGCCGACCCCGGACTGCTCGACGGCGCCGTCGAGGAGATGCTGCGCTACGACGGTCCGGTGGAGACCACGACCTGGCGGTTCGCCCGCGAGACCCTGGAGATCGGCGGCGTACGCGTGCCCTCGGGCGACTCCGTCCTGATCGCCCTCGCGTCCGCCGACCGCGACCCCGGCCGCTATCCGGCGCCCGACACGTTCGACATCCGCCGCTCCCCGCAGGGGCACCTCGCCTTCGGCCACGGCATCCACTACTGCCTCGGCGCGCCGCTGGCCCGGCTCGAAGGCCGGATCGCCGTCAGGACCCTGCTGGACCGCTGCCCCGGCCTGGCGCTCGCCGCCGACCCGGCCGCCCTGACCTGGCGCCCCGGCCTCCTCATCCGCGGTGTGCACCGCCTCCCGGTGACCTTCTGACCGCTCTCCCCGGCCAGGGCCCGTGCGGGGGCAGGCTCTAGAATCACGGCGGCGGCCGAGCCGTACGCGCGCGCCCCTTACCTGCCAGGAGGCACCCCGTGTCAGTCGTCGCCGTCCCCGGTTCCAAGTCGGTGACCGCCCGGGCGCTCTTTCTCGCCGCCGCCGCCGAGGGCACCACTGTGCTGCGCCGGCCGCTGCTGTCGGACGACACCGACGGGTTCGCGGAGGGCCTGACCCGGCTCGGGTACCGCGTCGAGCGCGATCCGCAGGCGTGGCGGATCACCGGCCGCCCGTCGGGGCCCGCCGTGCCGGAGGCCGACGTGTACTGCCGCGACGCCGCCACCGCCGCCCGCTTCCTGCCCGCGCTGGCCGCCGCGGGCCACGGCACGTACCGTTTCGACGCGTCCGCGCAGATGCGCCGCCGCCCGGTCGCGCCGCTCACGACGGCGCTGCGCTCGCTGGGCGTGGACCTGACGCACGAGGAGGCCGAGGGGCATCTGCCGCTGACGGTGGTCGCGGACGGTCTCAAGGGCGGGGCGATCGACCTGGACGCGGGGCTGTCGTCGCAGTTCCTGACGGCGCTGCTGCTCGCGGGGCCGCTGATGGCCGAGGGGCTGCGGATCCACGTCACGGACCTGGTCTCCGCGCCCTATGTGGAGATCACGCTGGCGATGATGCGGCGCTTCGGCGTCGAGGTGGCGCGCGAGGGCGCGACCTTCGTGGTACCGCCGGGCGGCTACCGCGCCGTCGACTACCCGATCGAGCCCGACGCCTCCACGGCCAGCTACTTCTTCGCCGCCGCCGCGCTGTCCGGCCGCACCGTGACCGTGCCGGGGCTCGGCGCGGACGCCCTCCAGGGCGACCTGCGCTTCGTGGACGTCCTGCGGTCGATGGGCGCCGACGTCGAGATCGGCCCGGACGCCACCACCGTCACCGGCACGGGCCGCCTGAGCGGTCTCACCGTCAACATGCGGGACATCTCGGACACGATGCCGACGCTCGCGGCCATCGCGCCCTTCGCCGACGGGCCGGTCCGTATCGAGGACGTCTACAACACCCGCGTCAAGGAGTGCGACCGGCTGGAGGCGTGCGCGGAGAATCTGCGGCGCCAGGGCATCACGGTCACCACGGGACGCGACTGGATCGAGATCGCGCCGGGGGCCCCCGCGCCGGTCGAGATCGCCTGCCACGGGGACCACCGCATCGCGATGAGCTTCGCGGTCGCCGGGCTGCGCACGCCGGGCACCACCTTCGACGAGCCGGGCTGCGTCAAGAAGACCTTCCCCGACTTCCACTCCTTCTTCGCCTCGGTGCGCGCCGACTGGGGCGTGTGACCGACACTCCGTGCCGGACCCCGCCCCGGCCGGAACGGCGGCGGCCGGGGTCAGCCCGCGTGCGTGGAGAACAGACCTCCGGTGGGCCCCTGCTTGTCGCCGCCCTGGGACTTCTTGAGGGCGTTGGCGAGTCCTTCGATCGTCATGGACTGGAGGATGACCCGGCCGTTGCCTTCGAGGGTGGCCAGGGACAGGCCCTCGCCGCCGAAGACGGCGTTCATGACGCCCTGGCGGTTGAGGCCGCCGATGCGCTGGACGCCGTACTGGATGCCCTCCTCGAAGGCGACGATGCAGCCGGTGTCGACCTCGATCCGGCCGCCGAACTCGGCGGGGTTGAGGTCGATGAAGTTGCCCGCGCCCGCGATGATCACGGTGCCGGTGCCGGTGAACTTCTCCAGGACGAAGCCCTCGCCGCCGCTCATGCCCTGGCGCCCGCCCGCGAAGGCGATGCCGAACTGGACGGTGGACTCGGCGGCGACGAAGGCGTCCTTCTCGGCGAACCAGGCGCGTGAGCCGGTCAGTTCGAGGGCGCGCATCTCGCCGGGGAGCACACCGGCGAAGCCGACGGTGCCCTCGCCGCCCGAGGCGGTGAAGTACTGGAAGGCCAGCGACTCCCCGGCCAGGGCGCGCTGGCCGACCTGCATGGCGGTGCCCATGGCCTGCCGGAGCATGCCGCCCACACCGGAGCCGCCGGAGCCGGACCCGGAACCTGAACCTGAACCGCCCGAGCCGGGGCCGCCCAGCCGCGTCTCCATCGACACGTTGGCCGTCTTGAACAGGAACTTCCCCGCCTCGCAGTACACCGTCTGGCCCGGGCTGAGGGTGCAGACGGCCATCTGCATGGCGTTGCCGACGATCTGCTGCTGGAGGGTCACAGCGGTACTCCTAGGACGACGGGCAAAGGCGCGGCGGGCGGGTGGCCGCCGGCCCGAGCGTAGCCCCGGCGCGGCACACCACCAGCCTCACCGTCAACGTATCGCCCGCGCGATCCGGTTCCGCGCCGGACCCGGGCCGCCGTGTGCCGGGCCGCCGCCGTCGGGCCCTGCGGGCTGCGCGGGCAGCCGTACGGTCCGCTCGCCGCCCGCGTCGAGGAAACGGGCCAGCGGCAGTGTCGCGGCGCCCACGGTGACCGCGTCGGCGCCGAGCCTGCCCAGTTCGATGGAGGTCTGCGCGCAGGGGTGGTGCAGGGAGTACGCGGCGGCGACCTCGCGGACGGTGGGCAGCAGCCGGGGGCCGAGCAGCAGTCCCGCCCAGCCGCCGATGACGATGCGCTGCGGGTTGAAGAGGTTGATCAGGTCGGCGATCCCGGCGCCGAGGTATTCGGCGGCCTCGGCGAGCAGTCCCCCGGCCTCGGGGTCGTGGTCGGCGGCGGCGATGAGAGCGGCCAGGCCGGTCTCCTCGCTGACCCCCGTGGGCGCCGACGGCCAGCGGCCGAGCAGTGCCTCGGCGCCGACGTACGCCTCCAGGCAGCCGCGTGAGCCGCAGCGGCAGGTGCGCCCGCCGACCCGCAGCGTGGTGTGGCCCCACTCCCCCGCGCTGCTGCTCGCGCCGCGGTACGGGGTGCCGTCGGCGACCACGGCCGCGCCGACGCCGGAGCCGATGAGGGCGATGACGACGTTGCCGGAGCCGCGTCCGCCGCCGAACCACATCTCGGCCTGGCCGAGGGTCTTGGCACCGTTGTCGATGTAGAGCGGAAGGGCGGTCCCGGCGCGCAGCAGGCGGCCGAAGGGGACGGCTTCCCAGCCGATGGTCTGGCCGTGCACGACGACGCCGTCGCCCTCGCCGGGCGCGTTGTCGCCCTGCTCGACGATGCCGGGGACGCCGATGCCGACGCCGAGCACCTCGCTGTCGTCGATCCCGGCCTCGCGGACCACGGACTCGATGCCTTCGAGCGCGAGCCGTACGACGTGGTCGACGTCGTGGCCGCTGTCGGACAACGGCAGGTCGGCCGCGGCCCGTTCGGTCAGCGCGAGGTCGAACAGCTCGACCCTGACGCGGGTCTCGCCGACGTCCACGCCGACCACGTATCCGTATCCGGCGGAGACCTGGAGCAGGATGCGCGGCCGGCCGCCGTCGGACTCGACGGCACCCGCCTCCTCGACCATGCCGTCGGCGATCAGCTCGCCGACGACGTTGCTGATCGACCCGGCGCTGAGGCCGGTGTCCCGGCCCAACTCCTGGCGGCTGAGGGGTCCCTCGAAATACAAATGACGCAGAAGCGATGCACGGTTGCCCCGCCGCAGGTCACGCACTGTTCGCTTGCCGCGTTCAGCCACTTTGTCGCCCTCCCGTCTCGTCCGGCGTGAATCTATCGCTGCACAGGGTCTTGACGCCACCTTTTCTCACAAGTTAAATCACGGCCTGAATTAAGGCACAGGCGCTGTTCACTTCCTGAAGCGAACCCACCTCTGAGAGGGACCCGTTATGCGCACCTCCAGCACCTCCAGCAGACTCCTCGCGGCCACTGCCCTCGTGGCCGCGCTCGGTCTCACCGTCTCCGCCTGTGGCGGCTCGGACGACAGCAGCAGCGGCGGCAAGAGCACCAGTGGCGGCGGCGGCAAGACGCTGACGTACTGGGCCAGCAACCAGGGCACCAGCCTGGACAACGACAAGCAGGTGCTCACCCCCGAACTCGCCAAGTTCACCCAGCAGACCGGCATCAAGGTCAAGCTGGAGGTCATCCCGTGGTCCGACCTGCTCAACCGGATCCTCGCGGCGGCCACTTCCGGCCAGGGTCCCGACGTGCTGAACATCGGCAACACCTGGTCCGCCTCCCTCCAGGCCACCGGCGCCCTGCTGCCCTTCGACGACGCGACCTTCGCGAAGATCGGCGGCAAGGACAAGTTCGCGCCCGCGTCGATCGCCGCCGCCGGCGCGGCCGGCAAGGACCCGGCCGCGGTGCCGCTGTACTCGATGGCGTACGGCCTGTACTACAACAAGAAGATGTTCGCCGACGCCGGCATAGCCAACCCGCCCAAGACCTGGGACGAACTGGTCGCCGACGGCAAGAAGCTCACCAAGGACGGCCACTACGGCCTCGCGGTCGAGGGCGGCAACGGTTCCGAGAACATCCACCACGCCTTCGTGCTGGCCAAGCAGCGGGGCTCCGACTGGTTCGACGCGTCCGGCAAGGCGACCTTCGACACCCCGAACAACGTCGCCGCGGTGAAGCAGTACGTCGACTTCATCGCCAAGGACAAGATCGCCGCGAAGGGCAACGCGGAGTACGCGCAGAACCAGACCATCACCGACTTCGCCACCGGCAAGGCCGCGATGATGATGTGGCAGTCCGCCGCCACCTCGATCAAGTCGCACGGCATGAACCCCGACCAGTACGGCGTGGTTCCCGTCCCGACCCTCCAGGCGGGCGCGACCGGCGACGCCGGTGTGACCTCGATGGTCGCCGGTATCAACATGGCGGTCTTCAAGAACTCCAAGAACATCGACGGCGCCCTGAAGTTCGTCAACTTCATGACCAGCGACGCCGAGCAGAAGACCCTCAACTCGACGTACGGTTCGCTGCCGCCGGTCAAGGCCGCGCAGAGCGACCCCGCCTTCCAGACCCCGGACCTGAAGACCCTCGCGAGCGTGCTGGGCAGCTCCGCCGCCCCGCTGCCGCAGGTCGCCAACGAGGCCCAGTTCGAGACCCTGGTCGGTACCGCGGTCAAGGACCTGTTCGCGGACGCCGCGGCCGGCAAGGACGTCTCGACCGACTCCGTCAAGGCCGCGCTGACCAAGGCGCAGCAGCAGATGCCCGCTTCCTAAGGATCGGCTCCATGACTGCCACTGCCCCTCCTCGGAGCGCTCCCGAGGCCGGCCCCTCCGACGGCAAGCCCGTCGGAAGGGGCCGGCTCCGGCCGCGTATTCCCGCTCGGCTGCGCCGCGTCGGCGTGCCGTACCTCATGCTCTTCCCCGCACTGATCCTGGAACTGCTGATCCACCTGGTGCCGATGGTCGTCGGCATCGTGATCAGCTTCAAAGGGCTCACGCAGTTCTTCATCCGCGACTGGGGCAGCGCGCCCTGGACCGGTCTCGACAACTACCGCGTGGCGGTCAAGTTCGACCAGCCCGTCGGCGAGGCGCTGCTGCACTCGTTCTGGGTGACCGTCATGTTCACCGTCCTGTCGGTCGGCCTGTCCTGGCTGATCGGCACCGCGGCGGCGATCCTCATGCAGGACGCCTTCCGCGGCCGGGCGATCATGCGCGCGATCTTCCTGGTGCCGTACGCGCTGCCGGTCTACGCGGCCGTCATCACCTGGGCGTTCATGTTCCAGCAGGACACCGGCCTGGTGAACCACGTACTGCACGACCAGTTGCACCTCACCTCCAACAAGCCGTTCTGGCTGATCGGTGACAACAGCTTCTGGGCGCTGGTCATCGTGTCGGTGTGGAAGTCCTGGCCGTTCGCGTTCCTGTGCCTGATGGCCGGTCTCCAGAACATCCCGCGCGAGCTGTACGAGGCCGCGGCGATGGACGGCGCGGGCATCTGGCAGCAGATCCGCAAGATCACCCTGCCGTCGCTGCGGCCGGTGAACCAGGTACTGGTCCTGGTGCTCTTCCTGTGGACGTTCAACGACTTCAACACGCCGTTCGTGCTCTTCGGCAACTCCGCACCGCACGCGGCCGACCTGATCTCCATCCACATCTACCAGTCGTCGTTCATCACCTGGAACTTCGGCTCGGGCTCGGCGATGTCCGTGCTCCTGCTGCTCTTCCTGCTCGTGGTGACCGCGTTCTACCTGCTGTTCACACGGAAGCGGGAAGTCGATGCCTAGGATCCCCGTGCAGCCGTCGCCGATGGCCTCCCCGAAGTCCTTCCTGTGGACCCGCCGGGTCGTTCTGACCCTGCTGCTGCTCTTCGTGCTCACTCCCGTGTACGTGATGCTCAGTTCGTCGCTGAAGCGGTTGCAGGACGTGCAGGGCACGTTCCACTGGATACCGAACGGCCTCACCCTGCGGCCGTACGTCGACATCTGGAAGACCGTGCCGCTCGGGCACTACTTCATGAACTCGCTGATCGTGTCGGTGAGCGCCACCCTCTTCTCGGTGGTCATCGCGATCTTCGCGGCGTACGGCGTGAGCCGCTACCGCTTCCCCGGCCGCCAGTTCTTCACCGTCACGGTGCTGTCGACGCAGATGTTCCCCGGCATCCTGTTCCTGCTGCCGCTGTTCCTGATCTTCGTCAACATCGGGAACAGCACGGGCATCCAGCTCTACGGCAGCAGGCTCGGCCTGATCATCACGTATCTGACCTTCTCCCTCCCCTTCTCCATCTGGATGCTGGTCGGGTACTTCGACTCCATCCCGCGCGACCTCGACGAGGCCGCGAAGGTGGACGGCTGCGGCCCGCTCGGCGCGCTGTTCCGGGTCGTCGTGCCGGCCGCCATCCCCGGCATCGTCGCCGTGTGCGTCTACGCGTTCATGACGGCGTGGGGCGAAGTGCTCTTCGCGTCCGTCATGACCAATGACTCGACCAGGACACTCGCCGTGGGTCTGCGCGGATACGCCAGCCAGAACGACGTGTACTGGAACCAGGTCATGGCCGCGTCGCTCGTGGTGAGTGTGCCGGTGGTCGCCGGATTCCTCCTCCTCCAGCGTTACCTCGTCGCCGGGCTCACCGCCGGCGCCGTCAAGTGACCCCACCGAAAGGCTGCTTGTGAACGACCTCAGCTCTCTTCCCGCCGATTTCGTCTGGGGCGCGGCCACCGCCGCCTACCAGATCGAGGGCGGGGTGGACGAGGACGGCCGGGCCCCGTCCATCTGGGACACCTTCTCCCGAACCCCCGGCAAGGTCGCGGGCGGCGACACCGGCGACGTCGCCTGTGACCACTACCACCGCTGGCCCGAGGACCTGGAGCTGATGCGCGCCCTGGACCTCGACTCCTACCGCTTCTCGATCGCGTGGCCGCGGGTGATCCCGCAGGGTTCCGGCGCCGTCAACGCCGCCGGACTCGCCTTCTACGACCGGCTGGTCGACGCCCTGCTCGAAGCGGGCATCACGCCCAACGCCACGCTGTACCACTGGGACCTGCCGCAGGCGCAGCAGGACAGGGGCGGCTGGCCAGAGCGGGAGACCGCCGAGCGGTACGGCGAGTACGCGGCCGTCGTCGGGCAGGCGCTCGGCGACCGTGTCAAGGACTGGGCGACGCTCAACGAGCCGCTGTGCTCGGCGTGGATCGGCCACCTGGAGGGCACCATGGCCCCCGGCTGGACGGACCTGACGGCGGCGGTCCGCGCCTCGTACCACCTGCACGTCGGCCACGGCCTGGCCGTGCAGGCGCTGCGCGCGGCCCACTCCGATCTGCGGATCGGCATCGTGAACAACCTCAGCCCGTGCGAGCCCGCCACCGACCGCGACGCCGACGTGGCCGCCGCCCGGCGCGCGGACGGACACACCAACCGCTGGTGGCTGGACCCGATCCACGGCCGCGGCTACCCGCAGGACATGGTGGAGCTGTACGGCGTGGACCTGCCGATCAAGGACGGCGACCTGGAGTCGATCGCCGCTCCGCTGGACTGGCTGGGTCTGAACTACTACTTCCGCAATGTCATCACGGACGACCCGACGGGCCCCGCGCCGTACGCCAAGTCGGTGTACCTGCCGGGCGTCCGGCGGACCGCGATGGACTGGGAGGTCAACGCCGACGGCCTGGAGCAGCTTCTGGTCCGGCTCTCCGAGGAGTACGGCGCGAGCCGGATCTTCGTGACGGAGAACGGTTCCGCCTACCACGACACCGTCGGTCCCGACGGACAGGTCGACGACCCGGAGCGGGCCACCTACCTGGAGGAGCACCTGGCCGCCTGCGCCAGGGCGGTCCGCCGCGGGGTGCCGCTGGCCGGTTACTACGCCTGGTCGCTGCTGGACAACTTCGAGTGGGCGTACGGCTACGACAAGCGCTTCGGTCTGGTGCACGTCGACTATCCGACGCAGAAGCGCACGATCAAGGGCAGCGGTCGCCGCTACGCGGACATCATCGCCGCCCACCGGCGCCGGGTGCGGCGCGCGGCCTGAGATCGCGGTCGCGGATGAGGGGTGCCGTCCCGGGGATGCGGCACCCCTTCCGCGCGCCCGCCCCTGACGGGGTCTCAACTCCCGTCGGCCGGCCGTTCGATGAGCCGGCCGACGGGCTCGCCGGTCACCGCGCCGTGGTCGGCGATCCGCTCGCCGCGCAGCCAGGTGCCGCGTACGACACCGTGCAGGGTCCTGCCCGCGTAGGCGGTGATCGGGTTGCGGTGGTGCAGACGGGCCGGGTCGACGGTGAAGGTCTCCTCGGGGGCGAGGACCGCGAAGTCGGCGTCGTAGCCCGCGGCGATGGCGCCCTTGGCGGTGAGTCCGGCGAGCCGGGCGGGTCCCGCGGACATCCAGCGGGCGACGTCGGCGACGGTGTGGCCGCGGCGCCGGGCCTCGGTCCAGACCGCGGGCAGGCCGAGTTGCAGCGAGGAGATGCCTCCCCAGGCGGCGGCGAAGTCGCCGGTGTCCTTGCGCTTGAGGTCGACGGTGGACGGCGAGTGGTCGGAGACCACGCAGTCGATGGTGCCGTCGGCCAGCGCCCGCCAGAGCGCGTCCTGGTTGGCGGCCTCGCGGATCGGCGGGCAGCACTTGAACTCCGTTGCCCCGTCCGGGACTTCCTCCGCGGTCAGGGTGAGGAAGTGCGGGCAGGTCTCCACGGTGACGCGGACGCCCTCGCGCTTGGCCGCGGCGATCAGCGGCAGCGCCCCGGAGGAGGACAGGTGCAGCACATGGACGCGGGCGCCGAGCCGCTCGGCCAGCGCGATCAGACCGGCGACGGCGGTGTCCTCCGCGGCGCGCGGCCGGGAGGCGAGGAAGTCGGCGTAGTGCGGGCCGCCGCGCCGCGGGGCGCCGTCGATCAGCCCCGGGTCCTCGGCGTGCACGATGAGCAGGGCGTCGAACCGGGTCAACTCGGTGAGGGCTTCCTCCAGTTCGGCCGGGTCGAGCTGCGGGAACTCGTCGACGCCGGAGTGCAGCAGGAAGCACTTGAAGCCGAAGACGCCCGCGTCGTGCAGGGGTTGGAGGTCCTTGACGTTGCCGGGGACGGCGCCGCCCCAGAAGCCGACGTCGGTGTGCACCCGGCCGCGCGCGGTGTCCCGCTTGACCGTCAGATGCGCGGTGGTGGTGGTCGGCGGGACGCTGTTGAGCGGCATGTCGATCAGCGTCGTGATGCCGCCCGCCGCAGCCGCCGCGGTGGCCGTCGCGAAGCCTTCCCACTCCGTGCGGCCGGGGTCGTTGATGTGCACGTGGGTGTCGACCAGGCCGGGCAGCAGGACGTCGTCGCCGAGGTCGACCACGCGCGCACCGGCCGGGTCGGGGGTCTCGTAGGGCCGCACCGCGCTGATCACTCCGCCGCTGACGGCGACCGCCGCGGGCCGTTCGCCCTCCGGTGTCACGACGCGCCGCGAGCGCAGGATCAGTTCCTCCGCGTCCTTCACGTACCCTCCCACCACGCCTTCAACAATTCGTTGAAACGCAATGTGCAGGAAGATCCCGCACACCGTCAAGGGCGTGTAAGCTTCCGCAGAGCGGAAACCGCATTTCGCAACACCGTCGGCACGGCTGGTGACCTGGCCGCCGACGCCTTCGCGCACTGCCGTACCGCCGCACCGCCGTACCACCGCACCGCCATGATTGCCGACGAACGCCGACCTTGCCGAGGGGATCGCACGTGTCTGCTGACCGCGCCGGGGGCGTCCAGTCCCTCGAACGGGCCTTTGACCTGCTGGAGCGCATGGCGGACGCGGGCGGCGAGGTGGGGCTCAGCGAGCTGTCCTCCAGCAGCGGGCTCCCGCTGCCGACCATCCACCGCCTGATGCGCACCCTCGTGAGCTGCGGATACGTCCGCCAGCAGCCGAACCGCCGCTACGCGCTCGGCCCCCGCCTGATCCGCCTCGGCGAGACCGCCTCCCGCCTGCTCGGCACCTGGGCCCGCCCCTACCTCGCCGAACTGGTCGAGGCCACCGGCGAGACCGCCAACATGGCGCTGCTCGACGGCGACGAGGTCGTCTACGTGGCCCAGGTCCCCTCCCGCCACTCCATGCGGATGTTCACCGAGGTCGGCCGCCGCGTCCTCCCCCACTCCACCGGCGTCGGCAAGGCCCTGCTCGCCGACGTTCCCCCGGAGGAGGTACGCGCCCTGCTCGCCCGGACCGGCATGCCCGCCGCCACCGACCGCACCATCACCGACCCGGACGACTTCCTCACCGAACTCGGCCGCATCCGTGCGATGGGCTACGCCGTGGACGACAACGAACAAGAGGTCGGCGTCCGCTGCCTCGCCGTCACCGTCCCCGACTCCCCCACCGCCGCCGCCATCTCCATCTCCGGCCCGGCCGGCCGCGTCACCGAATCCGCCACCGACAAGATCATCCCTGTCCTCCACGAGGTGGCCCAGGCCCTGTCGCTCGCCCTGGCCACCACCACGGCGCCGTCGCCGTCCTCCTGAGGCGCACGGCCTCCGCCCGTCCATGGACCGGGACCGGCCCACGCACGGGCGGCGCCCGCGAAGAACGGCACCCGCACGGTCAGCACGTCGGCGTCGCGCGCTCCACCGTTTCGTGCAGCTCCGCGAGCGGTTCGGTCAGGGCGCTGACCGAACCGAGAGCGGCGGCGACGAGTAAAAGAGAGTGCCGAACGGCCTCGGCGTCGCGTATCGCGGCCGGCGCCGGCTGCGCGGCGAGCCTGGCCAGGACGGCCAGCTCGTCCTCCGCGACGGCGCGGTCCGGCAACGCCGGGCGATACGCCGCGAGTTCCCGTTGAACGCGAGCCACCGCCGCCCGTAATTCCGCCGCCCCCGGCGCACTGACCACCTGTGTCTCCCCCAGCGCGTACTTCTGCCTCACACCCACTCCGCCCCCGGTTCTCCGACGTGGCCTCCGGGGCCGATCAGTTAACGCGAAGCGAAGCCGGTCGCGCTATACGGTCTTCGAAAAATGCGCCAAATTCACTGTGCCGAGCGCTTGTGGGTTTGGAATGCCGTCCTGGTTGGCCTCGGCGCTGCGCCCCTCGGTCCGCCACACGGTGACGTCCAGACTGGCACTGGGTGCCGGAGCGCCCTTCGGCGTCAGCGTCCGGAAGACGACCAGCGCGACCGTGCCGTCGGCGGACTGTACGCAGACGCGCGAGCCCGCGCTCACCGAGTCCCGCGGGATGGAAGGGCTTGCGGCGGCGGCGCCGCGGCAGCCCGCGAGGGTGTCGGGCGCGGCCGGGTCCAGCAGGGCGACGGTGCCGTGGGCGGGGTCGGTGCCGAACGCCTCGGGCTCCGGGGTGAAGCCGATGTCCCCGGTGAAGGGGCCGGGGAGCACCACGGGCGGGTCCTGGGTCAGCGACAGGCCCGAGCCCGCCGGGAGCCGTATGCCCGCGTAAGGGATGCCGCTCGGCTGCTCGGGTGCGCCGGTCGCGTCCCCGCCTCCTGCGCCGGAGTCCGGCGGCGCGGTGGTGGGCGCCGCGGCGGGCGCGGTGGAGGCGGTGGACGCGCCGCTCGCGCGGTGGTCGTCGTCGGAGCGGTCGAGGAGGACGGCCCCGACTGCGGCCACGACCGCCAGGGCGGCGACCGCCGCCAGGACGGTGCCGCCCCGGCGCCGGGCGGGCGGGCGCGGGAGGTGCGGCAAGTGCGGCAGGTGGGGGCGGTACGGTACGTGCCCGGCGCTCGGCCGCGCCCACCCGTAGTGCAGCGATCCCGGATGCCCGGTCGGCGGCGCCACCGGTATCGGCGGCGCGGGCGGCGGCATCGCCGGAACGATCGCCGCCAGCAGCGCGGGCGGCAGCCACCGGTCCGCCCGCCGCCGCGACGCGTCGGGCGCCGCCTGCGCGCACATCGCGATGATCTGCGCGGGCGACGGCCGTAGCGCGGGGTCCTTGATCAGGCACCGCGTCACGATCTCCCGCAGCTCCCCCGGCAGCTCGTTGAGATCCGCCTCCCCGCCCCCGACGGCCGCCCCTCCGACGGCCGCGTACGCGGCGATCAGCCCCAGCGAGAACACATCGGCCGCGGGCCCCCCGGCCTTCCCCGCCACCTGCTCGGGCGCCAGGAACGCCGCCGCGGCGGGCGGCTCGTCGGCGACGGGTTCCCCCATGAGCGAGACGGGCGCCGGTCCCTGGGCGGGCGAGCCCTCCGCGGCGCCCGCGGGCGCCGTCCGGCTCGCCGACGACGCGGCGGCTGACGTATCGGACGCGGCCGCGCCCGTCAGGGCGAAGTCCTTGACGCGCGGGCCGTCGGCGGCGAGGAGGACGTGGGCGGGGGTGAGGGCGGCGTGGGTGAGGCCGCGGTGGTGGATGGTGCGCAGCGCTTCGGCGATTCCGGCGACGAGCCGCAGCACGCTGGGGACGGGGAGCGGCCCTGTGGTGGTGACGGCGGTGCGCAGCGAGAGGCCGGGGACGTAGGCGGTGGCGAGCCAGGGGCCCGCGCCGGAGTCGTCGGCGCCGCCGTCGACGAAGGGGACGACGTAGGGCCCGTGCACCTGCCGCAGGGCGTGGACGTCGGGCGGGAGCCGGTCGATCAGGCGGAGCGCGACCGGTATGCCGCCCGGCGCGTGCGCGAGGTAGACGCGCCCGCCGAGCCGCGCGCTGATCCGGTAGCCCGGGACGCCGGTCGGATCCTCGGCCGTCAGCGGCTGGAAGTGCTGAGCGCCCATCAGTCCCCGTTCCCTCGGCCGGTCACCGCCCCTTCCGGCCCTCACGCCGACGATACCGGAACACGCCACGCCGACCGCGGCCTGTTCGGCCATGGTCCCGTCACGGTATGCAGGAGTTATGCACACAAAGGGCGAGGTAGCCGGACTGCTGCTGGCGGCCGGTGGCGGGCGGCGGCTGGGCGGGCGGCCGAAGGCGCTGCTGCCGTACGAGGGGCGGCCGTTGGTGGAGCACGCGGTACGGGTGCTGCGCGCGGGCGGCTGCGGCCCGGTGCACGTGGTGCTGGGCGCGGCGGCCGACGAGGTGGTGGAGCGCGCCGACCTCTCCGGCTGCGTGGTGGTGCGCAATCCGCGCTGGGAGGAGGGCATGGGCTCCTCGCTGCGGGCCGGGCTCGCCTCGCTCGCGGCGTCGGCCGACGCCCCGGCCGCGGCGCTGATCGGCCTGGTGGACCAGCCCGGCGTGGGCGCGGCTGCCGTCGCCCGCGTGCTGGCGGCGGCCGGTGGAGGCGAGGCCCTGGCATCGGCCCTGGCCTGCGCGGTGTACGACGGCAGGCGCGGCCACCCGGTGCTGATCGGGGGCGCCCGCTGGGCCGGGGTCGCGGGCAGCGCCACCGGGGACCGCGGGGCGCGTACGTATCTGCGCGAGCACGCCGACCACACCGTGCTCGTGGAGTGCGGGGACATCGGCGACCCGGCCGATATCGACACCCCCGCCGACCTGGGGCTTCTCCGGCCCGCCCCGGACCCGGCGGAGCCTGCGGCTGCACCCCGTGCCACAAAGCGTTGAACTTCCGCACTGTGAAATCTATACTCCACCTTGCAGAACCGCCCGTACCTCGGACCGGCCCTGGCACCCGGTGCCAGTCCCGCACCCCGGCGGGCGCCAGACACACTCGCACTCTGGAGCAGTGACAGCATGTCCGCATCAGCGCCGTCTCCGGCCGTCGTCTCCGAGGCCGCCGGGCCCGTCCCCCGCGCGGAGGAGGTGCTGACCCCCGAGGCGCTGGTGTTCCTCGCCGAGCTGCACCGCCGTTTCGCGCCCCGCCGCGCCGAGTTGCTGGCCCGCCGCCAGGAGCGGCGCGCCGGGATCGCCCGCACCGGCACCCTCGACTTCCTCCCGGAGACCGCGCACATCCGGGACGGCGACTGGCGGGTCGCCCCCGCGCCCGCCGCGCTCGACGACCGCCGGGTGGAGATCACCGGCCCCACCGACCGCAAGATGACCATCAACGCGCTGAACTCCGGTGCGCGGATCTGGCTCGCCGACTTCGAGGACGCCTCCGCCCCCACCTGGGAGAACGTCATCGGCGGCCAGGTCAACATGATCGACGCCTACGAGCGCAGGATCGACTTCACCTCCCCCGAGGGCAAGTCGTACGCGCTCGGCGACCCGGCGGACCTGGCCACCGTCGTGATGCGCCCGCGCGGCTGGCACCTGCCGGAACGCCACCTCACCGTGGACGGCGAGCAGATCCCCGGCGGCCTGGTCGACTTCGGCCTGTACTTCTTCCACAATGCCCAGCGGCTGATCGACCTCGGCAAGGGCCCGTACTTCTACCTGCCCAAGACCGAGTCGCACCTCGAAGCCCGGCTGTGGAACGACGTGTTCGTCTTCGCGCAGGACTACGTGGGCGTCCCGCAGGGCACCGTGCGTGCGACCGTGCTGATCGAGACGATCACCGCCGCGTACGAGATGGACGAGATCCTGTACGAACTGCGCGACCACGCTTCGGGGTTGAACGCGGGCCGCTGGGACTACCTCTTCTCCATCGTCAAGAACTTCCGTGACGGCGGCGCCCGTTTCGTGCTCCCGGACCGCAACGCGGTGACGATGACGGCCCCGTTCATGCGTGCGTACACCGAACTGCTGGTGCGCACCTGCCACAAGCGCGGCGCGCACGCGATCGGCGGGATGGCCGCCTTCATCCCGTCCCGGCGCGACGCGGAGGTCAACAAGGTCGCGTTCGAGAAGGTCAGGGCGGACAAGGACCGTGAGGCCGGGGACGGTTTCGACGGCTCGTGGGTCGCGCACCCCGACCTGGTGCCGATCGCCCGCGCCTCCTTCGACGCGGTCCTCGGCGACCGGCCGAACCAGAAGGACCGGCTGCGCGAGGACGTGCACGTCACCGCGGCCGAGCTGATCGACATCGCCTCGCTGGACGCGAAGCCGACCTTCGACGGGCTGCGCAACGCGGTGCAGGTCGGCACCCGTTACATCGAGGCGTGGCTGCGCGGCCTCGGCGCGGTGGCGATCTTCAACCTGATGGAGGACGCCGCCACCGCCGAGATCTCCCGCTCGCAGATCTGGCAGTGGATCAACGCGGGGGTCGTCTTCGAGAACGGCGAGAAAGCGACCCACGACCTCGTGCTGCGGGTGGCCGCCGACGAACTCGCCGCGATCCGCGAGGAGATCGGCGAGGAGGCGTTCGCGGCGGGCAAGTGGACCGAGGCCCATGAGCTGCTGCTGCGCACGGCGCTCGACGCGGAGTACGTCGACTTCCTGACGCTGCCCGCCTACGAGTTGCTGGCGGACTGAGCCCCGGCGCCCGGGAACGGCCGCCGCGCCGAAACGCGCTTGCACCCGGCGCCGGCGGCCGTTCATGCTGCTCCGCATGCTCATCCGTGATGTGACCGAGGCCGACTGGCCGCTGATCTGGCCGTTCCTGCGGCGGATCTGCGCGGACGGCGAGACCTTCAGCTATCCGACGGACATCCCGGAGGCGACGGCCAGGGACTACTGGCTGCTCGCGCCGCCCGCGCGGACGGTCGTGGCCGTCGGCGACGACGGCACGGTGCTCGGCACCGCCAAGATGAACGCCAACCAGGGCGGCAACGCCGCCCATGTCTCCAGCGCCAGCTTCATGGTCGACCCCGCGCACCGCGGCCGCGGTGCGGGCCGCGCGCTGTGCGAGGAGGCGCTGCGCTGGGCGGAGCGCGAGGGCTTCCGCGCCATGCAGTTCAACGCCGTGGTGGAGTCCAACACGTACGCGGTGAAGCTGTACGAGTCACTGGGCTTCCGGGTGATCGGTACGGTCCCCGAGGGGTTCCGGCATCCGCGTCTGGGCTACGTCGGCCTGCACATCATGCACCGGGCGCTGTGATCCCCGGCTTCCTCGGCGGGGTGCGGGCGGCGAGCCAGGAGTCGTAGGTGATCCGGCCGTCGGCGTGATCGGGGGTCAGATTGCCGCCCGCGCGCAGCGCGCCCGCCAGGGCGCCGGGCAGCCGCAGCGGTACGACGAGCCTGCGGCGGCCCGCCGCGCGCAGGGTCGCGCGGGTCAGATCGGCGGCGCTGCGGATCTGCGGACCGCCCAAGTCCGGTGCGTGGCCCACGGGTTCGCCTCCGGCCAGCTCCGCGAGCCGGTCCGCGACCTCGGTGACGTCGACCGGCTGGAAGCTCACTCCCGACAGCGTCAGGATCGCGGGCAGCCGCCGCTGCGCGACGGTGAGCCGGGCCACCAGGTCGTGGAACTGCGTGGTGCGCAGCACCGTCCACGGCAGCCCGCACTGCTCCACGACGGTCTCCGCGGCGAGTTTGGCGCGGTAGTAGCCGAGCGGGACGCGGTCGACGCCGACGATCGAGATGTACACCAGGTGCGGGTCGCCGCCCGCGCGCACCGCCGCTCCGGTCAGCCGCTCGGTGGCCTCGACGTCGCCGCGGCCGTTGGTGGTCGCGCAGTGCGCGATCGTGCCGACCCCGTCGAAGAGCGCGCCGTCGATGCCGACGCCGGTCCGCAGGTCGCCGACCGCCCACTCGTACGGCCGCGCGTCGTCGGCCCCGCGCGGGCCGCGGCTGAGCACGCGTACCGGGCGGCCGGCGGCGAGCAGCCGGTCGACCAGCGCGCGGCCGAGGGTGCCGGTGCCGCCGGTGACCAGGGTGACGGCCCCCGTGGCGGGCTCGGCGGCGGAGCCTTCGGCGGGTACGGGCTCGGTCGGGCTCACGGGCGCTCACCTCTGGCTGTGGCGGGATCCTGCCTGCCGCGCCCCGCACCCGGCGGGGTGCGGACGTCCGGCTGAACGCATAGTAAACGGCGCGGAGCGGGAGGTCGTCGCGTACCCGCCGTGGCACCCGGCCCGGTGCGCGCGCCGGAGTGCGGGCCGTGGTTTCGGGGAGGCACCGCCCCCGGAGCCGCGGGGCCGACCGTGGTCCCACGGTCCGGGGGCGGTGTCGCCGGACCCGTGTCAGGACAGGGTCCGGCTACCGGTCGGGGGCCGTCCCTCCCCGACCGGTCGCTTTCGCGGCGGTGCCTACGGTGTTACGCCAGGCCCGCGATCCGCGCGAGGCGCTGCGCCTCGGTCCTGGTCAGCCGCGCGATGGCGTCCTCGTCGGCGCGGGTGAGCCGGTTGTTCTCGACCACCGGCACACCGTTGACCAGCGACAGGGTGACCGGGGCCGCCGCTCCGAAGACCAGCGCGGCGACGGGGTCGGCGATCGAGGCGTGCGCGATGCCGTCCAGCTTCCACAGCACGAGGTCGGCGAGCTTCCCGGCCTCCAGGGAACCGATCTCGGCGGTACGGCCGAGCACGCGCGCGCCGCCGTACGTGCCCAGGCGCAGGGCCTGACGGGCGTTCAGCGCCTTCTCGCCGCCGCCGAGGCGGTTGATGAGCAGGGCGTTGCGCAGTTCGGTGTGGAGTTCACCGGACTCGTTGGACGCGGTGCCGTCCACGCCGAGGCCGACCGGGACCCCGGCGGCGAGCATGTCGGGCACCCGCGCGATGCCCGCGGCGAGCCGGGCGTTGGACGACGGGCAGTGCGCGACGCCGGTCCCGGTCCGGGCGAAGGCGGCGATGTCGGAGTCGTTCATGTGGACGCAGTGCGCCATCCACACGTCGTCGCCGAGCCAGCCGGTGGACTCGAAGTAGTCCGTCGGGCCCATGCCGAACAGCTCGTGGCAGAACTTCTCCTCCTCCACCGTCTCACTGCCGTGCGTGTGCAGCCGGACGCCCTTGCGGCGGGCCAGCACCGCGGCCTCGCGCAGCAGTTCGGTGGAGACCGAGAAGGGCGAGCAGGGCGCGGCGGCGATGTGCAGCATCGAGCCGAAGGAGGCGTCGTGGTGGGTGTCGATGGCCTCCTCGGTCGCGAGCAGCGCGCCCTCGGTGGTCTCCACGGCGAAGTCCGGCGGCAGTCCGCCGTCGCTCTTGCCGCGGTCCATCGAGCCGCGGGCGGCGGTGAAGCGCACGCCCAGTTCGGCGGCGGCGCGGATCTCGGCGCCGAGCAGGTCGCCCGCGCCGCGCGGGAAGACGTAGTGGTGGTCCATCGCGGTGGTGACGCCGCCGCGGGCCATCACGCCGAGCGAGCCGGAGGCGGCCGCGTAGACCATCCGCTCGTCGATCCGCGCCCAGGTCGGGTACAGCTCGACCAGCCAGTTGAAGAGGTTGCTGTTCTGGGCGAGGCCGCGGGTGATCCACTGGTAGAAGTGGTGGTGGGTGTTGACCAGGCCGGGGGTGACGAGGTGTCCGGTGCCGTCGATCCGGCGGGTGACGTTCTCCAGACCGGCCGGTGCGGGGCCCGCTCCGACGGACTCGATCAGATTGTCCGCGACGACGACGTGCCCGGTGGCGTACTCGGTGTCGTCGGCGTCGACGGTCGCGACGCCGCAGTTCTCGATGACGATGCGGTTGCTCATGGTGGTGCCTCTCAGTCCGTCACCGGGATGCGGGGCTCGGCGCCGTCACGCAGCACGGTGCCCTCGATGAGGCCGTACGGACGGTCGGCCGCGAGATAGACCTCGTTGTCGTTCTTGAGGCCGAACGGCTCCAGGTCGACCAGGAAGTGGTGCTTGTTGGGCAGTGAGAGCCGGACCTCGTCCACGTAGGAGCGGCTGGTGATGACCCGCGAGCCCATCGCGTAGAGGGTCTGCTGGAGCGAGAGCGAGTACGTCTCGGCGAACGCCTCCAGCAGGTCCGTGCGGACCTGCCCGTACGCCTTCTCCCACTGCGGGGCGCGCCGCTCGTCGCTGGTCCAGTTGAACCGCCAGCGGGCGGTGACCTCGGTGGCGAGGATGCGGTCGTACGCCTCTTTGAGGGTCGTGTACTCGTCCTTGACGAAGCCCCAGAACTCGGAGTTGGTGGAGTTCATGACCACCAGGTCCTTCAGGCCGGAGACGACCTGCCAGTTCTCGCCGTCGTAGCCGACCTCGGTGGTGCGGGTCTCCTGGCCCTTGCGGACGAAGGAGTGCTGGATCTCGTCGGCGCCGATGAAGCGGGAGCCCGCCTCGGAGGCGGCGATCCGCTCCCAGGAGTACTCCTCTATCCGTATCCGCGCCCGCTTGATCGGCTCCTGGCTGGTGACGAAGTGCCGGGCGAGGTGGATGCCGAACTGCTCGGCGGATTCGATGCCGTGTTCCTTGGCGAAGGCGAACACCGTGTTCTTGGTGGTGTCGGTCGGCAGCACGTTGGCGTTGGAGCCGGACAGGTGCACGTCGTCCATGTCGCCGGAGAGCGCGACGGAGACGTTCAGGTCCTTGATGTGGTGCGTGCCGCCCTCGCGGGTGATCCTGACGACACGGTTCTCTGCCTTGCCGTACTGGTTCTGGCCGAGAAAAACCGGGTGGGACGGGCGGGAAGTGGCGGTCATCGGTGCTAGCTCCCTCGGTATACGGAGTAGCCGAACGGATTGAGCAGCAGCGGTACGTGATAGTGCTCGCCCGGCCTGACGGCGAAGACGATCGCCACCTCCGGGAAGAAAGCTCCGCTGTCCCTTGCGCGGGGGGCGTCCTGCTGTGCGTTGGCTTGGCGGGTGAGGTACGGCTCCACGTCGAAGTGCAGCCGTACGTGGGTGGTGCCTTCCGGCAGGGCCGGGAGATCCTTGCAGCGGCCGTCGCCGTCGGTCTTCGACGACCCGTGCGGCGACCAGATCCCGCCGGCCGAGGCGCGCACCGACAGATGGACGGGCACGCCTTCCGCCGGGCGGCCGACGCTCGTGTCCAGGATGTGCGTGGACACCGACGTGTCGGTCATGAGGGATCTCCTTCGGACGCGGCCTCGCGTGCGGCTCCGGCTCCGGCGGTGGCACCGGTGCCGGTCCCGGTATCGGCTCCGGCTCCGGCTCCGGCTCCGGCTCCGGCGAGGCGGGTGAGCCGGATGCGGTTGATCTTTCCCAGTTCGGCGCGGACGATCTCGCGTTCGGTGTCCGTGTCGTTGCCGATCCGCTCCTTGAGGGCGGCCAGCATCTGCTCACCGGTCCTGCCGGTGGCGCAGATCAGGAAGACATGGCCGTGCGCGTCCTGGTAGGCCAGGTTGAGCGCGAGCAGTTCCTCGCGCTCGGCCGCGCCGACCCCGCTCTGCTCCCGCGCCGACGTGGCGTCGCCCGGGGTCGGGCGGCCGATCGGCGGGTGTCCGGCCATCGCCTGCGCGAGGTCGTCCGCGGTGAGCGCCGCCATGGCGGTGTCGCTCGCCGCGAGCAGGTCGTCGAGGCGGTCGTACGGCCGTCCGGCGGCCAGCGCGGCGTCCCACGCCGTACTGGCGCACACCTCGTGGAGCAGCGCGGACGCCGCTGACGAGGTGGCCTCATTGAGCCGGGAAAGACCCGGCGATGCGCTGGAAGTCACAGTCGCAAGCTAAGAGCCGCCGCCGTACGACGTCAACAGTTTGTTGAAAACTTCCGGTAACAAAGCCGTCCGGGAGCGGACGGAAGAGGAAACAACGGCCGGTCACTCGCTCTCGCGGGCACTCTTCTCGCTGTTCAGGGCGTTCTCCCTGTTCAGGTAGTTGTAGACGGTGAAGCGGCTGACGCCGAGCGCGGACGCGACGGTCTCCACGCCGTGCCGCACGGAGAAGGCGCCGCGCTCCTCCAGGATGCGGACGACGGTCTGCTTGTCCTTGCGGCCCAGGGCGGGCAGCGAGCCGTGCCGGCGTTCGAGGTCGGCCAGCAGGTGGTCGAGGGAGTCGGCCAGATGGGGCAGCCGGACGGCCACCACCTCCTCGCCCTCCCAGCTCAGCACCACGTCGTCGCCGCGCGCCTCGTGCGGCGCGACCATCTCCGCGCCCATCGCGTCCACCAACGGCTTCACCGCCGCGGCGAAGGGGTGCCCCCCGGTGCCCGTCACTTGCCGTCCTCCTGCGCCCGCCCGGCCGCCGCGACCACGTTGACCTGGAGCGACACCCGGGTGGCGCCCGCCGCCAGCGTGCGCCGCAGCAGCTCCGCGACGGACGCGACGACCGCGTCGGCCTCGCCCTCGGCGGTGTTGCCGAACGGGCCGACGTCCACCGCGTCGAGCGACGCGCCCTCGACCACCTCGCGGGCCACCACCGCGTGCTCGGGCGGCTCGTCCAGGTCGAACGGCTCGGTCGTGAATTCCAGCCTCAGTCTCACCAGGGCCCCTCGGGTGGCTGCGCTACGTGCCCGCCGTCCCCCGCCCTGCCGGACGGTCCTGCCGGGACGGCGTCGTCGATACGCTCGACGCGGTCGATGCGACCTTAACCGACGGCATACGGGCCTGTACCGCCACAGTCATCGCCGCGATACCCGCTTCGAGGGTGAGGCGGGGGTGCGGGGCGAACCGCGAGGAGTGGTTCGGCGGCAGTGCCGCCAGCCGCCCGGCCGTGTCCGTGTCGCCGCGGCCCGCCTCGACCCACTGCCGGGGGCCGACCGCGCCGAGCATCCAGTAGCCGGTCCGTATCCCCGGCACGCCGTGCAGCGCGCGGCCCGCGTCGCCGTACAGCGCGAAGTCCTCCGTGGCCGTCGACGGCTGCCAGCGGGTGACGCGCTGCGGACCGAAGGCGGCCTCGTGGGCGCGGCGCACGGCGGTGGTCAGCTCGGCGTCGGGCACGGTGGGGCAGGAACGGGACAGGACGCGCAGGTCGGGAGCGGGCGGCTGCGGGTCGGGCGAGGCGGCGGACTCGGCGCGCGCGATCCGGTGGACGGCGGCCACGGCCCGGTCGAGCGCGGCGTCGGAGAAGGCCCGCACGGTCACCTGGAGGGTCGCGGAGTCCGCGATGACGTTCCCCGCGCCGGGCGTGCCCGCCCGTACCGAGCCGACCGTGAGCACCAGCGGCTCGCCGGGACCCGTCTCGCGCGACACGACGGTCTGGAGGCGCAGGACGACCGCCGCGGCCGTGATCACCGGGTCGGCGGCGAACTGCGGTGTGGACGCGTGGCCGCCGCGGCCGTACAGCACGATCTCCAGGGTGACGCTGCCCGCGAGCAGCGGGCCCTGCGCGTGCGCGACCATGCCCGCGGGCAGCGGCACCACATGCTGCGCGAGGACGTCGTCGGGCACGGGGAAGCGCCGGTAGAGGCCGTCGGCGAGCATGGCGGCGGCGCCGCTGAGCGTCTCCTCGGCCGGCTGGCCGACGACGACGAGCGTGCCCTGCCACCGGTCGGCGGCCCCCGCGAGCGACGCCGCCGCGCCCGCCGCGCACGCCAGGTGCATGTCGTGGCCGCAGGCGTGCATGACGGGGACGGGGGCGCCGTCGGGTCCCGCGGCGGTGGCGGAACTGGCGTACGCCAGGCCGGTGTTCTCGCGTACGGGGAGGGCGTCCAGCTCCGCGCGGAGCATGACGACGGGACCGGGGCCGTTGGCCAGCACCCCGACCACGCCGTGGCCGCCGACGCCGCGTTCGACGCGCAGTCCCGCGGCCCTGAGCGCGGCGGCGAAGCGGGCGGCGGTGCGCTCCTCGGCCCCGGACAGCTCGGGGTGCCGGTGCAGGTCCAGATACAGCTCGGCGGCGCGGGTCAGGACGGCGTCGGAGACGGTTCCTGAGACGGGCGGGGGCCCGGACATGGGTCCGGATACGGGTGTGGGTCCGGTCGGCGGGTTCATCGGGCGCTCCGGGCGGGGGTCGGGGGCGGGGGTGCCGGAATGCGGGTCACGTGACAGGGGCGGCGGGCGGTGCAAGCGGGATGACAGCGGGCGGCAGGGTGATTCGCCAGTGGACGCGCGTAGAAAGATGGGGCCGGCCCGTCGCGGGCCGCGCTCCCTGCTGAGAAGGAGTCATCATGGCTGACATCTCCAAGCTGGACACGCCGCTCGCCTCTCTGGCCCAGGAGATCCTGGAGCTCGAGTCGGAGACCTTCGAGATCACCGACTACTCGGACGCCAGCGAGGTCATGCTCGGCTCGTCGACGAGCTGCTCCAGCACCAGCACCTGCTCCAGCACCACCAGCACCACGAGCTGCACCGCCTGACGAGCCACCACCCGCTTCACGCTCCGCGGACCGGCCTCCCCGGTCCGCGGAGTAGTCATGTCGCGGCGTCGTCATCGTCGGTTTCCTCGGAGATTCCTCAGGGTTCCTGCGGGTTCCTACGGGAACGGGTGCGGCACGCGGCGCACCTCGTCGTCGCGCAGGTCGTCGGGGCGCAGGCCGCCGCGGCGCTGTGCGGTACGCAGCCGGGGCATGGCCAGCGCGCGCTGCCGCGGCCAGCCGAAGTCGATCGGCAGCAGACCTGGCGCGATCGTGCAGACCGTCCGCAGGCCCATCCGTCGCTGCTCCGGGGTGGTCTGGTCGACCACGACGACATCGCATCCGGCGCGCGCCAGTTCGTCCCGGCACCACAGGACGTCGTCGCGCAGGTCGAGCCCGCGCGGCCGGTCCCGCTCCCACCGCGCGTAGACCTCGTCCAACGGCCTTACGGCGGGCGGCTCCAGGTAGCTGCCGACGTGCTCCCTCATCCGCGGCAGGCCGAACAGGGCCGCGTGGTCGGGGAGTCGGCGGACGAGGTCGAAGTCCTCGGCCATCGCCTCCAGTTCGGCCGGACGCTCCGTCACCTGCCGTGGCAGGTGCGGGAGATACGTCAGGATCTCGGAGACCGCCGACTCCACCGCGGTCTCCGGGTCGAAGGCGGCGCCCGCGGCGAAGGCGAGCGTGCCGGGGCCTCCGTCGCGGCGGACGGCGAGGCCGGTGACGACCGGCACGGCGAGGTCGATGCGGTTGTCGAAGGCGTGCACGTCGTAGCCGCACAGCGCCGCCCGGTCGGTCATGGCGCGCACCACCGGGCTGCGGCAGGAGCCGAGGTCGATCTCGGTGAGCCGGGCGTTGCCGTACCAGCCGAGCAGGAACGCGTCGCGTTCGATGAGTTCGAGCAGGCCGAACAGCACGGCCTCCTCCAGGCAACTGCCGATCGCGCAGCCGTTGGAGCACTCGAAGACGAAGTGGTCGGCGGCGGTGCCCGCGCTGTAGTAGACCAGCCGGGCCGGCACCAGCACCTCCCTCTCGTCGCGCAGCGACCAGCCGCGCACCCACGGGATCGGCCGCGCGGGGTCGAAGGGCGCGATCATCGGGTCGGCGGCGTAGGTCTCCGGCGTGTAGAGCCCGCAGTCGCGCGGGTCGAGGGCCGCGTCGCCGAGGTTGTCGTACGAGTCGGTGACGATGCCGCCGGTCTCCCTGCGGTGGGTGCCCGCGTACCGCTCCAGCCCTTCGAGGAACGCCAAGTCCCTGCTGTGCGCGAAGGAGTTGGCCTGGCCGCTCCACGTGACGTCGGTCAGGCCCGCGTAACCGCGCATGAAGACGCTGCCCGCGACAGGCGCGGTGGTCGGCGAGGTGACATCGCTCCAGGTGCCCGCGCCGAGCACCCCGCACACGGGGTTGGCGAGCGCGGCGGTCGGCAGGGCGTACGCGCCGGGCGACCGCAGCCGGTAGCTGTCGGGGGTGGGCTTGGGCCGCGAGACGGGAAAGGGCTCGGCCTCGGGCCCGGTGGCGAGGAAGTGCCCGGGCCCGGACGAGTGGGGCCCGGACGGGCCGGTACCGGATACGTCGGCGGCGGATACGTCGAGGCCCGCCGCGTCGGGTGCTGGCAGGTCGGGGCCGGTCGGTGCGGTCGTCGCGGGCGCGGCGCCGTGCGGGTGCGGGCACAGCGGATCGGCGAGCAGCGGCACGGTCTGGACGAGGCCGGTCTCCAGGTCGTACCGGGTGACCCGGGGCAGGTCGTGGCCGCCGGTCCCGGCCCCCGTCTCCGCCCCGGTCTCCGAACCGGTCCCCGCCTTCCGCCCGAGGGTCAGTTCGTAGAGGGCCCAGACCGCGTCGACCGTGAAGTCGGGCAGCACGGGCCAGCGCCCGGCGGCGGTACGGGCGAGGCCCGTCTCCAGCGCCTCGCGTTCGGTACGGGTGCGCAGCCGCTGCCAGCGGATGGCCAGGCAGGTGCCGCAGGCGGCCTCGGCGGGCGAGCCGCCCCAGGGGCCGAGGAGCACGGCGTCGGCGGTCAGGTGCACGGTGGCACGGGCGCGCCGCCCCGCGGTCTCGGCCGGTTCCGGGCGCAGCACATCGGTGCCGCCGACGACGGCGGTCCCGGGCGCGGGCGCGGCGGCGCGGGCGGCTCGCGCGGCCAGCCGCCGTTCCAGGTCGCGGCCCGCGGACTCCAGCGGCGTCTGCCCGGGGACCTCGGGCACGTGAGCGGGCCGTACCGCGGTGTCGAGGCTCATGTCCGGTTGCTCCAGCGGAAGGTGCGGGCGGCGATCAGCCCGAAGACGACGGTGAAGGCGGCCAGGCCGCCGCAGTCGACGGCGAGCGAGGCGAAGTCGGCGCGCCCCGCCAGCACATCGGTGAGGCCGTGGTCGAGGTAACGCAGCGGCAGCACCCACGACAAGGTCTGGATCCAGCCGGGCAGCAGGTCCGCCGGGTAGAAGGAGCCGGACAGGAACGCCATCGGGACCATCACGCAGTTGGCGATGGCGGCGACCGCCTCCGGGGTGTCGGCGAGGCTGCCGACGACCAGGCCCATCGCCAGGAAGGCGGCGACGCCGAAGACCAGCAGCGGCAGCGCGAGCGGCCAACTCCCGTCCAGGTGAAGGCCGAAGAAGGGCAGCAGCGCGACCGCCGTGAACAGCACCGCCTGCGACAGACCGACCACGACGGCGACCACGAAGCGCGAGGCGAGGACGGTGGGCAGCGGCGTGGGCGTACGCCAGATCAGCCGCAGGATGTCGTCGCGCCGCCAGTGCATCAGCGCGAAGGCCGGGCCGAACAGCGCCGCGTTGCCGACGCCCCACGAGAGCACGCCGGGTGCCACGTAGTTGATGTACGCCAGGCCCCCGTCGACCGACTGGCCGCGGAAGAGCAGACCGAAGACGACCAGGAAGACCAGCGGGAAGGCGAAGGTGAAGAAGACGGTGGTGCGGTCGCGTATCGACGCCAGGTATGTGGCCCTGGTCAGCGCGGAGTAGGCGGTGGTGGTGGTCATGGACGGTGCTCCGTTCCGACGGCGGCCGTCGTGGTGGCGGTCCCGGTGTCGAGGTCGGGATCGGGGCCGGTGTCGGGATCGGGGCCGGTGTCGGGGCCGGTCCCGGTGTCGGGGCCCGAGGCTTCCGCCTTTCCGGCTCCCCCGGCGCCCGGTCCCGTCAGCCGCAGATACGCGTCCTCCAGGGTCGCGGTCCTGGTCTGGATCGCGTCCATGTCGACGAACTCGCCGAGCGCGACCAGCACCCGGTTGGCGTGCCGGGTCTCGACGACGACCTCGGCGCCCTCAAGGAACGCCCGGTCGACGCCCTCGACGGCGCGCGCCTGGTCGAGCGTGATCCGGCCGGCGGGGATCAGCAGTCGCGCGGGCGCGGCCATCGACCTGATCAGCGAGCCGGGGCTGTCGAGCGCCACGACGCGGCCGTCGGCGATGATCGCCACCCGGTCGCACAGCGCCTCCGCCTCGTCCAGGTAGTGCGTGGTGTAGACGATGGTGCGGCCCTCGCCGCGCAGGTCCCGCAGCACCGACCACAGGGCGCGGCGCGCCTCGGGGTCGAGCGCGGCGGTCGGCTCGTCGAGGAAGATCAGGTCGGGCTCGTGGACCAGCGCGGTGGCCAGCGCCAGGCGCTGCCGCTGGCCGCCCGACAGGTCGTCGACCCGGCTGCGCTCCTTGTCCCGCAGCCCGACCAGGTCCATCGCGTGCCGCGCGGCGGCGCGGTCCACGCCCTGGAGCGCGGCGACCGTCTCCAGGTGCTCCCACGCGGTCAGCCGCGTGAAGAAGGCCGACGCCTGGGTCTGCACCCCGATCCGCCGCAGCAGCGCGATGTTCCGCGGCCACGGGCTCTGGCCGAACACGGCGACCTTGCCCGCGTCCGCCTTCCGCATCCCCTCCACGATCTCCACGAGCGTGGTCTTTCCGGCCCCGTTGGGCCCGAGAACGCCGAAGAACTCGCCCTGCTCGACCGTCAGCGACACCCCGTCGAGCGCGTGCACCTCGCCGTACCGCTTGCTGACCCCGACCAGTTCGATCGCCGGCCCCGTCGGACGTGCGGTTCGTTTCATGTCGCCTTTCTCCCGCTCCTGAGGTGTCCCCGCTGACGCGGGCCGTTCAGAGTCCTTCGCGCCCGCTGCGGCACCCGAGGCGGTCGTCGCGGAGCCGGCGTCCGGCCGGAGGTCGGCCGTCTCACCCGGCGTCCGGCGCGCGAGCGCCGCCTCGCGCATGGCCGCGGCGCGCAGGCCGAGCAGGCGCAGGAGGAGGGCCGCGGCGACCAGGGCCACCGGGAGGTACGGGGTCCAGGTGCGCCAGTCGTCCGGCAGCGCCGCGCGGCACAGCAGTCCGGCCACGGCGAGCGCCGCCAGGGCCAGCACCGCGCAACAGGCGGCGTATCCGCCGTAGATGACGCGCAGCCGCGTGGGGTAGGCGGCGAGCCGCGCGCGGGCGTTCCGGCCGGAGCCGGGCACTCGGCCAGTCGTCACGGCGGCAGCCGCGCCGTCCCGGCCGGAGTCGGCCCTCCGCCCGAGCGGGGCACGCGCGGCCACGCCCAGGAACTGGCGGCTCTCGGTGGCCAGTTGGAGCGTGCCCAGGGTGTAACCGAGGGCTTTGTAGCCGTCGAGCGGCGGGAGCGGCAGAAAATTGAGCAGGGCCATGGCGGTGCCGAGGAGGATGAGGCCGCCGAAGAAGGGGAGGGCCTGGGCGTGTTCCGGCAGGAGGGCCCAGACGAGCCAGAAGGGCGCGAGGAAGAGGAGGTTCATGACGGCGCCCGCCGCCGCGACGGCGACCTGACGGCCGCGCCGGTCGAGGAACTGGACGTCGTGCACCTCGCAGTAGAGGTACGTCATGAAGCCCCAGACCCGGCGGAGCCCGATCTCCCCGACCCGCAGCCCGTACGCCCGCGCGACCAGCCCGTGGGCCAGTTCGTGCAGGCCGAGGCTGACCCACAGCACACAGCCGACGGCGGCGAGCGCGACCGGCTGGTCGTACAGGCGCCCGGTCTGGTCGGCCAGTTGGCCGAAGCGGAGGCCGACGAGGGCGAGGACGGCGACGGCCAGCGCGAGCAGCGGGAACAGGACGGCGCGCCTGCGGGCGAAGGCGGTGGCGCCGTGCAGGGTGTCCATGAGCGCGGGGGCGTCCGCGACCATGCGCGTCTTCCCGCTCAACAGCGTTGACGTGAAGGCCGGTTCGGCACTGGCGACGGGCACGACGACCGGCCGGCCGCCGCCGTCGAGGAGCTGACGGGTCGACAGCAGGCGCAGCATCTGCTGCCACTGCGCGTCGCCGAGCCGCGCGCCGAACCGGTCCGCGTACTCCGCGCCGATCTCGGCAAGCGACCGGCTGCCGTCGAGCCGGGCGATGATGAAGTGCTCTTTGGCGCCGACTTCGAGCCGTACCCCGGTGACCGGGTCCTTGAGCAGGTGGACGAGGGCGGGGCCGCGCATCAGGGCGGGGCCGACCAGGATGCCGGGGCGCAGCGCGGGCCGCAGTTCGAGCAGGCCGCCGGTGGTCATGGCGCCGCCGAGGGCTGCGGCTCGGACCGGCCGTCGGAGTCGGCGCCGGGCGGCGTCCGGGGCTCGCGCAGCGCGCGGGCCAGGACGTACGACAAGAACGCCTCGTCGCGGACGGTGACCGACAGCCGGTTGTTGGTCATGTGCATGTACGGCGACAGCAGCATCGGCAGCGCCTGTCCGGGGTCGGTGACCGGCAGGTCGCGGGTGCCGTCCCAGGAGCGGAAGACCAGGTCGCCGCCGTCCGCCAGGGCCACGACGCGTTCGCGCAGCTCCAGGCAGTGCTCGGCCCACCCGGCGAGGAATGTCGGCAGCCGCTCGGGCGCGGGTTCCGCGACCGCCGCGCGGATCTCCTGAAAGCGCTGGGGCAGGGCCTCCATCGTGCCGTAGGCGCGGTCGTAGCCGTCCTGGGCGGTGTAGTTGGTGCCGGAGAACGCGGAGTTCCAGAACTCGTGGTAGCGGTCGAGGAATTCCAGCAGCGCGGTGTCGTCGCGCAGCAGGCACCCGGACATGGTCATCATCAACTGGGCCGATACGCCCAGCAGTACGGTCCGCAGGTGCAGGTTCATGGTGGCGAGCGCGTCGATGACCAGGTCGCTGGAGCGCTGGAAGTGCCACTCGGCCAGTTCGACCCCGGCCGGGCCGCCGTACTTCCCGTACTCGGGCTCGTAGGGCTCGGGGCTGAAGGAGTTGTTGGGCCGCAGGCGCATGCGGCCCTCCTCGTCGACCAGGCCGTTGCGCTCGCCGCCGGGGAACTCCAGCTCGAAGAGGGTGTTGTACAGGTCGGCGAGGAAGCCGCCCTTGACCTCGTAGAGCGCGGGGCGCTTGCGCAGGAAGGCGTCGACGGCGGCGGTGGCGCGCGCGGTGACCACGGGTGCGGCCTGCGGTGACGAGGGGCGCAGCCGCACCCTGATGTGCGGGCCCTCCAGCCAGTAGTTGATGAAGAAGTAGCCGCTCAACAGGCCGTCGCGGGTGAGCCCTTCGACCAGCGGGCGCACGCACTGGAGCAGGAAGGGGCGGGGGCTGGCGGCGTAGAAGACGTGGAACGCCTGCCAGTCGCCGCGCCCCGAAGCGCCTGCCGGTGCGGGCACGGCCGCGGAATCGGGCGCGGACCGCGGTGTCGGGCGCGGGCCGGTGACGGGGGCGGATCGCGCCCCGGAGGTGGTCATACGGAGCTGTCCTGCCTTCCGTGGTGGCCCGCCGCGGCCGGTTCCGCCGCGCGGGGGACGATTTCGACGGCCAGTTCCGCCACGTGGTGGCCGCGCGGGGAGCGGACGTGCAACTCCTGCTCGCCCGGCAGCATTTCCTCGAAGACGGTCCTGGTACGGCCGCCGCCGGTCAGCCCGTCGAGCGCGATCAGTGACAACGGGCTGTCGAAGTCGACGAATTGCGGCTTGGAGCCGCCGAAGACCGCGCCGAAGCCGCTCGCGTCGTCGGCCTTCTCCTCGTGGACGGTGGCGAACACCCGGTCGGGCAGACCGTGGTCGCGCCGCCATCGCTGCCAGCGCAGATAGAACCCGGCCTCGTCCAGGCCCGGTTCACGGGCGGGCAGCGCGCCGGGCGCCGCCGTCCACGACCTGCGGTGCAGCACCAGGCTCCGGAAGCGGACCCGGGGCCGCGCGGTGACGCCGTCGCGCTCGGGGCCCGCGGGTACGCCGCGCCACACGTCGACCGCCGCGCGGGAGGTCGGCGAGAAGAGCAGCAGCGTGCGCGGCACCTCGGGCAGCACCATCGGGACGAGGTAGCCGAGGTAGAGCGGGACGACCTCGCGGCCGAGCCGCCGGGACCGCAGCACCAGCCGGTCGTCCACCGGGTCGTGTTCCGCGTACAGGTCGTCCAGGTCGATCCGGCCGGTGGCGGGCACCGTGCTGCTCTCGCCGGGGCAGACGATCTCGTGGTCGGTGAGCCGTCCGTGCAGGTTGAGATTGGTGGTGGCGGACCCGGCGGTGATCTCGGCGAACACCGCGCCGGGCGGCTGCCATTCGCGCAGGGTCTCGCGCAGCCGGTCGGTGAGGCCGCCGGGTGCGGGGTCGCCGCCGTCCGCCGCCGCGCCGCCGGGTGCCGCCGCGCCGCCGCTCTCAGGTGCCGCGTCGAAGCAGTGCGTGAAGCGGGTGAAGGGGAAGGACAGGCCGCCGTAGGAGTTGTTGAGCACCACCAGCGGGTCCTCGGCGCGGCGGGCGAGTTGCAGGAAGTGGCTGTGCGGGGCGAAGGACGTGCCCAGCGGGGCGAGTTCGGCGGTGACGGCGGCCACCGTGTCCTCGTCCAGGCGCAGTTCGCCGCCGGGTGCCCCCGCGTACGCGGCCCAGGCGTCGCGCATCCGGCGGGTGAACTCGGCGCGGGCCCGGTCCACCGCGGTGACCTCGGGCATGCCGAGCCAGTTCTCCTCCGGCGCGTGGCCGCCGTCGGCCGCCCAGGGCGACTTCATCGAGGTGAACTGGAGGTACTGCGTGAAGATGTCCTCGTGGAAGTCGTGGACGAGCCGCAGCAGGTCGTCGCACCGGCCGCCGCGGCCGTAGCGGGCCAGGAAGAAGCCCTTGAGGACCAGGCGCTGCGGGAGGGCCACGTCGAAGGCGGGCAGCATGCCGGTCAGGGCGTGCAGCGGCGCGGCGGCCAGCTCGGTCCACTGCGTGACGTCGGCCTCGACCGCGTCCTCGCGGACGTCCTCGTAGAGCAGGGTCTGCGGCAACGACGGCGCGGCGGCGCCCAGTTCGGTCTGGAGCGCGGTCAGGTCGCGGCGCAGCCCGGCGAGCAGCGCGCGCCGGGTGGGTACGTCGGCGGTGGCCCAGGCGTCGACGCGGGCGGCCGGGGCGTCGAGCCGGTCGGCGACGGCGTCGGCCCAGTCGCGGCCGAGGCCGCGCAGCGCGCTCTGGAAGGACCGCAGCGGGTCGGGGGCGTGCACATCGGTGGCGAGGCCGGTCATCTGGAGGATGCCGAGGTCGAGCAGGGTCGCGGCGTAGTGCGCCGCCTCGTCCTGGCTCGCTCCGGTCTCCGCCGCCAGCCAGGCCGTCAACTCGGCGTATCTGACGGGCTTTTCGCCGTGGAAGAGGGCGATCATCCGCTCCAGGATGTCGCTGTGGCGCAGGAAGAAGAGCCGGTCGTGGGCCGCGTCGAAGCTGACGGCGGCGCTGTCGTCGCCCGCGGTGACCGAGCGGCGTACGTAGCGGATCCGGTTCTCGTCCAGTTCCCAGCCCGCCGACAGGGCGACGGGGAGGTCGCCGCGCCGCGTGTCGTCGGCGCCGATCAGCTCGGCGAGCCTGGCGAGCACCACGACGTTCAGCCGGGGGTGGCTGGTCCAGTCGCCGCCGGTCCGCACCTCGGGCCCGACCTCGCGGAACCGGCCCTCGGCGACGGCGGTGAAGGTGCTGAACGGGCTGGTCTTGCAGGCGGTCCTGTAGAGGTACGCCAGCAGCGAGCGCTCCTTCTTCCTGGTCCGCTTGTCCGGTACGGCGGCGCGGTCGGCGATGAACGCGTCGAGCTGGCCGTCCAGCGTCGGCGAGGCCAGGGCGAGGGCGAGCCGCAGCCGCTCCTCGCCCGCGAGGCCGCGCAGCTCCGCGCGGCTCGCGGCCAGGTCCCGGTCGAGCAACGGGCCACCGTCGCCGCGCAGTTGCTCAAGCCCGAGCCGGGACTCCAGCCAGTCGGTGAGGAGTTCGCCGGTCGGGCCGCCGAGCGCGGCGGCGAGGTCCCGTACGGCGTCCGGGTCGCGCGGCAGCCGGTCGTTGAAGACCTGGCGGCGCAGCGCGAGCACGGCGCGCCGCTCGGTGTCGTCCTCGGTGGCCTTCACCAGGACGGTCAGCGGGTCGCTCAACTCGGCCGCGAGCGCGGCCAGTCGCTCCTCGGCGGCGAGCACGCGGTCGGCCCAGCGCCGGGTGTCGGGGCAGCGCAGCCGGTGGACGGCCTCGACCGGCAGTCCCGCCACCCGCAGCATGAAGCGGCGGTGCAGCAGCCAGCTCCGTGGCGCCTCGGTGTCCTGCGCGTCGGCGATGACGCTCATGCCGCTCCTTTCCGTCCTGCGGTCGTAAGGCCCCTGCGGTCCTCGGGCTCTGCGGTCATAAGGCCCTGCGGTCGTATGGTTCTGCGGTCGTATGGTTCTGCGGTCCCTCGGGCTCTGGGGCCGTGTGAGGTCGTGCGGGGTCGTGCGGGGTTCTGGACTCGGCTGCCGTCGGCGGCCGTTGCCGCCCGGTCAGGCGATCTCGTAGCGGAAGTCGGCCGGGCGGGGCCGTTCGTGGCCGATCATCATGATCAGCAGCGGCACTTCACCGGTCCGGTCGAGCGCCAGCTCCTCGGTGAAGGAGATCGCGTCGAAGCCGAGCGCGACGCCGCAGGAGAGCCCGGCCGCGGCGGACGCGGTGTAGACGGCCTGCGAGACGGCGCCGATCACGGCGTTGACCAGCCGGTAGCCGCGGTCGCCGACCGCGTCGAGCACGGCGGTGGTGCGGGCGACGGGCACGATCACCGCCCCCGCCTGCTCCAGGTTGTAGTTGGCGAGGAAGTAGTTGCGCTGGAGGAATTCGCCCGGCGCACCGGCCTTGACCAGCCGCAGCGAACGGTCCTCCCGGTCGTAGAGGTAACTGCCCTGCGCGATGCCCGCCACATGGTTGACGAAGACGTAGGCGCGGCTGAGGGGTGGGGCGCCGGGGGTCTCGGTGTCGGTGTCGAGGCTGCTCGCCGCGTCGACCGCGGCCAGTACGGTCGACAGCGCGTCGGCGGGCAGCGGGCGGACGGCCTGGAAGCGGCCGAAGCTGCTGCGCCGGGCCCGCAGCGCCTGCCCGACGGGGGTGTCCAGGGGCCGGGGGGCAGGCAGCGCGGTCCGCTCGCCGCCCTCGGGCACGGGCAGCGCGAGCGCGGTGTCCAGCGTTCCGGGGGCCGGTCGGTCCGCGGCGCCGTCGAGGGTCGCCGCGTGCATCCGGCGTACGGTCTCGAACGTCATGGTGGTGCGGGAGCGCTCCTGATCGGCGTGGCGGACCCGTGGCGCGGTCGGCGGGTCGCCGGCCGGCAGCGCCGGGGCCGCCGACGGGGCGCCGTCCCAGGTCAGCGGTACGACGGCGAAGACGCCCTCCTCGTCCTGGCCGAGGCCGAGCAGCCGTCCGAGCCGGGCCTCGTCGAACCACAGCGCGGCGCCGATGTGCAGTCCGCGGGCCCGCGCCCAGATCCGCCAGGTCTGGAGCAGCGCGCCGATGTCCATCGTGACGACGTGGTAGCTGAAGCTGTTGTACTTGAAGGCGTTCTGCCAGAAGCGCACGCCGAGGACGAGGAACTGGTCGCAGTCCGCGCCGAGTCGGCCGCCGAGCGCGGCCCGGACCTCCGCCGTGGCGTCCCCGGCGAGCAGCCGCCGCATGTGGTGGTGGGGCGTCGAGTAGTAGTACACGCCGGGTGTGAGCGGGCCCGAGGGGCCGCTGACCCAGTGCACGCCGATCGGGTAGAGGCCGCCGCCCGAGGCGGTGCCGCGCGACCAGTTGGCCTGGGTGTACATCGGCAGGGTGCCGAGGTCGGAGTTGGCCTGTACGGCAAGACGCCTGCCGACCAGGCCGTAGGACTCCTGGAGCATCCCCGCGAGCAGCGGCAGGGTGAAGGCGCCGGTGCCGCGCGGGCCGAACAGGCCCTGCTGGACGGTGGCTTCGGCCGGTGCCTCGTCGCGCGGGAGCGGGAAGCTCTCCGCGCCGGGGAAGTGCTTGCCCTTCCTCGGCCGGTCCGCCCAGTCGGGCACGAAGTCGGCGGGTTCCATGGGATACCGGCCCCGCCGGACGATGGCGGTCGCGTACTCATGGGCGAATCCCACGGGCGTTCCTCTCTCGGTCGACGGTCGGGGCTCAGGTCTCGGGGCTCGGGGCTCGGTCGGGGTCTCGGGTCGGGGCTCGGTGCTCTGTTTCGGTCTCGGTCTCGGTCTCCGTGACGCCGCGGGGACGGCGGGCGGCTCAAGGGAACGGATGCGGGGCCTGGTTGAGTTCGTCGGCCGTCAAGTCCCGCTCGCGCAGGCCCGCTTCCCGCAGCGCGGTCCGCGTCCTGCTCATATGGCGTGCGCGTTGGCGGCGCCAGCCGAAGTCGATGGGCAGCAGACCCGGCACGATGACTCCGGCCGTGTGGAAGCCGAGGGCGCGCTGTTCCGGCATGGTCTGGTCGACGGCGATGACGTCGAACCCGGCCTTGGCGACCGCCTCGACGCAGGCGGTGACGTCGTCGGCGAGGTCGTCGGCGGGCGGTACGGCGCCGACCCCGGTCGTGGTGAGGTCGCCCAGCGCCACGCGCGGCCGGTCGTCGCCGCGCAGCAGGAAGTCGGCGTGGACGGCCATCTCGGGCAGCCCGTAGAGCAGCGGGTGGTCGTGCAGCACCTGGACGCGGCCGAAGTCGGCGGCCAGGGCGCGCAGTCGCGGTTCGTCGCGGGCGGTCCTGCGGCGCAGGTTGACCGCGTCGGTGGCGATCTCGCACAGTCCGGCCGCGAGCGCCGCCTCCGGGTCGAGGCCCGCGCCCGCGCCGAAGCAGAGCCGGCCGAGGCCGCCGTCGATCCGTTCCGCGACGGCCGTGACGACCGGGATCGGGAAGGTGACGCGGGTGTCGAAGAAGCGGGCCCGGTAGCCGTACATCGCGAGCCGGTCGATCATCGCGCGGGTCTCGGGGCTGCCGCTGCCGCTCGCGTCGATCTCGGGCAGCGGCGCCTTCGCGTACCAGCCGAGCAGGAACGCGTCGCGCTCGACGACCTCCATCAGCCCGAAGTACACGGCCTCGGCCAGACTCCCGCCGGACGCGCAGCCGTTGGAGCTCTCCTGCACGAAGCGGTTCTCCAGGCCGCCGGGCGCGTGGTAGTACGCCAGGATCTCCGGTACGAGCACCGGCCGTTGGTCGCGGAGCGACCAGCCCCACACCCACGGGATCGGCCGCTCGGGGTCGAAGGGGCGTACGCCGGGCTCGGCGCGGTGGAAGTCGTCGGTGTACAGGCCGCAGGTGCGCGGGTCCAACACGGCTTCGCCGCTGGCGAGTTCGCTGTACGCGGCGGTGACATCCGTCCGTTTGCCGCGCGGGCGCATCCCGGCGAAGCGCTCAAGTCCTTCGAGCATGCCGACGCGTTCGCTGGAGCGGTAGCGCGGGGTGTGGCCGCCCCAGAAGCACTCGCGCAGATAGTCGCCGGACCGCAGGAGGAAGGAGCCGACCGTCGAGGACGTGGACGCCGAGATCAGATCGGGCACGACCGAGGGGCCGAGCATGCCCGCCGCCGGGTTCACGAACGCCTCGAACGGCACGTCGTAGTCGTCCGCGGGCCGCGCCCTGAACACGTCCGGCGCGGGCTTCGGCGACGGCGCGAAGCCGATCCGCGCGCCTTCGGCCGTATCGGCGGCGCGTTCCCCGCACTGGGGGCACTCGGCGTCCGGCACGAAGGCGAAGCGGGTGACGCGCAGGGTCTCCATGTCGACCAGGAACGCGTACGGCAGACGGCTGTCGCCGCCGGTCTTCCCGCCTCCTGCCCCGCCCCGCTGGTGGTGGGCCGCGATGAGCGCGGCGAGGCCGTCGACCCCGAAGGCCGTGGCCCGCGGCGGCCGTCCCGCGGCGCGCGTGCCCGTACCCGTCTCCAGCGCCTCCCGCAGCGCCCGCGCCCGCACGCTCTGCCAGCGCCGCGCCAGACACCGCCCGCACCCGGCCCGGCCGCCGGGCGCGAAGGGACCGACGACGGTGTGGTGCCCGTAGACGCGTACGCCGACGGTCTCGGTCGACGGACCGTCGAAGTCGCTCGCGGGCAGCGTCAGTTCGTCGCGGACACCGAGCGCGCTGACCGCCACGGCCGGTACGGCCCGCGCCGGGGCCGGACCGGCCACGCCACCGGCCTGACCGCGCGCACCGGGCGCGCCGATGTCCACAGCCCTTAGGTCTCGCGCCGAGCCACGGTCTTCCGCGACGCCGACGCCGACGCCAACCGCCTGACCACGAGCACCGACCGCCACCGGCGTACCGGTCCCGGCGGGCCCGGCGGCTGGGTCGGCGACTGGCGCGTGGGCCGCCAGGCCGGCGGTGAGGCGATCGGCCAGGGCCGTGCACGCGTCCGCGAGGAGATCCGCGGTCATGGCCGGTCCGGGGCGGTGGTGAGCAGGACGCGGGTGGTGTGGACGCGGCCCGCGGCCAGGTCGGGGGCGTGGGTGGGGGCGGTCAGCAGGTCGCGGCCGGTGGCGCGGAGGCGGTCGGCGACCGTGGGCCAGTCGGTGGCGGCGGCCAGGTCGGCGCGGGTCTCGGCGGTCACCGCGACGGCGCCGGGGGCGAGGTCGGCCAGCAGCGGGTCGCCCGCGTCGGGCGCGCCGCCGACCTGCACGGCGCCGAGCAGGTCGCGTACGGCGTCGAGCGCCGCGTCGCGCCAGCGCACTCCGGCCGCCACCGCCCAACGGGCCTGTCCGGTCGCCGGATCGGCGGCGCGCGCCAGCACGACCGGCAGGACGCGCTCCTCATGGGCGCCGAGGTCGAGGATCTCCAGGTCGACGCCGAGCCCGGCGGCCGAGCGGGCGAGGAAGGTGAGTTCGGCGTCCGCGCCCTCCAACTCGGCGGTGGGGACGTGCTGTACGGCGAGCGATCCGCCGACAGCACGGCGCAGCGCGTCGTGGGCGAGCGCCGTGAGCACACCTCGGGTGGCGGCCTCGGCCGCGGTGCCGCCCGCGCCGGTGCCCGCGCAGGTGGCCTCCACGATCCGCTCGCGGTTGTCCGGGCCGAACGGCCGCAGCGCCGCCGCGGGCACCAGCAGCGTCTCGCCGCTGAGCAGCGAGGTGGCCGCGCACCAGCGCGGGACCAGCCCGGCCGCGGTGCCGAGTCCGCTGGTGATGCTCAGCGCGGCCGGGTCGACGGACCGCCACTTCCCGCGCGCCGCCTCCAACTCCGCGCCGGACAGGGCTTGTTGGACGGGCACGACGTGCTCCGCGTAGACCTCGGCCGCCCGGTACAGCGCGCGCAGCCGGGCACCCGCGACATGGTGGACGTCGAAGGCGGTGATCTCCCGCCGGGCGCGGTGTCCGGTGCCGAGTACGACGGTGCTGACCTTCAGCGGTGTCTGCGCCCACTCCTCGTCGGCGTACGCCTGGAAGACGCCGGTCCTGCGCTGGACGAGGACGGACCGGCCGGTGATCTCGGCGAGGGCGGCCTGCGCGGCGTCCTCCTCGCCCCCGCCGTCCGAGACGGGTCCGCCGAGCGGCGACGCGGCGGCCCCGACCTCGGCCGCCGACTCGCTGTCCAGGGCGGCCAGTTCGAGCGGGGCGTCCGCGGAAGCCGCGTCCGAGGCCGTGGCCGACTCCGAGGCCGCCGCCGTACCGCAGTGCGGGCAGCGCGGGTGCGGGAGCAGCGGTTCGGCGACGGTGTCGAGCGAGTCGATGTCCTGGACGAGGAGTTGGTTCTCCGTCTCGGCCGGGAGGACGCCGGTGGTGCGGCGGAAGACCTCGTACGCCAGGAGGTTGCCGATCATCGCGGCGAGCGGTCCGCCGACGACGGGGGCGGCGCTGTCGCGGGGCCCCGCGGGGGCGACCGCGCTCCACAGGTCGGCCGCGGCGCCCGCCTCGCCGTTGGCGCCGAGCCGCAGCGCGGCGCAGGTCCAGCAGCCGGCGGTGCCGGTCGCCATGAGCGGGCCGATGACGACGGACTCGCCGAACGTCCAGGCGGGGAGCAGCAGTCGGCCGGCGGGCAGGCCCGCGTCGAGGAGCCGGGCGATCTGCCGGGGGCCGCGTTCGCCGGTGACCAGGACCGTGTCGTAGCCGTCGAGGTGTTCCCAGCCGTATGTGCCGGGCGCGCCCTCCGCGTCGGCCGGGTCGTCCAGCCGGTCCAGTTCGACCGGGCAGTTCTCGGCGCGCAACGCCCGTGCCTCGTCGAGGACTTCGGCGAAGCGGTTGCCGGGGCTGTCGACGGCGCGCGGCACGGCGACGGCGGCGCAGCCGTTGCGGACGAGGCCGAGGACGGCCCAGCGGGCGAGGGCGTCGTCGCCGAGTACGGCCACGCGGGCCTGCCGGAAGCGCCGGAAGCGGTCGGCGGCGCCGTCGGTGTAGTGGTCGACGTAGTCGATCTGCGCGGCGAAGCGCTCGGTGACGGCGGGGTCGAGCGGTTCGGTGTCGCTCGGCGCGGGGACGGCGTCGCGGGCGAAACCACGCGCGTAGAGCGTGCCTACCAGCCGTACCACCATCTCGCGCTGCTTGTCGCCGAGGCCCTGGCAGAGCGCGGCCACGGTGTGGTCGCCGGTCAGGTGCGGGACGATCAGCGTCGCGAAGCGGTAGGCGGAGGGCATGACGACGCTGAAGCCGCCGCGCGCGTTGTGGAAGTGCACGCCGGTCGGGGTCTGCGTGTAGAGCACGTCCCGGCGGATCCGCGGCCGGGTGTCGGCGATCTCGTCATACGGTGACACCATGTCAGTCACGCCTCCGTAGGATGCAGTTCCACGGCGCTCGGCCGCTGCGATGGGGTGGGGGTGTGCCCGGTGCGTCCGGGGGGCGCGGCGCCGCCGACCCCGTCGGCCGCCGCTGCGCGGGTGAACACCCGCAGGAGTTCGTGCATCCGGTAGAGACCGCGCGGACCCTCTTCGAGCAGTCCCGCGCCGACCAGGCTGTCCAGGACGCGACCGCCCTCGACGGGTTCGCCCGCGACCGGGTCGGCGCCCGCGTCACGGACCGCCGCCGGGCCTCCGGATGCCGCCGGGCGCGGGTCGCCGCGGGTCACCGGCCGGCCCTGCGGCGGCGGGCTCTGCTCGGATTCACCGCGCAGGATGGCCAGTTCGAGGCGTTGCAGCCCGGGTCCGGGGTCCACGCCGAGGGCCTGGGCGAGGTGGTTCTTGACCCGCCGGTACTCGGCGAGCGCTTCGGCGCGGCGGCCGACGCGGTACAGCGCTTCCATCAACTGCTCGGTGAACCGCTCGTGCAGCGGGTGGGCGCGGGCCGTCGGCCAGATCTCGGCCACCGCCTCCCGGTGCCGCCCGCATGCCAGTTCGAGGTCGAAGACGCGCTCGATCGCGCGCAGCCATTCCTCGTGCAGCCGGGGCAGTTCGTCGCGGTGCAGCAGGTCGGAGGGGACGTTGGCCAGCAGCGGCGGCTGCCACAGGGCGAGCGCGGAGCGCAGCAGACGCAATTCGGCGTCGGGCTCCTCGGTGGCGTACGCCTGGTCGAGGAGTTCGCGGAACTGCACCAGGTCGAGGGTCGCGGCGTCCGCCGTGAGCCGGTATCCGCCGGGTACGGCTTCGATGGTGTTGCCCGCGATCCCGTATTTGCCGAACAGCCGGCGCAATCGCAGGACGCAACTGTGCAGGGCGGACTTGGCCTGGGCAGGAGTCTCCTCGCCCCAGATGACGCGTTGCAGGAAGTCGGCGGAGACGACGGAATTGGCATTCAGCAGCAATGCGGCCAGGAGTGCAGCGGGCCGCGACGGCTGAAGCACCGCGGATTCGCTGCCGTCGGTGACGGCCAGCATTCCGAGTACCGTGAATCGCGTCTGCGGGACTACCTGCGGCGGCGTATCGCCTTTTGCCGTTGGTAATCCAGCACTATTTTCGAGCGCGTTGGACCAGACCACCAATCCACCATCCCCGTTGCCCCGTTACGACCGCTGTCACACCCGGCGGGAGTGGGCCGGAGTGAGGCAGAATCCCCTGAGGGTCATACCTATTGGCGGTCACCGAGGACAGTACGGCAGCACTCTTTGCCTTGTCCAGGGAAAAATCACGTGACACCGGGTTACCGGTCTGTTAGATGGGGTCGGTGTACCCAAAATGTGAACTCGCTCCCGGAATCGGGACACACCGGACCGTATCCCTCCGGTACGGATGCGAGCAATCGGACATACTTCGCAGTATTGCGGGAGCGTAAAGCGGCATTCTTCTTACCCCTCACCGGGCGGCTTTATGCCCGTCACCCCGAGGTCGACTTTGATTTACGTGTCAAGTTTCTGTCGGATTTTGACCGGGCGTGCTCGCCAGAGGAATAGACCAGCGCCATTCCGTGACACCCGCGCCCGGCCTGAGCTGCGCAGGGTCGCCGCCGACCGGATCGCGCGCGGACGCGCGCACGGGAGAAGGCTCGGACGGGCGGCCGGGCGCGGACCGCGGCGGACGGGGCCGCGGAGACTTGACAGCCGCCGAAGGGCTGATTCAATGTTCCACAAGACAGAAAACAACTTCCGCAATACGGAAGGGGCGCACACTAGTGAGCTTCACCGACGCGCGCTTCGATGTGAACCTCTCGATCCTGTTCACCGAACTCCCGCTGCTGGAGCGGCCCGCGGCCGCCGCCGCGGCGGGCTTCGACGCGGTCGAGCTGTGGTGGCCGTGGACCGACGACCCCACGCCGGACCAGGCCCGGCTCGACGGGCTGCGGTCCGCGCTCGAAGCGGCCGGGACCCGGCTCGTGGGCCTGAACTTCTACGCGGGCGAGCTGCCGGGGCCCGACCGCGGCGCGCTGTCGGTGCCCGGCGCCGAGTCGGACCGCTTCCGCGCCAACATCGACGTCGCCGCGGACTTCGCCGCGTCCGTCGGCTGCACCGCGCTGAACGCGCTGTACGGCAACCGGGTCGACGGCGTCGACCCGGCGGTCCAGGACGAGCTGGCGCTGGAGAACCTGGTGCTGGCCGCGCGCGCCGCCCACCGGGTCGGCGCCACCTTGCTCATCGAGGCGCTGAACGCACCCGAGTCACCGCGCTGTCCGCTGGTCAGCGCCCCGTCCGCGGTCGCGGTCGTCGACCGGGTCAACGCCGCCACCGGCCTGGACAACACGCGCTTCCTGCTGGACCTGTACCACCTGTCGATGAACGGCGAGGACCTGCCCGAGGTCATCGACCGCTACGCCGACAGGACCGGGCACGTCCAGATCGCCGACAATCCGGGCCGCGGCGCCCCCGGCACCGGCACCCTCCCGCTGGAGGAGCTGCTCGGCCGCTTGCGGAAGGCGGGCTACACCGGCTGGACCGGTCTGGAGTACAAGCCGGGCGCCGACGGCTCGGGCAACGCCTTCGGCTGGATTCCCGGCAGGCAGCCGCGCCCGTAGACGCGCGAGGAGCGGCGCGCCCCCGACACGCGGGCCGCACTCCCGTACCCCACCATCCCCTGAGAGGACCCCATGAGCACCCACCTTCCCAAGGTCGCCTGGATCGGACTCGGCATCATGGGCTCCCCCATGGCCGAGAATCTGATCAAGGCCGGATACGACGTCACCGGCTACACGCTGGAGGCCGCGAAGCTGGAGCGGCTGGCGGCCAACGGCGGCACGGCCGCCGGGTCGATCGCCGAGGCCGTACGGGACGCCGATGTGATCGTCACGATGGTCCCGGCGTCGCCGCAGGTCGAGGCCATCGCGTACGGCGAGGACGGCATCCTGGCGCACGCGCGGTCGGGAGCGCTGCTCATCGACACCTCCTCCATCACCCCGCAGACCTCGGTGGACCTGGCGAAGGCCGCCGCGGACAAGGGCATCCGCGTGCTGGACGCGCCGGTGTCCGGCGGCGAGGCGGGCGCGGTCGAGGCCGTACTGTCGATCATGGTCGGCGGTGAGCGGGCCGACTTCGACGAGGCCAAGCCGCTGCTGGACGCGCTCGGCAAGACGGTGATCCTGTGCGGCCCGCACGGCGCGGGGCAGACCGTGAAGGCCGCCAACCAGTTGATCGTCGCGGTCAACATCCAGGCGTGCGCCGAGGCCGTGGTCTTCCTGGAGAAGTCCGGCGTCGACCTGAACGCCGCCCTTGAGGTGCTCAACGGCGGTCTGGCCGGCTCCACCGTGCTGACCCGTAAGAAGGACAACTTCCTCGCGCGCGAATTCGCGCCCGGCTTCCGGATCGACCTGCACCACAAGGACATGGGCATCGTCACCGACGCCGCCCGTACCGTCGGCGCCGCGCTCCCGGTCGGCTCCGTGGTGGCCAACCTCGTGGCCTCGCTGCGCGCCCAGGGCGACGGCGGCCTCGACCACTCCGCGCTGCTGCGCGGCGTGGAGCGGCTGTCCGGCCTCCCGGTCGAGGACTGACACACCCGATGTCCTGACCCCATGAACTCCGCCCGGTGGTGCGTGACTTGTCCTGTCGCGCCCAAACGCACCACCGGGCGGTACCACCCTCTTGCTCTCTTCGGGCCCGCTCGTCACGGAAGGCCGTCATGCCCTGGCGTACGGGGAGTGCTCCCGGCCGTGGTCCAGGTGCGGCAAACTCCTGCACTATGGGATGTGCACGTTGTCATAGGCACATTCCGCCGCCGCAGACCGGGAGTTGTCCACATGGCAGAGAGGGTGCTCGTGCGCTGTCCGGCCTGCGACCGTGAGCACACGTACACCGCGCCCACCTTCCCGTGCGCGTGCGGTGCGCCGCTCGCGCTCCCGGTGCTGTCCGGGGGCGCGCCCGAGCAGATCGGGCACAAGACATGGGACGACTCGTGGGTACGGCTGCGGTGTCCCGACTGCGGCCGGACCGACGAGTGGCCGAAGCCGGAGTTCGACTGCGCCTGCGGCGCCCTGATCCGGCTGCCGTTGGCGGGCGAGGCCGCGCAGGAGGCCGGGGCCGTGCCCGCGGGGGCGCATCAGGCGGATTCGCCGCCCGAGCCCACCGGGCAGGTTCCGCCGCCGCCGACGGACCGGCCGCCGTTCCGGCCGGTCACGATCAGGACCGGCAGGGACGCGCTGACCGCCGCCGCGCAGTTCCTGAAGTGGCTGGGCTTCGGCGGGATACGGCTGGCCGGGGACCGTACGGCCAACGGCATCGACCTGCGCGGGGACGGACTGGTCGCCCAGGTCGACCCGACCACGCAGCCCACCGCGGCCCGTGACGTGGAGTGCCTCTGGCTGAACTGCGCCAACGAGGACGCGGTCGGGGCCTTCTTCTCGCTGGCCGGTTACGCGCACGACGCGCGGCTGCGCGCCGACCAGCTCGGCGTACCGCTGTTCGTGATGGACCTGACCGGCACCCCGCAGCCGGTGAACGACGCGGCGGACGATTTGATCAGGACGGGCCCCGGCACCCCCGGCTGACCCGCCCCCCTTCACGGTGCCCCGAGGCGCCCGGCAGCGCGAATTCCCGCGCGCCGGGCGCCTTTTCGCTGCCCGGGACGCCTCTTGACGCGCGCACCGGCACGGCTTACGTTCATTCCATATCGCAGAACTACTTTTCCACATAGCGGAAAGCGTGGAGGGAAGTAGTCGCCGACAGAAGCAGGAGAGGGACCTCATGCCTCGTATGACCGCCGCCCGCGCGGCCGTGGAGATCCTCAAGCTGGAGGGCGTCGACGTCGCCTTCGGTGTGCCCGGGGCCGCGATCAACCCCTTCTACGCGGCGCTCAAGGCGTCCGGCGGCATCCGCCACACGCTGGCCAGGCACGTCGAGGGCGCCTCGCACATGGCCGAGGGCTACACCCGCACCAGCCCCGGCAACATCGGGGTGTGCGTCGGCACCTCGGGCCCCGCGGGCACCGACATGATCACCGGCCTGTACTCGGCGACCGGCGACTCCGTCCCGATCCTGTGCATCACCGGCCAGGCCCCGACCTCCGTGATCCACAAGGAGGACTTCCAGGCGGTCGACATCGCCTCGATCGCCGCGCCGGTCACCAAGGCGGCGACCACCGTGCTGGAGGCCGCGCAGGTCCCCGGCGTCTTCCAGCAGGCGTTCCACCTGATGCGCTCGGGCCGTCCGGGACCCGTGCTGATCGACCTGCCGATCGACGTCCAGCTCACCGAGATCGAGTTCGACCCGGAGACGTACCAGCCGCTGCCGGTCTACAAGCCCGCCGCGTCCCGCGCCCAGATCGACAAGGCGCTCGCGATGCTGCTGGCCTCGCGGCGCCCGCTGATCGTCGCGGGCGGCGGCATCCTCAACGCCGACGCCAGCGACCTGCTGGTCGAATTCGCCGAGCTGACCGGCACCCCGGTCATCCCGACCCTGATGGGCTGGGGCGCCATCCCCGACGACCACGAGCTGAACGCGGGCATGGTCGGCCTCCAGACCTCGCACCGGTACGGCAACGCCACGTTCCTGGAGTCGGACTTCGTCCTCGGCATCGGCAACCGCTGGGCCAACCGCCACACCGGCTACAAGCTCGACGTCTACACCGCGGGCCGCACCTTCGTGCACGTCGACATCGAGCCCACCCAGATCGGCAAGATCTTCGCCCCCGACTACGGCATCGCCTCGGACGCCAAGGCCGCGCTCGCGCTCTTCGTCGAGGCCGCCCGCGAGCTGAAGGCCGAGGGCAGGCTGCCCGACCGCCGCGCCTGGATCGACTCCACGCTGGAGCGCAAGGCGACCTTGCAGCGGCGTACGCACTTCGACGACATCCCGATCAAGCCGCAGCGCGTCTACGAGGAGATGAACCGGGCCTTCGGCCCCGAGACGCGGTACGTCACCACCATCGGCCTCTCGCAGATCGCGGGCGCGCAGATGCTGCACGTCTACCGCCCCCGGCACTGGATCAACTGCGGCCAGGCGGGCCCGCTGGGCTGGACCATCCCGGCCGCCCTCGGTGTCGCCACCGCGGACCCGGACGCGCAGGTCGTCGCCCTGTCAGGCGACTACGACTTCCAGTTCATGCTGGAGGAGCTGGCGGTCGGCGCGCAGCACCGGATCCCGTATGTGCACGTGCTGGTGAACAACTCGTACCTGGGGCTGATCCGGCAGGCGCAGATCGGTCTCGACATCGATTTCCAGGTCAATCTGGAGTTCGAGAACGTCAACTCCCCCGAGCTGGGCGTCTACGGCGTCGACCACGTCAAAGTGGTCGAGGGCCTGGGCTGCAAGGCGATCCGGGTCACCGACCCGGCCGAGCTGGGCGCGGCGTTCGAGCAGGCCAAGAAGCTGGCGGCCGAGTACCGGGTGCCGGTGGTGGTCGAGGCGATCCTGGAGCGGATCACCAACATCTCGATGAGCACGACGGCCGACATCAGCAACGTCGTGGAATTCGAGGAGCTGGCCACCGAGCCGGGCCACGCGCCCACGGCGGTCGTGCCGCTGCGGGTCTGAGTTCCACGGGCCCGGCGGGTCTGAGGTCCACGGGCCGGCGGGCCCAGCAGTCACGGCCCGGCCGTCACGCGGCTTCGGGCCCGGCGGTCACGCTCCTTCGGGCTTGAAGTCCTCCCGCAGCTCCACCTTGCGGATCTTGCCGCTGACCGTCATCGGGAACGCGTCCATGATCCGCAGGTGGCGCGGCACCTTGAAGTGCGCGAGCCGGTCGGCGCAGAAGTCCTTGATCTCGGCGAGGGTCGGCGGGTCGGCCGGGTCGCGCGGGATCACGCAGGCCAGGATCTCCTCGCCGTACCGCTCGTCGGGCACCCCGACCACCTGCACGTCGGAGATCTTCGGGTGGGTGTACAGGAACTCCTCGATCTCCCGCGGGTACACGTTCTCCCCGCCGCGGATGATCATGTCCTTGATCCGGCCGACGATGGCGAGATAGCCGTCGTCCCGCATCGTCGCGAGGTCGCCGGTGTGCATCCAGCGCCCGGCGTCCACCGCCTCGGCCGTGCGCTCCGGCTCCTCCCAGTAGCCGAGCATCACCGAGTAGCCGCGGGTGCACAGTTCGCCGGGCTCGCCGCGCGGCACGGTGACGCCGCTGACCGGGTCGACGACCTTGACCTCCAGGTGCGGCAGGACCCGGCCGACGGTGGCGGTGCGGTGTTCGAGGGCGTCGTCCATCCGGGTCTGGGTGGAGACCGGCGAGGTCTCGGTCATCCCGTAGCAGATGGACACCTCGGCCATGTGCATCTCGGCCATCACCCGCTTCATCACCTCGACCGGGCACGGCGATCCGGCCATGATGCCGGTCCGCAGCGACGACAGGTCGTAGTCGGCGAAGTCGGGCAGTCCCAGCTCGGCTATGAACATCGTGGGGACGCCGTAGAGCGAGGTGCAGCGCTCCTCCTGGACGGCGCGCAGGGTCGCGGCCGGGTCGAAGGAGGGGGCCGGGATGACGATGCACGCGCTGTGCGTGGTGATGCCGAGGTTGCCCATCACCATGCCGAAGCAGTGGTAGAAGGGCACCGGCAGACAGACCCGGTCCTCCTGCGTGTAGCCGACCGTCTCGCCCACGAAATAGCCGTTGTTGAGGATGTTGTGGTGCGAGAGCGTGGCGCCCTTGGGGAAGCCCGTGGTGCCCGAGGTGTACTGGATGTTGATCGGGTCGTCGCAGCTCAACGTCGCCTCGACGGCGGCGACTTGATCCTCGGACACACCGTCGGCGGCGGCCAGCAGGGCGTCCCAGGTCGGGTCGCCGATGAAGACGACCTCGCGCAGCAGCGGACAGTTGCCGCGCACCTCGCCGACCATCCCGCGGTAGTCGCTGGTCTTGTGGCCGGTGGAGGCGATCAGCACCTCGATGCCGGACTGCCGCAGGACGTAGTCGAGTTCGTGCACGCGGTAGGCCGGGTTGATGTTGACCATGACCGCGCCGATCCGCGCGGTGGCGTACTGCACCAGCACCCACTCGGGGCAGTTGACCGCCCAGATGCCGACGCGGTCGCCCTTGATCACCCCGCGGCCGAGCAGTCCGCGCGCCAACCGGTCGACGTCCGCGCCGAATTGGGCGTACGTCCAGCGCCGCCCGCTCGCCACGTCCACCAGGGCCTCGCGTGCGGGGTGCGCGGCGATCGCCCTGTCGAGATTGCGCCCGATGGTGTCCCCGAGCAACGGCGTCTCCCCTGTCCCGTGCGCGTAGGAGGGCTCGGCGCTCCGGGCCGCCGGGCCGCCCGCCGCGCTCACTTGTAGTCCTCCTCGTGGAATTCGCCGCTCCCGTCGTGCATCGTGCGTTCGCGCAGCTCGATGCGGCGGATCTTGCCGGAGACGGTCTTGGGGAGGTCGGCGAACTCCAGCCGCCTGATGCGCTTGTACGGGGCGAGGACGGCCCGCGAGTGCGCGAAGATCGCCTTGGCGGTCTCGCCGTCCGGGGCCCAGCCCTCGGCGAGGACGACGTACGCCTTCGGTACGGCCAGCCGCAGTTCGTCGGGCGCGGGCACGACCGCCGCCTCGGCGACCGCCTCGTGTTCGAGCAGCGCGCTCTCCAGCTCGAAGGGCGAGATCTTGTAGTCGGACGCCTTGAAGACGTCGTCGGCGCGGCCGATGTACGTGATGTAGCCGTCGGCGTCGCGCGAGCCGATGTCGCCGGTGCGGTAGAAGCCGCCGCCCATCGCCTCGGCGGTCAGCTCGGGCTCGCCCGCGTACCCGGTCATCAGGCCGACCGGCCGGCCCTGGCGCAGGTCGAGGCAGATCTCGCCCTCGTCGCCGGTCTCGCCGGTCACCGGGTCGACGAGCGCGACCGTGTAGCCGGGCGTCGGCCGTCCCATGGAGCCGGCCTTGACCAGTTGGCCCGGGCTGTTGGCGACCTGCACGGCGGTCTCGGTCTGCCCGAAGCCGTCCCTGATCAGCACGCCCCACACCCGCCGTACGTGCTCGATGACCTCGGGGTTCAGCGGTTCACCGGCCGCGACCGCCTCGCGCGGCGGGGTGCCCAGCGCGCTGAGGTCGGCCTGGATCAGCATCCGCCAGACCGTGGGCGGGGCGCAGAAACTGGTCACCCGGGCGCGTGCCATCTCGGCCATCAGCCGGGCGGCGTCGAAGCGCGTGTAGTTGTGCACGAAGACGGTCGCCTCGGCGTTCCACGGCGCGAACAGACTCGACCAGGCGTGCTTGGCCCATCCGGGTGACGAGATGTTGAGGTGGACGTCGCCGGGCCGCAGCCCGATCCAGTACATCGTGGCGAGGTGGCCGACCGGGTACGAGAGGTGGCTGTGCTCGACCAGCTTGGGCTTGGCGGTGGTGCCCGAGGTGAAGTAGAGCATCAGCGGGTCGCCCGAGGGGGTCGGCCCTTCGGGTACGAAGCCGGGGTCCGCCGCGTACGCGTCCTCGTAGGGGAGCCAGCCGTCGGGGGCGCCGCCGACCGCGATCCGCGTGTAGTCGCCGGGGACTTCGGCGAATTTCCCGGTGTCCGCGGCGCGTACGACGACGTGCCGGGCGGCGCCGCGGTCGATACGGTCGCGCAGGTCGGCGGGGCCGAGCAGCGGGGTGGCGGGGATGACGACGGCCCGCAGCTTCATGGCGGCGAGCGCGGTCTCCCACTGCTCCGCCTGGTTGCCGAGCATCACCAGGACCCGGTCGCCCGCGCGGACGCCGCGCGCCCGCAGCCAGTTGGCCACCTTCGCGGACCGCTCGGCCATCTCCGCGAAGGAGATCCTGACCTCGGTGCCGTCCTCCTCGACGATCCACAGCGCGGTGCGGTCGTTGTCCTTCGCGATGGCGTCGAACCAGTCCAGCGCCCAGTTGAATTCCTCGGGCTCCGGCCACCGGAAGCCCTCGCGGGCCGCCTGGTAGTCCTCACGGTGCCGCAGCAGGAAGTCACGGGCGGCCCGGAAAGCACCGGTCGCGTCCGTTGCCGCCATCTGTCCTCCTCATCGATGGACCCCTCGGTAGCATCGTGCGGTAGTGACCTGGGTCTCACTACCCCCGGACGGGGGTGAGAGCCGGTGTCCGATTCCGTCCGGCCGGGAGTCACGGGCTCCTGGCCGGGGTGGACGGTCGGGGGCGAGGAGGTGGATCGGGTGGACGGTCAGCGGGGCGAGGCGGTCGAGGTACGGGCCGCGTTGCTGCGAATGCGCAGGTCGGGGCTGTTGCCGGTGGCCTTCGGCGGGCTGGTGACCGGCGCCGCGGGCCAGGCGGGCGGCTACGGCGCCCGGCAGTTCCGTATCTCCGAGATGTCCGGTACCGACACCGAGTCGCTGCGGGGCCTCGCCATCACCACCGGCAACGGTCTGGGCGGCAAGACCCTCGCCACGGTCCGGCCCTGCTCGGTCACCGACTACGGCTCGTCCCGCGTGATCAGCCACGAGTACGACCCGCCCGTCGCCGCCGAGGGGCTGCGCTCGGTGCTCGCGGTGCCCGTCGTCGTCCGCCGCCGGGTGCGCGGGGTGCTGTACGGCGCGCTGCGGCAGCCGTACGCCCTGGGCGACCGTCCGCTGTCCGTCGCCCTCGACGCGGTCCGCGAACTGGAGCAGGCGCTGGCCGTACGGGACGAGGCCCAGCGGCTGCTCTCCTTCTGCCAGCAGCCGTTGACCGCCGACCCCCGGGCCTGGGAGCAGGTGCGCGAGGCGCATCTCGAACTGCGCGCGCTGGCCACCCGCATCCCCGATGTGCGGCTGCGGCAGGAACTGCTGTCCGCCTGCGCCCGGTTGGCCTCGGCCGCGGTCCCCTCCGGCGCGGCGTCGCGGGTCCCGCGCCCGGCGCCGCTGACCCCGCGCGAGCTGGACGTGCTGGCCTCGGTGGCGTCGGGCGCCACCAACGCGGCGGCTGCCACACGGCTTCGGCTGCGGCCCGAGACGGTGAAGAGCTATCTGCGGTCCGCGATGCGGAAGCTGGGTGCCCACACGCGCCTCGAGGCCGTGGTCGCGGCGCGCCGCGAGGGCCTGCTGCCCTGACCTCGGGCGGATGAACGGCGGCGTTATTGGGGAGCCTCGGCCGGGGGCCCGCCGTTACGCTCGTCGGACCTGCGGCGCGCCGACGGCGCGGACGGCGGGAGTCGAGGCGTGGAGGGGGACGGGATGTCGGTCGACCGGTTGGCCGGGTTCGCGGCGATGTCGTTGGTGCTGGTGCTGATTCCGGGTCCGAGCGTGCTGTTCGTGCTCGGCCGGGCGCTGGCCCACGGGCGGCGGACCGCGCTGGGCAGTGTGCTGGGGAACGCCACGGGCGCGTATGTGCTGGTGACGGCGGTGTCGGTGGGGCTCGGGGAGATCGTCGCGCGGTCGGTGACGGTGTTCGTGGCGCTGAAGCTGGCGGGCGCCGCGTATCTGGTCTATCTGGGGGTGAAGGCGTTCCGGCAGCGGGGCGCGCTGTCGGCGGCGATGAGCGCGGACGAACCGGCCGGGGCCGCCCGGGGGGATCTCCGTACGCTCTGGGAGGGGTTCGTGGTCGGCGTGACGAATCCGAAGACGATGGTGTTCTTCGCGGCCGTGCTGCCGCAGTTCGTCGACCGGGGCGCGGGGCACGTACACGAGCAAATGCTGCTGCTCGGGCTGGTGTTCACGGTGATCGCGCTGATCTGCGACAGCGTCTGGGCGCTGACCGCGTCGGCGGCCCGTACCTGGTTCGCCCGCTCGCCGCGGCGGCTGGCGGCCGTCGGCGGCACCGGGGGTCTGGCGATGATCGGCCTGGGTGTGACGGTCGCGGTCACGGGGCGCGCCGACCAGTAGGACGGACCCCGCGGCGCGCCGAATGTGACATGTACGCGCGCGGTGGACCAGCGCCCTCACCCCTCCCGCCCGGCCGTCGTGCCTGGTGGGACGGGTGGATCGGGTGATGTGATCAGAGGCACAGGGCACGCGGCAACGAAACGTTTGCGTTTCGATAGGTCGGGTCGTACCGTCGTTGGAGTACGAAACCGTTTCGTTCATGCAGCGGTTCCGGTCGGTTCCTGCCCGTCCCGTTCCTCCTCAGGAGTCCCGCCTCATGTCATCCCAGTCCACCGCCGACGCGCACGTCGGCGACTCCGCCGCGGCCTCAGGGCCCCTCGGCGCGGGCCCCACGGGCCCGGTGCAGAAGACAGAGAAGGCGAACCACCGCTGGTGGGTGCTGAGCGTCATCGCGCTCGCCCAGCTCATGGTCGTCCTCGACGCCACCATCGTGAACATCGCCCTGCCGTCCGCCCAGAACGCCCTCGGCTTCAGCGACGGAAACCGGCAGTGGATCGTCACCGCGTACTCCCTCGCCTTCGGCTCCCTGCTGCTGCTCGGCGGACGCCTGGCCGACCTCATCGGCCGCAAGATCGTCTTCCTGATCGGCGTCGTCGGCTTCGCGGGCGCCTCCGCCCTCGCCGGCGCCGCGCAGAACTTCGAGGTGCTGGTCACCGGCCGCGCCCTCCAGGGCCTGTTCGGCGCCCTGCTCGCGCCGGCCGCGCTGTCGCTGCTCAACACGACCTTCACCGACGCCAAGGAACGCGCCAAGGCGTTCGGCATCTACGGCGCCATCGCGGGCGCGGGCGGCGGTGTGGGCCTGCTGCTCGGCGGCGTGCTCACCGAGCACCTGAGCTGGCGCTGGACGCTGTACGTGAACCTGATCTTCGCCGTCCTCGCCTTCGTCGGCGGTATGGCCTTCCTGCGCAAGGGCGCTCCCGCCGACCGCCCCAAGCTCGACGTCCCCGGCACGATCATGGTCGTCGCGGGTCTGTTCGGCCTGGTCTACGGCTTCTCGAACGCCGAGACCCACCACTGGGGCTCCCCGATGACCTGGGGCTTCCTGGTCGCGGGCGGCGTGCTGGTCGGCGCCTTCGCCTGGTGGCAGACCAGGGCCGCGCACCCGCTGCTGCCGCTGCGCGTCCTGCTCGACCGTGACCGCGGCGCGTCCTTCATCATGCTGGCGATCTCCGGCGCCGGGATGTTCGGCGTCTTCCTCTTCCTGACCTACTTCCTCCAGGCGTCGCTGCACTACACGCCGGTCAAGACCGGTCTGGCGTTCCTGCCGATGATCGGCGCGCTGATGGTCTCCGCGCAGATCGCCACCAACAACCTGATGCCGCGGTTCGGGCCCCGCCCGATCGTCCCGCTCGGCATGGCGATGGCCGGTGCCGGTATGGCCTGGCTGACCGTCCTCGACCTCAACAGCACCTACGCGGCGCACGTCCTGCCGCAGTTGCTCGTCATCGGCTTCGGTATCGGCCTGGCCCTGCCGCCCGCCATGAGCGTGGCCACCGCGGGGATCGCCGCCGACGACGCCGGTGTGGCCTCCGCGGCCGTCAACACCATGCAGCAGGTGGGCGGTTCCATCGGTACGGCGCTGCTGAACACGCTGGCCGCCAGCGCCGCGACGAGCTACCTGTCCAGCCACAAGCCGTCCCCGGCCGTGGCCGCGCAGGCCCAGCTCCACAGCTACTCCACCGCCTACTGGTGGTCGGCGGGCCTCTTCGCCGTCGGCTTCGTCCTCGCCGCCCTCATGTACCGCAGCGGCCGTCCCAGCCAGGGCGACACCACCGTCCAGGCCGTCCACATGTAAGCCAAGCCTCCGGGCTCCCCAAGCCCCCCGGCCCCGCAGTGAGCGGTAGTGGGCCGGGGTCAAGGGGACCGGGCCGCCGGGTCATCGTGGGGACGGGACACCCGGCACCCCCGGCCCCCCGACCGGCCGCCCGGCCAGTGCGCCGCCCCCGTGCGCACAGGCCGGGCGGCCGGTCTCTCTTTTCCCGCACCCTGTCCGACGGGTAGGGTGCGGCGCATGATCCTCCCCCACCGTGTCTAGGCAGCGGTAAGCGCCCACAGACGACCGGCCCCGCCCTGACGGCGGGTTGACGGCGCTGCGCGGCATACGCGAAACCGCCCGCCTTCCCCCGGAAACCCGAGGATCACCCCCATGTCCGCGCCTGTCCAGGCTGCGTCCTACGCTGCCGTCTTCCGTCTTCCCCATGCCCGCCGCACCTTCGGTGCGGCCCTTTTCGGACGCCTCGGCTACGGCGTCGTCTCGCTCTCCCTCGTCCTGTCCCTGACCTCCGCCACCGGGTCGCTGTCGCGCGGCGGGCTGCTGGCCACGCTCTTCGCGACCGTGTCCGTCCTGCTCGGCCCCGCGCGGGCCGCGCTCGTGGACCGCTGGGGCGCCAGGCGCGGCCTGACCACGCTGGCGCTGCCGTTCGCCACGACCCTGTTCGTCCTGGCCGCGGCCGTACGGGAGCCCGGCACGCCGCTGTGGGCGTTCGCCGGGCTCAGCGGCGCGGCGGGGGCGCTGTGTCCGCCGCTCGGGCCGACGATGCGCGCGCTGTGGGACGCGCTGACGCCCGACGAGGCGCTGCTGCAAAGGGCGTTCAGCGTCGACACGGTCGCGGAGGAGCTGAACTTCCTCAGCGGGCCGCTGCTCGTGGTGGCCGTGCACCCGGTGAACGGCCTGGTGCTCTCCGGCGCCCTGATCGGCTGCGGCACGCTCGCGATGGTCACCTCCCCCGCCGCCCGGCTGCTGCCGCCGCGCCACACGTCGACCGCTTCGGCGACCGAGCGGCTGCGGCTGTTCGGCGAGAAGGGCGGCGGCGTCCGCAGGGCCGCGTACGCCGCCGCCGGGATCGGCTGCTGCCTCGGCTGCGTGGAGCTGTTCGTGATCGCCTTCGCCGACCGGCACCACCACCCCTCGGCGGTCGGCTGGATCCTCGCCGCGCAGTCGGCGGGCAGCGCGCTCGGCGGTCTGCTGTACGGCCGGATCTCCTGGCGGCTGCCCGCCGCCGCCCGGCTCCCCGGCCTGCTCCTCGTCCTGGCCGCGCTCGTCTCGGTCACGGCCGCCGCCCCCGTACTCACGGTGTTCGGCCTGTGCGTCGCCGCCGCGGGCACCTTGACCGCGCCGATCCTCTCGACCGCCTATCTCGCGGCGGCGGGCGCGGCGCCCGACGGCGCCACCACCCGCGCCACGACCTGGGTCAACTCGGCCGTCAACGCCGGGTCTTCGGCCGGTGGCGCCGTGGCCGCGCTGCTGGTCGCCGGCGTGCCGCCGGCGCTCTGCTTCCTCCTGGCGGCGGTCCCGCCCCTGCTGGCCGCCGTCGCGATCGGCCGGGCGCGGCGGACGAAGGGCGGGGCCGAGGGTCCCGTGCTCGCGGAGGAGGGCGGAGGCGTCTGAGCGCCCGGCCGCGGGGCGGTGGGCGGGCCCTCAGAGCTTGGGGGCCGCCCGGTTGAGGCGCGTGGCCAGGCCCTCGTAGTGCACGACCAGACCGTCGGCGTCCACGTCGATCTCGCTGCGGTACGTGCCGGAGGCGTAGCCGAGCCGGGCCCCTGACATCAGCGGGGTCAGGTGGGTGTAGCCCTGGATGGAGGGGCGGACGGCGAGCGTCGGGACGGGGACGAAGGCCATCAGGAAGTCCTGATGGCCTTCGTTGCGGTGGAGTTGGTGCCGCAGCACCGGCATCGTGTTGGTGAGCGGTGACATGCCGAGGTCGCAGTCGAGCGCGCCGTCGAGCGCGAGGACGACCTGCCCGTTGGCCGTCCAGCGGCTGCGCTCGTCCCGGCGCAGTTCGAGGTCGTAGGTGCCGTCGACGGTGTGCGAGGTGACGTGCAGCCGCCGGGTCACGTACCCGGCGTCGGTGTCCAACTCATAGCTCAGCCAGTACGGTTCGGGCTTCAGTCCGACCGCGCGGCCGTGCGCGCGCAGCCGTCCGGCGGCCAGTTCGACCCACGCGGTCTCGTATCCGCCGGTCTCCTCGACCTGCCAGGTGAGTACGGTGTTCGGCGCTGTCATGGCGCAAACGTAACGTTCGCCCCGGATCGGACGCCATAAGCGTGGCGAGGACACATGGACGACGGCGGTCCGCGGCCGTGACCGGCGGACGCGTCACTCGATCGGCGGGTGCCGGGCGCGGGGCGGGCGGGCGGCGGAAGCGGCGCGCGGGCCCGGTCGGCGCGGTGTCCACGCCTCGACCTCGCCGAATGCGCGTCCGGCGGCCGGGTTACGGTGGCTGCATGCACGTGAGCCAGCACGACGGACCCGGTGACCGGACTCCCGAAGGACAGCCCCACGAGCAGACGGCCCCCGCGACGGCCCGCGAGACGCCCCCCGGGCCGGTCTCGCCGACCGCGGAATCCGTGCCCGTACCGGAAGGGCCGCTGTATGTGCCGGTGCGACAGGGGCCCGCGGGCTATGTCGTACGGCTGTGGCGTACGCCCGTCGGCAGCAGGACGGCGGTCGCCTTCACCAGTGACCAGCGGCTGCGCTCGGTGCTGGGGCCGACCCAGCCGTGGATCAAGCTCTCGGAGAGCGCGCTGCGTGCGATGGCCGAGCCGCTGGGCGCCCGGCATGTGACCGTCGACCCGCTGCTGACCGCCCGGCCCCCGGCTTCCTGGACCGATCCGGCGGCGGGCCGCCCCTGCCCGCGGCGCGGCACCGACGGCGCCGCGGCGGGCACCGCTGAAGGGGACGAGGGCGGCGACGGCATACGCCAGCAACCGGCGGGCCTGGCACCGTAGTTCGCCGTTCGAGACCCCGGCACTTCTGGGTGCGCCGCGGCGCACCCTCAGCACGTACGCCCCCGGCCTCAGCCCGCGGGCTGCACCTCCCCCACCATCTGCGCCGTCACGTCCCCGCGCCCCGCGAGGTCGCCCGGCGGGATGCCCGGGTGGTGCCGGTCGGCGGACTGCGCGGTCGCGGGCGCGGCGTCGCCGAGGGCCAGCCGGGAGACGATCCGGTAGCGGTCGCCGCGGTAGACGGAGTGGACGTACTCCACCGGACGGCCGGTGGCGTCCTTGGTGAGCCGTTCGAAGAGCAGCGCCGGTGACAGGACGGGCACGCCGATCAGCCGGGCCTCCTCGTCGTTGGTCACGGTGGGCTCGATGGACTGGACGGCCTCGTGGACGTGGACGCCATGCCGGGCGCGCAGGAAGTCGTAGAAGTCGCCGGACTCCATGTCCGCCGCGTGCAGGCCGGGCACGAGGTCGGCCGGGACGTGCAGGTATTCGATGGCCATCGGCTCGTCGTCGACCAGCCGGAGCCGGGCGATGTAGGTGATCTCGGCGGCCGGGGAGATGCGCAGCTTGCGGCCGACGCGGGCGCCCGCCTGCACGGTGGTGAACTCCAGGACGCGGCTGGCCCAGGTGCCGGACGCCTGCGGGAGGCGGTGCGCCTGGCCGTCGAGCGCCAGCTCCTGGGTGATCTTGGCGCGGGCGACGAACATGCCGCGGCCGTGTTCGCGGACCAGCAGTCCCGTGGTGACCAGTTCGTCCACGGCGGAGCGGAGCGTGGGGCGGGAGACGCCGAGCTGCTCGCACAGGGTGCGCTCCGACGGGATCGGGTCGCCGGGCGCGCGCGACTCGACCAGTTCCATCAGGTAGTCGCGGACCCGTTCGCGTTTCAGCGCCGAGCGCGGCGGCTCGCTGGCCATGGGGGGCACCTTCCTGCCGCCGACGGGTCACCGGTGTGCCGCCGTCGTGCGGGTGAGTTCGTATGACGTGCTGCTGAGTTCGGGGGACGTGCCGGTGGGTTCATGTGACGTGCTGGTGAGCTGAGGTTATCCAGATGCTGACCAGTATGCCAGCGCTCCTTGCCACCTGGCTTTCGGGGGCCTCATTCGTATACGGCCTGCGTGTAGCGGGTGCGCGGCGGACGGCGGGTCGGCGGGCGACGGGTGCGCGAACTCTTGACGTGCTCAGTGGTCTATGCCATTTTCACTGACCAGCACTAGACCAGTTGGCAAGTGGTAAGTCCTGTTCGCTCCCTGCCCGAGGTGACATCCCCGTGAGATCCAGACTCGTTCCCGGCGCCGCGGCGCTCGTCCTCGCCGTCGCCGCGCTCTCCGCGTGCGGCTCCTCCTCCGGATCCGGCGGTTCCGGTGACTCCGGCGACACCGGCGGTTCCGCCAAGACGCCGGCCCCCGCCAAGCTCACCGTGTGGATCATGCGCGGCAGCATGTCCGACGGTTTCCTCAGCCGCTTCAGGTCCGACTTCGAGGCCGGGCACAAGGGCACCACCCTGGACATCCAGATCCAGGAGTGGGACGGCATAGGCCAGAAGATCACCAGCGCGCTGGCCAGCAACGACGCACCCGACGTGATGGAGGTCGGCAACACGCAGGTCGCGCAGTACGCGGCGAGCGGCGGCGTCAAGGACCTCACCGACAAGGTGACCGACCTCCAGGGCGCCGACTGGATTCCCGGCCTCGCCGACCCCGGCAAGATCGACGGCAAGCAGTTCGGCATCCCCTGGTACGCGGCCAACCGCGTCGTGATCTACAACAAGGACCTCTTCTCGAAGGCGGGCATCGCCGCGCCGCCCAAGACCCGCGACGAGTGGATCCAGGACACCACCAAGCTCAACACCGGGGGCAACGACGGCATTTACCTGCCGGGCCAGACCTGGTACGCGCTGGCCGGATTCATCTGGGACGAGGGCGGCGACCTGGCGGTCCAGGACGGCGACAACTGGAAGGGCGCGCTGGACACCCCGCAGGCCAAGGCGGGCATGGAGTTCTACAAGCGGCTCCAGGCGCTCGGCAAGGGCCCGAAGGACTCCGACGAGGCCAAGCCGCTCCAGGCCGACGTCTTCGCCAAGGGCAAGAGCGCGCAGATCATCTCGGTGCCCGGCGGCGCCGACGCCATCGTCAAGGCCAATCCCGCGATGAAGGACAAGATCGGCTTCTTCCCGATCCCCGGCAAGACCGCCGACAAGCCGGGCGCGGTCTTCACCGGCGGCTCCGACCTGGTGATCCCCGAGGCGTCCCGGCACCAGGCGCTCGCCTACGAGGTGGTCAAGGCGCTCGCGGGCACCAAGTGGCAGACGGACATGGCCAAGGAGATGAGCTACGTGCCCAACCGCACCTCGCTCGCGGGGGTGTTGGCGGGCAACGAGGGCGCCTCGGTGATGGCGGTCGGCGCGGCCAACGGCCATGCCACGCCCAACTCGCCCAACTGGGCGGCGGTCGAGGCCAACAACCCGATCAAGCAGTACATGACGCAGGTGCTGACCGGCAGCGACCCGGACGCGGCGGGCAAGACGGCCTCGGCGGCCGTCACCAAGGCCCTCAACACCGCCTCCTGACCGGCCACGCCCCGCCCGCTCCCTATCTGATCCGCGTCCGCCCGACAGCGTCCGATCAGCGCCCCGAGGAGAACCGCCGTGCTCACCGCTCCCAACGCCGCCTCACGGCCGGCCGTCGCGGAACCGCCACCGCCGCCCCGCGAACGTCGGCGCCGCCGCCGCCCGCTCGCCGCGGTCTGGCCGTATCTGCTGGTCGCCCCCACCGTGGTGGGCACGGCCTTCCTGCTGGTCTACCCGCTGGTCAGAAACACCGTCATGTCGTTCCAGCACTTCGGCCTCGGCGAGCTGATCCGCGGCGGCGCCACCTGGGTCGGCTTCGCCAACTACCGTACGGTGCTGGACGATCCGGAGTTCTGGACGGTGGTCCGCCGCACCCTGTGGTGGACCGGGCTGAACGTCGTGCTGATCATGGTGCTCGGCACGCTGGTCTCGCTGATGCTCGTCAAGCTCGGCAAGCGGATGCGGCTCGCGGTGATGAGCGGTCTGGTCCTGGCCTGGGCCACTCCGGTGATCGCGGCCACCACGATCTTCCAGTGGCTGTTCCAGTCCCGTTTCGGAGTGGTCAACTGGCTACTGGTAAAGCTGGGCTTCGAGTCGTACCGCGACTACACCTGGTTCGCGCACGGCGGCTCGACCTTCGCGATCCTGGTGACGCTGGTGGTCTGGCAGTCCGTGCCGTTCGCGGCGCTGACCCTCTACGGCGGCCTGACCACGATCCCGGCGGAGCTGTACGAGTCGGCCAGGATCGACGGCGCGGGCGCCTGGCAGACCTTCCGGCTGGTCACCTTCCCCATGCTGCGCCCGCTGTTCGCGCTGATCACCTCGCTTGAGGTGATCTGGTGCTTCAAGTGCTTCGCCCAGATCTGGGTGATCAGCGAGGGCGGTCCCAACGGGGCGACCACCACGCTGCCGGTCTACGCCTTCCAGATCGCGCAGTCCCTGCACAAGTACGACCTCGGGTCCGCGGTCTCCACGCTGACCGTCCTGATCCTGCTCGGCGTGCTGGTCTTCAACCTGCGCCGGATGTTCCGTGAGGAGGGCGCGCAGTGAGCACGTTCACCGCAACTGGTAAGGCCCCGCGCGCGGGTGGACCGGGCGGACCGGGCGGACCGGGCGGACCGGGCCGTCGGAACCGGCCGGGCCGCGGGTCCCTGCGGCGGCTGCCGCTCAATCTGGCCGCGCTGTTCACGCTGGCGGTCGCCGCCTTCCCCGTCTACTGGATGGTGATCACGGCCTTCAAGCCGACCACCGCCATCCAGGCCGACACCCCGTCCTTCCTGCCGCTGCACCCCACCTTCGCGCACTTCCGCACGGCCATGCACGCCGACGGCTTCGGCACCTTCTGGCGCAACAGCCTGACCGTGACGCTCGGCGCGGTGCTGATGTCGCTGGTGGTGGCGCTGCTGGCGGCCTTCGCGGTCGGCCGGATGCGCTGGCGCGGCCGGCGGGCCTTCATCCTGCTGGTCTTCACCGCGCAGATGGCGCCGTGGGAGGCGCTACTGATCCCGATGTACGTGATCGCGCGGGACACCGACATGCTCGACAAGCTGTCGATGCTGACGCTGGTCTACTTCATGACGACGCTGCCGTTCACGATCGTGACGCTGCGCGGCTTCCTCGCGGCGATCCCGGTGGAGCTGGAGGAGGCCGCCCAAGTGGACGGCTGCACAAGGCCGCAGGCGTTCCGCCGGGTCACCTTCCCGCTGCTCGCGCCCGGCCTGCTGTCCACGTCACTGTTCGGCTTCATCACGGCGTGGAACGAGTTCGCCTTCGCCAACACGCTGATCATCAAGAACCAGGACGCCCGCACGCTGCCGGTCTGGCTCTCCTCGTTCAGCAATGTCTTCGGTACCGACTGGGGCGCCACGATGGCCGCCTCCTCGCTGTTCATGCTGCCCGTGCTGCTGGTCTTCCTCGTCCTCCAGAACCGGGTCACCACCGGAATGACCGCCGGCGCCGTGAAGGGCTGACCGCGCGACCGCTGTCCACGCTCCCTGCCCGCGACCGCTGCCCGCGACCGCTCCCCACGCCCGCTCCCAGGTCACCTCGCTCGACGCCGTCGACCGCCGACCCCCGCCGCCCCCACTGGAGCCGCTGTGATCATTCCGCACCCCTCCCATCTCGCCCGTATCCCCGGCCACTTCACCTTCGACGCGACCACGTCCGTCCGGGCGAGCGACGGCGCCCAGGGCGCGGCGGACCTGCTGCGTACGCTGCTCGCGCCCGCCACCGGGCTGCCGCTGCGGCCCTCGCCCACCGGCCGGGTGGTGCTCGCGCTCGACCCCGAGCTCGGCGGTCTCGGCGCGGAGGGCTACGGCCTGACCGTCGGGCCCGACGCGGTGCTGCTGCGGGCGGCCAGGCCGGCCGGACTGCTGCACGGTGTGCAGACGATCCGTCAACTGCTGCCCGCGCAGGCCCTGTCGGAGCGCCCGGAGAGCGGGGTCGCCTGGCGCATGCCGTGCGTGCAGGTCACCGACGTGCCGAGGTTCGGCTGGCGGGGCATGATGCTGGACGTCGCCCGGCACTTCCAGCCGGTGTCGTTCCTGCGGCGCTTCGTGGACCTGCTGGCGTTCCACAAGCTGAACGTGCTGCATCTGCACCTGACCGACGACCAGGGCTGGCGGATGCCGGTCGCCGCCTACCCCCGGCTCACCGAGGTCGGCGGGGCCAGGTCCCGCTCGATGATCGGGCGTTCGGGCAGCGGCCGGTTCGACGACCTGCCGCACGCCGGGGCGTACACCACCGCAGAGCTGCGGTCGCTGGTCGCCTACGCGGCCGAGCGCGGCGTCACTGTGGTGCCGGAGATCGAGATGCCGGGGCACACCCGCGCGGCGCTGGCGGCCTATCCGCACCTGGGGAACGTGCCGGGGCGCGAGCTGGACGTGTGGACCGAGTGGGGTGTGTGCCGCAACATCCTCGGCGTCCACGACGAGGTGCTGGACTTCTGCCGCACCGTGCTCGGCGAGGTGCTCGACGTGTTCCCCTCCTCGTACGTGCACATCGGCGGCGACGAGTGCCCGGTCACCGAGTGGGAGGAGAGCCCGGCGGCGCGGCGGCGCGCGGCGGAGCTGGGCCTGGCCGCGCCCAAGGACCTGCGCGGCTGGTTCCTCGGGCGGATCGGCGACTTCCTGATCGAGGCGGGGCGGCGCCCGCTGTGCTGGGCGGAGGACTCGGGCACGCTGCCGCCGGAGTTCACCGTGATGCCGTGGCGGGACACCGACCACGGGCTGGCCGCCGCCCGGCGCGGCCACGACGTGATCATGGCGCCGCACCGCTCCACGTATCTGGACTACCCGCAGACCGAACAGCCCGGTGAACCGCTCGGCCAGGCGGGCGGAATCGTCGACCTGCGGGCCGTGCACGGCGGCGAGACCGTACCCGGCGACTGGGAACCGGCCGCGGCGGCACGGGTGCTGGGCACGCAGGCGCAGCTCTGGAGCGAATTCGTGCCGACCGCCGAACACGCCGAGTACCTGGTCTTCCCCCGGCTGTGCGCGCTGGCCGACCGGGCCTGGAATCCGGCGGGCGACTGGTCGACGGACTTCCTGCCCGCCCTGCTCCGGCACGAGGACCGGCTGGCGGCGCTGGGTATCGCCCACCGGACGATCCCGCACCCCGCGGTCCCGCCGCCCACCCCCCGAGCCACCTCCCGCACCACCTCTCCCCGGACCATCTCCCAGTAGTCCCGCACCATCACCCCCCTCTGGAAAGGGATCACCGTGTCAGGAAAGTTCCGCATGTCGACCCGCGTCCGTACGGCGATGGCCGTCTGTACGGCGGCCGGTCTCGCCTGCGCCGCGCTCACCGCGATGCCCGCCTCGGCGGCGCAGGACTCGCTGAGCGCGCAGTACCGCACCAGCGCCTCCGGCGCCACCGCCGACCAGTCGGAGCCGTGGCTGGAGGTCACCAACACCGGCAGCACCACGGTGCCGTTGAACACCGTCACCGTGCGGTACTACTTCAAGTCCGACGGCCCGAACGTCAGTTACCGCTTCGCGTGCTCGTGGGCGGTCAAGGGCTGCGGCAACATCACCGGCACCTTCGGGACGCTGGCCAATCCGACGGCCACCGCGGACCGCTACCTGGAGATCGGCTTCACCTCGGGCGCGGGTTCGCTGACGCCGGGTCAGAACACCGGTGACATGCAACTGCGGTTCTACCGCGCCGACTGGCAGACCCTCACGCAGTCCGACGACTACTCCTTCAACGGCTCGCAGACGGCGTACGCGAACTGGAACAAGGTCACGGTGCAGAAGAGCGGCGCCGTGGTCTGGGGCACCGCGCCCGCGGGCAACGACCCGACCAACCCGCCCACCACTCCCCCGACCACCCCGCCGACCGGCAACCCGACCGGTCCCGCGATGTTCGACGACTTCACCTACACCTCCAGCTCCGACCCGGCCGTGCAGCAGCACGGCTGGACGGTCAAGTCCGGTCAGGGCGGCCCCGGTGTGGCCGGCGCCACCTGGTCGCCGCAGGACGTGACCTTCGTCGCCGACGGCGCGAGCAACAAGGTGATGAATCTGCGGCTCACCACCGACGGCACGGCGGCGGGCACCAAGGAGACCGAACTCCAGACCACCGCAAGGAAGTTCAAGAACGGCACCTACGCGGCACGGGTCAAGTTCAACGACACACCGACCGGCGGCCCCGACGGCGACCACGTCAACCAGACCTTCTTCACCTTCACGCCGCTCAACGCGCCGATGGACCCGAACTACAGCGAGCAGGACTTCGAGTACCTGCCCAACGGCGGCTGGGGCGAGACCCAGAACATCATGTACGAGACGTCCTGGGAGACCTACAACCCGGACCCGTGGAACGCGGTCAACACCCACGGCCAGCAGTACGGCAGCCTCGACGGCTGGCACAACCTCCAGATCACCATCGACAACACGAACATCACCTACTACATCGACGGCAACCAGGTCGCGCAGCACGGCGAGCCGTACCTGCCCGAGACGCCGCAGTGGATCGACTTCAACCACTGGCTGATCGACCTCGCGGGCCAGACGAGCAACACCCCGCGCTCGTACAACCAGCAGGTCGACTACGTGTACTTCCTCAAGGACCAGGTGCTGACGCCCGCCCAGGTGCAGACCCAGGTCGCGGCCTACCGCACGGCGGGCACCACCTTCACGGACACCGTGCCGTCCTCCTGATCCGGTGGCGCGGCCGGGCCCCCGGACCGGGGGCCCGGCCCGCCGTCCGGTCGCCGGCCCCCCGGACCTCCCCGCGCGGGAAGTCCGGGGGGCCGGCGGGTTTCTGTTATCCCCCTGGTCGTGGCAGCGTCTCCTGTCCGAGGGCAGATACGTGTCACCCGGCCGGAGTCCGGGCCAGGACGGAGTGTGAGCAGCATGCGCGCAGGCGACCGGGTCGGTCCCGACCCCGCGTTGGTGAGTGCCGCGCGGGCGGGCGACCAGGCGGCACTCGACCGGCTGGTCGCGGAGTGCCTGCCGCTGGTCTACAACATCGTCGGGCGCGCCCTGGACGGGCACGACGACGTGGACGACGTGGTGCAGGAGACGCTGCTGCGGGTGGTCCGCGGCCTGTCCGACCTGCGCGACCCGGCGGCGTTCCGCTCCTGGCTGGTGGCCATCGCGGTCCGCCAGGTGCGCGACCGCGAGCAGGCCCGCAAGGCGGCGTGGCACCAGCAGACCGCCCTGGACGCGGCGGAGCTGATACCGGACCCGGCCTCGGACTTCGCCGCCGTGACGATCCTGCGGCTCGGGCTGACCGACCAGCGCCGGGAGATCGCGGAGGCCACCCGCTGGCTGGACCGCGACGACCGTACGCTGCTCGCGCTGTGGTGGCTGGAGGAGACCGGCGACCTCGGCCGCTCGGAGCTGGCCGACGCCCTGGGCCTGACCCGGCAGCACGCCGCGGTGAAGGTCCAGCGGATGAAGGAACAGCTCGAAACCTCGCGCACGGTGGTGCGGGCGCTCGGCGACGCGGGCGGCTGCGCGGGTCTCACGCATGTGACCGGCGGCTGGGACGGTGTGCCGAGCCCGCTGTGGCGCAAGCGCTTCGCGCGGCACATCCGCGGCTGCCCGGACTGCGGGCAGCGCGGCCGGACGCTGCTGCCGATGGACCGGCTGCTCAGCGGGCTGCCGCTGTTGCCGGTGCCGCTCGGGATGCCGTTCAGCGCGCCCTTCGGCGGGCACGCCCCGGCGGCGCCCCCGCACACCGGCCCCGCGGGCCCGCCGCCCGCGCACTCCCCGATACCCCCCTCCCAGGCCGCTCCCCAAGCGGCGGCCCCGCGCACCGCTCCGCGACACCGCCCCCCACGGCGGAGCGGTGCGCCCCGGGGAATCCGCGGCAGGCTGCTGCACGGTCCGCTGAGCGTCCCGGCCGCCGCGATGGGCGCGGTCGCGGCGGTGGCGGCCGGAGCGCTGCTGGCCGTGCACCTGTCGGCCGACCGGTCCCCCGGCACCCCGGCCGCCGACAGCACGCCGATCCGTCCTTCGGTGACGATCTCGGCGCCCGCCACAACCGCCTCCCCCTCCCCCACGCCGTCCGCGACGAGGACCGGCGTCAAGCCGACGACGAAGCCGCCGCGCAAGCCCACGCCGACGACCCACGCGCCGCCGCCCGCGGCGCCGCCGCCGGTCGCGCCGGTCTCCTCGGTCCGCAAGGGCGTCGGGGTGTGGTCCTTCCCCGGTGTGAACACCGCGCTCGACCGGTCGGGCGCGGGCTGGTACTACACGTGGTCCACGACGCACGGCGGCATCAGCGGACCCGGCTTCGTGCCGATGATCTGGGGCGGTGACAGCGCGAGTCCGACGGCGCTGGCGCAGGCGAAGGCGGCGGGTCCGTACCTGCTGGGCTTCAACGAGCCGGACATGGGCGGCCAGGCGAACATGACGGTCGATCAGGCGCTGTCGCTGTGGCCGAAGTTGATGACGAACGGCAAGGTGCTCGGCAGTCCCGCGGTCGCCTACGGCGGTGACACGGCCGGCGGCTGGCTCGACCGGTTCATGTCGGGGGCTCAACAGCGCGGCTACCGCGTCGACTTCATCGCCCTGCACTGGTACGGCGGGGACTTCACGACGCCGAACGCGGTCTCCCAGCTCAAGTCGTATCTGACGGCGGTCCACAACCGGTACAACAAGCCGATCTGGCTCACTGAATTCGCGCTGATCGACTTCGCCAACGGCGTCCGCTTCCCGACCGACAGCCAGCAGGCCGCCTTCGTGACGGCCGCGACGAAGATGCTCGACGGACTGCCGTGGCTCCAGCGGTACGCCTGGTTCGGGCTGCCCGCCGACGACAACAAGCCGAGCAGCGGGCTGTTCCACAGCGGTCCGGTGGAGACGGCGGCGGGGCGGGCGTTCGAGGCGGCGCGCTGAGCGGTCGTCAGCGCGCCGCCTCACCCGGCGGGTCGCTCGAACCGCACCTCGGGCGTCCGCGCCCACGGGTCGGAGGCGGCCAGCAGCCGCAGACCCTCCGCGTCGAGCGCGTCCCGGTCGGCCGGGCGCAGCGGCGCGAAGGGCGCGACGACGACGGCCGCGGTGTCCTTGGCGCGCTCGAACCGCCAGGTGCCGCCGACGAATCCGTCGACCAGGACCGTGCCGCGGATGATGCCGTTGACGGTCATCACCCGCGGCCGGTGCTCGTCGGCGAGGACGCGGGTGCGGTCGGCGTGCGAGAGCAGCAGATTGTCGAAGTCGGCGACGAAGCGCGCGGAGACCTCGGTGGCGGGGTCGGTGAGTTCCGCGTCCGGCAGGTCGTACAGCTCCCTGCCGTCCTCGGCGGTGTAGGTCCGGCAGTCCAGCGCGGTGAAGACCTTCTTGAGGCCGGTGAGTCCGCACCACTTCTGCATGTCGGCGGGGGTGGCGGGGCCGTACGCGGCCAGGTAGCGGCGGACCAGCGCGGCCGGTTCCGCGGCGGTCGCGGCGGGGTCGGCCATCGGCTGTCCCAGCCAGTCGTCCAGCAGGGCGTAGGCGGGCTGGGCGCTCGCGCCCCACAGCCCGCGCGGCGGCACCTGTGCCAGCGGCGCCCACACCCGTAGCGCGTTGACCAGCGAGGCGGGGTCCGCGTCGGGCCAGCGGGCGCTCAGCGCGGTACGCAACTCGGCGGGTCCCAGCGGCCGTTCGGCCAGCGCCTCGCGGCCGTGCGCGACCAGTTCCGCGCGGTCGACGCCCGCGGCCCCGGCCGCCCACTGCGAGCCGCGAAATCCCCGGTCCAGCATCGGCTGGATCCACGGCCGCAGCCGCAGCGCGTCCGCCGCCGTCACCAGATGCACGGTGCCGCGCATCAAGACGACGCGCACCACCGCGCGTTCGGTGAGCAGCGTGCCCAACTCGTCGAAGCGGAAGCCGTTCAGCCGGGTCCACAGGCCCGGATAGGGCGAGGTGGGGTGCTGCGACTGGAGTCCGAGCAGATGGGCGACGGCGTCCTCGGCGGCCGTCCGCCGCCGGTCCAGCAGCAGCTGGCGCGCGAGCAGGGTCCGGTTGAGAGTGCGGCGGTCGAGCGGCGTGAGCATGGCTCCTACGCTAGGGCCCGTCGCGGACAGTTGCTGTCCGCGACGGCGGGCGGGCGGTGCGGGCGGTGCGGGCGGTGCGCGCGACGGCCGAGCCACTGACCACCCTGACCTGCGGGAAGAAACGGTTTTCGGTCCCCGAACCAAGTGATGGGTGACAGGTGGCAGACAGCACAGGAGGTCCCCGCGTGCAGATACCCACGCACGAGCCCGGACGGAACCGAACCCCGTTCGGCGAGGTGTACGAGGCGCACTTCGACGCCGTTCTCGGCTTCATTACCCGGAGAACCACCGACCGGCACTTGGCCGCCGACCTGACCGCCGACGTCTTCGTGGCCGCGCTGGAGGCATTCGAGGGTTACGACCCCAGGCGCGGCACGCACCTCATGTGGCTCTACGGGATCGCCCGCAACACCACGGCCGCGCATGCCCGCCGCGCGGTACGTGAGCGGGACGCGGTGGCCGCGGTCAGCGGTCGGCGGCTGCTGGACGAGCAGGACATGCAGCGCTTCGAGGAGCGCATCGACGCCGAATGGGCGGCCAGGGAGTTGCTCGCCCGGCACGCCGGGCTCTCCGAGCCGCTGCGCGCGGTGATCGACCTCGTCGCTGTCGACGGTCTCACGACCAAGGAGGCCGCGAAGGTGCTCCGGATCTCCCAGGCGACCGCCCGGGTCCGCCTGCACCGCGCCCGCGCCGCCCTGCGTGCCGAATCCACCACCCCGTCCGCCGCATTCGATTCCCCCCTCACGGAGGTCACCCGATGAACACCCCGGTCGGATTCAAGCAACGACTCGGTGCCGAGCTGGCCCTACTGGAACAGGCACGAGCCGAACAGCAGGAAACAGAGCGAGCATCCCGACGAAAGCCGCCGGTGGCCGCCCGCGGGATCCTCGCACGCCCCGCCGTACGTCGGACCGCGTTCGCGGGCCTGGCCGCGGGCGTGGCGGCCACCACGATCGTCGCGACCTCCTCCGTCCGGGGAGCGCAGCCCCAGCCGGTACACGCCATGACGGTCGCCCAGGTGCTGGACGCCGCCGCGGACAACGCCGCGAAGGGTCCGGGCAAGGAGCCGGGTCTCCACCAGTGGTTGTACACGGACGATGTTGTCTGCGTGACGACGTGCGGGCACGAGCGGTCCTGGTACCGGTACGACGGTCTCAAGAGCGCGTCGGTCGGCAAGTCATTGGCGTCAGGAAACCGCACTGCCGTCCAGGTGCGCGATGTCTTCACCCCCTTCCGCTCGGGGAAGGTCGGGGACCATCCGCGGGAGACCCGCGAGGTTCTGTCCCGACTGCCCACCGATCCCCACGAGCTCCTCAAGCGGGTGAGTACTGACCCCTTCTTCAACAGTTCAGGAGAAGAGCCGGGCGCGGCCCCCACCAACGGAATATTCCACAGCCTGGGTGAACGGCCCCCGGCCGTCACACCCGCAGCGCAGTTCACCAGGATCCTCCACATTCTGCGGACCGCATCGACCGTCCCGCCCCGGATCAACGCCGCGCTTTACCACGCGCTGGCGCTGATCCCCGGAACCACGCTGGTTAGCACGCCGATGCGAGACGCGGCCGGTCGGCCGGGACTCGCCATCGCCTTCGATTTCCACGATCGGCAACGAACGCACGAGTACCTCATCCTGGACCCGAGCACGTACACCTACCGCGGCGACCGCGTCGACTGGCACGGAGAGAGCGACTTCTCCGATTCCTTCGCCCGCGTGACGACCGGCGTCGTCGACCATCCCGGCCAGATGCCCGGCGGTCCCGCCCCGGACCCCTCGGACATCGTGGAACTGCCCCCGGTCGTCCAGGCGCCGCTCAAAGCACGCTGACCGACACCGCCAACAGGAGTTCGGGTTGCCCTGGACCCGGGCCCCGCAACGGGGGTGCGGCGAGGTCCGGGTGCGGGTCCCGATCGGGACCCGCACCCGGTCTCGGCGGGCCGGTGGCCGCTACGCGGCCGGGGAGCCCAGGCGGCGGGACGGGGTCTTGGGCTCGTGGTGGATCGGGGTGCGGGCGCCGGTGAGGGGGGCGCCGGAGCCGCCGCGCGAGTGGGCGACGATCTCGGCGGCGATCGACAGGGCGGTCTCCTCGGGCGTGCGGGCGCCGAGGTCGAGGCCGATCGGCGAGTGGAGCCTGGCCAGGTCGAGTTCGGTCACCCCGGTATCGCGCAGCCGGTCCAGGCGCGCGAGATGGGTGCGGCGCGAGCCCATCGCGCCGATGTAGGCCAGCGGCAGCCGCAGCGCCCGCTCCAGCAGGGGGATGTCGAACTTGGCGTCGTGGGTGAGGACGCAGACCGCCGTACGGCCGTCCAGCCGCCGCTGCCGCGCCTCTGCCTCCAGGTAGCGGTGCGGCCAGTCGACGACCACCTCGTCGGCCTCGGGGAAGCGGCGGGCGGTGGCGAAGACCGGCCGCGCGTCGCAGATCGTCACGTGGTAGCCGAGGAACTTGCCCGCCCGTACCAGCGCCGCCGCGAAGTCGATCGCCCCGAAGACCAGCATCCGCGGCAGCGGCACGCTGGCCTCGACCAGCAGGGTGAGCGGCGCGCCGCAGCGGCTGCCGTCCGCGCCGATCACGACGGTCCCGGTGCGCCCGGCGGCCAGCAGCGCGCGGGTCTCGGCCGCCGCCGTACGGTCCCGCTCGTCGTCACCGAGCGAGCCCGCGTACGCACCGGCGCCCTCGGCCTCGGACACCAGCAGCGCCCGGCCCAGCAGCTCCGCCGGGCCCTCGACCACGCGGGCCACCGCCGCCGCCTCGCCGGAGACGGCCGCGGCCAGCGCCGCGACGACCTCGGGCCGTACCGCGGGGTCGATCCGCTGCACGAAGATGTCGATCTCGCCGCCGCAGGTCAGGCCGACGGCGAAGGCGTCCTCGTCGGAGTAGCCGAAGTGCTGGAGGACCGCGGCCGCGTCGGGGCCCGCGGCCAGCACCTCCCGGCACAGCTCGTAGACCGCGCCTTCCACGCACCCGCCGGACACGCTGCCGATGGCGTCGCCGCCGCCGTCGACGGCGAGCGCCGCACCGGGCTGGCGCGGGGCGCTGCCGCCGGTCGCGACGACCGTCGCGACGGCGAACGGACGCCCGAGACCGCACCAGCGATACAACTCGTCAGCGATGTCCAGCATGGCGTTCCAGCTCCTTCTTCCTACAACTCGCTCTGCCCGGCGGTCACTTGACGCCGAGCCAGCCCTCGATCGGGTGCAGGGCGAAATAGACGACGAAGACGGCCGTGAGAATCCACATGAACAGCCCCGGCTCGCGCCACTTGCCCTGCGCGGCCTTGATGGCGGTGTACGAGACGACCCCGGCGCCGACTCCCGCGGTGATGGAGTAGGTGAACGGCATGAGGGCGACGGTCATGAAGACCGGTACGGCCACGGCGCGGTCGGACCAGTCGACGTGCCGTGCGTTGCTCATCATCATCGCGCCGATCACGACGAGCGCGGCGGCGGCGACCTGGCCGGGCACGATCTGGGCCAGTGGGGTGAAGAACAGGCCGAGCGCGAAGAGGACGCCGGTGACGACCGAGGACAGGCCGGTGCGGGCGCCCTCGCCGACGCCGGTCGCGGACTCGATGAAGACGGTCTGCCCCGACGCTCCCGCGACGCCGCCGATCGCGCCGCCCGCGCCGTCGATGAACAGCGCCTTCGACAGGCCCGGCATCCGGCCCTTGTCGTCGGCGAGCCCGGCCTCGGTGCCGACGCCGATGATGGTGGCCATCGCGTCGAAGAACCCGGCGAGCACCAGAGTGAAAACGATGACGCCGACGGTCATACCGCCGATCGAGCCCCAGCCGCCGAACTCGACATGGCCGAAGAGCCCGAAGTCCGGCATCGAGACCGCGCTGCCCTCCAGCTTGGGCGCGCTGCCTCCCCAGTCGGCCGCCGTGAGGTCGCCCGCCGCGTTGACGATCACGGACAGGACCGTGCCGGCCACGATGCCGATCAGGATCGCGCCCGGCAGATTCCTGGCCTGGAGCATGAAGATCAGCAGCAGGGTCACGCAGAAGAGCAGCACGGGCCAGCCGCGCAGCTGGCCGCCGGTGCCGAGGGCGACCGGGGCCGTGCCGTGCGGGTCGCCCTTGCCGACGAAACCGGCGTTGACCAGGCCGATCATCGCGATGAACATGCCGATGCCGATGGTGATGCCGTGCTTGAGCGCCAGCGGTATCGCGTTCATGACGATCTCGCGCAGCCCGGTGACCACCAGCAGCACGATGACGCCGCCGTAGATCACGCACATACCCATAGCCTGCGGCCAGGTCATGTTCGGAGCCACTTGGGTGGAGATCACCCCGGCCACGCTCAGCCCCGCCGCGAGCGCGAGCGGCACCTTGCCGACGAAGCCCATCAGCAGGGTGGAGACGGCGGCGGCCAGCGCCGTCGCGGTGATCAGCGCGGCGTGGCTGAGTTTGTGCCCCGCCACGTCGGGTCCCGACAGCAGCAGCGGGTTGAGGAGCAGGATGTAGCACATCGCCATGAAGGTCGTGATGCCGCCGCGGACCTCGCGGGGGATCGACGAGCCTCGGGCCGAGATGTGGAAGTACCGGTCGAGCCAGGATCTCCCGGCGGGCTGTCGCGAGCCTTCGCCCGCGTCCTCCGCCGCCGTCCGCGGCTCTACTGGCGTCTGGGTCATGGTGCCAACTCCCAAGGTTCACAGGGGCACTCGTACGCGGTGTACGGGATTTGGGATCTGCGTGGCCTGCACGACCCGGGGGACGGCCCGAGACGAACAAGAAAGGGGGACCGGGGGGCGGGAGCCCCCCGGCCGCCTAGGTTCCGGTCAGGTGCTCCGGCCGGATCGGGGTCCGGTTCAACTCCAGCCCCGTCGCGTTCCTGATCGCCGCGAGGACCGCGGGAGTGGACGACAACGTGGGCGCCTCGCCGACGCCGCGCAGGCCGTAGGGCGCGTGCTCGTCGGCGAGTTCGAGCACGTCGACCGGGATGGTCGGCGTGTCGAGGATCGTGGGGATCAGGTAGTCCGTGAAGGACGGGTTGCGGACCTTGGCGGTCCTGGGGTCGACGATGATCTCCTCCATCACCGCCACGCCCAGGCCCTGTGTGGTGCCGCCCTGGATCTGGCCGACGACCGACAGCGGGTTGAGCGCCTTGCCGACGTCCTGGGCGCAGGCGAGTTCGACCACCTTGACCAGGCCCAGTTCGGTGTCGACCTCGACCACCGCGCGGTGCGCGGCGAAGCTGTACTGGACGTGGCCGTTGCCCTGTCCGGTGCGCAGGTCGAACGCGACGGTCGGGCGGTGCCTGAACTCCAGTTCCAGGTCGACGGCTTCGTCCTCCAGGACGTCCGCGATGTCGGCCAGCGCCTCGCCGCCGTCGGTGACGACCTTGCCGCCCTCCAGCAGGAGTTCGGCGGTGGCCCACGCCGGGTGGTAGGTGCCGAATTTGCGGCGGCCGGTCTCCAGCACCTTCTCGCGTACGGCTTCGCAGGTGTTCTTCACCGCGCCGCCGGTCATGTACGTCTGCCGGGAGGCAGAGGTGGAACCGGCCGAGCCGACCCGGGTGTCGGCGGGCTGGATGGTGACCTGGGTGACGCCGAGTTCGGTACGGGCGATCTGGGCGTGCACGGTGACGCCGCCCTGGCCGACCTCGGCCATCGCGGTGTGCACGGTCGCGACCGGCTCGCCGTTGATGACCTCCATCCGGACCCGGGCGGTGGAGTAGTCGTCGAAGCCCTCGGAGAAGCCGACGTTCTTGATCCCGACCGCGTAGCCGACACCGCGTACGACGCCTTCGCCGTGCGTGGTGTTGGACAGGCCGCCGGGCAGCGCGCGTACGTCGGCGGCTCCCCCGGCCACCTCCCACTGGCGCTCGGGCGGCAGCGGGCGGGCCTTGACCCGGCGCAGCAGTTCGGCGACCGGCGCGGGCGAGTCGACGGGCTGGCCCGTCGGCATGAGCGTGCCCTGCTCCATGGCGTTGAGCTGACGGAACTCGACCGGGTCCAGGCCGAGTTCGGCCGCGACCTTGTCCATCTGCGCCTCGTAGGCGAAGCACGCCTGGACCGCGCCGAAGCCGCGCATCGCGCCGCAGGGCGGGTTGTTGGTGTAGAGGGCCAGCGCCTCGATGTCGACGTCCTCGACGACGTACGGGCCGACCGACAGGGAGGCGGCGTTGCCGACGACGGCCGGGGAGGCGGAGGCGTAGGCGCCGCCGTCCAGCACGATCCGGCACTTGATGTGGGTGAGCTTGCCGTCGCGGGTCGCGCCGTGCTCGTACCAGAGCTTTGCGGGGTGGCGGTGGACGTGACCGAAGAAGGACTCGAAGCGGTTGTAGACGATCTTGACGGGCTTGCCGGTGCGCAGCGCCAGCAGGCAGGCGTGGATCTGCATCGACAGGTCCTCACGGCCGCCGAAGGCGCCGCCGACGCCGGAGAGCGTCATCCGGACCTTCTTCTCCGGCAGCCCGAGGACCGGCGCGATCTGCCGCAGGTCGGAGTGGAGCCACTGGGTGGCCACGTAGAGGTCGACGCCGCCGTCCTCGCCGGGCACGGCCAGGCCGGACTCGGGGCCGAGGAACGCCTGGTCCTGCATGCCGAAGACGTACTCGCCGCTGACGACCACGTCGGCGCGGGCCGCCGCCGCGTCCGCGTCGCCGCGCACGATGGGCTGGCGGTGGACGATGTTGGGGTGCGGGACATGGCCGATGTGGTGGTCCTCGCGGCCCTCGTGGACCAGGACGGCACCCGGCGTGGTGGCGGACGCCTCGTCGGTGATCACCGGCAGGTCGACGTACTCCACGCGGATCTTCGCGGCGGCGCGGCGCGCGGTCTCCGGGTGGTCGGCGGCGACCAGCGCGACCGGCTCGCCGTGGTGGCGGACCTTGCCGTGGGCGAGGACCGGGGTGTCCTGGATCTCCAGGCCGTAGTTCTTCACCTCGGTGGGCAGGTCGTCGTAGGTGAGCACCGCGTAGACGCCCGAGGTGGCCAACGCCTGCGAGGTGTCGATGGAGCGGATCTCGGCGTGCGCGACGGTGCTGCGCAGCGTGTAGCCCCACAGCATGTCCTCGTGCCACAGGTCCGAGGAGTACGCGAATTCGCCGGTGACCTTCAGGATGCCGTCGGGGCGCAGCGTGGACTCGCCGATGCCGCCCTTGGAGGCGGCGCCCTGAGTGAGGCTGGTGGGTGTCCGGGTGACGGACGAACCGGCGCCGGGCGCGGGTGTGTTGGGCATGCTCACACCGCTCCTTCGGTACGGGCGGCGGCCAGCCGTACGGCGTCGAGGATCTTCTCGTAGCCGGTGCAGCGGCACAGGTTGCCGGACAGCGCCTCGCGGATGTCGCCGTCGGACGGCTCGGGGACGCGTTCGAGCAACTCGTCGGCGGCGACCAGCAGTCCGGGGGTGCAGAAGCCGCACTGGACGGCGCCCGCGTCCACGAACGCCTGCTGGACGGTGGAGAGTTCACCGCCCTCACCGGCCAGGCCCTCGACGGTGACGACCTCGCGGTCCTGCGCCTGGCCCGCGGCGACCAGACACGAACACACCGGCACGCCGTCCAGGCGGACCGTGCAGGAGCCGCATTCGCCCTGCTCGCAGGCGTTCTTGGAACCGGGCAGGCCCATCCGCTCGCGCAGCACGTACAGCAGGCTCTCGCCCTCCCATACGTCGTCGGCTTCCTGCGGACTGCCGTTGACGGTGAAGGTCACGCGCATGGCTTGCTCCTGTCGTCCAGCTCGTGGGGCTCGTTGCCGCGGTACTGCTCCCAGGACCAGCCGAGCGTGCGGCGGGCCATGACGGCCAGCGCGTGCCGCCGGTAGGACGCGGTGCCGCGGACGTCGTCGATCGGGTTGGCGGCCCCGGAGACCAGCTCCGCGAACTGCCGGGCGACGGCGGGCGGGATCACCCCGCGGCTCTCCCACAGCCCGGCCTCGTCCAGCGCGGCGGCCAGGAACTCCTCGGCCGTCCGCGCCCGGATCGGGGTGGGCGCGGCCGAGCCGATGCCGGTGCGGACCTCGCGGATCTCGGGGTGCAGGGCCAGGCCGAAGGCGCAGACCGCGATGACCATCGCGTTGCGGGTGCCGACCTTGGAGAACTGCTGCGGCCCGGTCGCCTTCTTCAGCCGCACGGCGCGGATCAGCTCGTCGGGCTCCAGCGCGTTGCGCTTCACCCCCCGGTAGAAGTCGTCGATGGGGATCAGCCGGGTGCCGCGTACGGACTGCGCCTCGACCTCGCCGCCGCCCGCGAGCAGCGCCGGGTGGGCGTCACCCGCCGGGGAGGCGGTGCCGAGGTTGCCGCCGACACCGCCGCGGTTGCGGATCTGCGGGGAGGCGACTGTGTGGCTGGCCAGCGCGAGGCCGGGCAGGTCGGCTCTGAGGTTCTCCACGATCCGGGTGTACGGGACGGAGGCGCCGAGCCGGACGGTGTCCTCGGCCGCCTCCCACTCCTGGAGCTCACCGATGCGGTTCAGGTCCAGCAGAAACTCGGGCCTGCGGTGGTCGAAGTTGATCTCGACCATCACGTCCGTGCCACCCGCGATGGGCACAGCGGAGGGATGCTCGGCCTTGGCGGCGAGCGCTTCCTCCCAGCTGGCGGGGCGCAGGAATTCCATGGGGTTCTCTTCTCGAATCCGAGTGGGCTGTTCATGTCCTGTACACGCGGGGTGGCCCCAGTACACGGCTGTGGGGCCGTCCGGGTGCAGTCACCGAAAACATGAAGCGGTTGGCTGGCCAAGGGGTGGGTCTTGTAGATTCCTCCGAAAGGGTCCGCTCCGAAACCTCGCGGCAGCCCACCCGCAACACCGGTGTTCGACACTGCGACCCCGGGCTCCCGCGACGACGGCCGGGACCGCGACCACGACCCGGCAGAGGACAAGGCGACGACTATGCGGCTGCGCGCACTGCTGGACACCGAGGCCCTCGGCCTGCGGCTGCTCGGCGGCGAGGACGAGCTGGACCGTACGGTCCGCGGGGTGATGACCACGGACCTGCGCGACCCCAGCCGCTATCTGACCGGCGGCGAACTGGTCCTCACCGGTCTGGCCTGGCGGCGCGGCCCCGGCGACTGCGAGCCCTTCGTCCGGCTGCTGGCCGGTGCCGGGGTGGCGGCGCTCGCGGCGGGCGAGGCGGGGCTGAGCACGATCCCGCAGGATCTGGTGGCCGCCTGCGCCCGGCACCGGCTGCCGCTGTTCGCGGTGGACGAGACGGTGGCCTTCGCGACCGTCACCGAGTACGTGGTCCGGCAGGTCTCCGGCGGCCGGGCGGGTGATCTCGCGGCGGTCGTGGACCGGCACCGGCGGCTGATGTCGTCGGGGCCCGCGGGCGGCGGCCCCGACGCCGTGCTCGACCTGCTCGGCAGCGACCTGGACCTGCGCGCCTGGGTGCTGTCCGCGGTCGGCCGGGAGATCGGCGGCTCGGGCCAGTCGCTGGCCGCCTCGGTCCGCGCCGAGCTGGCCGGCGCCCAGCAGGCCGCCGCCCGCACCGCCCGGCCCGCGCCGCACCGCGTCGCGGTCCAGGGCGGCCGGATCTACTCGCTCTTCCCGGTCCGCGCGGGGGCTGAGGACGTACGGGCGACCGTACTGTCCGACTGGTTCCTCGCCGTCGAGGCGGACGCCGGAGAGTGGCCCGCGGAGCGCCTGGACCTGCTGCACGGCGTCACGCAGCTCATCGCGGTGGAGCGGGAGCGGCGGGACGCGGCCCGTACGGTACGGCGGCGGCTGGCCGCGGAGGTCTTCGAGCTGGTGCGCGGCGGGGCGCCGCCCGCCGAGATCGGCGCCCGGCTGCGGGCCGCGGCGCCCGTCCTGGTGCCGGGCGCGGGCGGCGCGCCGCAGTGGCAGATCGTGGTCGCCCGGGTCGACTGGGCGGGCGGCGACCTGGCGCCGGGGCCGGTGGCGCGGGACCTGCTGGAGGAAGTGCTGGTCGACCCGGCGGCGGCCGGGGCCGAGGCGACGGACCGGATCGCGGTGGCGCACCTGGACGACAAGGCGATGGCGCTGGTACCGCTGCCGCCGCCGGTCCCCGGCGCCCAGGAGGGCGGCGAGGACTCCCCCGCGACCCTGCACGCCGACCGGCTGCTCGACGTGCTGCGCGGCCCGCTCGGCCGCGGGCTCGCCGACGACGGACGGCTGACCATCGGCGTCAGCGCCGCCGTGCAGTCCGCCGAGGGGCTGCGCGGCGCCCTGGAGGAGGCCAGGCACGCGCGCCGGGTGGCCGCGGCCCGCCCCGGCCGGGTCTGCGTGGCCGGGCACGAGGAGCTGGCCTCCCACGTCCTGCTGCTGCCCTTCGTCCCCGACGACGTGCGCCGCGCCTTCACCGCCCGGCTGCTCGACCCGCTGCGCGCGTACGACCGCAGGCACCGCGCCGACCTCATCCCGACCCTTGAGGCGTTCCTGGAGTGCGACGGCTCCTGGACGCGCTGCGCCACCCGGCTGCACCTGCACGTGAACACGCTGCGGTACCGGATCGGGCGGATCGAACAGCTGACGGGGCGTGATCTGTCGCGCCTTGAGGACAAGTTGGACTTCTTCCTCGCGCTGCGGATGAGCTGACGGCACGGCGGTACGGGCGGCGCGCCCGCCGAAGTGGCCGTCGAATCTCCTTCACACGTTCACCTGTTGGACCGTCCGACCTGCCGAACAGGCATTAGTGATCCCGTTCACAAAAGGTGATCTCCAACCCCTTGGCGTGGACCCCCGCGCCATGTTGGACTTCGGCCACTGCACGTAAGCAGGAACTCGCACTCGCTCGACGACGCGCTTGGGGGAGAGACTGTGGCGGAAACCGCCCTGTCGGAATCGGTGGTCGGGGAACCGGACGTATGGCGGCTGCGGGCTCGCGGCTGCTGGGCGGAGGCGGCGACACTGCTCGCGCCGTTCTGCGCCGACCACGCCGGAGCCGCGCTACGGAGGGCGGAACTGCTGGTCGAGGGGTGTTTCTACCACCTCGACGGCTGGTCCGAGGCGGAGGACGCGCTGCGCGCCGCCGAGGCGCTGGCGGGCACCGACGAGGAGCGCGGCGCCGCCGCCTCCGAACGGGGGTACCTCGCGTACGGCGCGACGCTGTTCTCCGTACGCGACCGCGCCGACGAGGCCAGCTCCGCGTTCGGCCGCGCCGCCGCGCTGCTGTCCCCCGCCTCTCCCGGCAGGCCGCTGCTGGACTTCCGGCGCGGCCTGGTCGCCGAGAACATCGCCGCCAATCCGGCTGCCGCCCGCGCCGCCTACCGCCGCGCCCACGCCGGCGCCGTCGCCCACGGCGACGTGTTCCTGACCTCCTTCACCTGGCGCCACCTCGCCGGGCTCGCCGCCGCCGACGGCGAGATCGCCGAGGCCCGGCACGGCTTCGCGGAGTCCCTCCGCATCCGCGTCTCCCTCGGCCACCTCGTCGGCACCGCCCCGGCGCTGCTCGCCCTGGCCGATGTCGAGGACGAGCCCGAGGCCGCCCGGCTCCGTCTTGAGGCCGCCCGCCTCTACGCCCTCCTGGACGGCGTCCCCACCTGGCTCGCCCCGGCCTTCACGGCGGCCTAGGGCAGGCCCCCGCCACCGGCCCCGGCGGGGCGGTTCGGTCGTCTCCGGGCACCGGCCGGTGGCGGCGGTCCGCGTGGTTGCATTCCCCGGGGCGGCGCGGGGTCAGCCCCGGGTCCAGGCGCCTTCGGAAGCGGCCCGCAGGGCGTATTCGGTGAAGTCGCGCGGCGGACGCCCCAGGGCTTGCCGGACGCCGTCCGCGGTGTGGGCGTTGCGGCCGTCGAGGACTTCGGTGAACAGGTCGGTGAGGAGCGAGACCAGCTCGGCGGGAAGCCCGTGGGAGCCGAGCAGGGCGGCGTACTCGGCGGCCGGCAGGTGCGTGTACCGGATGTCGCGCCCCGTGGCGCGGGCGATCTCGGCGGTGGCCTCGCCGAAGGTGAGCAGGCGGGGCCCGGTGACCTCGTACACCTTCCCCTCGTGCCCCGGCGCGGTCAGCGCGGCCACGGCGACGTCCGCGACGTCCTCGGCGTCGACGAAGGGCTCGCCGACCTCACCCGCGGGCAGCGCGATCTCCCCGGCGAGCACCGGCTCCAGCAGATAGTCCTCGCTGAAGTTCTGGGCGAACCAGCTCGACCGTACGATCGTCCAGTCGGCGCCGCTGTCCTGGACGGCCCGCTCGCCGCGGAGCGCGCCCGGCTCGCCGCGGCCGGAGAGCAGGACCAGCCGCCGTACGCCCAGCTCCACGGCGAGCGCGGCGAAGGCGCCCACGTCGTCGGCGCCCTCGGGCGCGGCCAGGTCCGGGGAGTAGGCGATGTAGGCGGCGCGGACGCCGTCGAGCACCTTCGGCCAGGTCCCCCGGTCCTCCCAGAGGAACGGCGGCTCGCCCGCCCGCGAGCCGATCCGTACCCGCAACCCTTGCTCGCGCAGCCCGGCGGCGACGCGGCGGCCGGTCTTCCCGTTGCCGCCGAGGACCAGCACCGTCTCGTGTCGTGCGTCTGTTGTCGTCATGGGTCAAGCCAACGTCAGCGGCCCTCCCCCGGACCATGGCCGACCCGCTCACCGGCATACGCGGGCGTCTTCGGCCGTCTCGACCGGCTCAGCCGCGGGCGGCGCCCGAGAAGTGCTCCCTGACCAGCGCCTCGACGGTGTCGATGTCCCCCGCGACGAGGGCGTCGAGCAGTACGGCGTGCTCGGTGGCGTCGGCGAGCAGCTCCGCCGGGGCCGGGCGGGCGGCGTGCGGCGGGCGCGGGACGGCCAGCGGCCACTGGGCGCGGCGGTGCAGCTCGTCGGCGACGGAGACGAGCTGGAGGTTGCCCGACAGGCCCAGCATCGCGCGGTGGAAGGCGCGGTCGGACTCGGCGTAGGCGGCCCGGTCGCCGAGGGCGGCGGCGGTCACGGTCGCCTCGGCCAGCGGGCGCAGCGCCTCCCACTGGTCGGCGGTGACGCTGCGGGCGAGGCCGAGGACGACGGGCACCTCGAGCAGGGCGCGGATCTCGGCCAGCTCCGCCAGGTCGCGGGCGCTGCGCTCGGTGATCCGGAAGCCGCGGTTGGGCAGCACCTCGACGGCGCCCTCGCGGGCCAGCAGTTGCATGGCCTCGCGGATGGGCGTGGCGGAGACGCCGTAGCGGCCGGCGAGGGCGGGCGCGGAGTGCACGGTGCCGGGCGGCAGCTCACCGCTGACCAGCGCGTGCCGCAGCGCTCCGAGCACCTGGTCGCGTACGGACAGCCGCTCGGGCATGCGCCGCGGCGCGGGCAGCTCCGGCTGCCCGGCGTGCGGGTGGTCGCCGCGTACCTGCTCGGCGCCCCCGGGTGCGGCTCGTTCCACGCGGCGTCCCTCTCCGTACTCCGTGAGCGTGACCGGCCGTCCTGGCCGTGACCGGTGACCAGTGCCTGGTGACGCCACTCGGGTGGCGCAGTGCGGTAAGCGTAACCCGCGCCGGTGGTGTCCCCGGCCGCCCGCGCATTACCCCCGCGGGGTATCGCGCGGAGCGCCGTACGCGCGCCGGTCACCGCCCGCCGAGGGAAATTCCCCGCACCGGATTCCGTGCGACGCAGTGACGTCGGACAGGTCCGACGTCAGCTTCCGGAACCATGAGTGGACTGGTCCAACGGCCTTATCCCCCACCGGCATTGGACCAGTCCGAGAGAACGGACCGGGCTGGCGGAGCCGACCGGGCGTGCGGTCTCGTTTATTCTTGTGCGACCTTGTTTACTCTCGGTTCGCTCTCGCCCATGGAGTCCGCATGGCCCTGTTCGATCTGCCCCTCGAAGAACTGCGCTCGTACCGGCCGGAGCGCCACGAGCCCGACGACTTCGACGCCTTCTGGAAGCGCACGCTCGACGAGGCGGCGCGGTCGGCTCCCGACGCCGAATTCCTGCCCGTCGACGCCGCGTTGACGGCCGTCGACGTCTTCGACACGACCTTCTCCGGCTGGGGCGGCCACCCGATATCCGCCTGGCTGGTCGTGCCGCGCGGCGCGCAGGGCCCGGTGCCGTGCGTGGTGCAGTACATCGGGTACGGCGGCGGGCGCGGCCTGCCGCACGACCATCTGGTGTGGGCCGCCACCGGCCGGGCCGCGCTGGTGGTGGACACCCGCGGCCAGGGCGCGGTGGGCCGCAACAGCGCGGGCTCGACGCCGGACCCGCACGGCGGCGGCAACCCGCAGGCCCCCGGTTTCATGACCCGCGGCATCCTGGACCCGGAGGCGTACTACTACCGCCGGGTCTTCACCGACGCCGTCCGCGCGGTGGACGTGGCGGCGGCCCATCCCGCCGTCGACGCCGGGCGGGTGTACGTGGCCGGCGGCAGCCAGGGCGGCGGCATCGCGACCGCCGCCGCCGGACTGCACCCGGGGGTCGCCGCGGCGCTGATCGACGTGCCCTTCCTGTCGCACTTCCGGCGCGCGCTGACCCTCACCGACCGGGACCCGTACCAGGAGATCGTGCTGTTCCTCGCGACCCAACGCGGCACGGACGACGACGTGTTCACGACCCTCTCGTACTTCGACGGCCTCAACTTCGCCGCCCGCGCGACGGCTCCGGCGCTGTACTCGGTGGCGCTCATGGACCAGGTCTGCCCGCCGTCGACGGTCTTCGCCTCGTACAACCACTGGTCGGGCAGCACGAAGGACATCAGCGTCTACCCCTGGAACGGCCACGAGGGCGGCTCCGCCGAGCACCGCGCCACCCAGCTCCGCTGGCTCCGCGACCTGGAGGCGCAGCGGTAGCGGACCGACGCGACACGCCCGGCACGGGCGGCGGCCGGGGCGGGCAGCGGCCAGGGCGGGCAGCGGCCAGGGCGGGCCGGTGGGGGCGCGGGGCAGCCGGAGGGGGGCGTGCGGGCACGCCTTTCCCCCGAATGCCGTAGTGGCAAACACCCCGGTTTGCTCAAGAACCCTTCTCCATGAGTAAGGTAAGCCTTACCTCGTAACGATCTCGTGTCGCTCGAAACACCCGATGGTGAGCCGCATGCCCGTGTCCAGAATCCTGCCGCCCGCCGCACCGACCGGCTCGCCACTGACCATGGCGTACGACCGGCTCGCCGAGGCCTTCCCCGGCCTCGTCGTGACCGAGGCGACCGACGTGACCCAACCGCTGCCGCACGGCCCCGGCTGGGTCGGGGCGCGCGAACTGGCGGACGGCGGCGCGGCGGCGGACGCCCTCACGGACACCGTCGCCGCCCAGGTCACGGCCGACCACGGCCGCCGCCCGCGGCCCGACGTGGCGGCGGCGCTGGCGCTGCACCGCTACGCGTGGCCCGCGTGCCTGCTCTTCACCGTGCCGTGGTTCCTCAGCCGCCGGGTGCCGCGGCTGGCGGTCACCGACGTGTCCTTCCACCGCGCGGCGGGCCGGATGACCGTACGGCCGCGCTCCTTCGCCTGCCTGCCGGACGACCCGGCCGCGGCGCTCCCCCACGCCCGCGTCGTGCCCGGCGAGGCGGCACTGCGCGACGAACTGCGGGCCGCGCTGGCCGAGCATCTCGCGCCGCTGCTGGAGGGATTCGGGCCGCGGCTGCGGCGCGGACCGCGTGCGCTGTGGGGCATGGCGACCGACGAGATCACCGAAGGGCTCTGGCGCGTGGGGCAGTTGCTGGGCGAGGAGGAGCGGGCCGCGGCGGAGCTGGCCGCGCTGCTGCCCGGTGGCACTACGCCGTATGCGGGAGGCGCCGCATTCCGCGAACTGACGGTCCCGACCGGTACTGACGCACCGTCACCGCCCGTGAGCCGGACCCGGGACCGGCTCACCTGCTGCCGGTTCTATACGATCAGTCCGGCCGATGCCTGCACCACCTGCCCGCGGACCTGCGACGCGGACCGGATCAGGCGGCTGGTCTCGGCGGCCTGACGATCACGCTACGATCTCGCTCAACTGAGTTGTTGTGGCACGGAAGTTCGAGCAATCCATCCGAAGGCGTGCTCTTGGGCCATAACCTCTCCAGTCATCCGCGCTCTTCGCAAAGATGTCGCTCGTAAGCCGTCCCGCGGCCCGAGCGCGACGGAAGCGACACTAGGAATCGCACATGAGACTTACGGACATATCGCTGGACTGGGCGCTCTCGGGGGCCATCGGCCTGGTCGTCCTCGTGGCCTGCGTGCTCGTCTTCCGCAACCGCAAGGCGAGTTCGAGCAGCGCCGACGGCGCCCAGGTGGACTCGTGGGAGCGCAGTGAGGAGCGCCGTCGCCGCAAGGAGGCGATATACGGCAGCGCCTCGTACGTGCTGCTCTTCTGCTGCGCCGCCGTCGCCGCGGCCCTCTCCTTCCACGGCCTGGTCGGCTTCGGCCGGGAGAACCTCAACCTGACCGGCGGCTGGGAGTACCTGGTCCCGTTCGGCCTGGACGGCGCGGCGATGTTCTGCTCCGTGCTGGCCGTGCGGGAGGCCAGCCACGGTGACGCGGCTCTCGGCTCGCGCATGCTGGTGTGGCTGTTCGCCGGCGCCGCCGCCTGGTTCAACTGGGTGCACGCGCCGCGCGGTATCGACCACGCCGGTGCTCCGCAGTTCTTCGCCGGGATGTCGCTCTCGGCCGCGGTCCTCTTCGACCGCGCGCTGAAGCAGACCCGCCGGGCGGCGCTGCGCGAGCAGGGGCTCGTACCGCGTCCGCTGCCGCAGATCCGCATGGTGCGGTGGATGCGGGCACCGCGTGAGACGTACGCGGCCTGGTCCCTGATGCTCCTCGAAGGCGTACGCACGCTGGACGAGGCGGTCGAGGAGGTCCGGGAGGACAAGCGGGAGCGCGAGCAGAACGTGATGCGCCGCCGCGACCACGACCGGCTGGAGCGGGCGCGCGTCAAGGCGCTCAACCGGCAGCACAGGAACTGGCCGCGCGGTGGCGGCCGGGGCGGCCGTCAGGTCGAACTGCCTCCGGCGGCCAGTGCCGCGGGCGGCAGCGGCCAGGCCGCATCGGAGCCTGCCATAGAGGCCCACGCGGCCGAACTCCCCGTCCGCGCCCGTCCGGCGCTCCAGCCGGTACGCGAGGACGCCGCGGCCCCCTTCACCATCGACCTGACGGCGGAGGACGACACGATGACCCTCCCCCGACTGGACTCCCTGGAACGCAAGCTGGAGGAAATGGAACGCCAATTCGGCTGAGCCGAAAGCCGGTTGTCGACTGCCGCCCACGGGTGGTGGGGCATGGGAGAGATACCCGGGTCCCCGCCCCGTGGGCGCTGTCACACGCGGCGGGCGTCGAGTTCGAACCAGACGACTTTGCCCTTGCCGCGTGAGTGCGCGCCCCAGGCGTCGGCCAGGGACTGCACGAGGAGCAGCCCGCGGCCCGAAGTGCCGTGGTCCTCGGGGGCGGTCGCCTGGGCCGGGAGCCTCGGGTGCCGGGCGAGGTCGTCGTAGACCTCGACGCGCAGCCGCTCCCCGGCCGTCCGCCCGGGGACGAGTGTGGCGGTGAGCACCGCCCCGTCGGTGGTGTGCTGGAGTGCGTTGGTGACCAGCTCGGTGGCGAGCAGCTCCGCCGTGTCGCAGAGCACGGGCACTCCCCAGTCCCGCAGATGCTCGCGCAGCAGGCGACGCACCTCGGCCACGGCCGGGAGGTCGGCGTGCCGCACCGTATGCCGCAGTATCTGCCCCGTGATGTCCGTCTGATCCCCCAGTTCCCCTGCTTCGGGCTCTTCCATGGCCCCGCTCCGGTCGCCGCCGCGATTCCCCGGTCGAACTTTCTTGCCGATAGGCATTCCCAGCCCCACAGGTTCCAGTCCTGCGCGCGTGATCCCCTGATGTGTCCCGAATGTGCGCAGCCGACGTCACATCGGAGGTCTGCGGATCGCGCCGCCGCCGTCGCGGATTCTCGACCTGGGCAGGCACTCTGACCTCCGCTCCCTGAAGAGGTCCGATGTATAGCCGAGTCGGCGTTGTGAAAATCCTTGACACTACGCGGTCACGGCCTCCACTCTGTGGCGCACTCATCCCATGTGTCTCTTGGGTGTTGCGCCTGTGTTGTCGTCCCGTTGCCTCGGGAGGGGCCCGTGTACTCACCGCAAGGAAAACTCGGACGTCGGCGAATGATCCGACCACCCGCGCTCGTCACCACCGCACTTCTGGCGGCGGGCCTGCTCACCGCGGGCCTGCTCGTCCCCGCCGCCGCCCCGCCGGCCGCGGCGGCGACCGCGACCACGGCCTGGCAGAACGGCGGCTTCCATGTCGACACCCCCAATGTGATCCGCCGCTCGAACATCGTGCTCGGCTCGCCGAACACCGCCGCCGCGCAGTCGCTGCCGCTGGGCAACGGCTCGCTGGGCGCCGCCGCCTGGGCCGCGGGCGGCTTCACCGCGCAGCTCAACCGCGCCGACACCCTGCCGGGCCGCAAGTCCCCCGGCCAGGTGCAGATTCCGGGCCTGTCCGCGCTGACGAACGCGAGCGACTTCAAGGGCTCGCTCGACGTCTACACCGGTGTGCTCACCGAGTCCGGCGGCGGCATGACCCTCAAGTCCTGGGTGTCGGCGACCAAGGACGAACTGATCGTGGACGTCACCGGCGCCGATCCGGGCGCCCAGCAGACCGCGACGCTGAGCCTGTGGTCGGGCCGCGGTCCGCAGGCCGCCGTCTCGGGCACCGTCGGCACGCTGGCCGAGACCTGGGTGGACAACCAGGAGGCGGGCTCCTCGGGCCGTACCTTCGGCTCGCTGGCCGCGCTCTCCGCGGGCGGTCGCAATGTCACCGCCTCGGTGGTCAACTCCACCCAGGTGAAGGTCGCGTTCACCCCCAACGCCGACGGCTCCTACCGGGTGATCCTCGGCGCCCCGACCTGGACCGGCGGCAACGCGGCGACCACCGCCGCGAATCTGCTCGGCTCCGACGCGACCGCCGCCGAGTCCTCGCTGCTGTCCTCCCAGCAGTCCTGGTGGTCCGGCTTCTGGGCCAACTCCGGTGTCCTTGAGGCGAATTCGGCCGACGGCACCGCGCAGTACATGGAGACGCTGCGCACCTTGTACCTGTACATGGAGGCCGCCTCGATGCGCGGCACCGTGCCGGGCAGCCAGGCGGGCGTCGCCGACATGTTCAACTTCGGCCAGGACCACCAGAACTGGACGCCGTCGGCGACCTGGCTGTGGAATCTGCGCACCCAGATCTCCGCGAACACCAGCAGCGGCAACTTCGCGCTGAACATCCCGATCTTCAACCTCTACCAGAACAACCTGGCCGCCATCGAGGCGTGGACCAAGCAGCAGATGGGCGGCACACCGGGCGCCTGCGTCCCCGAGGTCATGCGGTTCAACGGCAACGGCGGCGACCCGGGCAACGGCGCCAACGCGGCGTGCAGCCAGCCGGGCAGCCCCAACTGGAACGCCCTGAACATCACCTCGGGCGCCGAGATCAGCCTGTTCATCTGGCAGCAGTACCTGGCCACCGGCGACATCAACTTCCTGCGCACGTACTACCCGTTGCTGAAGTCGTCGGCGACCTTCCTGCTCAACTACCAGAAGGTCGGCTCGGACGGGAAGCTGCACGCGGTCGCCAACGCGCACGAAACGCAGTGGGCGGTGCAGGACCCGACGACCGACCTGGCCGCGGACGCCGCGCTCTTCCCCGTGGTGATCAAGGCGGCGCAGCTCCTCAACACCGGGGACACCGCGCTGATCTCGCAACTGACCACCGCGCAGGGCCAGATACCGGCGTGGGCGCGTACCGACTACGGCCGTACGCAGGTGCTGCCGCCGTCGGCGGACGCGTCGAACAACGACATCATCGCGTACTCGTACCAGCCGACCGCGCAGATCAGGAACAGCGAGAACATCGACCTGGAGCCGGTGTGGCCGTACAACCTGGTCACTGACGACCCGGGGGCACTGCGGGACCTGGCGGTGCGCTCGTACAACCACCGGGCGGTGACCGGGGGCAACGACTGGAGCATGGACGCGATCGACGCGGCCAGGCTCGGGCTGGCCAGTGAGGTCGCGGCGAGGCTGACGTCGATCACCCAGAGCCACCAGGTGTACATCAACGGGCTGGCCGACCTCGGCAACACCGTCGGCACGGAGGCGTACATCGAGCAGGCGTCCGGTGTCGCGACCGCGCTGAACGAGGCGCTGGTGCAGGACTACGACGGGCTGCTGCGGATCGCCCCGGCCTGGCCGGCCGGCTGGGACGCGGCGGGCACGGTCTCGGTGCAGGGCAACACCAAGGTGGACGTGCAGGTCCAGAACGGCACCCCGGTCACGGTCGCCATCCAGGCCGGGTCGTCGCAGACCATGCGCGTGCGCAACCCCTGGCCGGGTCAGTCGGTGCAGGTGGTGAACGGTTCGAGCAACGCCGTCGTGGTCGCGCCGACCACCGCGGGCACCTTCAATGTGCCGGTCGCCTCGGGGCAGTCGTACCTCGTCGAACCGGTGGCCGCGCCGACCACGGCGCTGCCCTACGCGCAGGTCTCCGGCTCCCCCGCCACCGCCGCCAAGCACCTGGGCAATGTGCAGATCGGTCTGGACGACGGCGGCACCGCGCCCGGCGGCGGCACGGTGGTCTCGCTGCGCGCGCACGCCAACGGCCAGTACGTGACGGCGGACAACGCGGGCGCGGCGCCGCTGATCGCCAACCGTACGGCCATCGGGCCCTGGGAGCAGTTCGACGAGATCGACCAGGGCGGCGGTTGGATCGCGCTGCGCGCGCACGCCAACAACAAGTACGTGACGGCCGACAACGCGGGCGCCGCCCCGCTGCTCGCCAAGGTCGACGCGGTCGGCACCTGGGAGCAGTTCCAGCTCGTGCGCAACGGCGACGGGAGCGTCAGCCTGCGGGCGCGGGTCAACAACCAGTACGTGACGGCCGAGAACGGGGGCGCGGCGGCGCTGATCGCGAATCGGGCGGCCATCGGGCAGTGGGAGGAGTTCGATCTGATCCAGAGTTGACGGCTTTTCCTCCGTCGGCCCCCTGTTCCGTCCCGCGGTACCCGTACAGCGACGGCTGATTGTCCGGGCACCGCTGGACCGGGACGGGGGGTCGAGCCGGTGGAACGTGCCGGTCGGGGTGTGCTGGAGGGCGCGGTCCTGGGTCACAACGGAGCCGAACGGGGCTACGGGCGCGGCACGTTGCGCAGATTGGAGCGCGCGAGCTGCACCATCTTGCCGACGCCGCCGTCCAGTACGACCTTGCCCACCGACAGCGCGAAGCCGCCGATCTGCTCGCCGGTGATCTTCGGCGGGATGGACAGGGCGTGCGGGTCGGTGACGACGTCGACCAGGGCGGGCCCCTTGTGCCGGAAGGCGCCGCGCAGCGCGTCCCGCAGGTCCTTGGGCTTCTCGACCCGGACGCCGTAGGCCCCGGCGGCGTTGGCGATGGCCGCGAAGTCCGGGTTGTGGTTGGTGGTGCCGTACGCGGGCAGGCCCTCGACCATCATCTCCAGCTCGACCATGCCGAGCGAGGAGTTGTTGAACAGCACGACCTTGACGGGGAGTTCGTACTGGACGAGCGTCAGGAAGTCGCCCATCAGCATGGTGAAGCCGCCGTCGCCCGACATCGACACCACCTGCCTGCGGCGGTCGAGGAACTGCGCGCCGATCGCCTGCGGCAGCGCGTTCGCCATCGAGCCGTGCGTGAAGGAGCCGATGACGCGGCGCTTGCCGTTGGGCGTCAGATAGCGCGCCGCCCACACATTGCACATGCCGGTGTCGACGGTGAACACCGCGTCGTCCGCGGCCTCTTCGTCGAGCACGGACGCCACGTACTCCGGGTGGATCGGCACGTGCTTGTCGACCTTGCGGGTGTACGCCTTCACGACGCCTTCCAGCGCGTCGCTGTGCTTCTTCAGCATCCGGTTGAGGAATTTGCGGTCGGACTTCTCCCGCACCTTCGGCGTCAGGCAGCGCAGCGTCTCGCCGACGTCGCCCCACACCGCCAGGTCCAGCTTCGAGCGGCGCCCGAGGTGCTCGGGCCGCACGTCGACCTGCACGATCGTCACGTCGTCCGGCAGGAAGGCGTTGTACGGGAAGTCGGTGCCGAGCAGGATCAGCAGGTCGCACTCGTGCATCGCCTCGTACGCGGCGCCGTAGCCGAGCAGACCGCTCATGCCGACGTCGTACGGATTGTCGTACTGGATCCACTCCTTGCCGCGCAGGGCGTGGCCGACCGGGGCCTTGACGCGTTCGGCGAAGGCCATCACCTCGTCGTGCGAGCCCGCGGTGCCGCTGCCGCAGAACAGGGCGACCTTGTTGGCGCCGTTGACGAGCCGGGCGAAGACGTCGAGTTCCGCGTCGCCGGGGCGGACGGTGGGGCGGCGGGTGACCAGGGCGTGCTCGATGCTGCGCTGCGGCGCGGTCTGGGCGGCGATGTCGCCCGGCAGGCTGATGACGCTGACGCCGCCGCGGCCCACCGCGTGCTGGATGGCGGTCTGGAGGACCCGCGGCATCTGCGCCGGGTTGGAGATCAGCTCGCTGTAGTGGCTGCACTCGCGGAAGAGCTGGTCGGGGTGGGTCTCCTGGAAGTAGCCGGTGCCGATCTCGCTGCTGGGGATGTGCGAGGCGAGCGCCAGCACCGGGGCCATCGAGCGGTGCGCGTCGTACAGGCCGTTGATCAGGTGCAGATTGCCGGGGCCGCAGGAACCCGCGCAGGCCGCGAGCTTGCCGGTGAGCTGGGCCTCCGCGCCCGCCGCGAAGGCCGCGACCTCCTCGTGGCGTACGTGCACCCATTCGATGGAACGGTTGCGGCGTACGGCGTCCACGACGGGGTTGAGGCTGTCGCCCACCACCCCGTACACGCGCTGTACGCCCGCGCGCACCAGCACGTCGATGAACTGCTCGGCCACGGTCTGCTTCGCCATCGGGCCCACCTGTCCTCGTCGGTGACTCCTCTCATCTCACCGGGAAGTGGGTGGCCCCGCATCCGGGAGCGCCGGGGCGCGCCCGGTCACGCGTCCCAGACGGTCACCGCCGTCCGGTCGTCGGCGTAGCCCTTGACGCGGGTCTGGGCGTCGGCCAGATACGCGGCCATGCCGGGCGGTCCCGCGCCCCAGCGGCCTGCCAGGTGGACGGCCAGCGCGGGCTCGCCGCGCAGCGGTTCCGCGAGGCCGCCGCTGCACATCACCAGCGCGTCGCCGGGCTGCGCGACGGTGGCCCGGAAGCGGAACGGCGCCGCCGTCTCGTCCGGCGCCAGGTCCAGGTCCTGCCAGGTGTCGTCCCTGATCCGGAACAGTCCGCCGTCGCCGACGCCGAAGAACAGCCGGGTCCGGCACTCCGGGTCCGCGGGCAGCAGCAGACAGCGCAGCGAGGCGGTGTACGTGCCCTCGTCCAGGCCCAGGTCCTCGCCGCGGGCCCGCAGGCGTCCGTAGCAACGGTCGGTCAGCCGGTGCAGGCCCGACTTGAGCGAGCCTCTGCGGGCCGCGCGCAGGTCGTCAGAGAGCCGGTTCCTGCTCCGGCCGACCGCGCCCGCGATCCACCGCACCGCGTCCTGCGCCGCCTTGTGCGCGTCGTCCGCCGCGCGGGCGCCGCTGGCCATCGCGACCAGCAGCAGCGCCTCGTCGCCGCTGCCGAAGCGGGCCGTGAGCAGGGCGTCCCTGCGGGGCTGGCCCCGGTACCGCGCCGAGTCGCCGCGCAGCGACACCGTCCGGACCGTCATGCGGCCGTACCGCGCGCCGTCCAGCACCGTGTCCGCCACCAGGGCGCCGAGGTCGTCCGGTTCCGCCTCCGGCCACGCGGTCGGCTCCGCCGCGTACGTCGGCGGCCCCCCGCCCACCACCTCCGGCTCCGCGACCTCGTCGCGCGCCCCCACCGCCGCCACCCACCCGGGCGGCAGCTCCGGCGCCCACCGCACCTCCCCTTCCACGAACGCCGTCTCCCGCCCCCACCCCGCCGCCGACCCGGCCGCCTTCCCTGCGCCCTCGGTCGCCCCGGTCCCGGCCTCGGCACCGTCCCGCTCCCCCGCCTGCCCCTTCCGCCCGCCGACCGGCACGCCGACGACCGCGGGCCCCGCCCACGGACGGCGGGGCTCGACCGAAGCGGACGGCTGCGGGGGATTGGGCTGTTCGGACTCCGACCCGTCGGACTCGCCCGGCACCGCCGGGACAGGCTCGGCGTCAGCCGCCTGCGAAGGGCGTGACGGATCGGGTTCCGGCTCGACCGGTTCGGCCTCGGCCGCAGGTGCCTCCGGAGAAGGACCCGGCTGATCGTTCTGCGCTGCGGTCGGCACACCCACGGCAGTCGGACCCACCCACGGGCGGCGGGGCTCGGGCGCGGCGGACGGCTGCGGGGGAATGGGCTGATCGGGCTCCGGTACGGCGGGCGGCGGGGCCGCCCAGGAGCGATCGACGTCCGCCTCGGGCGGGACAGCCCAGGGAGAGCCGGGCTCCGGGGAGGCGGTGGGGGCCTCCCGGTCGGCCGGGACAGGCTCGGCGTCAGCCGCCTGCGGGGAGGGACCCGACTGGGCGGACTCCGCCTCGGTCGGGGGGACCCACGGGCGGCGGGGCTCGGGCGGGGCGGACGGCTGCGGGGGAATGGGCTGGGCGGGCTCGTCCGGTGTCGCAGGGGCGGGTGGTTGGGCCGCCGAAGGGGAACGACCGGGGGCAGGTCCGGGCGGGGCGGTCTGCGGGCTCGGGGGTGCGCTCGGCGTGGTCGGGGCGGGCGGCCAGGGGTAGTTGGGGTCCGCCGCGCCGGTCGGGGCGGTAAGCGGGCGGTGGGGCTCGGCCACGGGGCGGTCCGGCTCGGGGGTGGCCCAGGAGTTGTCGGAGGGGGGCGGCTCGGGCGCGGGGCGGCGGGCTGCCAGGAGTTGGTCGAGCGCCGAGTCGTTCGGCGACGGCGGTCCGGAATCGTCCGGCTCGGCCGGTGCCGGTTCGGCCGGTGCCGGTTCGGCCGTCTCGGGGGTCGGGGCCTGCCAGGCGGTGCGGGGCCAGAGGGCAGGCTCGTCCGGGGAAGCGGGCGGGGGGTCCTCGACGGCGAAGGTCGGGGTGGCCGACCATGCGTCCCACGAGGCTCCGGGCGTATCGCCCTCCGGTGCCTCCGGCTCTTCGGCGACGGGCTCCGGCGCCGGTGCCGGCTCGGGGGCGGCCGAAGGTGAGCGGGCCCACCAGGAGTCGGACGCGGGGCGCGGCGCCTCGCGGGGCTCCGGGGCGGGGGCCGACGGCTCGGGGCGTTCGACGAAGGTGGGAGCGGACGACCAGGCGTCCCAAGGGCGTTGCTCCGGCCGAGGCGGCGGAGTGGGCTCGGGCGCGGCGGCCTCCGGAGTCTCTTCCGGTGGCGGCGGCGCCGTACCGAAGGTCGGCTCGGCCGACCAGGCGTCCCACGCGGGAGCGTCATCGACCGGCGGCGCGTCCGGCGCGGCGATCGACGGCTTGGCGGGTGGTTCGGCCGAGGACTCGACCGGCGGCTCGACCGGCCGCTCGGCTTGCGCCGCGTCGGCCGGCGCCTCGTCAGCCGGCACCTCGTCAGCCGGCACCACGTCGGCCGGCACCACGTCGGCCGGTACCTCGTCGGCCGGTACCACGTCGGCCGGTACCTCGGGCGACGCGTCCTGCTGAGCCGGAATCGACACCGAAGCGGGCTCCGGAGCCGAGACCGGCACCGTGGTCGGGACCGGCGCCGGAGGCGCACCCGGTGTGCGCGGCGGCCCCGGCCAGGAAGGGGGCGGAGGCGGCGGAGTGGGCCGACGCAGTCGCAACGTGTCGGCGGCCGGCGTCGGCGGCGGAGGCGCCACCGCGTCCAGCGCCGTATCGAAGTGCGCGTCGACGGAATCCGGCGTGGCGGACGGCGTGGCCGCGTCGTCGTCGTACAACTGACGCCACCAGTCGTCCTCTTGGCTGCTGTGGGAGTCCCCCTGCTGGCTCATGCCCTTATTGTCCACCGCGCGGGCCGCCGGGAAACGTGGAACCGCCGGGCCGGCCCCGCCCCCACAGCAGGGCCGCCCGGCGGAGTCGCCGTCCCCGGCCGGGACCTCGGGAAAGATCCTCCGGGGACCGCACCGAGACCTTCGGACGCTTCCGGAGACTTCTTCCGGGGGCTGCCAGGGACACCGTCCCCGGCGCCCTCCGTCCCGCCTCCCGCGAAGCCACCGAAAAGCTCCCCGTCAAGCTCCCCGTCAAGCTCTCCGCAAAGCTCGGTGTCGATCACACTGGCAGAGCGGACCTGCGGGAGTACAAGATGACCAAGGCGGGAAACCGCCGTGGCTCATTTCCGCCACCGTCACCATCACCGCAGGGAGGGGGCTCCGTGCTCGGCGCCATCGGTCTGGACGAAGTGCAGGAATCGGCCTACCGGGCGCTGGTCGGCCTGGGCGCGGCCGAGGTCGGCGACCTGTCGCACCGCCTCGGGCTGAACGAGGAGGACGCGGGCCGCATTCTGCGCAGGCTGGAGGGGCACGGGCTGGTCGCGCAGTCGTCGGCGCGGCCCGGCCGCTGGGTCGCCGCGCCACCGGCCGTGGCGCTGTCGGCGCTGCTGACCCGGCAGCGGCACGAGTTGGAGCAGGCGGAGCTGGCCGCCGCCGTCCTGGCCGCCGAGTTCCGGGCGGAGGCGACGGAACCGGCCGTGCACGACCTGGTCGAGGTGGTCACCGGCGCCAACGCGGTGGCGCAGCGCTTCCTGCAACTCCAGTTCGGCGCGGAGAGCGAGGTCTGCGCCCTGGTCACCGACCGCCCGGTGGCCATCACCGGGACGGAGAACGACGCCGAGCAGGAGGCGTCCCGACGCGGCGTCACGTACCGCGTGGTGCTGGAACGTTCCGTCGTGACGAGCCCGAGCGGTTTCACGGAGGTGTCCGCCGCGCTCGGCAGGAACGAACAGGTGCGGGTGGTGGACCGGGTGCCGACCAAACTGGTGGTGGCCGACCGGTCGTTGGCGATGGTGCCGCTGACCCGCCGCCTCGCCCAGCCCGCCGCGCTGGTCGTGCACGCCAGCGGGCTGCTGGAGTCGCTGATGGGGCTGTTCGAGGGAGTGTGGCGGCAGGGGATGCCGCTGAGCCTGGACGGGACGGGCACCGTGGCCGAGGAGTCCCCCGAAGCGCCGGACAGCACCGACCTGCGCATCCTCTCGCTGCTGCTGGCCGGTCTGACGGACGCCTCGGCGGCCAAGCAGCTCGACCTCGGGCTGCGCACCGTGCAGCGCCGGGTCAAGCGGCTGATGGAGATCGCCGAGGTCACCACCCGCCTCCAGCTCGGCTGGCACGCCTACGAACGCGGCTGGGTGGCGCGCGGCGACACGGACGTATGAGCGCGGGGCCGTACGCGGTGGCCGGTGGCCGGTCGCCGGTCCGACGGTCCCGCCGGAAGGGTGAGCGCGCCACCGGACGGTCGACGGCGCGGCGGACCGACGACGTCCCCCCGGCGTACGGACGGCGTACGAGCGGCGTACGCGAGTGGTCCTGCGGGTCTCGGACAGGTCTCGCCTTGCGCCCCGAGGGTGATCCGCCCGGCGGACGGGCGCGTCATCGGGCAGGGTGGGCTCATGGGGACCGCACAGGTGTGCCTGATCGGCGCGGTGATGCTGCTCGGACTCGTCGGTGTGCTGGCCCCCGGCGTGCCGGGGACGCTGCTCTGCTGGGCCGCCGTCATGTGGTGGGCGACGCAGGAGCACACGAGCCTGACCTGGGGCGTACTGGCCGGGGCGACCGGTCTGCTGGCCGTCGTCCAGGTGGTGGTGTGGCTGCTCCCGGCGCGCCGGATCCGCGATTCGGGCATCACCTGGCACACCGTGCTGGTCGCGGGCTCCTTCGCCATCGCCGGTTTCTTCCTGATCCCGGTGGTGGGCGCGGTCCTCGGCTTCGTCGGCACGATCTACGCGACCGAGCGCGTACGCCTCGGCGGCCACCGCGCCGCCTGGACCGCGACCCGCACCGCGATGCGCGCGGTGGGCGGCTCCGTCCTGGTCGAACTCCTGGCGTGCCTCGTCGTGGCGGGCGCGTGGCTGGGCGCGGTGATCGCGGGCTGACCGGCACCCGGCCCCGCGCGCAGGGGGAGACGTACGGGGTGTGCGGTCGTACGGACATACGTATGGCCGTACGACCGCGCGTCCCCAATCGGCCTAGGTCCTGGATAGGTCAAAGGTCCAATGGCCCGGTGCGCTCACCCGTGTGAGGGTGAGCGCATGGCGATCAAGACACCCAGGACAGCGCTGACCGAGGCCGAGCTGCGCTATCTGCGCACGCAGCGCCTCGGGCGGCTGGCGACCGTGGACGCGCAGGGCCGTCCGCAGGCCAATCCGGTCGGCTACTTCCTTCGCCCGGACGGCACGGTCGACATCGGCGGCTACACGATGGGCGCCACGAAGAAGTGGCGCAATGTGGCGGCGAACCACTATGTGTCGCTGGTCGTGGACGACATCGCGGGCACCGACCCGTGGACGGTGCGCGGGGTCGAGATCCGCGGCACCGCCGAGCAGGTCGTGGGCCCGCACGACCTCGGCGCGCAGATGAGCGACGAGTTGATCCGGATCCACCCGTACTCGATTATCGGCTGGGGCCTGGAGGACTGAACCCCGCGCGCCGGACCTCGCCGGGCGTCGCTCGCACCACCGTCGCCCGGCCCGCACAAGGCGCACACAAGGCACACCCGTCTCACCTGCCGAACCGACACGGAGAGCGCTCTCACGCCGCGCCGGGGGACCCGTTACGCTGTGCGCGTACCGGCCCCCGGTTTTCTGTTATTTCCGCGTGAAGGAGACGTCCCTTGTCCGACCCGAGCTTCGCGCCGCGTCCTACGCTGGAGGCCGTCGCCGCGCGGGCCGGGGTGTCGCGTGCCACCGCCTCGCGCGTGGTCAACGGCAGCGAAGGGGTACGGGCGCCGCTGGTGGAGCGGGTCCGCAAGGCCGTGGACGAGCTGGGATATGTGCCCAATCAGGCGGCCCGCACGCTGGTGACGCGGCGCAACGACGCCATCGCGGTGGTGGTGGCCGAGCCGGAGACGCGGTTCTTCACCGACCCGTTCTTCGCGCAGCAGGTGCGCGGGATCAGCAAGGAACTCACCGCGCGGGACAACCAGTTGGTGCTGCTGCTGACCGAAGGAGCCGCGGATTACGAGCGGGTCGGCCGCTATCTGGCGGGCGGACACGTCGACGGCGCGCTGATCTTCTCGCTGCACACCGACGACTCGCTGCCCGTGCTGGCCCGCAGGGCCGGAGTGCCCACGGTGATCGGCGGGCGGCCCGGCTGGACCGACTTCGACAGCGACCACGGCACGTTGTACGTGGACTGCGACAACCGGGGCGGCGCGCGGGACGCGGTCCGTCACCTGCTGAGGATCGGCCGCCGCCGGATCGCCCACATCGCGGGGCCACTTGACCAGACGGCGTCGGTGGACCGGCTCGACGGGTTCCGCGACGTGCTGCCGGAGACCGACCCCCGGATGATCGCCGAGGGCGACTTCACCCCGGAAGGCGGCGCCCGCGCCATGGCCGAACTCCTCCAGCGCTGCCCCGACCTGGACGCCGTCTTCGCCGCCTCCGACGTCATGGCCTCCGGCGCCCTGCGCGTCCTGCGCACCTCAGGACACCGCGTCCCCGACGACATCGCCGTCGTCGGATTCGACGACATGGTCTCCGTCGCCGAATGGACCGACCCGCCCCTGACCACCGTCCGCCAGGACATCGAGGAAATGGGCCGCCTCATGGCCCGCCTCCTCCTGCGCGCGGTGGCGCCGCCGACGGGCCCGCAGAGCGTTCCCGCCCTGTCCTCCATCGTCACGCCGACGCACCTCGTGGTCCGCGCCTCCGCCTGAGCGCCGAATCCCGGCCCGAGCACCACGCTTCCCCCTGAGCGCCGCACCGCGCCCGTCCGAGGGCACTCGGCACCGCCCGACTCCGCCTGACATACCGTCACTTCATCGGATCGAACCCACGCGCGAACACCGGTCCCCCACCTGTGGGTTGGGAACGTCGGGCGAAGGGAAGGTCACGAACAGGTAGCGAAGGTGAGGGCACGGTGAAGGCCGTGCCGGAGGCGAGGAGGTCCGACATGGCATACAGCGTGATTCTCGGCGTCGTGATCGTCGTGCTCGTGGTCGCCTGTGTCGTCGGCTCGTTCTGGAGTGCGGGCAGCCCGATCGCGGTGCGGCGCCGCCACCAGCAGGGTCCTGGCGGCGGCGCCGGATAGGGTCCGCGCCCGTACGGTCGGCCGTACGGGACCGGGTTCAGGACCGGCGGCGGTGGCCGCCGCCCCCGCCGCGCTTGCGCTCGTACATCTCCCGGCCCGCCGCGGTCCGTTGCTTCCACTCGCGCCGCATCTCGGAGCGCAGCCGCTGGTCGGTGCGTGAGGCGATCCACGCGTTCTCGCGCAGCAGCTTGCGGTAGCTCTCCAGACGGCGGTGCTGCAAGGTGCCGTCCTCCAGCGCGGCCAGGACGGCGCAGCCCGGCTCCGACTGGTGCGAGCAGTCCTGGAAGCGGCAGTCGCGGGCCAGTTGCTCGATCTCGGAGAACACCTGGTGGAGCCCGGACTCCGCGTCCCACAGGCCGACCCCGCGCAGCCCCGGCGTGTCGATCAGCACCCCGCCCTGCGGCATCGGCAGCAGGTCACGCGTGGTCGTGGTGTGCCGGCCCTTGCCGTCGGAGTCCCTGGTGGCCTGCACCTCCTGCGCTTCGCGCCCCAACAGGGCGTTGGTGAGCGTGGACTTGCCCGCGCCCGACTGGCCGAGCAGCACCGAGGTGCCGCCCGCCAGCAGCTCCGACAGCGCCTCGATCCCCTCGCCGGTCGTGGCGCTCACCACCAGGACCGGCACTCCGGGCGCCGCCGATTCGGCGTCCTCCAGCAGATAGGTGGTGTCCGGCACGAGGTCCGCCTTGGTCAGCGCGACCACCGGTTGCGCGCCGCTCTCCCAGGCCAGGGAGAGGAAGCGTTCGAGGCGCCCCAGGTCGAGGTCGGCCGCCAGCGACACCGCGATCACCGCGTGGTCGATATTGGCCGCGAGCACCTGGCCCTCGGAGCGCTTGGACGACGCCGACCGTACGATCGCGGTCCTGCGCGGCAGCAGCGCCCGTACCGACGGGCCCTTCGGCTGCGCCGGGTCCGGGTCGAACGCCGCCCAGTCCCCGGTGCACGCCACGAGCATCGGATCCGGCGAGTGCACCGGATCGGTGTCGGCGCGGACCGTCAGCAGACCGTCCGCGCCGTCGGGGACGACGACGTCGCACATCCCCCGGTCGACCCGCACGATCCGCGCGGGCACCAGTCCGTCCGCCGCGTACGCCGAGAAGGCGTCGTCCAGCAGCGAGTCCCAGCCGTACGGGACGAGTGAGGACCAAGAGGAGGACGACGACGAGAAGGAAGAAGACGAGAAAGACAAGGGAAACCCTTCCAACAGGGCCCCGGCACCGCGCGTCCGATCGGCGCGGCAGAAGAAGAGAGGTCAGCCGGAGACCACAGAGGTGAACTGAATGAACTTCCGCATCTGGGCAGCGCCCATCACCAAGGCAGTCATCGAGTCACACCTCCTGGCCGTACTCACGAGCCGACAGCGGCGAGCCGCTTCCGCGGCTTCCGCTCCAACACCAGGGACCGTATCCCCTCCCCCACCGCCTCCGCCACCGAATTAACGCCCGCCGCCACGGGCGGGCGGAGAGCGCCGGAGCAAAGCGGAGGGATCTCCGGTAGTGGTACGGTCGAAGAAGCGGAGTGACCTCCGCTTGTTCTGGTGTCGCACGGGAACGGGATGCTCATGGCTTCCAGCGGGATGACCTCGGACGGGACGACGGCCGGCGGGGCGCGGCGGGCCGGAGGGGCGGGGGCGCTGGCCGGGCGGACGGTGTCGCGCGTCGGGTACGGGGCGATGCAACTGACGGAGCGGGCCGGGCGGGCCGCCGCGGTCGCCGTACTGCGGCGGGCGGTCGAACTCGGGGTGGACCACGTCGATACGGCGCAGTTCTACGGCGACGGCTTCGTCAACGGGGTGATCCGCGAGGCGGTCAGGTCCGAGGACGAGGTGCTGGTCGCCAGCAAGGTGGGAGCCGCACCGGATTCCGGCGGGCCGGTGCACCTGCGACTCGCGCAGAAGCCCGAGGAGTTGCGGGCGGCCGTGGAGGACAATCTCGCGAGCCTCGGCCTCGACCGGATCCCGCTGGTGAATCTGCGCCGCACCGATGTCGGGCCGGGCCTGCGGGCCGAGGGCGACCAGGTGGTCGAACTCGACGACCAGCTCGCGACGATGGTGGCGCTGCGCGACGAGGGCAAGATCGGCGCGATCGGGCTGAGCAGCGTGAGCCTGGACAATCTGCGCCGGGCGATCCCGGCGGGCATCGCGTGCGTGCAGAACGCGTACAGCCTCGTGGCGCGCGACGACGAGGACATGCTGGCTCTCTGCACCGCGCAGGACATCGCGTGGGTGCCGTACTTCCCGCTCGGCAGCGCCTTCCCCGGCCTGCCGAAGGTGACCGAGGAACCGGCGGTGATCGCCGCGGCGCGGGCGCTGGGCGCCACGCCCTCCCAGGTCGGCCTGGCCTGGCTGCTGCACCACGCGCCGAACGTCCACCTCATTCCGGGCACGTCGAACACCGCCCACCTCGAAGCGAACGTGGCCGCGGGCGCGCTGACGCTCGACGCCGCGACTCTCGCCGCGCTGGACGCCGTCCCGACCCGGCCGAACGACGCCCCGCTCACGTAACGCGGGGCGCGCGGCCGGACTCCCTCAGCGCGCCCCGAGGCTGGAGCCGCGCACGACCAGCTCCGGCTGGAGGACGACCTGGCGGTGCTCGTGGCCCTCGGGGTCCGCCGTCTCCTCCAGCAGCATCTCGGCGGCGAGCCGCCCCATCGCGACGGCGGGCTGCCGGACCGAGGTCAGCGGTACGGCCGCGGCGGCGGCGAATTCGATGTCGTCGTAACCGACGATGGCCATCTCCTCGGGGACCGCGATCCTGGCGGCGAAGACCGCCTGGAGGACCCCGAGGGCCAGCAGGTCGTTGGCGCAGAAGACGGCGGTGGGCCGGGGCGCCAGGCCGAGCAGCCGGGCTCCGGCGTCGCGGCCCGCCGAGACGTCCAGCCGCTCGGCGGACACCTCGGTCAGCGACTCGGGCGGCAGTCCGGCCTCGGCCAGCGCGGCGAGCGCCCCGGCGCGGCGGTCGCGGACCTGCGGGAGTTCGGGCGGGCCGCCGACGTAGACGATCGAGCGGTGTCCCGCGGCGATCAGGTGCTGGGCGGCGAGGCGTCCGCCGACGACGTCGTCCACCGAGACCGAGCAGACGGCGACGTCGGCGGAGACCCGGTCGACCAGGACGTACGGAATGCCCTGGCTGCGCAGCGTCTTGAGGCTGTGTCCGGTCGCGTCGGCGGGGGTGACCAGCACGCCGCGCACCCGCTGCTCGGCGAAGAGCGACAGGTACTCGACCTCCTCGCTGGTGCTCTGCGCGCTGTTGCAGACCATGACGCCGAGTCCGGCGGCGCGGGCGGCGCGCTCGGCGCCGCTGGCCACGTCGACGAAGAAGGGGTTGCCCATGTCGAGGACGAGCAGCGCGACGATACGGCTTGCCCCGGCCCGCAGTTGGCGGGCGGACTCACTCCGTATGTAGCCGAGGCGGCTGATGACCGACTGCACCCGGGTCCTGGTCTCCTCGGACACCAGGTCCGGGCGGTTGATCACATTGGAGACGGTCCCGACCGAGACACCCGCCTGCCGTGCCACGTCCTTGATCCCAACCATGGGCTCCACTGCTCCGTCCCGCCCGCCGCAGGCAGGGCTCCTCGTAACGCTCATCCGGCGTCGGCGCGACGTGCTCGACGTTCACCCGGAATCAACGCATTGAACTTATTCAAGCACAGTGCGTGCTGGTTGATCCGGCACGAACTGAATCGTTCCAACCTCTCATGTTCACGGAAGGTGGAACACCTCGGTGAGCGGGACCATCGCCGCGTCGGGCGCGACGCCGTCCAACTCCTCGAAGAAGCCCGCCATTTCCGCCTGCCAGCGGGCGTTCACCTCCGTACCGTCCATGGCGGCGCGCGCCCGCTCGAAGTCCTCGGTCTCCAGATAGCCGACGAGCAGGCCGTCCTCGCGCAGGAACAGCGAGTAGTTGTGCCAGCCGGCGGCGGACAGCGCCTCACGCATCCGCGGCCAGACGTCCGCGTGCCTGGCACGGTACTCGTCCAGCCGTTCCTGACGGACCTTCAACACAAAGCAGACGCGCCGCACTTGAGGATTTCCTTCCGCACACCGCCGGCCCGGACCCACAGGGCCGGCGGTCCAACTGCCTTACTGGATGGTGCCGTCGGCTCAGAAGTTGAACTGGCCGATGTTCGCCTTGTCGAAGACGGTCGGCTTGCCGAGGACGATGACGCTGTCCTTGCCGACGGTGAAGGTGCCCATGTCGCCCGCGGTGAAGGTCTCGCCCTCGGCGCCGGTGATCTGGCCGGAGGCCAGCGCGACGGCGGTGTAGCCCGCGAGCGCGCCGAGCTTGGCCGGGTCCCACAGCTCAAAGGACTGCACGGTGCCGTTGTTGACGTACGCGCGCATGTCGTTGGGCGTGCCCAGGCCGGTGAGCTGGACCTTCCCCTTGTACTTGGAACCGCTCAGGTACTGCGCCGCGGCCTTGATGCCGACCGTGGTCGGGGAGATGATCCCCTTCAGGTTCGGGTACTGCTGGAGCAGGCCCTGGGTCTGCTGGAACGACGCCTGCGCGTCGTCGTTGCCGTAGGCGACCTTGACGAGCTGGATGTCCTTGTACTCCGGCTTCTTCAGCTCGTCCTTCATGAAGTCGATCCAGGTGTTCTGGTTCGTGGCCGTCTGGGCCGCCGACAGGATCGCGATCTGGCCCTTGTTGTTGATCTGCTTGGCCATCAACTGGACCTCGGTACGGCCCAGGTCCTCCGCGCTGGCCTGCGAGACGAACGCGTCACGGCAGTTGGTGTTGGTGTCCGAGTCGTACGTGACGACCTTGACGCCGTTCTTGCGCGCCTGGTTCAGCGCGGTGCACAGCGCGCCCGGGTCCTGCGCGGACACCGCGATGGCGCTGACCTGCTGCTGCGTCAGGGTGTTGACGTAGCTGACCTGGCCCGCGGTGTCGGTGCCGCTGCTGGTGCCGACCTCCTTGTACTTCTCGCCGAGCGCCTCGACGGCCTTCTTGCCGCCGTTGTCGGAGATGGTGAAGTACGGGTTGTTCACCTGCTTGGGCAGGTAGGCGATGGTCAGGCCCTTCTTGACGGGCGCGTTCGGGTCGGCGGAGGCCGACGCCTTCGTACCGGATCCGGCGGAGGCCGATTCCGAGTCCGAGCTGGACTTCTTGGTGGTGCCGCCACAGGCAGTGGCGCTGAGCGCGACGACGGCGACAACGGCGACCGCGGCCGCGGCGCGACGGGCGGGGGCGGTTCTGTACGACATGCGGGTGTCCTTTCGATGCCGCACTCGCGGCAGGTGACGACCAGGTGAGGGTGTTCGGACGACGTGCGTGGTGCGGGGGGTCAGGTGGCGGCCAGTGCGGCCGGTGGTGGCGCGTCGGCGGTTCTGCGCCGGGCTCGCGCCCTGCCCACCTGCCGGGCCACCCGCGGTGCCAGTACCGAGATCACCAGCAGGACTCCGGTGATCAGGATCTGGGACTGCGCGGAGACGTTGATCAGACTCATCACGTTCTGGAGCGCGCCGAGCAGGAACACTCCGGCGATCGCGCCGCCCAGCGTGCCCTTGCCGCCGTCGAAGTCGATGCCGCCGAGCAGCACACCGGCGATGACGGACAGTTCGAGGCCGGTGGCGTTGTCGTAGCGGGCGCTGGCGTAGTGCAGGGCCCAGAAGACGCCGGTGAGCGCGGAGATCGTGCCGGTGGCGACGAACATCGACAGCTTCAGCCGCTTGGTGCGGATGCCCGCGAAGCGCGCGGCCTCCTGCGAGGCGCCGACCGCGAACAGCGAGCGGCCGACCGGGGTGGCGTGCAGGACGACGACCGCGATGACCAGCAGGACGGCCCACGGGATGGCGGCCTGCGGGATGAAGGTGCCGCCGATCCGCGCGGAGCCGAAGTCCAGGTACTGCTGCGGGAAGTCGGTCACCGAGTTGGAGCCGAGCACGATCTGCGCGATGCCGCGGTAGGCGGCCAGGGTGCCGATGGTGACGGCCAGCGAGGGCAGTCCGAGCCGGGTCACCAGCAGGCCGTTGACCAGGCCGCAGACCACGCCGAGCAGGATGCACAGCGGGATGATCATCTCGATGGCCATGCCGTCGTTCCACAGTTTGCCCATGACGGCGCCGGACAGGCCCGCGGTGGAGCCGACCGACAGGTCGATCTCGCCGGAGATCACCAGCATCGTCATCGGCAGCGCGATGAGCGCGATCGGCAGGGTGTTGCCGATCAGGAACGACAGATTCAGCGCGTTGCCGAAGTTGTCGACCAGGGAGAAGGAGCAGAGCAGCAGGACGACGAGCAGGGCTCCGACGACGGTGTCCCAGCGGAACGCGTCCCGCGCCCAACCGGTCGCCGTACGGCCCGCGGTGGCGGGCTTCGCGCTCGCGGACGGCTTCGTACCGGTGGACGGGTTCGTACCGGCGGACGGGTTCGTACCGGCGGACGGCTTCGCGGCCTTCGCCGGACCGGTGGATTTCGTTGGCTCAGGCATGAGTTGTCGCACTCCTTGTCTGTGCGGCCCGCTTACGGAGCACCGCCGCGACCCGCAGCGCGACCACCCGGTCGACGGCGATGGCCAGCAGCAGGAGGACGCCGTCGATGGCCTGCACCCATACGGAGCTGACGCCGATCGAGGGGAGCACGCTGTTGATCGAGGTCAGCAGCAGGGCGCCGAGCGCGGCGCCGTACAGGCTGCCGGAGCCGCCGGTGAAGGCGACGCCGCCGACCACCACGGCGCTGACGACGGTGAGTTCGTAGCCGCTGCCGGTGCCGGAGTCGACATTGCCGAAGCGGGCGAGGTAGAGAGCGCCCGCCAGGCCCGCGAGGGCGCCGCAGACGATGTAGGCGGTGAGGATGCGCTTGCGGACCGGCACACCGGCCAGCCGCGCGGCCTCCGGGCTCGAACCGAGCGCGTACAGGTCGCGTCCGCTGCGGTAACTGCGCAGGTAGTACGCGGCGATGATCAGCACGACCGCGGTGAGCAGCGCGAGATACGGGACGGCGCCGAGGCCGTCGTGCCCGAAGCTGCCGAAGCCCGACGGGAGGTCGGCGGCGGTGATCTGCTTGGAGCCGAACCAGATCGAGTCCAGGCCGCGGATGATGTAGAGCGTGCCGAGGGTGACGACCAGCGCGGGCACCTGGCCGAGGCTGACCAACAGGCCGTTGACGATGCCGAATCCGGCGCCGAGGGCGACCGCGATCAGGATGGCGACCAGCGGATTGCCGCCGCCGCGCAGGAACTCGCCCGCGGCGAAGGCGGTGATGCCCAGCGTGGAGCCGACCGACAGGTCGACGTTCCGGGTGATCACCACCATGGCCTGGCCGACCGCGACGAGCACCAGGATGGTCGCGTTGAGCAGCAGGTCCTTGATGCCCTGCTGGGACAGGAAGGCGCTGTTGTCGAGCTGGGTGGCCAGCAGCATCAGCACCAGGACGACGAGGATGGCCAGTTCCCTGACCTTCAGCACCCGGTCGAGGAGGCCGCCGGTGGAGGCGGTGTCCGGCGGCGCGGCCGACGCCGGTTTGGCGGTCATGGTCATGCCGCGTTCCTTCCGCGGCCGGTGGCCGCTGCCATGACGGATTCCTCGGTGGCGTCCGCGCGCGGGATGTCGGCGGCCAGCCGGCCCTCGTGCATCACCAGGACGCGGTCGGCCATGCCGAGGATCTCCGGGAGGTCGGAGGAGATCATCAGGACGGCGAGGCCGTCGGCGGCGAGCTGCGAGAGCAGCCGGTGCACCTCGGCCTTGGTGCCGACGTCGATGCCGCGGGTGGGCTCGTCGACGATCAGCACCCGGGGGTCGGTGGCCAGCCACTTGGCCAGCACCACCTTCTGCTGGTTGCCGCCGGACAGCGTGCCGACGACATCGGCGAGCCGGGCGTACTTCACCTGGAGGCGCATGGCCCAGTCGACGGCGCGGCTGCGCTCGGCGCCGCGGTCCATCAGGCCCGCGCGGGTGGTGGCCTTGAAGCCGGTGAGGTTGATGTTGCGCTCGATGGACATCTCCATGACCAGGCCCTGTTCGCGGCGGTCCTCGGGTACGAGGGCCAGGCCCGCGGCCATGGCGAGGCTGGGGGCGCCGGACTTCAGCGGGCGGCCGTCGACCTCGACCTCGCCCGCGTCCCAGCGGTCCACGCCGAAGACGGCGCGGGCCACCTCGCTGCGCCCGGCGCCGACGAGTCCGGCCAGGCCGACGATCTCGCCGCGCCTGACGTCGAAGGACACGTCGGTGAAGACGCCTTCACGGGTCAGCCTGCGCACGCTCAGCGCGACGTCGCCGACCTTGGCGTCCTGCTTGGGGTAGAGCTCGTCCAGGTCACGGCCGACCATCCGGCGGACCAGGTCGTCCTCGGTGAGGCCGTCGACCGGCTCGCTGGCGATCCAGGCGCCGTCCCGCAGGGTGGTGACCTGCTGGCACAGCGCGAAGACCTCTTCCAGCCGGTGCGAGATGAACAGGACGGCGGCGCCGTCCTCGCGCAGCGCCCTGACGACGCCGAAGAGCCGGGCGACCTCGCTGCCGGTGAGGGCGGCGGTGGGCTCGTCCATGATCAGCACGCGGGCGTCGAAGGAGAGCGCCTTGGCGATCTCGACGAGCTGCTGGTCGGCGATGGACAGGCCGCGGGCGGGCTGGTCGGGGTCGAGGTCGACGCCGAGCCGCTTGAAGAGTTGCTCGGTGGCCTTGTGCACGGCCTTGTGGTCGACCCGGCCGAGCGAGCGGCGCGGCTGGCGGCCGACGAAGATGTTCTCGGCGATGGAGAGGTCGGGGAAGAGCGTGGGCTCCTGGTAGATGACGGCCACACCGGCGTCGCGCGCGTCGGCCGGGCCGTGGAAGACCACCGGCGCGCCGTCGAGCAGTACCGTTCCGGTGTCCGGTCGGTGCACCCCGGCCAGTGCCTTGATCAAGGTCGATTTGCCGGCGCCGTTCTCCCCCGCGAGGGCGTGCGCCTCACCCGCGTACAGCCGCAGTGAGACGTCGCGCAGTGCCCGTACCGCGCCGAAGGACTTGCTCACCCCCTCCAGCGCGAGGACCGGAGTCCGTTCCGGTTCGGGGTCGGTCATTGATGTCTCCTGGATCTCCCGGTCTTGCGCCGCGGGGTGAAATGTTTCAATGGAGTTGCCGGGACGTTAGCCCCGCTTGATCAGGCCGTCAAGAGTCCGTGGAAGCCATTTCGGGAGATCAACCCCCGACGGACGGCCAATCGCGGCTGGAAAGAGACCCTCTAGCAGCGCGTCCGGCTCATGTGACACGATTCAATAACGGCGACCGGCCCGCCATCGGGTTCTCGTCATGACCATTGACATGGCGCAGTGTCGCCTTTAAGGTGAGCCGTCAAATGAAACGATTCACAGAGGTTGCCATGACAGACCTGTCGGCCGTGAAGGCGGCGCTGAAGTCCCAGCGGATCGAGACCCCTTCGTGGGCCTACGGCAACTCGGGCACCCGTTTCAAGGTGTTCAGGCAGGAGGGCGTGCCGCGTAACCCGTACGAAAAGCTGGACGACGCGGCCCAGGTGCACGCGGCCACCGGCGTCGCGCCCATCGTCTCCCTGCACATCCCCTGGGACCTGGTGGACGACTACGCGGCGCTCGGCGCGTACGCGAAGGAGCGCGGCCTGACCCTGGGCGCGATCAACTCCAACGTCTTCCAGGACGACGACTACAAGCTCGGCTCGGTCACCAACGCCGACCCCGCGATCCGCCGCAAGGCCGTCAGCTATCTGCTGGAGTGCGTCGACATCATGGACGCCACCGGCTCGCGCGACCTGAAGCTGTGGTTCTCCGACGGCACCAACTACCCGGGCCAGGACGACATCGTCGCCCGCCAGGACCGGCTCGCCGAGGCGCTGTCCCAGGTGTACGACCGGCTCGGCGACGACCAGCGGATGCTGCTGGAGTACAAGCTCTTCGAGCCCGCCTTCTACACCACGGACGTCCCCGACTGGGGCACCTCCTACGCGCACTGCCTCAAGCTGGGCGACAAGGCGCAGGTCGTCGTGGACACCGGCCACCACGCGCCGGGCACCAACATCGAGTTCATCGTCGCGTTCCTGCTGCGCGAGAAGAAGCTCGGCGGCTTCGACTTCAACTCCCGCTTCTACGCCGACGACGACCTCATGGTCGGCTCCGCCGACCCCTTCCAGCTCTTCCGGATCATGCACGAGGTCGCCAAGAACGGCGGCCTGAAGCAGGAGACCGGCGTCGCCTTCATGCTCGACCAGTGCCACAACATCGAGGCGAAGATCCCCGCGATCATCCGCTCGGTGATGAACGTCCAGGAGGCCACCGCCAAGGCACTGCTGGTCGACCTCGACGCTCTCGGCGCCGCCCAGCGCGCCGGTGACGTACTGGAGGCCAACGCCGTACTGATGGACGCCTACAACACCGACGTCCGGCCGCTGCTCGCCGAGGTGCGCACCGAACTGGGTCTCGACCCCGACCCGATGGCCGCCTACCGCGGCTCCGGCTGGGCCACCCGCATCACCTCGGAACGCGTCGGCGGCGAACAGGCCGGCTGGGGCGCGTGATTTTTTAGAGGCTCGGTTCACCTCCGCTGCGCTGAGTCGCTGTCGACGGTCGATCGTGCTCGGTTGCTCGTTCCTCACAACCTGCGCGCGTTCTCCCTTTCAACAGCGACCGCTCCGCTTCGGTTCACTCGCCGGCCCTCCTGACGGCGAGCCCACGCGGCCGACCGGCTCCGCGACGCGCAGTGGAGCCTCCGAGCCGGTCGAGCCCATCGCACCCGCACCCGCACTCATTTCTCCGAAGGACACCGCATGGCTTCCGCCTCCAGTTCCGACGACAGCACGGTCGGGGCGCTGCTCGGCCGTTCGAACCGGCTCGGATCCGATCCGCGCAACACCAATTACGCGGGCGGCAACACGTCCGCCAAGGGCACCGCGCCCGACCCGGTGACCGGGGCCGACACCGAGCTGATGTGGGTCAAGGGGTCCGGCGGCGACCTCGGTACGCTCACCGGCTCCGGTCTCGCGGTGCTGCGCCTGGACCGGCTGCGCGCCCTCACCGAGGTCTACCCGGGGGTGGAGCGCGAGGACGAGATGGTCGCCGCCTTCGACTACTGCCTGCACGGCAAGGGCGGCGCGGCGCCGTCGATCGACACCGCGATGCACGGGCTGGTGGACGCGGCGCACGTGGACCACCTGCACCCGGACTCCGGTATCGCGCTGGCGTGCGCGGCCGACGGCGAGGCGCTGACCAAGGAGTGCTTCGGCGACACCGTGGTGTGGGTGCCCTGGCGCCGCCCCGGCTTCCAGCTCGGACTGGACATCGCGGCGGTCAAGGAGGCCCACCCGGAGGCGATCGGCTGTGTGCTGGGCGGGCACGGCGTCACCGCCTGGGGCGCCACCTCGCAGGAGTGCGAACGCAATTCGCTGCACATCATCCGCACCGCGGAGACCTTCCTCCAGGAGCGCGGCAAGGCCGACCCGTTCGGCCCGGTGCTCGACGGGTACGAGCCGCTGCCGGAGTCCGAGCGGCGCGCACGGGCCGCCGCGCTGGCACCGCTGCTGCGCTCGATCGCCTCCCAGGACCGGCCGCAGGTCGGCCACTTCACCGACTCCCCCGAGGTGCTGGACTTCCTGTCGCGCGCCGAGCACCCGCGGCTGGCCGCGCTGGGCACGTCCTGCCCGGACCACTTCCTGCGCACCAAGGTCCGCCCGCTGGTCCTCGACCTGCCCGCGGGCACGGCCCTCGACGAGGCCGAGGCCCGGCTGCGCACGCTGCACGAGGAGTACCGCGCCGAGTACGCCGCCTACTACGAGCGGCACGCCTCGCCCGACTCCCCCGCCATGCGCGGCGCCGACCCGGCGATCGTCCTCGTGCCGGGCGTCGGCATGTTCAGCTACGGCAAGGACAAGCAGACCGCGCGCGTCGCGGGCGAGTTCTACGTCAACGCCATCAACGTGATGCGCGGCGCGGAGGCCGTCTCCTCGTACAAGCCGATCGAGGAGTCGGAGAAGTTCCGTATCGAGTACTGGGAGCTGGAGGAGGCCAAGCTGCGGCGGATGCCGAAGCCGAAGCCGCTGGCCACCCGGATCGCGCTCGTCACCGGTGCCGGGTCCGGCATCGGCAAGGCCATCGCCCAGCGGCTGGTCGCCGAGGGCGCCTGCGTGGTGGTCGCGGACCTCGACGCGGGCAACGCCGCCGCCGTGGCCGAGGAACTGGGCGGTCCCGACAAGGCCGTCGCGGTCACCGTGGACGTCACCTCCGAGGAGCAGATCGAGGCGGCCTTCGCCGACGCGCTGCTCGCCTTCGGCGGGGTCGACCTCGTCGTCAACAACGCGGGCATCTCGATCTCCAAGCCGCTCCTGGAGACCACAGCCAAGGACTGGGACCTCCAGCACGACATCATGGCCCGCGGCTCCTTCCTCGTCTCCCGCGCCGCCGCGCGCGTCATGATCGAGCAGAAGCTGGGCGGCGACATCGTCTACATCGCCTCCAAGAACGCGGTCTTCGCCGGGCCCAACAACATCGCCTATTCGGCCGTCAAGGCCGACCAGGCCCACCAAGTACGGCTCCTCGCCGCCGAGTTGGGTGAGTACGGGGTACGTGTCAACGGCATCAACCCCGACGGGGTCGTCCGTGGTTCCGGCATCTTCGCCGGCGGCTGGGGGGCCAAGCGGGCGGCCGTCTACGGCGTCGAGGAGGCCAAGCTCGGGGAGTTCTACGCGCAGCGGACGCTCTTGAAGCGGGAAGTTCTTCCCGAGCACGTCGCCAATGCCGTCTTCGCCCTCACCGGCGGGGAGCTGACCCACACGACCGGGCTTCACATCCCCGTCGACGCGGGCGTCGCGGCCGCCTTCCTCCGCTAGGGCGTGTCACCCTGCGCAGGGCCGGTGTTCAAGGGCACGGCCCTAGGCGTTCGCCCTGCGCAGGACGTGCCCCGTCAGGGGTGCCGGGGGCACCTCCCGGCCGAGGCTGCGGGAGGAACTGCGCGGCCCGCCCCCACCGGCCGGTGGTCGGGACACCACCGAATTGCCCCTCTGGGGCCGGTGGTGACCTGCGGGAGCGCTTCGGCTGAGCGCGCGGTTCCTCCCCCGGCCTGCGGCCGGGAGGTGCCCCCAGCGCCCCTAAAAGATCGGCGCAACGCCCGAGCCCAAGGACACCGCACACGGGCCGCGCCCCTAAAAGAAGTCGGCCTACCGCCTCGGTAGGAGAGCCGTTCCGGGCCGCGGGGCGGGAAGAATGAAGCACCGCACTCCGCAGGAGTGGCCGTATAAGGAGAGGCATGATCGGCGAACCCCCAGGCGCAAGCCCAGCCGCAGGCGTGTTCGCGGCGGCGGACCTCGGCGCGACGAGCGGCCGCGTCGTCGTGGGCCGGGTGGGCGGCGGGGAACTGGCCCTCACGGAAGTGAACAGGTTCGCGAATGTGCCGGTGCGGCTGCCGAGCGGGCTGCACTGGGACCTGCCGGGCCTGTTCACCGGCGTTCTGGACGGACTGCGCGAGGCGGCGAGGTCGGGCGCCGCGGTGGCGTCCGTCGGCGTGGACACGTGGGCGGTGGACTACGGCCTGCTGGACGCGGACGGCGCGCTGCTGGGGATCCCGTACCACTACCGGGACAGCCGTACGGCGCAGGTGGCGCCGCGGGTGCGGGACGAGGTCGGCGCGCAGGAGCTGTACGCGGCCAACGGCCTCCAGCACCTGCCGTTCAACACGGTGTTCCAGCTCGCGGCGGCGCGGGGCACGGTCCAACTGGCCGCCGCGCGGACGCTGTTGCTGATCCCCGACCTGGTGACGCACTGGCTGACCGGCAGTGTCGGTGCGGAGGTCACCAACGCCTCGACGACGGGCCTGCTGGACGCCCGTACGGGCGAGTGGTCGCGGGACCTCGCCGACCGGATCGGCCTGGACCCGGCGTTGCTGCCGCCGCTGCGGCAACCGGGCGACAGCGCAGGGGAGTTGCTGCCGCACATCGTGGCGGCGACGGGTCTGGCGGCGGGGACGCGGGTCACCACGGTGGGCTCGCACGACACGGCCTCTGCGGTGGCGGCGGTACCGGCCACCGCGCCGGGTTCCGCGTACATCTCCTGCGGCACCTGGTCGCTGGCCGGGCTCGAACTGGACGCGCCGGTGCTCAGCGCGGCGTCGCGGGCCGCGAATTTCACCAATGAGCGCGGGATCGACGGCACGTTCCGCTATCTCAGGAACATCATGGGGATGTGGCTGCTGGAGGAGTGCCGTCGGGTCTGGGCCGCGCGCGGCGAGCCGTCCGAGCTGGCGTCGCTGCTCGCGGACGCGGGCCGCGCGGAGCCGTTCGGCGCGGTGATCGACCCGGACGCGCCGGAGTTCCTGGCACCGGCCGACATGCCCGCGGCCATCGCGGACTACTGCGTGCGTACGGGGCAGCGCCCGCCGGAGAGCCGGGGCGCGCTGGTCCGCTGCGTGCTGGAGAGCCTGGCGCTCGCGCACCGCAGGGTGCTGCGCAAGGCCGCCGAACTCGCCGACCGGGAGATCACCCACATCCATCTGGTCGGCGGCGGCAGCCGCAACGAACTGCTGTGCCGCCTCACCGCGGACGCGTCCGGGCTGCCGGTGATCGCCGGGCCCACCGAGGCGACCGCGCTCGGCAACATCCTCGTCCAGGCCCGCACCCACGGCCTCGTCGGCGATCTGGCCCGGATGCGGCAACTGGTCGCCGACACGCAGGAGTTGCGCCGGTACGAGCCGCGCGGTGACCTGCGCGCCTGGGACGCGGCGGACGCCCGTATCTCCGGTGCCCTCGCCGCCCCCTGACCGTCCGTCACCCGCCCAACCGCCGTCCGTCATCCGCCCGCACGACCCCGAGGGAGCCGCGATGCGTGCCGCCCTGTTTCTCACCTGCGTGAACGACACGCTCTATCCACGGACCGGCCAGGCCGTCGTCGCGCTGCTGACGCGGCTCGGCGTCGAGGTGGACTTCCCGATGGGGCAGACGTGTTGCGGCCAGGCGCACTACAACACCGGTTACCGGCACGAGGCGGAGCCTTTGGCGCGCCGCCAGGCGCGGGTCTTCGCCGGATACGACTACGTGGTCACGCCGTCCGGCTCCTGCGCGGCGATGGTGCGGGACATCTACCCGCGCCTCGGCGAACGGGCCCGGGAGGAGGGCCGCGGCGACGAGTTGAGCGAGGCGCTGGCCGACGTGGTGCCCAGGACGTACGAGTTGACGGAGTTCCTGGTGGACGTGCTGGGGGTGACGGATGTGGGGGCGTACTTCCCGCACACGGTGACGTACCACCCCACCTGTCACGGGCTGCGGATGCTGGGGCTCGGTGAGCGGCCCCGGCGGCTCTTGGAGGCCGTGAGGGGGCTTGAGCTGCGGGAGTTGGAGGGTGCGGAGGAGTGCTGCGGCTTCGGCGGCACCTTCGCCGTGAAGAATCCCGACGTCTCGGCCGCGATGGCCGCGGACAAGGTGCGGCACGCGGAGGAGACCGGCGCCGACGTGCTGTGCGCGGCCGACAACTCCTGCCTGATGCACCTGGACGGCACGATGTCCCGGCAGCGCACCGCCATCCGCCCGGTGCACATCGCGGAGATCCTGGCCAGTACGCGGGAGCACCCGCTGACGGTCCCGACCGCCGGGGTTCCGGTCCATGTCGCCACGGGCGGCGCGCGCAATGGAGGAGTGGTCCGATGAGTGGTACGTATCTGGGTCTGCCGTCGTTCCCGAAGGCCGCCGCCTCGTCCACGAAGGACACCCAGCTCCGCGCGAACCTCACCCACGCCACCCACACCATCCGCGACAAACGCGCCAGAGCCATCGCAGAACTCGCCGACTGGCCCCAACTCCGCGCAGCGGGCGCCGCCGTCAAGGACCACACCCTGCGCCACCTCGACCACTACCTCCTCCAGCTCGAGGAGAACATCACCGCCGCCGGCGGCACCGTCCACTGGGCCCTGGACGCCGACGACGCCAACCGCATCATCACCCGCCTCGTCCAGGACACCGGCGAAACCGAAGTCGTCAAAGTCAAATCCATGGCCACCCAGGAAATCGGCCTCAACGACGCCCTGACCGCCGCCGGCATCACCGCCTACGAAACCGACCTCGCCGAACTCATCGTCCAGCTCGGCAACGACCTCCCCTCCCACATCCTCGTCCCCGCCATCCACAAAAACCGCCACCAGATCCGCGACATCTTCCACACCCAGATGACCGCCTGGGGCCGCCCCGCACCCGACAACCTCACCGACACCCCCGCCGACCTCGCCGAAGCCGCCCGCCTCCACCTGCGGGAGAAGTTCCTCCGCGCGAAAGTCGGGATCTCCGGCGCCAACTTCATGATCGCCGACACCGGCACCCTCGTCGTCGTCGAATCCGAAGGCAACGGCCGCATGTGCCTCACCCTCCCCGAGACGCTGATCTCCGTCGTCGGCATCGAGAAGGTCATCCCCACCTTCCAGGACCTGGAAATCTACCTCCAGACCCTCCCCCGCTCCTCCACCGCCGAACGCATGAACCCCTACACCACCCTGTGGACCGGCACCACCCACACCGACGGCCCCGAAAACTTCCACCTCGTCCTCATCGACAACGGCCGCACCGACACCCTCGCCGACACCACCGGCCGCCAGGCCCTGCGCTGCATCCGCTGCTCCGCCTGCCTCAACGTCTGCCCCGTCTACGAACGCGCCGGCGGCCACGCCTACGGCTCCCCCTACCCCGGCCCCATCGGCGCCATCCTCACCCCCCAACTCCGCACCACCGCCACCGAACTCGACGCCTCCCTCCCCTACGCCTCCACCCTCTGCGGCGCCTGCTACGACGTCTGCCCCGTCGCCATCAACATCCCCGAAGTCCTCGTCCACCTCCGCGAACGCGTCGCCCAAGGCGCCACCACCACCCACAACGGCCAACGCGTCACCATCAAACCCGCCAAAGGCCACGCCGCCGAACGCGCCACCATGCGCGCCGCCCGCTGGACACTCGACCACCCCGCCCTCATGCGCCAGGGCCAGCGCCTCGCCACCCGCACCCGACACCTCCACCCCCAACGACTCCCCGGACCCGCCAAAGCCTGGACCGCCACCCGCGACCTCCCCACCCTCCCCCCACAGACCTTCCGCGACTGGTGGCAACACAACAAACACAACCACCCCCAGACCGAGGAGAACGGCCAGTGACCTCCCGCGACACCGTCCTCACCCGCATCCGCAACGCCCTCGCGGACGTCCCCCGCGACGACCGCCCGCACGACACCCCCCTCACCAGGGACTACCTGCACACCCACGCCGACCGCACCCCGCAGGAGACCGCGACCCTCCTCGCGGAGAACCTCACCGACTACCGGGCCCACGTCCACCACACGGACGAGACCGGACTGCCCGCGACCGTCGCCCGCCTGATCGCCGAGCACGGCAGCCGCAGCGTCGTCACCCCGCAGGGCCTGCCCGCGCACTGGCTCGACGCGATCGGCCCGGACACCGAGCGGCACACCGACCGGCCCGAGCAGACCACCTACGACCTCGACGCGATCGACACCGTGATCACCGGCTGCGCGCTGGCCATCGCCGAGACCGGCACCATCGTGCTCGACACCTCCCCCGACCAGGGCCGCCGCCGGATCACCCTCGTCCCCGACCACCACATCTGCGTCATCACCCCCGCGCAGATCGTCGCCTCGGTCCCCCAGGCCCTCCCCCGCCTGGACCCCACCCGGCCCCAGACCTGGATCTCAGGCCCCTCCGCCACCAGCGACATCGAACTCGACCGCGTCGAAGGCGTCCACGGCCCCCGCACCCTGGACGTCATCATGGTTGTGTGATCGCACAAACGAGGCGGACAGCTGGATCATGCGGCTTATGCAATGCGCCAGGAGACTTATCCCTCGCAGATGCGTCACTATGATCGTCACAATGACCTGGTGCGCGGCAGAGAGAGAGTTCCTGTGATGATCCGTACCGAACGGCGCCGCGGCATGGTGGCGGCCGTCGGCGGCGCCGCCGTACTGCTGGCGCTCACTGCCTGCTCGTCCTCGGACAAGGGTTCCGACGCCTCGTCGTCGTCCCCCTCCGTCTCGTCCTCCGCTTCCGCGTCGGCGACCACGCCGAAGGTCACCGGTTCCGTGACCGTGTTCGCGGCGGCGTCGCTGAAGGAGTCCTTCACGACGCTCGGCAAGCAGTTCGAGGCCGCGTACCCCGGCACGAAGGTGACGTTCAACTTCGGCGGCAGCGACGTGCTCGCGGCCAGCATCACCTCGGGCGCGCCCGCTGACGTCTTCGCGGCGGCCAGTACGAAGACGATGAAGATCGTCACCGACGCCAAGGACGCGGCGGGCACTCCCGCCCCCTTCGTGCGCAACCAGTTGGAGATCGCGACGCTGCCCGGCAACCCGGACGAGATCGCGTCGCTGAAGGACCTGACGAAGTCCGGCCTCAAGGTCGCGCTGTGCGCGAAGACGGTGCCGTGCGGGGCCGCCGCGCAGACGGCGCTGACCGACAGCGGGCTGAAGCTGACGCCGGTCAGTTACGAGCAGGACGTGAAGGCCGCGCTGACGAAGGTGGAGCTGAAGGAGGTCGACGCGGCGGTGGTCTACAAGACCGACGTGAAGGCCGCGGGCGGCAAGGTGCAGGGCGTGGACTTCCCCGAGTCGGCGAAGGCGATCAACACGTACCCGATCGTGGAGCTGAAGAACGCGCCCAACGGGACGGCCGCGCAGGCGTTCATCGCGCTGGTGCGGTCCGCCGAGGGCCAGAAGGTGCTCACCGGGGCGGGCTTCCTCAACCCGTGACCGGTCAGGAGCGGTGGGGGGGGGGGGGGGGGGGGGGGGGGGGGGGGGGGGGGGGGGGGGGGGGGGGGGGGGGGGGGGGGGGGGGGGTGTTTTTCCCTTTCTCTCCTCCCCCCCACCAGGGCGAAAGAGGGCGGTGTGCCCCCCCCCCCCCCTCCCCCCCCCCCCCCCCCCCCCCCCCCCCCCCCGCTTCGTGCGCAGCCGCGGCGGTGTCCCGCTGCCGTTGCTGCTGCCCGCGCTGATCGCGCTCGTCTTTCTGCTGCTGCCGCTGCTGGCGCTGCTGATCCGGGCGCCGTGGCGGAGCCTGCCGTCGCAGCTCACCAGTTCCGAGGTGTGGACGGCGCTGCGGCTGTCGTTGGAGACCGCGACCACGGCGACCGCCGTGTCGCTGGTGTTCGGGGTCCCGCTGGCGTGGCTGCTGGCCCGTACGACGTTTCCCGGCCGCGGTCTGGTGCGCTCGTTGGTGACGCTGCCGCTGGTGCTGCCGCCGGTGGTCGGCGGTGTGGCGCTGCTGCTGGCGCTGGGGCGCAACGGTGTGGTGGGGCGCTGGCTCGACTCGGCGTTCGGCGTCACGCTGCCGTTCACGACGGCCGGTGTGGTGGTGGCGGAGACGTTCGTGGCGATGCCGTTCCTGGTGATCACCGTCGAGGGGACGCTGCGGGCGGCCGACACGCGGTTCGAGGAGGCGGCGGCGACGCTGGGCGCCTCGCGGTTCACCGCCTTCCGCCGGGTCACCCTGCCGATGATCGCACCGGGTGTCGCGGCGGGCGCGGTGCTGGCCTGGGCCAGGGCGCTGGGCGAGTTCGGCGCGACCATCACCTTCGCGGGCAGTTTCCCCGGCCGTACGCAGACGATGCCGCTGGCGGTCTATCTGGCGCTCCAGGACGATCCGGCCGCCGCCATCGCGCTCAGCCTCGTCCTGCTCGCGGTCTCCGTCGCGGTCCTCGCCGGGCTGCGCGAACGCTGGACGGCCGCGTCATGAGACTCGACAAGGGGGACGGGCCCGACGTGCGGGGTGCCGAGGACGCCGACGGCCTCGACGCGCGTCTCGTCCTGGACCGCGGCACCTTCCGGCTGGACGTACGGCTGTCGGTGCCGCCCGGCGAGGTGCTGGCGCTGCTCGGTCCGAACGGCGCGGGCAAGACCACCGCGCTGCGTACGCTGGCCGGTCTCGCCCCGCTGTCCGGCGGCCATCTGCGGCTCGACGGGCGGACGCTGGAGGAACCGGCGGTACGGCGGCGGGTGCCGGCCGAGGACCGGCCGGTCGGAGTGATCTTCCAGGACTATCTGCTCTTCCCGCATCTGACCGCGCTGGACAACGTCGCCTTCGGGCCGCGCTGCCACGGCGCGTCCAAGGCGGACGCGCGGGCGCGGGCGGCGGATCTGCTGGACCGGATGGGGCTCGCGGACCACGCGGGCGTCAAGCCGCGGCGGCTGTCCGGCGGGCAGGCCCAACGCGTGGCGCTGGCCAGGGCGTTGGCGACCGGGCCGCGGCTGCTGCTGCTCGACGAGCCGCTGGCGGCGCTGGACGCCCGCGCGCGGCTGGACGTACGGGCGGAGCTGCGCCGCCATCTGGCCGCGTTCGAGGCGGTGGCGGTGCTGGTGACGCACGACCCGCTGGACGCGATGGTGCTGGCCGACCGGCTGGTGGTGATCGAGCACGGGCGGGTGGTGCAGGAGGGCACGCCCGCGGAGATCGCCCGCCGTCCGCGTACGGACTACATCGCGCGGCTGGTCGGGCTCAATCTCTACCGGGGCGAGGCCGAGGGGCACACGGTCCGGCTCGGTCCGGAGCTGACCGTGACCGCCACGGAGGAGCTGACGGGGCCCGCCTTCGTGGCCTTCCCGCCGAGCGCGGTCACGCTCTCCACCGACCGGCCGGACTCCAGCGCGCGCAACACCTGGCGGGCCAGGATCTGCGGCCTGGAGTCGCACGGCGACCAGATCCGTGTCGCCCTCACCGGAAGCGCCGACGACCTGCCGCTGACCGCCGACCTGACGGCGGTGTCCGTGGCCGAACTGGGCCTGCACGAGGGCGCGCAGGTGTGGGCGACGGTCAAGGCGGCCCAGACGCACGCCTATCCCGCGTGAGCCGGCCGGGCGGCGGGGCTCAGCGGTACCGACGCGGCGGCCCTCAGCGGGAGTTCGGCGGCGAGCCGGCCCCCGGTGTCACGGCCAGCAGATTGCGGGCGATGGTCAGCAGATAGGCGCGGACGGTGGCGCTGCCCGGCTCGATCCGGCCGAGGTGCAGCCAGGCGCGCAGCAGCGTCTCGTGGGCCACGTCCTCGGCCTGCGCGCGGTCGCGCACGTGGCCGAGGGCGAACGACACCAGCATCTCGTAGTGCTCGGTGTGCTGCCCGGTTTCGCGTTCTTCCGGTGTCACCGGTCGTCCCCTCCCCCGGGGGCGGCGCACGCCGCAACCCCTGTGGGAGTAATACGCGACCGGCGCGCGCCGCGTTCATCCGGGGTGGGTGTGGCCTCAGGTGGGCGTGGGGCGTACGAGTACGGAGCCGGGCCGTGGCCCGGCTCCGCTCGGGTGTCGGCCGGCCGCGGAGATCAGCCCGGCCGGGGGATCAACTCGGCAGCGTCCACTGCTGGTTGGCGCCCGTGCCGCAGGTCCAGATCTGGAGCCGGGTGCCGTTGGCGCTGCTGGGCCCCGTCGCGTCCAGGCACTTGCCCGACCCGGCGTTCACCAGCGTGCTCCCGCTGCGCGTCCACTTCTGGGCGGCGCTGCCGTTGCAGTCGTAGAGCTGCACCTTGGTGCCGTTGGCCGTGCCCGCCGAGGTGACGTCCATGCACTTGCCGAGGGCCTTGAGCGTGCCGTCGGAACCGACCGCCCAGGTCTGGGCGCTGGTGCCGTTGCAGTCGTAGAGCTGTACGGCCGCGCCGTTGGTGCTGCTGGCGCCCGCGATGTCCACGCACTTGCCGCCGTAGCCGTGGATGGCGCCGGTCGGGCCGCCCTGCGGCGGGGTGACCGGGCCGCTCTGGCCCGCCGCCCAGCGGATCTCCTGGATCAGCAACTGGTTCTGCTGGGCGCTGGCGAAGGTGGACGACAGCGCGGTGTTGGTGTCGTAGTTCATCGCGTTGTGCCCGAAGTTGTTGTAGACCATCCTGTAGTTCTTGTTGGTCCACACGATCGGGTAATAGCCGCTGTACCAGGTCTGGTTGGGGTCGGTCCCGATCGGGAACGTCGACTGGTCCATCGAGGCCAGGATGTCGATGTTCGGGTTCTGCCGCAGGTCGTTCTGCCAGCTATACCACTCGCTGACGGACGAGGCGATCGTGCCGGGCAGGCCCGCGGTGGCCGGGTGGTTCGGGTCCTCGATCTTCAGCGTCTCGGCGGTCGGCCCCCAGGTGTTGGACTTGAAGGTGCCGGTGCCGAGGAAGGTCTGGTGGTACCAGGACCAGCCGTTGGACGACGCGTCGTTGTAGGCCGCGACATGGAAGCCGATCCAGCCGCCGCCGTTGTTCATGTACGTCTGGAACGCGCTCTGCTGGGCCGCGGTCTGCGGGGCGTTGTCGAGGAACATGACCACCTGGTACTGGGCCAGGTTGGCGGTGTTGAGCTGGCTCCAGTCGTTGGTCGAGGTGTACGAGAAGCCGTACTGCGCCGCGTGCTGCGGGAACCACGCGTTCGCTTCGTGGACGAAGTTGATGTGGGCGGCGTCGTACGTGCCGTCGTAGAAGGCGATCACCTTGAAGTCGGCGGCCTGCGCGGTGTGCGCGGGCCCCGCCTGTACCCCGAGCACCACGGCGAACAGCGCGAACAGCCTCAACAGGGTGCGCGACCAGGGTATTTGTGTGCGGGATCTGATCATGTGGGGGACCTTCCTTGTGCGCGACGGTGGGGGACGTGCGCCTGTACCGCGATTGAAAGGTCCAGACTATGTTCATGTCAATGACTCGCGGTCGAATCCTTGACCTAGTAACAGCGTTGACCGGGGGGTGAGTTGTTTTTCGTTCACTTCCTTGACCCAGCCCTTGACGCGGCGGCCCGGTGGGACGATCCTTCCGAACCAACGGACAAGAAGCTTTCCTTCCACGCACCACCGCATACCTCCCCCTTACCACTGGCCCGTACTCCTCCCCGTCGGGCCCCGTCCGACCCCATCGGCCTCATCCGACCCCATCGGCCTTCATCAGTCCCCATCGGCCTCATCGCATCCTTCGGACCGCGTCGCCCGCGGAGCACGGTGCGCGACCGCGGCGACGCTCACAACCCCGGTGGGGGCCGGGGGGTCGCAGGTCGGGTGCCGGGTGTCCGTTTCGTTCAAGACACCCGGCGCCCGGCCCGCCTAGCGTGAACGGCATGAACGCACCCCTCACGCCCCGTATCGATCTGATCGGCCTCGTCGTCGCGGACATGGCCGCCTCGCTCGCCTTCTACCGGCGCCTGGGCATCGAGCTGCCCGCGGCGGCGGACGCGGAGCCGCACGTCGAGGTCACGCTCCCCGGCGGTCTGCGGCTGGCCTGGGACACCGTGGAGACCGTCCGCTCCTTCGACCCCGACTGGTCGCCCGCCACCGGCTCCCGGATGTCGCTGGCCTTCGACTGCGGCGCCCCCGAGGGCGTGGACGCGGCCTACGCCGAGCTGACCGAGGCCGGGCACACGGGCCACCTCAAGCCGTGGGACGCCTTCTGGGGCCAGCGCTACGCGGCCGTGTACGACCCGGACGGCAACACCGTCGACCTCTTCGCCGCTATGCCGGAGCCGTCGGCTGGATGAGCCGCCCGAGCGGCACGCCCGCGAGCGACTTGACCTCGCGCGCGAGATGGGCCTGGTCGGCGTAGCCCGCGACCGCCGCGACCTGCGCGAACGCGGTGCCCCCGCGGGCCAGCTCCAGCGCCCTCTGCAGCCGCAGCACCCGGCCGAGCGTCTTGGGGCCGTAGCCGAAAGCGGCCTCGCAGCGGCGGCGCAACTGCCGCTCCCCCAGGCCCGTCCCGGCCGCGATCGCGCCCACCGGGCGGCCCGCGGCCAGCGCCCTGGCGACGCCGCCCGGGAGGGGATCGACGGGCCCCGCCGCGCCGAGCCGCGTCACCGCCCAGGCGTCGAGGACGGCGGCGGCGTCCCGGCCGCCCAGCCGGTCCGCCAGCCGTCCGGCGCGCGCCGCGGGCCACAGCGCGTCCAGCGGCACCCTGCGGTCGCGCAGCTCGCGGGCCGGCACTCCCAGCACCAGCGGGCCGAGCCCCGGCGCGAACCGCAGCCCCGCGTACGATCCGCCCGGCGCGTCGTCGGCGACGAACGCGCGGGTGTCGGGGCCCGCGACCAGCAGGCCGCCGTCGTACCAGATCAGGTCCATGCAGCCGTCGGGCAGCACGCGGTAGGACCCGCCGCCGTTCTCACGGGTCCACACGGTGACGCCCGGCACCGCGGCGGCACGTTCCTCGTACATGCCTCCATGGTGCACCGCGACCCGGCCGCCGGTCCCGCCGAGCCGAGCCGCGCGTCACAGCTCCGGCGGGAAGGGCGGCATCGGCGGCGGGGGCGCGGCGGGCGGCGGAGGCGCGGGCCGGGAGGCCGAGCGGTGCGGGGCCGAGTGCCGGGCGGGCGGGGGCGCCGGAGCCATCGGCGGTACGTCGGGGCGGCGGCGCAGCCGGGACCGCACATCGGCGTGCGGCAGGAATTCCGCCCACCGCTCGGGGTATTCGGCGGGCGGGTCGTCGTCGGGGTCGCCGTCCTCGTCCCCGGCGTACGCGGCCCTGCGGGCGGCGGCCTGCGCGACGACCTCGGCCGCCGCGGCCTCCCGCAGCCTGGCGTTCTCCTCGCGGGCCGCGGCGGTGGCCAGCGACGGCCACACCCGGTCCACGGCCGCGTTGACGGCCGCGCCGACCAGGACGGCGAAGGCGGACACGCCGATCCACAGCAGGACGGCGACCGGCGCGGCCAGCGAACCGTAGATCGTCGGTCCCTCGACGGTGTGGGTGAGGTAGATCCGCAGGACGAAGCTGCCGACCACCCACATCAGCAGCGCGATCAGCGCGCCGGGCACGTCCTCGTACCAGGCGGAGCGCACCGGCACCGACACGTGGTAGAGCGTGGTGAGGAAGGCGATCGTGGCGAGCAGGACGGCGGGCCAGTACAGCACCGCGACCGCGCCCTCGCCGCCCGGCAGCACGTCGACCACCGCGTCGGGTCCCGCGACGACCAGCGGCAGTACGGCGGCGCCCAGTATCAGCGCGACGACGTACAGCACCAGCGACATCAGCCGGGTCTTGACGATGCCGCGGCGGCCCTCCAGGCCGTACATGATGGTGATGGTGTCCACGAAGACGTTGACCGCGCGGGAGCCCGACCACAGGGCGATCAGGAAGCCGAGCGAGATCAGGTCCGGGCGGCGGCCGTGGAAGACGTCGTCGACCAGGGGTTTGACGAGCTGGTTGACGCCCTTGTCGGAGAGCACGGTGGAGGACGCCGTGAGGATGTTGTGCCGGATGTGGTCGATGGTGTCGAGGCCGATGACGGTGTCGACGTAGCCGAGGGCGCCGACCAGGCCGAGCAGCAGCGGCGGCAGCGACAGCAGGACGAAGAAGGCCGCCTCGGCGGCGAGGCCGGTCACCCGGTACTCCATGCAGGAGTTGACGGTGTCCTTCAGCAGCAGCCAAGCGACCTTGCGCTTGGAGACGTTGCGGTACACCACCCGAGCCCGGCGCCACCTGCTCGGGCGACGATGGCCTCTTTCTTCGGCTGCTTGCACCCCCTTACGTTAGCTGCCATGAGCACCCTCACTCACACGGTGACCAATCAGGCTCCGCCGCTGGTCGGCCATGACGTGTACAGCACCGACAGCGCCCTCGTGGAGGCCGTGGCCCGCCACGCCGATCCGGCCGGGCTCACGGAGATCACGGACGAGTTGAGCGAGCTGGGCAAGGCCGCGGGATCCGCCCAGGCACAGCGCTGGGGCGAGGAGGCGAACACGTACTCGCCCGTGCTGCGCACCCACGACCGCTACGGCAACCGGATCGACGAGGTGGACTTCCACCCCTCGTACCACCGGCTGCTCGGGCACGCGGTCACCGCCGGTCTCACCGACGCCTGGTCGCGGCCCGACGGGCACCTCAGGCGGGCCGCCGGGTTCCTGGTCTGGTCGCAGGTCGACGCCGGGCACGGCTGTCCGGTGTCGATGACGCACGCGGCGGTGCCCGCGCTGCGCACCGACCCGGCGCTGGCCGCCGAGTGGGAGCCGCGGCTCGGGTCGCGGGTCTACGATCCGCAACTGGTCGCGGCCGGCGAGAAGCCGGGCGCGCTGTTCGGAATGGGCATGACGGAGAAGCAGGGCGGCTCCGACGTACGGGCCAACACCACGCACGCCGAGCCGCTGGCGGAGGACGGCGCGTACGCGCTGACCGGGCACAAGTGGTTCTGCTCCGCGCCGATGTCGGACGGCTTCCTCGTCCTGGCGCAGGCGCCGGGAGGGCTGACCTGCTTCCTGCTGCCGCGCGTGCTGCCGGACGGCACCCGCAACGTCTTCGCGATCCAGCGGCTGAAGGACAAGCTCGGCAACCGCTCCAACGCCTCCTGCGAGGTGGAGTTCAGCGGTACGTGGGCGCGGCGGGTCGGCGACGAGGGGCGCGGGGTGGCCACCATCATCGAGATGGTCGCGGCGACCCGTCTCGACTGCGCGCTGGGCTCGGCCGCCCTCATGCGGCAGGCGGTGGCGCAGGCCGTGCACCACGCCACGTACCGCAGCGCCTTCGGCGGGCCGCTGGCCGACAAGCCGCTGATGCGCAACGTGCTGGCGGACCTCGCGCTGGAGTCGGAGGCCGCGACGACCACGGCGCTGCGGCTGGCGGCGGCCTGCGACGCGGACACCGAGCAGGAGCGGCACTTCCGGCGGCTGGCGGTGGCCGTCACCAAGTTCTGGGTCACCAAGCGCTGTCCGGTCGTCGCGGCCGAGGCGCTGGAGTGCCTGGGCGGCAACGGCTACGTGGAGGAGTCCGGCATGCCGCGGATCTTCCGCGAGTCGCCGCTGAACTCGGTGTGGGAGGGCTCGGGGAACGTCCAGGCCCTCGACGTGCTGCGCGTCCTCCAGCGGGAGCCGCTGGCCCTCAACGCCTTCCTGGCCGAGCTGGGGCTGGCCCGCGGGGCCGACCACCGCCTCGACGGCGCCGTCAAGGACCTCCTCGGCGAACTCGCCGACCTCGACGGAGTCGAGACCCGCGCCCGCCGCATCGTCGAGCGCATGGCGCTGGTCCTCCAGGGCACCCTCCTGGTCCGCTTCGCGCCCCCCGAGGTCGCCGACGCCTTCTGCGCCTCCCGCCTCGGCCACGACTGGGGCGCCACCTTCGGCACCCTCCCCCACACCCTGGACCTGTCCTCGATCGTCGACCGCGCCCGCCCGGTCCAGTCCTAGGGCGCGTCCGCGAAGTCCCGTCGCGGCGGAACGGAAAACGGCGCGGCAGCGGCTGTCCCTCCGCTCGCCCCCCGAAGGGGGAGCAGAAAGGTTTCCGCCGCCGCGCCCACGGAGGGTGGCGCCGCGCCGACTCGGCACCACCCCCGGTCTGTTGGGCCGTCAGGCCGACCGTCCCGGCAGCGCGGGCGGGGGGCTGCCGCGCGCCGGTGACGCCGCGTCACTCTCCGTCGAAGTCGCGTACGCTCGCAATGGTTGCAGCCCGTTGCACATGTCGTCAGGCCGTGTGGGGACCTCCGGCGGAGGGGAGGGAAATCGCGACGGCCGGGCCCGTACGGCGGCACCATGGGCAGTGGAAGACGGAGAGCACGCAGGGCGGGGGCGACGTGACACACTTTCCGATCCAGGTCGGCCGGAGGGACGCGATGGACGCCCGCGCGTCCGCGCACCTGCTGGCCTCGGTCCGGGAAGCCACTCTTGCGGGTGATGTGCCGCCGAAGCCGCCGCGGCCGGTGATCGGCGAGTCATGGACACGCGCCCTGAGCCGGGGCCTGGACCCGGACACCGGTCGCAACGACGGGCTGCTGGGCACCGACGAGCTGGAGTACCGGCGGCAGTCCACCCCGCTCGGCGGTCTGCTGCCGCTGCTGCGCGACGGTCTGCACGCGGTCGCGGACGTGGCCGGGCACATCATGATCGTCACCGACCCGGAGGGCCGGGTGCTGTGGCGCGACGGCAGCCTCGCGTCCCGCAAGTCCCTCGCCGACCGGCTGGGCTTCGCCGAGGGCGCGAGCTGGGCCGAGGACGCGGTCGGCACGAACGCGATCGGTACGGCGCTGGTGACCGGCACCCCTCTCCAGGTGCACTCGGCCGAGCACTACGTGCGCAATCTGCACGGCTGGACCTGCGCCGCGGCCCCGCTGCACGATCCGCGCGACGGACGGCTGCTGGGCGTGGTGAACGTGACCGGTCCCGCCTCCACCGCGCACCCGGCGAATCTGTCGCTGGTCTCCGCGGTGGCCAGGGTCGCCGAGGGCGAACTGCGGGCCAGGCACTGGGCGGCGGTCGAGCGGCTGCGGTCGGTGGCCGCGCCGCTGCTGGCCCGGATGGAGGGCCAGGCGCTGGCCGTCGACCCCAACGGCTGGGTGGCCGCGGTGGCCGGGATGGCGCCGCCGGACCGGCTGCAACTGCCCGCGGCCGTCAGCGCCGGGCAGATGTGGCTGCCCTCGCTCGGCCTGTGCTCGGTGGAGCCGCTGCCGGGCGGCTGGCTGGTACGGCTGGGCAGCCGCGAGCGGGCGTCGGGCGCGAGCCAGGTGGTGCTGGACGTGAGCCGTCCGCGCAACTGGATGGTGACGGTGAGCGGCGCGGCAGGGAGCTGGGCGCAGCAGCTCAGTCCGCGCCACGCGGAGCTGCTGTTCGTGCTCGCGGTGCACCGCGGCGGCAGGACCGCGGCCGAGCTGGCGGCCGATCTGTTCGGCGATCCGAGCCGTACGGTGACGGTGCGCGCGGAGCTGTCCCGGCTGCGGCGGAATCTGGCGGGCGTGCTGGCGCACCGGCCGTACCGCTTCGCCGACGGGGTGAATGTCGAACTCATCCGTCCGCACCACCCGTTGGACCTCCTCCCGCACTCGCTCGCGCCCGCGGTGCTGGCCGCGCGCCGCTGACCGTACGGCCGCCGGGCGCGGCCGGTCACCGTACGTGTCCGGCCGCATTCGCGTGATGACCATCGAAACGAGTCGGCGGCGCGGCCGTCAAGAGGACGTGTCCGCGCGGTGGGGGCGCGCGGAGCGCGGTACGGGCGCGGGCCGGGGGCGAGATCCGGCCACCGGGTGCCCGGTCGCGGCGTCCGGGGCGGGCCCGGGGCGCCGGGCCGCACCGCCTAGGGTGGGCCGCATGAGTACGCCCGTGACCACCTGGTCCCTCGAACTGACCTCGCCCGACGAGCTGCGGGCCGCGGCCGTGCCGCCCGAGGCGTCGGGTGTCCGGATCGTGCGGTCGCAGGTCCCGTCGGCCGAATTCGGGCGCTTTCTGTATACGGCGGTCGGCGCGGACTGCGCGTGGCGGGACCGGCTGCCGTGGCCGCCGGAGCAGTGGCGGGCGCATCTGGCGCGGCCCGGCACCGAGGTGTGGGTGGCGTACGAACACGGCACCCCCGCGGGTTATGTGGAGCTGGGGGCGCAGGACGCGGGCGTGGTGGAGATCGTCTACTTCGGGCTGCTGCCGGACTCCAGGGGCCGCGGTCTCGGCGGCCATCTGCTGTCCTTCGGCACCGAGCGGGCCTGGGACCTGGGCGACCGCTGGGAGGGAAGGGAACCGACCGAGCGGGTGTGGGTGCACACCTGCTCGCTGGACGGGCCGTACGCGCTGGACAACTACCGGCGGCGCGGCTTCCGGGTGTTCGACACGACGGTCGCCGCTTCCCCGTCCACTCCGCCGGGCGCGTGACCGTGCGCGCGCCGGGCGCGTGACCGTCCGCGCGCCGGTCGCGCCGGGCGGGGCGTGACCGACGCCACAGTTTCTCACCTGGTGAGATTATCTGGTCCACATAATGGATGGCGGTGGACTCTCCGGAGACCCGCATGCCACGCTTTCGTCATGTCACGCACTGGAATCGCCTTGGTAGGTCGGCCGCACGTCGACTTCTGCCGCGTGTCCAGCGCCATCTGTCCGGCGGTCTGACCGACTTAGCTCCGCTCCCCGCCATCCCCGTCGTCGTGGATGCCCGGGAGTCCCCGGCCGCCCCGCTGTGTTTCACAGCCCTGCGTTTTCCCAGGCCATAGGGTGCTCCCGCGCGTAATCGACCGTATTCGAGCCTGCCCGAAGGACGCATCGCCATGGCTTCCACCCCTGACCTGCCCCAGACTCCGGCCGGAGACGCCGCCGCCGGGGCTGCCGCGTCGCGCCGCAAGGCCGGACGGCACCGCGGTGAGGGCCAGTGGGCCATGGGGCACTTCACGCCGCTCAACGGCAACGAGCAGACCAAGAAGGACGACGACGGTCTCAATGTGCGGACACGCATTGAGACGATCTACTCCAAGGCCGGATTCCAGTCCATCGACGGCGCCGACCTGCGCGGCCGGATGCGCTGGTACGGGCTGTACACGCAGCGCCGCCCCGGGATCGACGGCGGCAGGACCGCCATCCTGGAGCCGGAGGAGCTGGACGACGAGTTCTTCATGATGCGGGTCAGGATCGACGGCGGCCGGCTGACCGTGGCCCAGCTCCGGGTGATCGGCGAGATCTCGCAGGAGTTCGCCCGCGGCACCGCCGACCTCACCGACCGGCAGAACATCCAGTACCACTGGATCCGGATCGAGGACGTACCGGAGATCTGGCGCCGCCTGGAGGCGGTCGGCCTGTCCACCATGGAGGCGTGCGGCGACACGCCCCGCGTCATCCTCGGCTCGCCCGTCGCGGGCATCGCCGAGGACGAGATCATCGACGGCACCACCGCGATCGACGAGATCCACGACCGCTACATCGGCAGCAAGGAATTCTCCAACCTGCCGCGGAAGTTCAAGACCGCGGTCTCCGGCTCGCCGCTGCTGGATGTGGCGCACGAGATCAACGACATCGCCTTCGTCGGCGTCCGGCACCCCGAACACGGCCCCGGCTTCGACCTGTGGGTCGGCGGCGGGCTGTCCACCAACCCCAAGCTCGGTGTGCGGCTGGGCGCCTGGGTGCCGCTGGACGAGGTGCCCGAGGTGTGGGCGGGCGTCATCGGCATCTTCCGCGACTACGGCTACCGGCGGCTGCGCGCCCGCGCCCGGCTGAAGTTCCTGGTCGCCGACTGGGGTCCGGAGAAGTTCCGCCAGGTGCTCCAGGACGACTACCTCAAGCGCGAGCTGACCGACGGTCCGGCGCCCGACCAGCCGGTGCGGCAGTGGCGCGACCACATCGGCGTGCACCGGCAGCAGGACGGCCGCTTCTACGTCGGCTTCGCCTCGCGGGTCGGCCGGATCGACGGCGCGACGCTGACGAAGATCTCCGAACTGGCCGCCGAGCACGGCTCCGACCGGCTGCGGACCACCGTCGACCAGAAGATGCTCGTCCTGGACGTCGAGGAGTCCCGGGTCGAGTCACTGGTCGCGGGTCTGGAGTCGCTGGACCTCCAGGCCACGCCGTCGCCCTTCCGGCGCGGCACGATGGCCTGCACCGGAATCGAGTTCTGCAAACTCGCCATCGTGGAGACCAAGGCGCGCGGCGCCTCGCTCATCGACGAACTGGAGCGGCGGCTGCCGGACTTCGACGAGCCGGTCACCATCAACATCAACGGCTGCCCCAACTCCTGCGCCCGTATCCAGGTCGCGGACATCGGTCTCAAGGGACAGCTCGTCACCGACGCCGACGGCGAGCAGGTCGAGGGCTTCCAGGTGCACCTGGGCGGCAGCCTCGGCCTGGAGGCGGGCTTCGGCCGCAAGGTCCGCGGTCTGAAGGTCACTTCGGCGGAGCTGCCGGACTACGTGGAGCGGGTGCTGACCCGCTTCCAGGCCGGTCGCACCGACGGCGAGCGCTTCGCGCAGTGGGCGGCGCGCGCCTCCGCTGAGGAGCTGTCATGAGCGAGCGGGCCGCGCCGTTCTACTGCCCCTACTGCGGGGACGAGGACCTGCGTCCGTCCGAGGAAGGCCACGGCGCGTGGGAATGCCACGCCTGCAATCGCGCATTCACGCTGAAGTTCCTCGGGCTGCTGTCCAGGGGAACGACCGCCAACTCCCCGCATGGAGGCGCCTCGTGACCACCGCACAGCACACCGCCGAGGACTTGCGCACCCTGGCCGAGCAGGCGGGCCGCGACCTGGAGGAGGCGTCCGCGCTCGACGTGCTGCGCTGGGCCGCCGACACCTTCGGGCCGCGGTTCTGCGTCACGTCCTCGATGGAGGACGCCGTGGTCGCGCACCTCGCCTCGCGGGCGCTGCCCGGCGTGGACGTGGTCTTCCTCGACACCGGCTACCACTTCCCCGAGACCATCGGCACGCGGGACGCGGTCGCGGCCGTGATGGACGTCAACGTCATCACGATCAGCCCGCGGCAGACCGTCGCCGAGCAGGACGCCGAGTACGGGCCGAAGCTGCACGACCGCGACCCCGACCGGTGCTGCGCGCTGCGCAAGGTCGCTCCGCTGGAGGAGGGCCTGCGCGGCTACGAGGCGTGGGCGACGGGCCTGCGCCGCGACGAGTCGCCGACCCGGGCCAACACCCCGGTGGTGTCCTGGGACGCCAAGCGGCGGAAGGTCAAGATCGCGCCGATCGCCCGCTGGACGCAGGACGACGTGGAGGCGTACGTCGCCGAGCACGGGGTCCTCACCAACCCGCTGCTGACGGACGGTTACGCCTCGGTGGGCTGCGCGCCGTGCACCCGCCGGGTGCTGGAGGGCGAGGACGCCCGCGCCGGCCGCTGGGCGGGCCTGGGCAAGACCGAGTGCGGGATCCACCTGTGACGGCCGGTCGGACGGGGACCGGTGCCACGAAGGCCGGCCCCACGCGGACCGGCGCGGTGACGACCGAGGCAGTGACGACCAGTCAGGAGTTGGGGATGACCACCGGCGCCACCGTCTGGCTCACCGGTCTGCCGAGCGCGGGCAAGACCACCATCGCCCACGCACTCGCCGAGCGGCTGCGCGCGCAGGGCCGCCGGGTCGAGGTGCTCGACGGCGACGAGATCCGCGAATTCCTCTCCGCGGGCCTCGGCTTCAGCCGCGAGGACCGGCACACCAATGTGCAGCGCATCGGCTTCGTCGCCGAACTCCTCGCCTCGCACGGCGTGTTGGCGCTCGTCCCGGTCATCGCGCCGTACGCCGACAGCCGCGAGGCCGTCCGCAAGCGCCACCAGCAGCAGGGCACCGGCTATGTCGAGGTGCATGTCGCGACACCGGTCGAGGTCTGCTCGGTGCGTGACGTCAAGGGCCTGTACGCCAAGCAGGCCGCGGGTGAACTGACCGGCCTGACCGGCGTGGACGACCCGTACGAGATCCCGGCCGACCCCGATCTGCGGATCGAGACCCAGGGCCGCACGGTCGAGGAGTCGGCTTCCGTACTGCACGCGCTGCTTGTCGAGAAGGGGCTCACCATATGACCGCCGCCGTCGCGCACTCCGGAAGCACGGACAGCCCGTACGCCCTCTCGCACCTGGACGCGCTGGAGTCCGAGGCCGTGCACATCTTCCGGGAGGTGGCGGGCGAGTTCGAGCGGCCGGTGATCCTCTTCTCCGGCGGCAAGGACTCGATCGTCATGCTGCACCTGGCGCTGAAGGCGTTCGCGCCCGCGGCGGTGCCGTTCTCGCTGCTGCACGTGGACACCGGGCACAACTTCCCCGAGGTGCTGGAGTTCCGGGACCGTACGGTCGCCGAGCACGGCCTTCGGCTGCATGTCGCGATGGTGCAGGAGTACATCGACGACGGGCGGCTGCGCGAGCGCCCCGACGGCACCCGCAACCCGCTCCAGACGGTGCCGCTGACCGAGGCCATCAGGGAGCACCGCTTCGACGCGGTGTTCGGCGGCGGTCGGCGCGACGAGGAGAAGGCGCGGGCCAAGGAGCGGGTGTTCTCGCTGCGCGACGAGTTCTCGCAGTGGAATCCGCGCCGCCAGCGCCCCGAGCTGTGGCAGCTCTACAACGGCAAGCACGCGCCGGGCGAGCACGTACGGGTCTTCCCGCTGTCCAACTGGACCGAGCTGGACGTGTGGCAGTACATCGCCCGCGAGAAGATCGCGCTGCCCGAGATCTACTTCGCGCACGAGCGCGAGGTGTTCAACCGGTCGGGGATGTGGCTGACCGCGGGCGAGTGGGGCGGCCCGAAGGCCGGTGAGCCGGTGGAGACCCGCCAGGTGCGCTACCGCACGGTCGGCGACATGTCCTGCACGGGCGCCGTCGACTCCGCGGCCACCACGCTCGACGCGGTGATCACCGAGATCGCCGCCTCCCGGCTGACCGAGCGGGGCGCGACCCGCGCCGACGACAAGATGTCGGAAGCCGCGATGGAAGACCGCAAGCGCGAGGGGTACTTCTAACCATGACCGCCACCACGGGTCCCACCAACCCCCTCACCGCCGAGCAGTTGTCGGCCACCACGCTGCTGCGCTTCGCCACCGCGGGCTCCGTCGACGACGGCAAGTCCACGCTGGTGGGGCGGCTGCTGCACGACTCCAAGTCGGTGCTCACCGACCAACTGGAGGCGGTCGAGCGGGCGTCGCTCGGCCGGGGCCAGGAGGCCCCGGACCTGGCGCTGCTCACCGACGGCCTGCGGGCCGAGCGCGAGCAGGGCATCACCATCGACGTCGCCTACCGCTACTTCGCCACCGCGCGGCGGCGGTTCATCCTCGCCGACACCCCGGGCCATGTGCAGTACACCCGCAACATGGTCACCGGCGCCTCGACGGCGGAGCTGGCCGTGGTGCTGGTCGACGCCCGCAACGGCGTGATCGAGCAGACCCGGCGGCACGCGGCCGTCGCGGCCCTGCTGCGCGTCCCGCACGTGGTGCTCGCGGTCAACAAGATGGACCTGGTGGACTACGCGGAGCCCGTGTTCGCCGCCATCGCCGAGGAGTTCACCTCCTACGCGGCCTCGCTGGGCGTCCCGGAGATCACCGCGATCCCGATCTCCGCGCTGGCCGGTGACAATGTCGTCGAGCCGTCCGCGCACATGGACTGGTACGGCGGCCCGACCGTCCTGGAGCACCTGGAGACGGTCCCGGTCAGCCACGACCTGACCGGCTGCCCTGCGCGGTTCCCCGTGCAGTACGTGATCAGGCCGCAGACCGCGGAGCACCCGGACTACCGCGGTTACGCGGGCCAGATCGTCTCGGGGCTGCTGCGCGTCGGCGACGCGGTGACGGTGCTGCCGTCGGGCCGTACCACCACGATCTCCGGGATCGACGCGCTCGGTGAGGCCGTCGACACCGCCTGGGCGCCGCAGTCGGTGACGGTGCTGCTCGCCGACGACCTGGACATCTCGCGCGGCGACATGATCGCGCCGACCGCGACGGCGCCCGCGATCACCCAGGACATCAGGGCCACGGTGTGCCATCTGCACGAGCGTCCGCTGCGGATCGGCGACCGCGTGCTGCTCAAGCACACCACCCGGACGGTGAAGGCGATCGTCAAGGGCCTGCCGTACCGGATCGACCTCTCGCACGGTCTCGCGCACGACAACGAGCCCGCCGAACTGGAGGTCAACGACATCGGAGCGGTGCTGCTGCGCACCGCGGAGCCGCTGCCGGTGGACGCGTACGCGGACTCCCGGCTGACCGGTTCCTTCCTGCTGATCGACCCGGCGGACGGTACGACGCTGACCGCGGGCATGGCGGGCGAGGCATTCGCGGAGAAGACGGATCCGGCCGCGGGTGGCGCGGCCGACGACGAGGGTTGGGACTTCTGACGATGACTCAGGATGCCTTCTCGGGTTTCGCGAAGGAGGGCGGCCGCGTCGGCAGCGGCTCGCTCGGCGCGGGTACGGGCGGGGTCGCACGATGTGTGGGCTGACGCGCCCGGCCGCGGACCACGGGCACGCCGTGACCGCCGCCGTACCCCAGCGCCGCGCACAGCGGCCCCCGTTGCACCGCTTTCGAAGACCTGACGAACTTCCGGCCGCGCCCTGACCATGAGCGCGACACGCCGGGCCTTACGAGAGGACACCCACGTGTCTGCCCAGTCCCGTCCCGTATCCCGCGCCCTCCGCCGCCGCAGACTCACCGCCGCGGCCGCCGCCCTGCCGATCCTGTTCGGCGCTCTCGCCGCCTGCGGCTACGGCTCCAACGACGACAAGTCGAGTGACGCGACGACCGCGCCGGCCGCCAGTGCCGGTGCCGACGCGAAGAAGCTCTCCGCCGACCAGGTCAAGATCGGCTACTTCCCGAACCTGACGCACGCCACCCCGCTGGTCGGCCTCAAGGAAGGCATCTTCCAGAAGGAACTGGGCGCCACCACGGTCAAGGAACTGACCTTCAACGCGGGCCCCGAGGAGATCGAGGCGCTCAACGCCGGTTCCATCGACATCGGCTGGATCGGCCCCTCCCCCGCGATCAACGGCTACACCAAGTCGAACGGCGCCAGCCTGAAGATCATCTCGGGTTCGGCGTCCGGCGGTGTGAAGCTCGTCGTCAACCCCGACAAGATCAAGACGCTGGACGACGTCAAGGGCAAGAAGATCGCCACCCCGCAGCTCGGCAACACCCAGGACGTGGCGCTGCTGAACTGGATCAAGACCAAGGGCTGGAAGGTCGACGCGCAGAGCGGCAAGGGCGATGTGTCGGTGGTCCGCACCGACAACAAGATCACCCCCGACGCGTACAAGCAGGGCTCCATCGACGGCGCGTGGGTGCCGGAGCCCACCGCGTCGAAGCTGGTCGCCGAGGGCGCGAAGGTGCTGCTGGACGAGAGCACGCTGTGGCCCGACAACAAGTTCGTGATCACCAATGTGATCGTGTCGCAGAAGTTCCTCAAGGCGCACCCGGACGTGGTCGAGGCGGTGCTGCGCGGTTCGGTGAACACCAACGCGTGGATCGCGGCCAACCCCGACAAGGCCAAGGCGGACGCGAACGACCAGCTCAAGAAGCTGACGCAGAAGGCGCTCCCGGCCAACGTCCTCGACCCGGCCTGGAAGTCCATCCAGGTGCTGGACGACCCGCTGGCGAAGACCGCGGGCGAGGAGGCGCAGCACGCCGTGGACGCCGGTCTGCTCAAGGCGCCGAAGCTCAACGGGCTGTACGACCTGACGCTGCTCAACAAGGTGCTCACGGCGGACGGCAAGCCGACGGTGGACGCCGCGGGGCTCGGCGCTCAGTAGCCCCGCCCGCGACACCCGCCCCCCGACGACCCGTAGCGGCGTCAACCGCACCCGCCCCGTAGGACCCCAGGAGGTGACACCCATGGCCGACACCCTCACCAGTGCCGACGCGCAGACCGCGGAGCCCGAGGCGTACGCCGCGCGGCTCGACCATGTGTCGAAGGCGTTCGGCAGGCCCGGCGCCCGGCAACTCGTGCTGGACGACATCACGCTCGACGTGCGGCCCGGTGAGTTCGTCTGCCTCCTGGGGGCCTCGGGGTGCGGCAAGTCCACCCTGCTCAATCTGGTCGCCGGACTCGACAAGCCGTCCGCGGGCGCCATCGCGGCGCCCGGCGGGCGGCCCGCCCTGATGTTCCAGGAACACGCGCTGTTCCCGTGGCTGACGGCGGGCAAGAACATCGAACTGGCCCTGCGGCTGCGGGGCGTGCCCCGTGAGGAGCGCCGCCCCGAGGCCGAGCGGCTGCTGGACCTCGTACGGCTCGGCGGCGCGTACGGCAAGCGGGTGCACGAGCTGTCCGGCGGTATGCGGCAGCGCGTGGCACTGGCCCGCGCGCTCGCCCAGGACAGCCAACTGCTGCTGATGGACGAGCCGTTCGCGGCGCTGGACGCCATCACCCGCGATGTGCTGCACGACGAGCTGACCCGGATCTGGTCCGAGACCGACCTGTCGGTGCTGTTCGTGACGCACAACGTCCGGGAGGCGGTACGGCTCGCCGAGCGGGTCGTGCTGATGTCGTCGCGGCCGGGGCGGATCGCCCGTGAGTGGACCATCGACATCCCGCAGCCGCGCCGTATCGAGGACGCGGCCGTGGCGGACCTGTCCGTCGAGATCACCGAAGAACTGCGTGGGGAGATCCGCCGCCATGGCCAGCACTGAGACGTCCGCGCAAGGCGCCGTCCCGCTCGGGAAGACGGACGGGCCGGGCGCCGCGGACCGGCACGACCTGTCAGGGCTCGAAGCGGGCCTCGACGCGCTGGAGACCGTCGAGGTCCGGCGGGCGCCCTTCTGGGAGATCCTGTTCAAGAAGGTGCTGCCGCCGGTCACCGCGATCCTGCTGGTGCTGGTGGTCTGGCAGCTCGCGGTGTGGGGCGGTTTCTCCGACCCGACGAAGCTGCCCAGCCCGCACGCCGTCGGCCAGGCGCTGTCCGAGCGGTGGAACGAGGGCGACCTGCTCTCCATCATCTGGACCAGCGTGCAGCGCGGCCTGCTCGGCTTCGTCGCCGCGCTGGCCATCGGCACCCCGCTGGGCCTGCTGGTGGCCCGTGTGCCGTTCGTCCGGGCGGCGATCGGCCCGATCCTGTCCGGGCTCCAGTCGCTGCCGTCGGTGGCGTGGGTGCCCGCCGCGGTGATCTGGCTGGGCATCAACGACTCGGCGATGTACACGGTGATCCTGCTGGGCGCGGTGCCGTCGATCGCCAACGGCCTGGTGTCCGGCATCGACCAGGTGCCGCCGCTGTACCTGCGCGCGGGCCGCACCATCGGCGCGACCGGCCTGCGCGGCGCCTGGTTCATCCTGCTGCCCGCCGCGCTGCCCGGTTACGTCGCGGGCCTCAAGCAGGGCTGGGCGTTCTCCTGGCGCTCCCTGATGGCCGCCGAACTCATCGCGTCCTCACCGGACTTGGGCGTCGGCCTCGGCCGCTACCTGGAGAACATGCGCGAGGGTTCCGACATGGCCGGGGTCTTCCTCGGCATCCTGCTGATCCTGTTCGTCGGCATCGCCATCGACCAGATCATCTTCAGCCCGCTGGAGCGCTGGGTGCTGCGCAGCCGCGGCCTGACCGCCGGGGCCCAGCAGTAGTGCGCCCCGCCGCCCGGCCCCCCTTGGTCGTCATCGCGCACGGTTCCCGCGACCCGCGGCACGCCGAGACCGTGCGCGCGCTGACCCGGCGGGTCAGGGCGGCGCGGCCGGGTCTGCGGGTCGAGACCGGCTTCCTGGACTTCTGCGCCCCCTCGGTGCCCCAGGTGCTGGAACGGCTCGCGGCCGAGGGCGTACGGGAGACCGTCGCCCTTCCGCTGCTGCTGACCCGCGCCTTCCACGCCAAGGCCGACATCCCCGCCGTACTGCGGGACGCCCCCTCCCGGCTGCGGATCACGCAGGCCGACGTGCTCGGCCCGTCGCCGCTGCTGGTCGCCACCTTGGAGCGGCGGCTGACGGAGGCCGGGCTGCGGCCGGGCGACCGCGCCTCGACCGGTGTCGTGCTGGCCTCCGCGGGCTCCACCGACCCGGAGGCCAGGGCGGTGATCGCCGACATCGCGCGGGAGTGGCGGCGCACCGGATGGCGCGCCGTGCGGCCCGCGTTCGCCTCCGCCGCCCTGCCGCGCACCGAGGACGCCGTACGCGCGCTGCGCGCCGAGGGCGTCCGCCGGATCGCCGTGGCCCCGTACGTCATCGCGCCGGGCTTCCTGCCCGACCGGATCGCCCGCGGCGCGCGGGAGGCGGGCGCCGACGTGCTCGCGCCGGTGCTCGGCGCCGCGCCGGAGCTGGCCGAACTGCTGCTGCGCCGGTACGACGAGGCGCTGCTGCCCGCGCGCCGACTGGTGTCGGTGTAAGGGCCAACTTCCCGGCCATGGTGGGGTTGTCCCCACCCCTGAGGGGGAGCCCGCCCTCCCGGAAGTCACCAGCAGGCCGGATGGGTCGGCGCCCCGCGTCCCCATAGCGTCATAGGCGTACGGAGCGGCCCCGGATCACCAGGTCAGGCCGCCACCCATGACGATCCTTCAAGGGGGACACCGTGAGTCGCTCAGGCGCACACGGCAGCAGGATGGGCATCGCGGCGGCTATGGGCGGTTGGAGCGCCCGGCACCGCTGGGCGGCGGTGGGCGGGTGGCTGCTCTTCGTCATCCTGGCGATGTTCGTCGGACAGTCGGCGGGCCGGGTCGACCTCGACCAGGACAAGTCGATGTCCGGCGAGATCAACCAGGCCGCCACGATCAAGGAGAACGCCGGGCTCAAGAGCGCGGCGGGCGAGATGGTGCTGATCCAGGCCAAGGGCTCGGGTCACGCGACCGACCCGGCCTTCCGCACCGCGGTCGCCGATGTGATGACCGCGGTCAAGGGCACGGGCAAGGTCACCGCGGTCACCTCGCCCTATGACACCAAGGCCGTCTCCGCCGACCGGCGTTCGGCGCTGGTCCGCTTCGACATGCTCGGCCTGGCGGACGACGCGCCCGACAAGGTGCAGCCGGTCATGGACGCGGTGAAGAAGGTCCAGTCGCGCCACACGGACCTGCGGATCGAGGAATTCGGCGACGCGAGCGGCGGGAAGGTGCTCAACGACGCCTTCGGCAGCGACTTCAAGACCGCCGAGTTCTCCGCCGTGCCCGTGGCACTGGGCATCCTGCTGATCGCGTTCGGCGCGCTGGTCGCGGCGCTGCTGCCGGTGGCGCTGGCGATGACGGCGTTCATGGCCGCGGGCGGTGTGGTGGCGATGGTCAGCCACATCATCCCGATGAGCGACACCGCCAACTCCGTGATGCTGCTGGTCGGCCTGGCCGTCGGCGTCGACTACTGCCTGTTCTACCTGCGCCGCGAGCGTGAGGAGCGGGCCGCGGGGCACGACGGACAGACCGCGATCAAGATCGCGGCGGCCACCTCGGGGCGGGCCATCCTGATCTCCGGCATCACCGTGATCGTGGCCATGGCGGGCATGCTCTTCACCGGCATCGGTGACTTCAAGGCGATGGGCCTGGCCACGATGATCGTCGTCGCCATCGCGATGTTCGGTTCGGTCACCGTGCTGCCCGCGCTGCTGTCGCTGCTCGGCCACCGGGTCGAGAAGGGCCGCATCCCGTTCCTGAACCGCGGCCGGAAGAACTCCGCCCGGCGCGCCGCCAACCCCAGCAGCCGCTTCTGGAAGACCGTCCTGGGTCCGGTGCTGAGCCACCCCAAGACCGCCACGGTGATGGCGGGCGGCGCCCTGCTGGTCATCGCGCTCCCCGCGTTCGGCATGAAGACCGCGAATCTGTCGATGCCGCAGGAACTGGGCAGCAAGCTGCCGATCATCCAGACCTACGAGCACATCAACGAGGCGTTCCCCGGCGGTCCCGACCAGGCCAACGTGGTCGTCAAGGCCGACGACATCAACGCCCCGGCGGTCAAGAAGGCCATCGCCGCCTTCCGCGCCGAGGCCGTGTCCTCGGGCGCCAGCAAGGGCCCGGTCACCCTGACCGTGCACGCCGCGCAGAACGTCGCCCAGATCGACGTACCGCTGGCCGGCGGCAGCGACCGCGCCAAGGCCCAGGACAACGTGCGGACGCTGCGCGACCACGTACGGCCCGACACGCTCGGCAAGGTCGACGGCCTCCAGGCGCCGGTGACCGGCGGGACGGCCGGGTCGATGGACTTCACGGCCAAGATCACCAGCAGTGTGCTGCCGGTCTTCGCCTTCGTGACCGTCTTCGCCTTCCTGCTGATGCTGCTGTCCTTCAGGTCGCTGACCATCGCGCTGACCTCGATCGTGCTGAATCTGCTCTCGGTGGGCGCGGCCTACGGCATCCTGTCCGCGGTCTTCCAGCACGGCTGGGGCGCGTCGCTGGTGGGCGCCACCGGTACGGGCGCGGTGGTGGCCTGGCTGCCGCTGTTCCTCTTCGTGATCCTGTTCGGGCTGAGCATGGACTACCACGTGTTCGTGGTCTCCCGGATCCGCGAGGCCAAGGTGCGCGGGATGAGCACCCGCGGCGCGATCGAGCACGGCATCACCACCACCGCGGGCGTCGTGACCAGCGCCGCCGTCATCATGGTCGCGGTGTTCGCGATCTTCGGGACGCTGTCCATGCAGAGCATGAAGCAGATGGGTGTCGGCCTGGCCTTCGCGGTGCTGATCGACGCGACCGTCATCCGCGGGGTGCTGCTCCCGGCCGTGATGAGCCTGCTCGGCGAGCGCAACTGGTACCTGCCGCGCTGGATGCACCGGCTGCCCGACATGACGCACGACGAGTCGACCCTGGCCCCGCCGCCGGTCGTCGCGCTGCCGGAGGAGCCGTACCGGGACCAGGTGCCCGACCGGGTCTGATCCCCGACCAGGGGCCGGGGAGGACCCCGGGGCCTGTTCCCGGCCCGACCCGGCCCGCCTCGGCCCGGCGCGAAAATTACCTCGGAAAATTCGGATCCCGCGTTTCTCCGCAGGTCACGGAGCCCCTGTCCCGCCCGGGACGGGGGCTCCGGCGCGTTCCGGGCGGTGTTCCGGGCCCCTTTTCCGGGCTCGTTGTCAGTGGGCGGGCCTAGTGTGGAAAGCGTGACCGTGAGAGAGAGCGAAAGCGCCGGGAGCGGTACCGCCCTGGCTGCCGACGAGGTGGAGCTCCGTCTTGAGGAGCACCGGGCAGAGCTGACCGGCTACTGCTACCGCATGCTCGGCTCGGTGTTCGAGGCCGAGGACGCCGTGCAGGAGACGCTGGTCCGCGCCTGGCGCGGGCAGCGCGGCTTCGAGGGTCGGGCCTCGTTCCGCTCCTGGCTGTACCGGATCGCGACCAATGTGTGCCTGGACAGTCTCAACGCGGGCAAGCGCCGGGCCCGCCCGATGGACCTGTCCCCCGCGTCGCACGCCGACGCGACGCTGCCCGCCGCCTCCCCGGAGAGCGTCTGGATCGAGCCGGTGCCCGACGTCCGCGCCCTGCCGTCCTCCGGCGACCCGGCCGATGTCGTGGTCTCCCGCGAGACGATCAAGCTGGCCTTCGTCGCCGCCCTCCAGCACCTGCCCGCCCGGCAGCGGGCCGTCCTGATCCTGCGCGAGGTGCTGGCCTGGAAGGCCAGCGAGACCGCGGAACTGCTCGGTACGACGGTGGCGTCGGTCAACAGCGCGTTGCAGCGCGCCCGCGCCACGCTCAGCGAGGCCGGGGTGAGCACGGCGGGGACCGACTACGCCAAGGCCGCCGCCGCGCCGATGGACGAGGCGCAGGAGAAGCTGCTCGCGCGCTATGTGGACGCCTTCGAGCGCTACGACCTCGATTCGCTGACCGCCCTGCTGCACGAGGACGTCACGCTGTCCATGCCGCCGTACGCCCTGTGGCTCCAGGGTCACCAGGACATACGCGACTGGTTCCTCGGCACCGGTATCGAGTGCAAGGACTCCCGGCTGCTGCCGGTGTGGGCCAACGGATCGCCCGGCTTCGGGCAGTACCGGTCGAACGGCCCGGAGGGCGGCCACCACCCGTGGGCGCTCCAGGTGCTGGAGATCACCGACGGCCGGATCACCGGCATCAACGCGTTCCTCGACACCGCGCACCTATTCCCGCTTTTCGGCCTCCCACTCGAACTGCCCCGCTAGCCCGGCGAGTTCGAGCAATTCGCGGAGTTCCGCGGTGGCGCCGCGCAACCGCACGGTGTGCCCGGTCCTGTGCGCGGCCAGCCCCAGCCGGGCGAGCGCGCCGATGGTGCCGGGCGCGCCGCCGGGGAGCCCGGTCACGTCCACGACCAGGGGTTCCGTCGGGCCGGGTGCCGCCGTCACAGTCTTCTCCGCCTCTCCTGGACCTGGCCCCCGGACGGGCCTTCATGGATACCGACCGGCCGGGCGGCCAGGATTCATCGCTGCGCGCCCGACGTATTCGGGCGTATTCACGGCGCATTCTCAGCCGGTGACGCGCGTTCAGGGGGCGCGCGGATGCGACACTGGCCTAGTTCCGCGCCGTTGACCGATGCTGTCGGCATATGCGGTACGGAAAGCGGCACGTCGGTGGGGCGGCGCGTGACACGGCGGGGGCGTACGGGGAGGGCGCGGGCGGGCGCGGCGGTACGGGACAGTGGACGATTCGGGACTGCGGGCGATTCGGCGAAGGGTTCGGGTTTCGGCATGGCGGACACGAGGGTGTTCACGCGGGAGCGGGCGCGGGCGGTGCTGGATGCCGCCGGGCATCACGAGGCCGAGCTGCTCGCCTTCGGCGAGAACGCGGTCTACGCCGCCGGGCGTCTGGTGATCAAGATCGGCCGCAGCGCCGATCTGCTGGAGCGGGCCCGGCGCGAGGTGCGCACCGCCGACTGGCTGGCCAAGCACGATGTGCCCGCCGTGCGCTCGGCGGAGTCCGAGGTGCGGCTGGTGGACGGCCATCCGATCACGTACTGGCAGCGGCTGCCGGAGCCGCTGCGGCCCGCGGAGCCCGCCGATGTGGCGCCGCTGCTGCTGCTCGTGCACGCGCTGCCCGAGCCGGACTTCGGGCTGCCGCCGCGTGAGCTGCTCGGCGGGGTCGAGCGCTGGCTGCGGCTGGCCGGGGACGCGATCGATCCGGCGGACGCCGCGTATCTGCGCAATCGGCGCGACGGTTTCGCGACCGCCGCGGCCGAGCTCGTACCGCACCTGGAGCGCGGGCCGATCCACGGGGACGCGCTGCCGCGCAATGTGCACATCGGGCCCGACGGGCCGGTCCTGGTCGACCTGGAGACCTTCTCCTCCGACCTGCGCGAGCACGACCTCGTCGTCCAGGCGCTCAGCCGTGACCGCTACGGGGTGCCCGCGGCGGCGTACGACGCCTTCACCGCCGCCTATGGCTGGGACGTCACCGAGTGGCCCGGCATCACCGTCCTGCGCGGTGCCCGCGAGACCGCCAGTTGCGCCTGGGTCGCCCAGCACGCCCCGGCCAGCCCGGCCGCCCTCAACGAATTCCGCCGACGTGTCGCTTCGCTGAGAGCCGCCGACCCCACCGTCCGCTGGTACTCCTTCTGACCCCGCCCCACCGCGGCGGCCTTCAAGGAAGGCACCGCCGCCTTCCCCCGCCCCATCACCCCCCGCACGGCCGCCGGTTGACCGCGACGCACAGGTGAGCCGAAGAGGCGGCGCCTCTTCGATCCGCCGCAGCGGCGGGCCGCGGGACGGCGGGTGACCGGCCCCGGAGGGGTCAGGCGGCGGAGACGCGCAGCGGCCAGGCGCGGTCGATGGTGGAGGCGTCGGCAGACCCCTTGCGGCGGAGCCAGGAGGCGAAGTCCTCGGCCCAGTCGGCGTACCAGCCGCGCTGCTCGTCGTAGAGGTCCCAGAGGTCGGCGTCGGCGACCTGGGGGTAGCGGGCGGCGAGGGCGCGGGCGACGCGGACGGCGGCGAGGGCGTCGGCGCCCGCTTCGTGCGCGCCGTCGAGGACGACACCGTAGACGCCGCAGGCGGCCTCCAGGGTGCGCTTGCCGCGCCGGTACTTGTCGAGGGCGCGGTCCATCACCAGCGGGTCGAGCACGGGCCCCGGGCGGGCCCCGGGAACGGCCAGCGGCGGCAGCGCGTACCGCCGCAACTCCTCGTCCAGCAGGGTGAGATCGAAGGGCGCGTTGTAGACGACGACGGGCACCCCGGCCGCCCAGTACCCCCGCAGGGCGTCGGCGATCTCGGCGACGACCTCCGGCGCCGGGCGCCCCTCGGCCGCCGCGCGGGCGGTGCTTATGCCGTGGATGGCGGTCGTCTCCTCGGGAATGGCGACGCCGGGATTGGCCAGCCACGCCCGGTGCCGTACCGGCTCCCCGTCCTTCACCTCGGTGACCGCCGCGGTCACGATCCGCGCCTGGCGCGGATCCGTCCCCGTCGTCTCCAGGTCGAACCCGACCAACAGCTCCTCATGCCATGCCATGGCGAGCATCCTTCCCACCCATTTCCCCGTAACCCCCGTGTGCCCTGCCATCATCGCGCGGACCACTGACAGCGCCGGACGGCGGGGTTCCGTTTCCCGGGGCGTCCCCGCCCCTCCCCCGGAGGTCACGACACGGGACGGGAATCCGTCCAGATGCCCTCGAACTCCTCGCGGTAGACCTCGAAGAGCCCGTGTTCCGCGGGCCCTTCCTCGGCGACCACCTGCCGGGACCCGCCGCGCAGCAGCAGCACCGGCACCTCCATGCCGCGGGCCCGCCGCAGATAGGACTGCACGACGGCCAGGCCGTCGCCGGTGTCGCCGTCGACGAGGTAGGCGGTGAAGCGCGGGGTCTCGTCGAAGACCCGGATCTCGAAGGCGTCGGGGTCCCGCAGCCGGGCCCGCACCCGGCGCATGTGCATGATGTTCATCTCGACCGACCTGGCCAGCTCACCGCGCCCCAGGCCCAGTTCCCGCTCGCGGCGGCGGACCGTACTGCTCGCGGGGTTGAGGAAGAGCAGTCTGACCCGGCAGCCGGACTCGGCGAGCCGCACCAGGCGCCGCCCCGAGTAGTTCTGCACCAGCAGATTGAGGCCGATGCCTATCGCGTCGAGCCGGCGCGCGCCGGAGAACAAGTCCTCGACGGGGAGCTGCCGTTGTAGCCGCACGCGGTCCGGGTAGACGCCGATGACGTCGGAGTAGCGGTCGGCGACCAGGTCCTCGACGGCGTCCACCGGCAGCCGCTGCGCGGCCGTACGGGCGGGTCCCGCGCCCAGCAGCTCCAGCAGCTTGGCGGCGGCCCGCTCGGCCTGGTCCAGGACGGTCCTGGACAGCGCCCGGTTGCGTGAGACGACGTGCCGGGCCACCTCCAGCTCGTCCAGGGCGAGTTCGAGGTCGCGGCGGTCGTCGAAGTACGGCTCGAAGCACGGCCAGTGCTGGACGACCAGTTCGCGGAGCTGGGGCAGCGTCAGAAAGCTGAGCACATTGTCGTCGGCGGGGTCGAGCAGGAAGCCCTTACGGCGGCTCACTTCCCGTACGGCGACGGCCCGTTGCACCCATTCGTGCCCGGCCGGGCCCGCCGCGGCGACCACCCACTCCTCGCCGTGCACGGGCTCGTAGATCGGGCGCAGCACCGCGTTGACGACGGCGCGCAGGCGCTGTTCCACGAGGTTGAGCCATACGTAGGCCCGCCCGGCGCGCGTGGCGCGGGTGCGTACCTCCGACCAGGCTTCCGCGCCCCAGTCCAGCTCCGCTCCGATCTCCAGCGGCTGGGCGAGGGTGACCGCGCTCTGCACCGCCTCGGCGGCGGCACCGTCCGCGACCTGACGGTCCTCCTGATCTCCACCACCCGGGAGCATCAGACCTCCGGACGTCTCCACGCCACCCGCCTCCCACCCCCGTCCACGATCAAGGAAGGGTACTGCGGTGCAGGGTGCCCCGCAGCCCTGTTGACCCTACTTGACTACTACCGGACAAGCTCATCACCCTTGCGGTAGCTGGCTGTTGTGGCTTTGTCACCCTCGGGTGGACCAGGTGGGAGGATGCACTCTCGGCAACGAATTCGGCAACGAAGCTGGCCGGGTGCGCGGAATCGGTCCGCGCTCTCCCGGTCCGGGAGTGGAAGAGTCACGAGATGCAAGTCTGGCCGGGTCAGTCGTACCCCCTGGGTGCCACCTTCGACGGCGCGGGCACCAACTTCGCCGTCTTCTCCGAGGTGGCGTCCCGTATCGAGCTGTGCCTGCTGCACGACGACGGGTCGGAGACGGCCGTCGAGCTGCGCGAGGCGGACGCCTTCGTACGGCACGCCTACCTGCCGGGGGTGATGCCGGGTCAGCGGTACGGCTTCCGGGTGCACGGGCCCTACGACCCGCCCCGCGGCCACCGCTGCAACTCCGCGAAGCTGCTCCTCGACCCGTACGCCAAGGCGATGAGCGGCAGCATCGACTGGGACGAGGCCGTCTACGGCTACCGCTTCGGACAGCCCGACTCGCGCAACGATCTGGACTCCGCCCCGCACACCATGACGTCCGTCGTGGTGAATCCGTACTTCGACTGGGCCGACGACCGCGCCCCGCGGATCGATTATCACAAGACCATCATCTACGAGGCCCACGTCAAGGGCCTGACGATGACTCACCCGGGTCTGCCGGAGGAGATCCGCGGCACCTACGCGGCGCTGGCTCACCCGGCGGTGATCGGCCATCTGGTGGAACTCGGGGTGACGACACTGGAACTGATGCCGGTGCATCAGTTCATCCAGGACCACCGTCTGGTGGACGCGGGTCTCGCGAACTACTGGGGTTACAACACCATCGGCTTTTTCGCGCCGCACCATTCGTACTGCTCGCTGGGTGACCGCGGGCAACAGGTGCTGGAGTTCAAGACGGCGGTCCGCGCGCTGCACCGGGCCGGGATCGAGGTGATCCTGGACGTGGTCTACAACCACACGGCCGAGGGGAGCCACCTCGGGCCGACGCTGTCGCTGCGCGGCCTGGACAACGCCTCGTACTACCGGCTCGGCGGCGACAAGCGGTATTACACGGACACCACGGGCACCGGCAACAGCCTGCTGATGCGCAGCCCGCACGTCCTCCAGCTCATCATGGACAGCCTGCGCTACTGGGTCACCGAGATGCACGTGGACGGCTTCCGTTTCGACCTCGCGGCCACACTGGCCCGGCAGTTCCACGAGGTGGACCGGCTCTCGTCCTTCTTCGACCTCGTCCAGCAGGACCCGGTGGTCTCGCAGGTGAAGCTGATCGCCGAGCCGTGGGACGTCGGCGAGGGCGGCTACCAGGTGGGCAACTTCCCACCCCTGTGGACCGAGTGGAACGGGAAGTTCCGCGACACGGTACGGGACCTGTGGCGCGGCGAGAGCGCCACGCTGGCCGAGTTCGGCTCCCGGCTGACCGGTTCCTCCGACCTCTACCAGGACGACGGCCGCCGCCCGTTGGCCTCGGTCAACTTCGTCACCTGCCACGACGGTTTCACGCTGCGCGACCTGGTGTCGTACAACGACAAGCACAACGACGCCAACGGCGAGAACAACCGTGACGGCGAGAGCTTCAACCGGTCCTGGAACTGCGGTACGGAGGGGCCGACGGAGGACGAGAAGGTGCGGTCGCTGCGCGGGCGGCAGATGCGCAACTTCCTCGCCACGCTGATGCTCTCGCAGGGCGTGCCGATGATCTCGCACGGCGACGAGTTCGGCCGCACCCAGAAGGGCAACAACAACGTCTACTGCCAGGACAACGAACTGGCGTGGGTGTCCTGGCCCGGCAAGCCGGACGACGGCGGGCCGAACGACGAGGCGCAGCAGTTGCACGAGTTCCTGCGCACGATGGTGTGGCTGCGGCGCGACCACGCCGTGTTCAGGCGGCGGCGCTTCTTCCACGGGCGGCCGGTCGAGGGCACGCACGACGAACTGTCGGACATCGCCTGGTTCACGCCCGAGGGGCAGGAGATGGCGCAGCGCGACTGGCAGGCGGCGCACGCCAGGTCGATGTCGGTCTTCCTCAACGGCAACGCGATCTCCGAACCGGGGCCGCGCGGCGAGCCGGTCACCGACGACTCGTTCCTGCTGATGGTCAACGCGGCGCCGAAGCCGCAGGAGTTCGTGGTCCCGGTCAACCACGGCATGGAGTGGCAGCTCGTGGTGGACACCCAGTTGGCCGGGGGCGTCCCGCCGGGCACCGGCCAGCGCGTACAGGCCGGGGACCGGGTGGAGCTGGCCGACCGCAGCATGGTGGTGCTCCAGCGCCCGGCGCTGTAGCAGCCCGGGCGGCGCGACACGTGCTCCGCGTAAGGCGGCGCGGCCGGTGGCCCGCGGGTCGGCGGCGCGGCCGGTGGCCCGCGGGTCAGCGGCGCGGCCGGCCTGCCACGGGGAAGGACGGGCCGCTTTCGGCGATACGGACGGCGTCCGGGGAGACCCGGGCGCGTTCGGCCGCTTCACGGCCGAATCCGGGGTAGAGAAGACCTCATGACCGGACTTCCCGTGACGCCCTCCGCCACCTACCGGGTGCAGGTGCAGCCCGGCTTCACCTTCGCCGACACCGCCGCGCACGTGCCGTACCTGGCCTCGCTCGGCGTCTCGCACCTGCATCTGTCGCCGATCCTCGAAGCGGTGCCCGGCTCCACCCACGGCTACGACGTGGTGGACCACTCGCGGGTACGCGAGGAGCTGGGCGGCGAGCAGGGCCTGCGGGCACTGTCGCACACCGCCCGCGAGCACGGCCTCGGCCTGATCCTGGACATCGTCCCCAACCACATGGCGGTGCCCGCGCCCGAACACCTCAACGGCCCGCTGTGGGAGGTGCTGCGCGACGGTCCCGGCTCCGCGTACGCCGACTGGTTCGACATCGACTGGGCCGCGCTGGGCGGCAAGGTGCTGCTGCCCGTGCTGGGCGACCCCCTGCCCGACGTCCTCGGGCAGCTCTCGGTGGTCTCCGACAAGCGCGCGGGCGGCAAGGTGCTGCGCTACTACGACCACCGGTTCCCGCTGCGACCGGGCACGGAGAATCTGCCGCTGCCGGAACTGGTGGAGGCGCAGTGGTATCGGCTGGCGTACTGGCGGCAGGCCCGCACCGAGCTGAACTACCGCCGCTTCTTCACGATCTCCGACCTGATCGCGGTCCGCGTCGAGCGGCAGGACGTCTTCGAGGCCACCCACGCGACCGTGCTGCGGCTGCTGCGCGAAGGCGTCGCCGACGGGCTGCGGATCGACCACCCGGACGGCCTCGCCGACCCGGCGGGCTATCTGCGCCGCCTGGCCGAGGCCAGCGACGGGCGGTGGACGGTGGTGGAGAAGATCCTCCAGCGCGACGAGGCGCTGCCCGCCGACTGGGCGTGCGCGGGCACCACCGGGTACGACGCGCTCGACCGGATCGACGGGCTGTTCACCGACCCGGCGGGCGTCGCCGAAGTGACCGACTTCTACCGGGAGTTCACCGGCGTCGAGGACAGCCGCGGCGGCCGGTGGGAGCCGACCGCGCGGCGCGCCGCCCACCGCATCGTCGGCCACGACCTCGCCGCGGAGGTCTCCCGCCTCGCGGCGAGCGCGCAGCGGGCGCAGCGCCCCGGCACGGGCGGCGGGACCGAGGGGGCGGGCGGGCCGGTAACAGCCGAGCACCAGGAGACCGACCCTTACACGGCGCCCTATGCGACGTCCGTGCTGGAGGAGGCGCTGCGCGAGCTGCTGGTCCGTATCCCGGTGTACCGCCCGTACGTACGCCCCGGCACCCCGGCGACGCCCGGCGACACCCTGATGGTGACCGAGGCCGCCTCCAGTGCGGCGGAAAGCGCCGACGGGCGGCTCGCCCCGGCGATCGGCCTGCTGCGCGACCTTGCGCTCGGCCGCCCGGCCGAGGGCGCGACGGTGCCCGGTGAGGACGCCGACGACTTCGCCGTCCGCTTCGCGCAGGTCGCCTCCGCGCTGCACGCCAAGTCCGTCGAGGACACCGCCTTCTACCGCTACTCGCCGCTGCTGTCGCTGTGCGAGGTCGGCCGCAGCCCGGCGCATCCGGCGACGGCCCCGGAGGAATTCCACGCCTATTGCGCGCGGATCCAGCGCGACCACCCCGGTACCGGCACCGTCCTGTCCACGCACGACACCAAGCGCAGCGCCGACCTGCGGTTGCGACTGGCCGTCCTGTCCGAACTCCCCGACGCCTGGCGGGAGTGGATGGGCGCCCGCGAGGCCCGCGCCGAGCGGTCAGGCGACGCGCCCGCGCCCGACCGGCACACCGCGTACACCGTCTTCCAGACCGGCGTCGGCCTCGGCTTCTGCCACCCGGACCGGCTGGTGCCCGCCGCGCTCAAGGCGGTCCGCGAGGCGGGCCTGCACACCTCGTGGACCGAGCAGGACGAGGCGTACGAGAAGGCCGTCACCGACTTCACCGAGCAGGGCCCGTGCGGCGCGGGCGTCTACGACGTGGGCGAATTCGTCAACTCCCTCGCCCCGTACGCCGATGCCAACGCGCTCGGCGCGGCGCTGGTGCACCTGACGATGCCGGGGGTGCCCGACGTCTACCAGAACACCGAATTCCCGGTGTACACCCTGGTCGACCCGGACAACCGCGGCCCCATGAACGGGCCGGTCGGCGGGACCCAGCGGTTCGGCGTCGACCGCACCCTGGACCGCCTGCTGGACGGCGCCGCGCCGGGCTCCTTCGACGAGGCCAAGCTGCGCCTGACCGCCGTGGCGCTCCGGCTGCGGCGCGACCGCCCCGAGTGGTACGGCCCCACCGCCTCGTACATCCCCCTCGTCGCGCAGGGTCCTGCCGGTGACCACTGCCTCGCCTTCCTGCGCGGCGGCTCCGCCCTCACCGTCGTCACCCGGCTCTCCGCCCGCCTCGCCGCGGCGGGCGGCTGGCGCGAGGCGTCGCTGCCGCTCCCTCCGGGCCGCTGGCACGACCGCCTGGGCGGCGGGACGTACGAGGGCGCGGCCCCGCTGGCCGAACTGCTGGGCCGCAGCCCTGTGGCCCTGCTGACCCCGGAAAGGTGAGCGCGGAGAGGCGAGCCCGGAGAGGTGAGCGCGGCGAGGTGAGCCCGGCGGCCTGAGCCGCCCCCGCCCGCTCCCGCGCACCCGCGTCGCCATCCCGACAAGGCCGCCGCGTAATAACCGGTGGCCTTGTCGGCCGTCGCCCGCCTAGGGTGCTGATCACGCCCATGACCGGACGAGAAGGAGGCGAGAGCGATGACGTACATCACTGTGCCGCGCTCCCGCCCCTCCGCAGGGCGTCCGTAGATCCACGGGGAGATGGTCCCGGGAGCGCTCCGTCGAACTCCCGAAGGAATCGCTTCACCATGTCCGATCTGGTTTTCCGCCCGCTGGTCGCGGGCGAGTCCGCCCTGTTCAACTCCCTTGCCGAGACGGCATCCGGCACGCGCACCGGCACCGGCGACGCGTTCGTCGGCCGCGCCCTGCTCGGCCAGTCCTTCGCGACCCTCGACGCGGGCGGCGAGTACCGGCCCGAGTGGTCGTGGGTCGCGCTGCGCGGCGCGAAGGTCGTCGCGCGGGCCGCGTGGTGGGCCAAGCCCGAGGACAGCGAGCCGCTGGCCCTGGACTGGTTCGACTTCGCCGAGGGCGAAGCCGAGGCGGCCACCGAACTGCTGCGCGCCGCGCCGCTGAACACCGAGTACAGCCTGCTGCTGCCGCCCGACTGGCGCGAGCGCCCCGACGTGACGGCGGCGGCGCGGAGCCGCGCGGCGGCCGTCGAGGCCGCGGGACTGCGCGAGTTGGTCGAGCGGTACCGCTACGAGTGGACGGCGGACTGCCCGCTGCCGCCGCGCACCGGGCGTCTTGAGTACCGGCCCGAGCCGGACGACACCGCCTTCCGGGCCGTCATGGCCCGCATCATGGAGGGCACTCTCGACGCCCACGACCGCCGGATGATCGCCGAACAGGGCCTGGAGGCCGCCCTCGACGAGACCATCGGCATCTTCGACTGGTTCCCCTCGCCCGCCGACTGGCGGCGGGTGGCGTACACCCCGGACGGCGAGGTGGCCGGGCTGCACGTGCCCGCGCGCAATCCGGCCGGCCCGTGCATCGGCTTCATCGCCGTGGTGCCCGAGCAGCGGGGCCGCGGTTACTCGTACGACCTGCTGGTCGAGTGCACTCACGACCTGGTCGACCGCGGCGCGGTCAAGGTCGCGGCGGCCACCGACCGGACGAATGTCCCGATGGCGCGGAATTTCGCGAAGGCGGGGTATCCGATCGTTCAGGAGCGGATCGACTTCGTCCCCGACGCAGTGTGATGTTCCCCCGCTGATCCGCTCGCGGTGATGCGGGAGGCCGTTCCGTGGGCATGCATGTGCCCGGGGTCCGTGGCGCGGCCACGGCCCCGGGCACCCGCGAGGAACGGCCTCGGGGGGCGCCCGTACAGAAGACCGCCGTACAGAAGACTGCCGTACAGAAGACCGCCGTACCGCCGTACAGAAAACCGCTGTACGGAGAACTTCCGCGCGGAAGACCGCCGCGCGGAAGACCGAAGACGCTGAACGAACCGGATGACGAGACGGGAGCCGTGGGTGCTGTTCGAGGTGTGGGCGCCGGATGCCCAGCAGGTGGAGATCCTGATCGACGACCGCACACGGCACGGCCTCGGCCCCGACCCGGCGCGGGCCGGCTGGTGGCGCGCGGAGGTGTCCGCTGGGCCGGGCACGCGGTACGCGTATCTGCTCGACGGCGGTCCGCCGCTGCCCGATCCGCGCTCGCGCCGCCAGCCGGAGGGCCCGGACGGGCCGAGCGCCGTCGTCGACCACGACGCGTTCGCCTGGACGGTGCCGTGGCCGGGCCGCGCGCTGCCCGGCGCGGTGGTCTACGAACTGCACGTCGGCACCTTCACCCCCGAGGGCACCTTCGACGCGGCGATCGAGCGGCTGCCGCACCTGGCCCGGCTGGGCATCACGCACATCGAGCTGATGCCGGTGTGCCCGTTCCCCGGCACCAACGGCTGGGGGTACGAGGGCGTGTCGCTGTGGGCGGTGCACGAGCCGTACGGCGGCCCCGAGGGAATGAAGCGATTTGTCGACGCGGCGCACAAGCAGTGCCTGGGCGTCGTCCTCGACGTGGTCCACAACCACCTGGGCCCGTCGGGCAACCATCTGCCACCGTTCGGCCCGTACTTCACCGACCGGCACCACACCCCCTGGGGCGACGCGGTCAATCTGGACGCGCCCGGCTCCGACGAGGTGCGGGACTTCCTGATCGGCAGCGCGCTGTCGTGGCTGCGCGACTACCGGCTCGACGGGCTGCGGCTCGACGCCGTCCACGCGCTGGTGGACACGCGCGCCCTGCACTTCCTCGAGGAGCTCTCGACGGCCGTGGACGGGCTGTCGGCCGCGCTCGGCCGCCCGCTGTTCCTGATCGCCGAGTCCGATCTGAACGACCCGCGGACGACGGCCCCGCGCCAGGCGGGCGGCCTCGGACTGCACGCCCAGTGGAGCGACGACTTCCACCACGCCCTGCACGCGGCCGTCACCGGTGAGGCGCAGGGCTATTACGCGGATTTCGCCGCCGCCGGGCCCGCCGCGGTGGCCAAGACGCTCACCGGGGGCTTCTTCCACGACGGCAGTTGGTCCTCCTTCCGCGGCCGGCACCACGGCCGCCCGCTGGACCGGGCCGCCGCGCCCGCCCACCGGCTGCTGGGCTACGCGCAGACGCACGACCAGATCGGCAACCGCGCGACCGGCGACCGGCTCACCCCTGACCAGCTCACCGTGGCCGCGGCCCTCGTCCTGACCTCGCCGTTCACCCCGATGCTCTTCATGGGCGAGGAGTGGGGCGCGGGCACGCCCTGGCAGTTCTTCACCGACCACGACGACCCGGAGCTGGGCGCGGCCATCACGCGCGGGCGGCGCCGCGAATTCGCCGACCACGGCTGGGCGGAGGAGGACGTGCCCGATCCGCAGGACCACGCGACCCGGGACCGCTCGTGCCTGGACTGGGCCGAGCCGGACAAGGCGGGGCACCGCGAGCTGCTGGAGTGGTACCGCGGGCTGATCGCGCTGCGCAGGTCGGAGCCCGCCCTGACCGATCCCCAGCTCGACACGGTCGCGGCGACCGCGGGCGGCCGGACGCTGCGGCTGGCCCGCGGCCCCTTCCGTACGGTCGTGAACTTCTCCGACGCGCCCGCGCGGGTGCCGCTGGACGTGCCGTGCGAGGTGGTGCTGGCCCGGCCGTCGTGCAAGGTGCTGCCGGGCCCGGACGCGGCCGTCCAGCTTCCGCCCCGGGGAGCCGCCGTGCTGCGCGCCCGCGCTACGGTGAACGGGTGACACAGACGACCCCGACGCCCGACGCGGAAGCCCTCGCGGACTGCGTGCTGTGCGGCGAGCCGACCGAGTATCCGGCGAGCACGCGCGGCGCGACGTACTGCCCGGTGTGCGAGTGGCAGGAGGCGCAGCGCACCGCGTGCTCCGGCTAGGACCGGGGCACGCGGGTCAGGTCTTGAGGAGCGCGACGCGGTTCTCCTCGATGTCGAAGTCGGCCTTCGGATAGGCCGGGTCGATCAGTTCGAGGTGTTCGAGCAGCAGCTTGGCGACCGCCCAGTTCCGGTACCACTTGCGGTCGGACGGCACGACGTGCCAGGGCGCGGCGTCGGTCGAGCAGCGCTCCAGGGCCACCTCGTACGCTTTCTGGTACGCGGGCCACAGCGCGCGCTCGCTGATGTCACCGGGGTTGAACTTCCAGTGCTTGTCCGGGTTGTCGAGCCGCTTCAGCAGCCGCTCGCGCTGCTTGTCGTAGCTGATGTGCAGGAAGACCTTGACGACGGTGACGCCGTCGTCGGCGAGCGACTGCTCGAAGCGGTTGATGACGCTGTAGCGGCGGCTCCAGGTGGCGCGCGGCACGAGGTCGCGCACGCGGGCGATCAGCACGTCCTCGTAGTGCGAACGGTCGAAGACGCCCAGCTCGCCGGGGCGGGGCAGCGCGCGGCGGATGCGCCACAGGAAGGGGTGCTGGCGCTCCTCCTCGGTGGGCGCCTTGAACGCGGTGACGCGGATGCCCGACGGGTTCAGCCCGGAGGACACGTGCTTGACGGTGCCGCCCTTGCCCGAGGTGTCCATGCCCTGGAGCACCAGCAGCACGCAGTGCGGGTCGCCCGCGGTGCTCTGCGCCCACAGCCGCTCCTGGAGCTCGGCCAGCCGGGCGCGCAGCTCCGCGGTCGCGGCCAGGGCCGTCGCCTTGTCACGCGGGCCGCCGGGGGTCGCGGAGGGGTCGTACGCCCGCAGGTTGACCGGTCCGCCGCCGGGCGGCACGCGCAGCAGGGAGCGCAGGCCCGGGTCCTTCTGCGCCTTCTTGGCGGCGGCGTCGGCGTGCTTGCCGCCCCGGCCGTCCTCGTGCGCGTGCCGGTCCACGTGCGCGTGCTCGGCGCCGTGCTTGCCCTTGCCCTTGCTCCCGCTCTTGGCCATGCACCGATCCTGCGCCGGATCAGCGGTCTCCGCCAGTGCCGGTCAGCTTCTCGGCGTCCCGCGCGAGCGCGGTGAGCCGGGAGACGGCGCGGAAGTACTTCTTGCGGTAGCCGCCCGCCAGCATGTCCTGGCCGAAGACGCGGTCGAAGGGCACGCCGGAGGCCAAGACCGGGATCTCGCGGTCGTAGAGCCGGTCGGCGAGCACCACCAGGCGCAGCGCGGTCGCCTGGTCGGTGACGGGTTCCACGCCGCGCAGGAAGACGGCGCCGACGCCGTCGCAGAGCGCGCCGTAGCGGCTGGGGTGGACGGTGGCCAGGTGCGCGGCCAGCGCGCCGAAGTCGTCGAGCGCGGCGCCGGGTGTGACGGCCGCGGCGGCGGTGACCTGCTCGTCGGTGTGCGGGGTCGGCGCCTCGGGCAGGCCGCGGTGCCGGTAGTCCTCGCCGTCGATCCGCAGGCTGGTGAAGCGGGCGGACAGGCCCTGGATCTCCCGCATGAAGTCGGCGGAGGCGAAGCGGCCCTCGCCGAGCTTGCCGGGCAGCGTGTTCGACGTCGCCGCCAGCCGTACGCCCGCGTCGGCGAGCTTGCCGAGGAGCGTGGACACCAGCACCGTGTCGCCCGGGTCGTCCAGTTCGAACTCGTCGATGCAGACCAGCCGGTGGTCGCTGAGCGCCGCCACCGCGTGCTGGAAGCCGAGGGCGCCGACCAGATTGGTCAGCTCCACGAACGTGCCGAACGCCTTGCGCTCGGCGGGCGCCGGGGTGGCGTGCCACAGCGACGCCAGCAGGTGGGTCTTGCCGACGCCGTAACCGCCGTCGAGGTAGACCCCGCCGGGGCCGCCGGGCGCGGGTGCCTCCCGCCGGAACCACCGCTTGGGCGTCGGCGCGGCCGTCAGCGACGCCGCGAAACCGGCCAGGGCCCGTACGGCCGCGGCCTGGCTGGGCTGATTCGGGTCGGGCACGTAGGTCTCGAACCTGACGCCGTCGAACCGCGGCGGCGGCACCATCTCCGCCACCAATCGCTCCACCGGCACATGCGGCGTGCGCGCGCTGAGTGACACGGGCCCGCCATCGCCGCCTATCGCGGCACTCCCAGACGAAACGACAGAGGTCGACACAGCTCACCAGCGTAGTGCCTCCCGGTTCCGCCCCCGCCGGCATGTGTCCGACCCCACGCGTACGGGGGCGGCGGGCCGAGGGCGCCGACCGGCCCGTAGCGGCGCGGCGTGGGAGACTTCGGGGATGCGACGGCTCTATCCCGTAGCGGGAGCGAACGATTCGGCCGGGCTGGAGACCCCGCTCGGTCTGGCGGACGCGTACGCGTACCCCGAACGGGGAGCGGGCCCGTACCTCCGGGCCAACATGGTGTCGTCGCTGGACGGCGCGGCCCGGTACGACGGCAGGTCGGCGCCGCTGTCGTCGGAGGCGGACATGCGGGTCTTCGGCGTGCTGCGCGCGCTGGCCGACGTGGTGCTGGTGGGTGCGGAAACGGTTCGCCTGGAGGGCTACCGGCCCGCGAGGGCCCGCGAGGTGTTCGCGGCGCGCAGGGCGGCGGACGGCCAGACCCCGGCCGCCGCCGTCGCGGTGATCAGCCGCGGACTCGATCTGGACTTCACGACACCGCTGTTCACCGCGCCGGTCACCCCCACCCTGGTGCTGACCGGCGCGTCGCCGCCCGCCGACCGCGTCGCCGCCGCCCGCGCGGCGGGCGCCCATGTGGTCGTCGCGGGCGACGGCGAAGGCGTCGACCCGGTCCGCGCGGTGCGCGAGTTGGCCGCGCTGGGCCACACGCGGCTGCTCCACGAGGGCGGCCCGCGAGTCCTCGCGCAGTTCGCCGCGGCCGACACGCTGGACGAACTGTGCCTGACCGTCGCCCCGGTGCTCGGGGGCGGCGACGCGCCCCGGATCATGCACGGCCCCGACGTTCCGGGCCCGGCCCGCCTCGTCCCGCGCTCCGTCCTGGAGGAGGACGGCTTCCTGTTCACCCGTTACGTCCGGGCCTGACCGCCCGACCGTCCCACCGACACCCCTCATGCCACCCACCTGACCAGCGGCGCGCCGCACGGTGGAACCGCGACCGAAAAAAGCGGATTCCCTCGTTCCGTTTTGCTCCGCGCGGGAACACTTACCCGAGTGCCCCGCCAAGATCGGGGCAGGATCGTTCCAACGCCGGCCCGGTGGCCCCGACGAAGCACGAGAAAGAAGGACGCGTCCGTGTTCACGACCGTACTCATGATCGAGAAGCCGCTCGCACCGGCCGACGTGGAGCTCGTCACCTCTCTCCACGGCGACGAGCAGGTCTCCTTCGTCGTGCTCATGCAGCCACGCGGCGACCAGGACCGGCTGTTGCGGGCCGTCGACGACGTGGCGCTCGGCTATCTGGATGACGCCGCGCACGAGGACCGCGAGCCGGAGGGCGACGACGCCACCCCGGTCGCGGAGCGGGCCCTGGCGCACTCCCTGGAGGCGCTGCGCGCCTCCGGCGCGGAGGCGGTGGGCCGGATCGTCGACAAGCACCCGCTCGACCTGCTGCGCACGGTCGTCGAGGAGACCAACGCCGACGAGGTCATCGTGCTCACCGCGCCGCACTTCGTGGAGGAGTTCTTCCACCGCGACTGGACGTCGCGGGCGCGGCACAAGGTGGGGGTGCCGGTGCTGAAGCTCTTCGCCGAGCACGATTAGGCGCAGCGCGCGATGAGCCGCCGAGCGCGATGAGCCGCAGGGCACGATGAGGCGGCGAGCGCGGTGAGCGCGGCGAGGCGGTGCCGCGCCGCCCGGCGGCTCGGGCGTCGTGTGTCCCGGGCACCCCTTGCAGAAACGTCTCGCCGGGCGGGGGGTGCCACGGGTGCGTGGTCAGGGTCGGCGCGCGGTGCCACGGGCGCGCGGGCAGAGTCGGCGGAAGGTGCCACGGGCGCGCGGGCAGAGTCGTCCGCGCGCCCGGAGGTGCGAGAATCAGGACCCGGTCAATAAACGAACCACGCACATCTCCGGGAGACCTCCGTATGAGCCCGTCCGTTCCCCCCGCCATGGACCGACCGCACTTCATCGGCATCGGCGGCGCCGGAATGTCGGGGATCGCGAAGATCCTCGCGCAGCGCGGGGCGCGGGTGGCGGGCAGTGACTCACGTGAGTCGGAGACGGCGGGCGCGCTGCGCGCGCTCGGCGTGACCGTGCACATCGGCCACGACGCGGCGCACCTGGCGCAGGACGCCACCTCGGTGGTCGTCTCCAGCGCGATCCGCCCGGAGAATCCGGAGCTGGCGGCGGCCCGCGAGCGCGGCGTCCCCGTGGTGCACCGCAGTGACGCGCTGGCCGCGCTGATGGAGGGCACCCGGCCGATCGCGGTCGCGGGCACCCACGGCAAGACCACCACCACCTCGATGCTGGCGGTCGCGCTGACTGCGCTCGGCAGCGAGCCGTCGTACGCGATCGGCGGCGACCTGGACGCGCCCGGCTCGAACGCGCACCACGGCGGCGGCGAGATCTTCGTCGCGGAGGCCGACGAGAGCGACCGCAGCTTCCACACGTACGCGCCCGAGGTCGCGATCATCCTCAACGTGGAGCTCGACCACCACGCCAACTACGCCTCGATGGACGAGATCTACGACTCCTTCGAGACCTTCGTCGGGAAGATCCGCCCCGGCGGCACGCTGGTGATCTCCGCCGACCAGCCGGGCGCCGTCGAGCTGACGAAGCGGGTACGGGACATCGGCGGTCTGACCATCGTGACGGTCGGCGAGGCCGAGACCGCCGACGTACGCATCACGAAGATCAACCCGCGCGGGCTGACCAGCGAGGTCACCGTCGTCATCGACGGCCGCCCGCTGACCTTCACCGTCTCCGTGCCGGGCCGCCACTACGCGCACAACGCCGTCGCCGCGCTCGCCGCGGGCACCGCGATCGGCGCCCCGACCCGGAATCTGGCCTCGGCCCTCGCGAAGTACACCGGCGTCAAGCGGCGCCTCCAGCTCAAGGGCGAGGCGGCGGGCGTCCAGGTCATCGACTCCTACGCCCACCACCCGACCGAGATGGCCGCCGACCTGGAGGCGATCCGCGGCGCCGCCGGGGACGCCCGCGTCCTGGTCGTCTTCCAGCCGCACCTCTTCAGCCGCACCCGCGAGCTGGCCACCGAGATGGGCGCCGCCCTCGCCCTCGCCGACGCCTCCGTCGTCCTCGACATCTACCCGGCCCGCGAGGACCCGATCCCCGGTGTGACCAGCGCACTCATCATCGACGCGGCCCGCGCGGCGGGCGCCGACGTGACCGCGGAACACGACAAGCAGGCGGTACCGGACGTGGTCGCAGGAATGGCGAAGCCGGGTGATCTCGTTCTCACCATGGGCGCGGGCGACGTGACCGACCTCGGTCCCCTGATTCTCGCCCGCCTCGGCAGCTGAGGAGACCTCCATGTCCTACGAAGTCAGCAAGTCCGACGAGCAGTGGCGCGCCGAGCTGTCGCCGGAGGAGTACGCGGTCCTGCGCAAAGCCGGTACCGAGCGGCCCTTCGTCGGCGAGTACACCGACACGAAGACGACCGGCGTCTACGCCTGCCGTGCCTGCGGCGCCGAGCTCTTCCGCTCCGACACCAAATTCGAGTCCCACTGCGGCTGGCCCTCCTTCTACGACCCCGCCGACACCGACGCCGTCGAACTCATCGAGGACCGCACCCTCGGGATGACCCGCGTCGAGGTCCGCTGCGCCCGCTGCGGCTCCCACCTGGGCCACGTCTTCGAAGGCGAGGGCTACGGCACACCGACCGACCAGCGCTACTGCATCAACTCCATCTCCCTGACCTTGACCCCCACGGAGTAACCCCTCCGGGGGGGTGCCGTGCGCCTCCGGCGGGGGGCAGCCGTTCAGCGCCGCGGGGACGCGCGACCAGCCCCCGCGGCGGAACGGGCCCCGAAGGGGCGCTGGGGGCACCTCCCGGCCGAAGGCTGGGGGAGGAACTGCGCGACCAGCCACGACGGCGGGCCACCGTCCCCACGGCGGAACGGGCCCCGAAGGGGCGCGAGGAACTGCGCGACCCGCCCCCACCGGCCGGTGGTCCGGAGACAACCGAACCGCCCCGCCGGGGCGGGCGGTGCCCCTGCGGGAGCATCGTGGCTGGCACGACGGCATCGGCGGGCGCCACCAGCTCCGGCGTGGCCGCCGCGGCCGCCGCCGCTTCCGTACGGACCGACGCCGCACGCCACGGCGGATCGGCGTCCAGCAGCGGGTGGCAGACTGGGGCGGTGAGCAGCCCCGTCCAGCACCAGGCCACCGACCGCGACGCGGCACCCCAGTTCGTCCTCCCGCTCGTCGTCCGGATCGAGCGCGACGCGCCCCCGGCCCGTACCGACGCCCTGGAGACGGCGGCGCGCGCCGTCCTCACCCTGCTCTGCGACGAGCGCGCGACGGCCGACGACGGCGAGTGGGCGCAGGCCGTACGGAACTGGCAGGATGCCAGGATCCGCAAGGTCGTACGGCGGGCGCGCGGAGCGGAGTGGCGGCGGGCGGCGGCCCTGCCGGGCATCACGGTGACGGGATCGGGATCGGGATCGGGGTCCGCGTCGGGATCGGTGCCGGGGGCGGACACGGAAGCGGGTACGACCGATGTGCCGCCCGCCGAAGTGCGGGTCTACCCGCCCGTGCCGCTCGACGGCTGGCCGAAGGAACTGGCCAAACTCCAGGTCTCCGGCACGGAGTTGGACGACCCGGAGCCGCCGTCACCGCTCGAACCCGGCGACCCGCGCCCCGTCCTGTGGATGAATCCCGACGTCACCATGTCGGCCGGGAAGGCCATGGCCCAGGCCGGACACGGCGCCCAACTCGCCTGGTGGGAGCTGTCGGACGCCGACCGCGACGCCTGGCGCGCCGCCGGTTTCCCCCTGGCCGTCCGCACCCCCTCCCCCGCCCTGTGGACCCGCCTGAGCGCGTCCTCACTCCCCGTCGTCCGCGACGCGGGCTTCACCGAGGTCGCCCCGGGCTCCGCCACCGTCGTCGCCGACCACCCGTCCCTGCGCGCGCATCCCGCCCCCGGCACGCTCTGACGGGCCCCGCCAGCCCGCTCGCGGAGTTATCCACAGGCCGAGAACGCGGTGTCGGCGGAGTCCGGTAGAAATCCCTCATGTGGATTCTTCTGCTGCTCGTCGCGTGTGCCGCGGCGACCGCCGCCAGCGCGCGCCTGTGCCTGGCCGGGGTCGCCGCGGCCGGTGGAGCGCCCGGAGAGCGGCGGCCCACGGACGGCGTCGAACTCGGTCTGTACGAAACGGCGTTCCTGGCCGGAGGCCGTACGCGCGCTCGGCGAGCGGCTGGTGGCCGCCGGGCTCGGGGTTCCGGCGGCGGCACGCGAACGGCTCGCGGCGGGGGTGCGGCAGGTGCGCGGCGCCACCGGGCTGACGTTGGCGATGGCGGTGGCCACCGTCGCCCTGAACGGGTCGGTCCGTGCGCCGGACGGCACGCCCGCGCTGCTCTGGTACGTGCTGCCGCTGCTGCTGACGGGGGCGTGCTGGGCGGTGGCGCGCGTCGAGGTCTATCCGTACACGCGGTGGGCGGCCCCGGCCGGGCAGGAGGCGCTCCGGGGGATACCCCGGGACGCGCCGCCGCTGTCGGCCCTGGCCGCCCGTGGGCCGCGCACGCTGCGCGACCCCGCGATACGGGCGCTGCTGCGTCAGGCCAGGCCCGCGACCAGGTCGGCGACCTCGCGGCGCCGGCCGGTGTAGAAGGGGACTTCCTCGCGGACGTGCAGGCGGGCCTCGGAGGCGCGCAGGTGCCGCATGAGGTCGACGATCCGGTACAGCTCGTCGGCCTCGAAGGCCAGGATCCACTCGTAGTCGCCGAGCGAGAAGGACGCGACGGTGTTCGCCCGCACGTCGGGGTAGCCACGGGCCATCTTGCCGTGGTCGGCGAGCATCCGGCGGCGGTCCTCGTCCGGCAGCAGGTACCAGTCGTAGGAGCGCACGAAGGGATAGACGCTGACCCACTCGCGCGGCGTCTCATCGGCGAGGAAGGCCGGAACATGCGACTTGTTGAACTCCGCCGGGCGGTGCAGCGCCATGTTGGACCACACCGGCTCCACCGCGCGCCCCAGCTTGGTGCGGCGGAAGAGGTTGTACGCCTCCTGCAACTCCTCGGCCGTCTCCGCGTGCCACCAGATCATCAGATCGGCGTCGGCCCGCAGCCCCGAGACGTCATAGGTCCCGCGGATCGTGATGTCCTTGGCGGCGAGCTGCGCGAACAGCTCCTCGACCTCGTCCGCGTACCCGCCGCGGTCCTCGGGCAGGGTGTCGCGCAGTCGGAACACCGACCAGAGCGTGTAGCGAATGACCTCGTTGAGGTCCTTGGCCTTCTTCCCCGCGTTGGGGGCCTTCGCCGACGTGGCGTCGGCGGAATCGGAAGCGCGGTCGGCAGTCGAGTCGGTCATACCCCCCATTCTCCCGCGCCCCCCGGCGCTCCCGGCACCAGGGTCCCCCACGACGCCCGCGGGGCCACCCGGCGCGGAGCCGTTCAGCCCCGCGGCAGCAGCTCGGCCGCGGCGCGGTGGGCTCCGGCGATGCAGGCGGGGATGCCGACGCCGTCGTACGCGGCGCCGCAGGCGGCCAGGGCGGGGAGCTTGGTGAGGTGTTCGCGGACGCGGGCGACGCGGGCGAGGTGGCCGACCGGGTACTGGGGCAGACCCGCGGTCCAGCGGGTGACGCGGGCGGCGATCGGGGCGGCGCGCAGGCCCACGGCGGCCTCCAGGTCGTCGCGGGAGAGGCGGACGAGGTCGGTGTCGTCCCAGGCGAGGTCCGCCTCGTCGCCGTGGCGGCCGATGGAGGTGCGCAGGACGACGGTGTCGCCGCCTGCCTCGCCGAGCCAGCCCCATTTGCGGCTGGAGAAGGTGGACGCCTTGATGGTGCGGCCGTCGACCGGCGGGACGAGGAAGCCGCTGCTGTTGGGCAGCCGTGTCATCTCACGGCGGCGGAAGGCCATGGTGACCAGCGCCATGCCCGCGTATTCGACGGTGTCCAGTTCGGCCGCGGCGGCGGGCGACTCGGCGTCGAGCAGCCGGGCCGCGGTCGGCGCGGGCACGGCGAGCACCACGGCGTCGGCCTCCAGCGCGCGGCCGTCGAGGCCGACCTGCCAGCCGTGCGGAGTGCGCCGCAGCTCGCGTACGGGCGCGTCCGTCTCGATGGTGACGCCCGCGGCGCGGCACGCCTCGGCGACCGCGAGCGGCAGCCGTCCGACACCGCCGCGGATGCCGTTGAAGACCGGTCCCGCGCCGCCCGCCCTGGCCGCGGCCCGGCGCTGGATGTCGCGGGCCGCCTCGATCAGGGAGCGCCCGGTGCGCATGGCCTCGAAGAGCTGCGGCACCGCGGCGCGCAGCGAGATCTCGTAGGCGTTGCCCGCGTAGACGCCGCCGAGCAGTGGTTCGACGAGCCGGTCCACGACCTCGTGGCCGAGCCGGGCAGCGACGAAGGCGCCGACCGCGACATCGTCGCCGAGTTCGGTGCGCGGCAGTACGTGGTCCAGCGGGAGCCTGGCAAGACCCGCGGCGGACAGCACACCGGACGAGGCGAGCGGCCCGAGGTCGCCGGGCACGCCCATGACGTGTCCCTTGGGCATGGGCCGCAGCTTGCCGCGGGTCCACAGCGCGGCGCCGAGCACCGCGGGCGGCTCCAGGTCGTCGCCGAGCCCGACCTCGCGGGCCAGGGCGATCGCCTCGGGGCGGCGGGCCAGCATCGACTCGGCGCCGAGGTCGACCGGCACCCCGGCGATCTCGTCGGCGTACAGCTTGCCGCCCAGCCGCGACGACGCCTCCAGCAGCGTGACGCGGACGCCCGCGCCCGCCAGCCGGTGCGCCGCGGCGAGTCCGGAGATTCCGCCGCCGATGACGATCGCGTGTTCAGGAGCGCCCGTGCCGTTGTGCGTCTGGCTCATGCGTCCACTGTCTCAGACTCCGTTCCGAGTTCCGAACGTGATCCCATCGCTACCGCGGGACCGCAACCCGGCGCGGACCATCCACGTCCAACTGTCATTACAGGTCACTAGGCGGGCCTCACGAGGCTCGCACCTGGGGGGAATTGACGTGAGGACACACAGACCCGGAGCGCCGCGCACCGGGCGCGCGCACCACGCCGGCCGGCGCGGACGGCGGCGGCTGGCCGCCGTCCCGGCCGCGCTGCTGCTGGCCGCCTCGCTCGCGGTCGCCGGGTGCAGCAGCGAAAGCGGCGGCGCTTCCGACAAGGCCGCCGCCCCGGCGGCCCGCGGCCAGGACGACAGCGGCAGCGACTCGATGAAGAACGGCGGCAGCGGTACGGACGCCGGGAACGCGCCTTCCGGTACGCCCGGTTCCGCGTCGGACAAGGCCGCCACCACCGGCAACAACGCCAAGCCGTCCGCGCCCAGCTACCTCGTCCGTACGGCCCACCTGACCGTCCGCACCCCGAAGGTGGGCGACGCGCTCGACAAGGCCCGCGCGATGGTCGCCGACGCGGGCGGTTACGCGGGCACCGAGGACACCTCGGTCGACGCCGGGGGCCACGAGCAGTCGACGATCCAGCTCCGGGTGCCGCCCGCGGCGTACGACGGTCTGCTGACCCGGCTGGCCGGGCTCGGCACGCTGATGGAGCGCAAGGTCGGCGTCGAGGACGTCACCGGCCAGGTGGTCGACGTGCAGAGCCGGATCAAGTCGCAGCAGGCCAGTGTGGCGCGGGTGCGCAAGCTGATGGACCAGGCGGGCTCGCTCAGCGACGTGGTGTCGCTGGAGCGCGAACTGAGCACGCGCGAGGCCGACTTGGAGTCCCTCCAGGCGCAGCAGGCGGCACTGCGGGAGCGGACGGATCTGGCCACGGTGACGCTGCGGCTGGTCGAGCCGCCGGTGAAGCACGTCGCGGCGAAGCCGAAGCCGAAGCACGAGGACGGTTTCTGGACGCAGGTCGGCCACGCGCTGGGCGGCGGCTGGCACGCCTTCTACGTGACGATCCGCGGTGTGCTGGTCGTCCTGTCGGCCGTGCTGCCGTTCCTGGTGGTCGCGCTGGCCGGCTTCATCGGCTACCGGCTGGTGCGCCGCCGCTGGCCCCGGCAGGAGCCGCCGACGATGGCGCCGCGCCCCTGGAGCCCGTCCTCGCACGCGCCGATCCACCCGCAGCGCACGCCCTCCACGGCTCCGGCGGGTACGGACGCGCCGGAGCGTGCGGAGGAGCCGCCGACGGACTGAGCCGTCACACCTCGGTCGAGGTGTGCACGAAGTCGACGAGACGGGTGAGAGCGTCCGGGTCGGTGCTGGGCAGGACACCGTGGCCGAGGTTGAACACATGGCCGGTGGCCGGGGCCGCGTCCAGCACCTCCCGGGCCTTCGCCTCGACGGCCGCCGTCGGGGCGAAGAGCACCGACGGGTCGAGGTTGCCCTGGAGCGCCTTGCCGGGACCGACCCGACGGCCCGCCTCGTCCAGCGGCACCCGCCAGTCGACGCCGACGACGTCCGCGCCCGCCTCGCCCATCAGACCGAGCAGTTCGCCGGTGCCGACGCCGAAGTGGATCCGCGGGACGCCGTAGTCCTCGACCGCGTCGAAGACCTTCACCGACGCGGGCATCGCGTAGCGCCGGTAGTCGACGGGCGCGAGCGCCCCCACCCACGAGTCGAAGACCTGGACGGCGCTCGCGCCCGCCTCGATCTGCACCTTCAGGAAGCCCACGGTGATGTCGGCGAGCAGGTCCAGCAGGTCACGCCACAGCTCGGGGTCGCCGTACATCAGCGCCTTGGTCCGCTCGTGGTTGCGCGACGGGCCGCCTTCCACGAGGTAGCTGGCCAGCGTGAAGGGCGCGCCCGCGAATCCGATCAGTGGCGTCTCGCCGAGTTCGGCCGTCAGCAGGCCGATCGCCTCGGTGACGTAACCGACGTCCTCGGGCTCCAGCGCCCGCAGCCGCTTCAGGTCCTCCCTCGTACGGATCGGGTCCTCCACCACCGGGCCCACGCCGGGCTTGATGTCGAGGTCGATCCCGATCGCCTTGAGCGGCACCACGATGTCGCTGAAGTAGACCGCCGCGTCGACCTTGTGCCGCCGCACCGGCTGCATCGTGATCTCGGCGATGAGGTCGGGCCGCGTGCACGAGTCCAGCATCGCGATGCCCTCGCGAATCTTCAGGTACTCGGGCAGCGAACGCCCGGCCTGCCGCATGAACCACACCGGCGTATGCGGCACGGGCTCGCGCCGACAGGCGCGGATGAACGGGGAAGCAGCGGTCTGCTGGTGCGCACTCACGCCGAGAATCCTCCCACGTCTCCCCCACCACCCCCACCAAGGGGGCTGCGCCCCTAGCACACGTCCGCGCGCTGGGGTTCGCCCCCAGGGTGCGTCTACGCGAGGGGCTGCGCCCCTACAGCACCGCTGCGCGGTGGGGTTCGCCGGTAGCCAGCGAGCCGAAGGCGGCGCCGGTGTCGAAAGGGAGAACGCGCACAGCGACCGAGGAACGAGGGAGCGAGCACGATCGACCGTCGACACCGGATCTAAGCCGCCGGAGGCGAGAGGGCGGCAAAAAAAGGGAATCGCGGTGAGCATAGAAAAGACGGCTCCCCCGCACGGTCCCCCGTAACGCTGACCCCACGCAAGAGCGCCCCCCTTGACGTTCACCCCCTCCCACCCCCGCTCCCCCGTACCGCTGACCCCACGCAAGAGCGCCCCCCTTGACGTCCCCCACCCCCCACACACAGCCACCCCAGCGGCGAACCCCGCCGCGCAGTCGGGAGGTTGGGGGCGCGTGGCAGGCGCAAGGGTGCTCCTCGCGGGGAGCGGGAAGGCGCCCCGAAGGGCAATAAGGGTGTTGTTCCGAGCCCGGAGGGCATCGGCGGCTTAGTCTTCCGGGCATGGCAGCGGTTCACGGGCACCTCGGCGACGGCAGTGACGACGTCCCCCTCCCCTTTCGGCGCTCGGTGGACACCCTGCGCTCGGTGCGGGTGAGGCCGGAGGTCAGGATCGAGGAGACGGCCGCGCCGAAGCGGCTGGCGTCGTACGCGTACGCGCTGGAGGCGACGGTGCTGGCGGACGGCGAGGAGCTGGCCGACGGGCGGTTGGTGCTGCTGCACGAGCCGGACGGGCACGAGGCGTGGCACGGCGCGTTCCGCCTGGTGACGTTGGTGCGGGCCGAGTTGGAGCCGGAGATGGCGGGGGATCCGCTGTTGCCCGAGGTGAGCTGGTCCTGGCTGACCGGGGCGCTGGCGGCGCGCGGGGCGGCGTACAACGACCCGAGCGGTACGGTCTCGCGGGCGTCGTCGCACTACTTCGGCGCGCTGGCGGACCGGGTGGACGACACGCAGATCGAGATCCGGGCGTCGTGGACGCCGAGGGAGCGGGCGGGGGGCGCGCCCGAGGTGGCGGCGCACCTGGCGGCCTGGTGCGATCTGCTGTGCGCGTGCGCGGGTCTGCCGCCGTCGGAGGGCCCGGAGCCGTTGGTGCGCGGGGGCAGCGGCGTGGTGCCGATGCCGAAGCGCCGTACCTGAGTCCGTCGGACCGCTTCCGTAGCCCGGCGTACCGCCCCGGCCTGCGGTGACGTCACGCGCCCCCGATGACGCGCCCCCGCGCACTCCCCGGCGTATCGCGCGGCGCACTCACTTCTCGCATGTTCGATTTCTCGTCCGAATTGCCGGAAATGATCCTCAATAAATCGTGATCTTTCCCTAAAGGCCGGAGCAATTGCTGCCGAAGGAGATTGTGACCGTTTCAGTCCCCTTTGCCACAGGAGGCCCGGTGTCCGTTCTTCTCGAGCAGCCCACGAGCCTGGTCGCCTACCGCCCCAGCAAGCCGACGGCCATGGTCGTCGTAGCCGACCCCCGCGTCCGCTCCACTGTCACCCGACACCTGTGGGCTCTCGGGGTTCGCGACGTGATCGAGGCCTCGTCCATCGCCGAGGCCCGTCCCCGGGTCGGTAACCCCCGCGACATCTGCGTCGCCGATGTCCATCTCCCCGACGGCTCCGGCCTCACCCTGCTCGCCGAGACCCGCGCGGCAGGCTGGCCCAACGGCCTCGCACTCTCCGCCGCCGACGACATCGGCGCCGTGCGCAACGCGCTTGCCGGGGGGGTGAAGGGCTATGTCGTGACCGGCACCCGCAACAGCCCCGGCGGTCTCGCCACCCGGCCGGGACTGGCGCCACTGGGCGCCACCGCGGCCCGTATGCAGCGCCGCCCGCCGGGCGCCCCCGGCCACCCCAGCGGCTACCGCGAGCTGTCCGGCCGCGAGGTCGAGGTCCTGCGGCTGGTCGCGGAAGGCCAGTCGAACAAGGCGATCGGCGTCTCCATGGGCCTTTCGGCGCTGACCGTCAAGAGCCACCTCGCCCGGATCGCCAGGAAGCTGGGCACCGGGGACCGCGCCGGCATGGTCGCGGTGGCCCTGCGCACCGGAATCATCCACTGAGGCCCCGGCCGTGAGCGACCCCCGGCGGAACGTTCCGCCGGGGGTCGTTTCGTATACGCGCGCCCGTGTCCGCGCGTACGCCCGCCGTATACGCGCGCGCGTCGGCCGTCGTGGCGGTGCCGCGGCCCCGGCGCTCACGGACCCGGCGGCGACGTACCGTACGCCCTGTCCGTTGGATCTCCACCTGACACGCCGTACCCGGCTACCCTTAACAAGTGACCGACGCCAGAGAGACCGCAACCCAAGCAGGCCCGGCGCCGGTCCCGCTGCTGGACCCGCGCGAGGGAATCCCGCCGGTGACCGCCAGCCCGGAGGCTCTCGCAGATGTCGTCGCGGCTTTCGCAGCGGGTTCCGGTCCGGTCGCCGTCGATGCCGAGCGCGCCTCCGGCTACCGCTACGGGCAGCGGGCCTATCTGGTCCAGTTGCGCCGCGCCGGAGCAGGGACCGCGCTGATCGACCCCACGGGATGCCCCGACCTGTCCACCCTGGGCGACGCCCTGACCGGCACCGAGTGGGTGCTGCACGCCGCCACCCAGGATCTGCCGTGCCTGTCCGAGATCGGCATGCACCCCACCTCGCTGTTCGACACAGAACTGGCCGGGCGGCTGGCCGGGTTCGCCCGGGTCGGCCTCGGCGCGATGGTGGAGAACGTGCTGGGCTTCGCGCTGGAGAAGGGCCACTCGGCGGTGGACTGGTCCACCCGCCCGCTGCCCGACCCGTGGCTGCGGTACGCCGCGCTCGACGTCGAGCTGCTGGTGGATCTGCGCGACGCGCTGGAGGAGGAGCTGCGCACCCAGGGGAAGCTGGAGTGGGCGCTCCAGGAATTCGCGGCCATCGCCGCCGCCCCCCCGGCCCCGCCGCGCGTCGACCCCTGGCGCAGGACCTCGGGCATGCACAAGGTGCGGCGGCGTCGGCAGATCGCCGTGGTGCGCGAGCTGTGGCTGGCGCGCGACCGTACCGCCCGTGAGCGGGACGTCTCCCCCGGCCGGGTGCTCAGCGACGCCGCGATCGTGACGGCGGCGCTGGAGAGCCCGCCGAACGCGCACGCGCTGGCCGCCCTGCCCGGTTTCGGGCACCGGATGGGCCGCCGCCAGCTCGACCAGTGGCAGTCCGCGATCGACCGGGCGCGCGCGCTGCCCGAGCGGGAGCTGCCGCAGCCCGCCGCCGCGTACACCGGCCCCCCGCCGCCGCGCGCCTGGGCGGACAAGGACCCGGTCGCCGCCGCCCGGCTCTCCGCGGCGCGCGCCGCGGTGAGCGCGCTGGCCGAGGAGCTGAATCTCCCCCAGGAGAATCTGATCACCCCGGACACCGTGCGACGGCTGTGCTGGGCGCCTCCGGCGAACGCGAGCGAGGAGGTCGTGGCCGCCCAGCTCGCGGACATGGGCGCCCGCCCGTGGCAGGTCGAGCTGACCACCCCGCTGCTGACGGTCGCGCTGACCGCCCGCCCGGCGGACCCGCCCCCGGGCGAATAGCCCGCCGGGGCCGGTGGCCCGTCCGCAGTCGGCGGTTCCCCGTCCGTGGTCCTGCGTCGGTGGTCCGCCGCCGGTGGTTCTGCGTCCGAACGGCCGACCCGCCCGCGGCGCTCCCTCAGGGTCTCCCCCACAGGGGTAACCTTCGGTAACATCCGTGCGATGTGAGCTGCGCCGCTTCCGCGAGGGAAGCTGTGCACATGAGTTACCGACGAGTAGCATGTGAGGCGAGCCGTAGGAAGCGTGCTTCAGCGCCGCGTTCCACATCGTCGAAGAGGGAGACCCACCGTGCCTCGTACCGGAAGGGACGTCGTATTCGTTGACGGCGTCCGCACCCCGTTCGGCAAAGCGGGCCCGAAGGGCATGTATCACGAGACCCGGGCCGACGACCTGGTGATCAAGTGCATCCGGGAGCTGCTGCGGCGCAACCCGGATCTGGACCCGGCGCGGATCGACGAGGTCGCGGTCGCCGCGACCACGCAGATCGGCGACCAGGGCCTCACCCTGGGCCGGACGGCGGGCATCCTCGCCGGGCTGCCGACCACCGTGCCCGGTTTCTCCGTCGACCGGATGTGCGCGGGCGCGATGACCGCCGTGACGACCACGGCCGGCGGCATCGCCTTCGGCGCGTACGACGTCGTGGTGGCCGGCGGCGTCGAGCACATGGGACGGCACCCGATGGGCGAGGGCGTCGACCCCAACCCGCGGTTCGTCTCGGAGAAGCTCGTCGACGAGTCCGCGATGTTCATGGGCATGACCGCGGAGAATCTGCACGACCGCTTCCCGCAGCTCACCAAGGCGCGCGCCGACGAATTCGCCGTCCGCAGCCAGGAGAAGGCCGCGAAGGCGTACGCCAACGGCCGGATCCAGCAGGACCTGGTGCCGATCGCGATCCGCCGCACCACCCCCGAGGCCGGGGAGACCGGCTGGGGCCTGGCGACGGCGGACGAGCCGATGCGGCCGGGCACCACGCTGGAGCAGCTCGCGGGCCTGAAGACCCCCTTCCGCCCGCACGGCCGGGTCACCGCGGGCAACGCGGCCGGTCTCAACGACGGCGCCACGGCCTCGCTGCTCGCCGCGGAGGACGTCGCCAGGGAGCTGGACCTGCCGGTACGGATGCGCCTGGTCTCGTACGCCTTCGCGGGCGTCGAGCCCGAGGTGATGGGCATCGGCCCGATCCCGGCGACCGAGAAGGCGCTGGCCAAGGCCGGTCTGTCGATCGGCGACATCGGCCTGTTCGAGATCAACGAGGCGTTCGCCGTCCAGGTGCTCTCGCTGCTCGACCACTACGGCATCGCCGACGACGACCCGCGGGTCAACCAGTACGGCGGCGCCATCGCCTACGGCCACCCGCTGGCCTCCTCCGGTGTGCGGCTGATGACGCAGCTCGCCCGGCAGTTCGAGGAGCAGCCGCACGTGCGCTACGGCATCACCACCATGTGCGTCGGCTTCGGCATGGGCGGCACGGTCATCTGGGAGAACCCCCACTTCGACGGAGGCACCAAGTGAGCAGCACCACCGAGCTGTTGAAGGGGGCGGCCGAGCGGTTCCCCGGCGAGGTCGTCACCCAGGCCCAGGTGCGGCACCTGGAGCTGCCGGGCGCGGGCCATTTCGCGCTGATCACGCTGGACAACGGCCTGGACCACACCAAGCCGACCACCTTCGGCCCGCAGTCGCTGGCCAACCTGGACGCGGCGCTCGACCAGGTGGAGAAGGAGGCGGCGGAGGGCGCGATCACCGGCGTCGGCATCACCGGCAAGCCGTTCATCTTCGCGGTCGGCGCCGACCTCAAGGGCGTCGAGGTGCTCAGGACACGCGACGAGGCGCTGACCATCGGCAGGAGCGGTCACGAGGTCTTCAAGCGGCTCCAGTCCCTGGCCGTGCCGACCTTCGCGTACTACAACGGCGCGGCCATGGGCGGCGGTGTCGAGGTCGGTCTGCACTGCACCTACCGCACGGTGTCGGCCTCGCTGCCCGCCTTCTCGCTCCCCGAGGTCTTTCTCGGCCTGGTGCCCGGCTGGGGCGGCTGCGTACTGCTGCCGAACCTGATCGGCGCGGACCGCGCGGTCACCGTCATCATCGAGAACTCGCTCAACCAGAACCGTCAGCTCAAGGGCGCCCAGGTGTACGAACTGGGCATCGCCGACGCGCTGTTCGAGGCGGCGGACTTCCTGGAGCAGTCGCTGGCCTGGACCGCGGCCGTCCTCAAGGGCGAGCTGGAGGTGGACCGGGCCGAGGTGGACCGCGGCGAGGCGTGGGACCAGGCCGTGGCCCGCGGCCGGGCCGTCGCGGACAGCAAGGTGCACGGAGCGGCCCCTGCCGCGTACCGCGCGCTGGACATCATCGCCGCGGCGAAGAACGGCGATCTGCGGCAGGGCTTCGACGCCGAGGACGCGGCGCTGGCCGACCTCATCATGGGCGGCGAACTGCGCAGCGGCATCTACGCCTTCAACCTGGTGCAGAAGCGCGGCAAGCGCCCGGCGGGCGCGCCCGACAAGTCGCTGGCCCGCCCGGTGTCCAAGGTCGGCGTGGTCGGCGCGGGCCTGATGGCCTCGCAGCTCGCGCTGCTCTTCGCCCGCCGCCTGGAGGTGCCGGTCGTGCTGACCGACATCGACCAGGCGCGGATCGACAAGGGCGTGGGTTACGTCCACGGCGAGATCGACAAGCTGCTCGCCAAGGGGCGCGTGGGCCAGGACAAGGCCAACCGCCTCAAGGCGCTGGTCTCCGGTCACCTGGACAAGGCGACCGCCTTCGGCGACGCGGACTTCGTCATCGAGGCCGTCTTCGAGGAGATGGGCGTCAAGCAGCAGGTCTTCGCGGAGCTGGAGGCGGTGGTGCGCCCGGACGCGATCCTGGCCACCAACACCTCCTCGCTGTCGGTCTCCGAGATGGCCTCGAAGCTGGAGCACCCGGAGCGGGTCGTCGGCTTCCACTTCTTCAACCCGGTCGCGGTGCTGCCGCTGCTGGAGATCGTCCGCGCCGAGCGGACCGACGACGCGTCGCTGGCCACCGCCTTCGGCGTGGCGAAGAAGCTGAAGAAGACCGCGGTGCTGGTCAAGGACGCCCCGGCGTTCGTCGTCAACCGCATCCTGACCCGCTTCATGGGCGAGATCCAGAACGTCATCGACGAGGGCACGCCGGTCGCCGTCGCGGAGAAGGCCGTCGAGCCGCTCGGCCTGCCGATGTCGCCGCTGGTGCTGCTCGAACTGGTCGGCCCGGCCATCGGTCTGCACGTCTCCGAGACGCTGCACGGCGCCTTCCCCGACCGCTTCACCGTCTCGGAGAATCTGGCGGCCGTGGTCAAGGCGGGCAAGCGCGGCTTCTACGTCTACTACTCCGGCGTGCCGGAGCTGGACCCCGAGGTCGCCGCGCTGCTCAAGCAGGGCGACTCGGTGCTCACCGAGGCGCAGGTGCGCGACCGGGTGCTGGACGCCGTCGCGCAGGAGATCGGCCTGATGCTGGACGAGGGCGTGGTGGCCGAGGCGCAGGACATCGACCTGTGCCTGATCACCGGCGCGGGCTGGCCCTTCCACCTGGGCGGCGTCACCCCGTACCTGGACCGCGAGGGCGTGTCCCAGCGGGTGAACGGCAAGCCGTTCCTGGCGCCTGGCGTGGCGAGCGTCCCCGCCTAGAACGGACGCGGCGAAGCGCCGGACGGCCCCGATGTCAGGGGGCCGTCCGGCGCTTCGCCGTTCCGGCTCAGCTCACGCGGGTCCCGGCGCGGCTCACTTCTTCGGCACGGTCGTGCACAGCGCCACCGTCAGGTCCCGTACCAGCGCCTTGCGTTCGTAGTCGTCGAGCTGGACGAGGCCGCGCTCGGTGATGCCGCGGACGGTCTCGGCGACAGTGGCCAGGACGTCGTCGAGTACGGCTCTGCGGTGTTTGGCGTCCAGCGCGGCGATCTGGGCGCGCCGCATGGCCGCGGCGACCTCGGGGGCGTAGTCGAGGCGGACCGGGGTGGCCGAGAAGACCTCGATGCCGACCGGGCGCTGGTCGGCGGCGATCAGCTTGGTGAGGTGGTCGCCGAGCCGTTCGCTGTCGCGCAGGGTGGGCGCGGCGCCCCGGAAGTCGTCGGCCGGGTGCCGGGAGACGGCCAGCGCGACGGCGGCCTCGACCTGCTCGCGCAGGAAGAGGTTGTGGTCGTCGACAGCGAAGGCCGCCTTGGCGGTGTCCCTGACCCGCCACACCAGCAGGACGCTGAGCTGGAGCGGGGTGCCGTTGGCGTCGACCGCGTCGATCGGGCGGCTGCGCCAGTGCCGCAGGGACACGTCGAGCCTGCGGCGGGTGAGCAGCGGGCTGATCCAGAGCAGGCCGGTACGGCGGACCGTGCCGCGGTAGGAGCCGTGCCGGGTGAGCACCCAGACGCTGCCGTTGCGGCCTCTGGTGAGGCCGCCCGCGGCGAAGGCGGCGACCGCGGCGAGCAGCAGGACGCCGCTCCACAGGCCGCTGGCGGAGCCGCCGCCGGGCGGGGGCGGCAGCAGGGGGCGGCCGGCCACGTCGGCGGGCAGGACGCCCGCGCGCCACAGCAGCCAGCAGACGCCGACGGTCGCGGCGAGCACGACGGCGGTCGCGGTCCAGCCGGGCAGGCAGGGCCCCGGCCGTTCGACGAGCTCCGGCGGGGCGGCGGGGGCGGGGTGGACTTCGGTGCCGCCGCTGTGGGCGGCCGGGCGGGTCTGCTCCGGCAGCCCCGTCCCGGCGGCGGTGGAAGATGTCGTCACGTGAACAGTCGTCTCCAGGTCTCGGGGCCGGGGTAGCCGTCCGCGTCGCGCCCGGTCCAGCCCAGGGACCGCTGGAACGCCTCGACATTGCGCCGGTCTGCCTCGCCCCATGTACGGCTGGGGCCCACCGTGTAGTTCTTGCCGAAGCCCTTGGCGACGAGCCGTTTGCCGAGGGCGAGTACCGAGTCGTTGGTCTGGCCGGGCCGGAAGGCGCCCGCGCCGGGGTAGGCCGGGGCCTTGGCGGGGGTGCCGCCGGAGGCCCGCGGGGCGCCGGAGATGTCGCGGCCCTTGTCCTGGACGAGGTACGACCAGGTCGTGGGGCCGGGCAGCCCGTCCGCGTCGCTGCCCGACCAGCCCTGGGCGCGCTGGAAGGCGCTGGTCGCGCCGCGGTCGGACTCGCTCCACTTCGGTCCGGGACCGACCTTGTAGTACGAGCTGGCGCCGCGGCCGACCAGCATGGTGCCGAGCCGGGTGACGTTGGCGTTGTCGGCGCCGGGGCCGAAGGCGGACGTGCCGGGGAAGGCCGTGGAACCCGACGACGACCCACCGGACCCCGATCCCGAACTGCTGCCACCCGCCAGATACTTGTACCGGTAGGGAATGTATTTCCCGGAATTGGACCAGTATGCGTACGGCGTGGTCTGGACCCGGGTGGCCGGGACCGTCTGCTCGTAGCCGGTGTACGCGGTGTGCGCGTCGTCCACCCAGCCGTCGAAGATGACCGTGTGCGACCCGTGTTCGGGGTCGGCGGCGTTGTGGAAGAGCAGGATGTCACCGGGCATCAGCTCGTCCTTGGTGATCCGGACGCCGTAGCCGGCCAGACTGCCGGTCCAGGCGCTGCTGCCCAGACCCCAGGCCATGGAGACGAAGCCCGAGCAGTCCTGCCGGTACCCGTCCTTCCAGTACGCGGTCATGCTGTACGGCACCTTGGCGTCCGCCCAGGTGCGGGCGCGCTGGATGATCTGGTCGCGGGTGAGCCGCAGGGGGGTGGCGGCCGGGACCGTTGCGGGGGCGGCGGCGAGCGCGGCGTGGCCCGTGGTGAAGGCGGTGGCCTCCGACGGCAGCGGCACGGCGGCGACCGCTCCGGCGGCGCTGCCCAGCGCGGTGCCCGCGGCGGCGGCCACGACCACCACACGGGTCGTCGCGCCGGTGGCCGGTCCACCGGTGTCGCGCGCCATCGAGTCGGTGAGGCGCCGTCGGGCGCACTCCTCGCAACCGCAGGCGGGCAGCGGTTCGACGTCATCGAACACCGGTATGGACATGCGCACCACTCCTCCGTGATCGGGTGTCACATGCCTTCAGTACCCGATTTCGCCTAAAAGTTGACGAAATCTGACATACCGATGATTCAAGGGCACGAAACACCCGACCGCGGGGAGCGGCGGGACAGCGGAGCTACCGCGGTGCGGACGACGGAGCTGCCGGAGAAATCCGACAGTCCGTCAGCCCAGCAGCGCGGGCGTGTCCGACGGCGTGGCCTGCACCGCGATCACGCGCTTGGCCTCGGCGAGCACCATCTTGCGCAGTTTCTGCGGGGTCAGCGTGGAGTGCACGTCCTTGACCGGCGTGCCGTTGATCTCCACCACCGGGATCGAGCCGAGGTCGGACTTCGCGAAGTCGTTCTGCGACTGCTGCACCCAGCCGTTGTGGTCGCCCTGCTCCAGGCACGGCTCGAAGGTGCTGAGCTTGATCTTCCCGGCCTTGACGGCCAGTTCCTTCAGGAAGTTCAGGTGGGTCAGCGTGTCGCTCTTCGGGTCCGGCTGGTGCTTCCAGACCTCCTTCATGAACTGCGTGAAGCGGCTCTGGTCCTGCGCGCACGCCGCCGCGTTGGCCGCGGTCTTGGAGCCCTCGCCGCCGTACTGCTGGTCGGAGGCGGTCACCAGGCGGTACTGGAGCTCCGCCTGGCCGGTCGTCAGCAACTGCGTCAGCGTGGCCTGGTACTCGTCGGCGAACGCCTTGGAGTCGGGGCTGCGCAGGTCCACGAAGATCGTGACCGTGACCGGCACGGACGGCCGCACCGGCAGGCCGAGCTTGGGGCCCGTGGGGGCGGCGCTGGGGCTGGGCGACGCGGTGTCCACCGGGCCCGTGGGCACGATAGGCGCGGCGATGACGCCCGAGGGCTCGCGCACCTTGTCGTCCTTGGTGCTGCGTACGTGCTGGCCGATCAGCGCGGACCCGCCGAAGACCACCACGATCGCGGTCGTGCCGACCGCGTAGGGCCGTACCCGGTCCAGGAGGGACTTGCGCTTGGGCTTGCTCCCCCCGTCCTTCGCACGGTCCTGGTTCCCGGGTCCCTTGGACTCCGTCATGACAACGCCACCTCGATATTGCCGCACCAGCTCTCGCGCCTTTTTACCATCGCCCCCATGCGCCACGTCCAGCCGGTCCCCCATGGGCGCCGCCGCGCCCGGCCGGTCCTGCGGCCTCGCGCGCCCATACGACCGCGCCGTCGACCCTCGCCACCCGCCGGTAGCCGGAACCCAGCAGGTCACGCAGGGTCGGCGTGCGCGAGATCGCGTACGGGTCGCCGCGGGAGTCGTCGACCACCAGCGCGGGCGGGTGCGCGGAGAATTCCGCGCCGAAGGCACGCCAGGCGCCGGGGACCGCGTACCGCTCCCCCACCCGGACCCCGCCGCGCCCGCCGCTGAAGTTGGTGAGGAAGCCCGCGGTCAGATAGCGGCTGGCGGGCCGCCGGTCGGCGAACCAGTACGTCTCGGGGTGTATGCCCCACACCAGGACGCGGTCGTCGGGCGCGGTGTGCGCGCGGACCGCGGCGGCGACGGCGACCGCGTGGTCCAGCTCGCGGCTCGGCGCGGCCAGGTCCCAGACCAGGAATCCGGCGCAGGCCAGGACCGTCCAGCAGGTGACGGCGGCGCGCAGCCGGGGCAACGCGCGGACGGCGGCCACGCCGATCAGCACCAGCGGGGGCACCATCTGGAGGAAGTAGTGGCCGTAGAACTGGAAGCCGGAGACCACGGCGACCCCGGAGGCGGCCAGCCACACCCACAGGTCGGCGGGGACCGGGCGGCGGCGCAGCGCCCAGGCGGCGCCCGCGGCCAGCAGCATTCCGGCGGCGGCCACCGCCAGGACGCTGGCGCCGCCCGCCGCCCGGCTCAGCCCGGTCAGCCAGGCGCCGCGCGGCGAGACGTACTCGGCGGAGCCGGTGACCGTCCAGAACAGGAAGCGGCCGGGTCCGGTCAGCAGGGCCACCGCGCCGACCGGCAGCGCGAAGCCGAGGCAGAGCCGCAGCGCGCCCGCGAGCGCCGGGGCGCGTCCGGCCCGCGCCGCCCGCCACAGCGTCCAGGCCACCGGGAGCAGCATCACCGCGCCGGTCTGCTTGGTCAGGGCCGCGCCCGCCACGGCCACGCCCGCCAGTCCCCAGCGGGACCGGTCGGCGCACCAGACGGCGGCAGCGGTCCACGGGAGTATGAAGACCTCGAAGGTGGCCGCCAGGGTGTCCTCGGGCGCGAGGCCGACCGACAGCAGCAGATATCCCGCGCCCGCCGCCGCCCCCGACCGGTCGCCCCAGCGGCGGCGGGCGACCGCGGCCAGCAGCAGCGCGGTCGCCAGGTGCGCCAGCAGCGCGGCCGTGCGCGGCGGCCACAGCGAGCCGTCGCCGAAGACCGCGAAGAGCCCCTGGTACAGCCACGGCAGCAGCGGCGGCTTGCGGTCGACCACCGTGTCGTACAGCACCCCGCCGTGCGCCAGCAGCCGCGCCTGGACGGCCAGATAGCCCTCGTCGGGATTCCACACCGGGCGGGCGAAGGACGGCAGGCGCAGCAGGACGGTGAGCGCCGCGAGCAGCGCGGCCAGCCGCGACCAGTAGCGCCGGTCGCGGCGGCCGGGGGCACCCGCGGGTACGGCCACCGGTACGGCCGGCCGCGCCGGCAGTACCGCGCTCGTCGGCTGCACTTAGCGCCCGCGGCCCAGCCTGCTGTGGGAGCGGCCGTAGCCGAAGTAGATGACGAAGCCGATCACCATCCATACGGCGAACCGGAGCCAGGTCTCCACGCTGAGGTTGAGCATCAGCCACAGGGACGCGCACACCGAGGCCACCGGCAGGACGGGCACCCAGGGGGCGCGGAAGGCGCGCGGCAGGTCGGGGCGCGTGTGGCGGAGCACGACGACGCCGATGGCGACGACGACGAACGCGAAGAGCGTCCCGACGTTGACCATTTCCTCCAGTTCGCCGACGGTGAAGAATCCGGCGATCAGCGCGACGATCACGCCGAGCAGCACCGTGGTCCGGTAGGGGGTGCCGAACTTCGGGTGCACCTGGGAGAAGGCGCGCGGCAGCAGCCCGTCGCGGCTCATCGCGAAGAACACGCGGGTCTGGCCCATCAGCAGGATCATCACCACGGAGGTCAGGCCGACGGCCGCGCCGAAGCTGATCAGGCCGGACCAGAAGGGCGCGCCGACCGACTTGAAGGCGGACGCCAGCGGCGCGGTGGTGTCCAGCTCCGAGTACTTCTGCATGCCGGTGACGACGAGCGAGACCGCCACGTACAGCACGGTGCAGATGACCAGCGAGCCGAGGATGCCGCGCGGCATGTCCCGCTGCGGCTTCTTGGTCTCCTCGGCGGCGGTGGCGACGATGTCGAAGCCGATGAAGGCGAAGAAGACCACGGCGGCGGCGGAGAAGATGCCCATCACGCCGAACGAGGACGGGGTGAAGCCGAAGATCATCTGCACCAGCGGCGCGTGCAGGTCGGAGCCGCTGCCGGTGTTGGCCTTCGACGCCGGGAGGAACGGGTGGTAGTTGCTGCCGGTGACGAAGAACAGCCCGGCGAAGATCACCAGCAGCACCACGGTCACCTTGACGGCGACGATCAGCGTGGTGACCCGCGCGGACAGCTTCATTCCGGCCATCACAATGCCGGTGAGCACCAGCACCAGCACCGCGGCCAGCAGGTCGAAGCCGAAGCCGCCGCCGTCGTGGGTGAGGACCTTGGGGATGTCGATGCCGAAGTGCGACAGCAGATTGGCCATGTAGCCGGACCAGCCGCCCGCCACCACGCCCGCGCCCAGCGCCAGTTCGAGGATCAGGTCCCAGCCGATGATCCAGGCGGGCAGTTCGCCGATGGAGGCGTAGCTGAAGGTGTACGCCGATCCGGCCACCGGCACGGTCGAGGCGAACTCGGCGTAGCAGAGCCCGGCCAGCCCGCAGACGATCGCGGAGACGATGAAGGCGAGCGCGACGGCGGGCCCCGCGTAGTCCTTGGCGACCGAGCCGGTGACCACGAAGATGCCGGTGCCGACGATGACGCCGACCCCGTAGACGATCAGGTCGAGCGCGGACAGCTCCTTGCGCAGGCCGTGTTCCGGCTCCTCGGTGTCCGCGATCGACTGTTCGATGCTCTTGGTGCGGAACACCCCCCGGGGTCGGGGGGCCGTGTCGTCACGCGTGTCGGTGTCCACCGTCACACCTCCAGATCGTCCGGCGGCCGGTCGGTTCGGCCGGTCGATTCCGTCGGTCGGCAGCCGCTACTGCGTTACTGCACTCCGGAGGTCCGTCTCACCCGAATAGGCGCGCCTACGCGTACGCCGATGGAAGAGGGGGTCCACCCGTATGGGTGGACCCCCGCGTCGTACGGGTGCGCCGCCGTGTCCCCGGCGAGGGGCGGGCGGGCGGTGGGATCAGTCGCGGGCGATCTCGCGCGCGTGGTCCGCGTCGTCCGCGAAGCGGCCGTCGATGGTGGCGACCAGGCCGGTCACCTGGCGGGCGATGTCCGGCGCGGTGAGCCCGATGTCGGCCATCACATCCTTGCGCGAGCCGTGGTCGAGGAAGCGCTGCGGGATGCCGAAGTCGCGCAGCGGCACGTCCACCTCCGCGTCGCGCAGCGCCTGCGCGACGGCGGAACCGACGCCGCCCACCCGCCCGTTGTCCTCGACGGTGACCACGACGCGGTGCTTGGCGGCCAGGCCGGGCAGCGCCTCGTCCACCGGCTTGACCCAGCGCGGGTCGACCACGGTGGTGGTGATGCCCTGCGCGTCCAGCAGCCCGGCGATCTCCAGGCACATCGGCGCGAGGGCGCCGACCGAGACCAGCAGGACGTCGGGGCGCTCGCCCTCGGACGGCTCGCGCAGCACGTCCATGCCGCCGATCCGGCCGACGGCGGCGACGGCCGGGCCGACCGCGCCCTTGGAGTAGCGCACCACGGTCGGCGCGTCGTCCACCGCGACGGCCTCGCGGAGCTGGGCGCGTACCTGGTCGGCGTCGCGCGGGGCGGCGATCCGCAGTCCCGGCACGACCTGGAGGATGGACATGTCCCACATGCCGTTGTGCGAGGCGCCGTCGCTGCCGGTGACGCCCGCCCGGTCCAGGACGAAGGTGACACCGCACTTGTGCAGGGCCACGTCCATCAGGACCTGGTCGAAGGCGCGGTTGAGGAAGGTCGCGTAGACCGCGAAGACCGGGTGCAGTCCGCCGGTGGCCAGACCCGCGGCCGAGGTCGCGCCGTGCTGTTCCGCGATGCCGACGTCGTAGACGCGGTCGGGGAACGCCTTGGCGAACTTCTCCAGGCCGACCGGCTGGAGCATCGCGGCGGTGATGGCGACGATGTCGTCGCGCTCCTTGCCGAGCGCGACCATCTCGTCACCGAAGACGGACGTCCAGTCGGCGCCCGCGGCGGCGACCGGCAGACCGGTGTCGGGGTGGATCGGGCCGATGCCGTGGAAGCGGTCGGCCTCGTCCTGCTCGGCGGGCTTGTAGCCGCGGCCCTTCTCGGTGATGCAGTGCACGATGACCGGGCCGCCGAACCGCTTGGCGCGCAGCAGCGCGGACTCCAGCGCCTCCACGTCGTGGCCGTCGATCGGGCCGACGTACTTCAGGCCGAGGTCCTCGAACATGCCCTGCGGGGCGATGAAGTCCTTCAGGCCCTTCTTCGCGCCGTGCAGCGTCTCGTAGAGCGGCTGGCCGATCAGCGGGGTGCGCTCCAGGAGGTCCTTGGTACGGGACAGGAAGCGCTCGTAGCCGTCGGTGGTGCGCAGGGTCGCCAGGTGGTCCGCGAGGCCGCCGATGGTGGGCGCGTAGGACCGCTCGTTGTCGTTGACGACGATGATCAGCGGGCGGTCCTGGGCGGCGGCGATGTTGTTCAGCGCCTCCCAGGCCATGCCGCCGGTGAGCGCGCCGTCGCCGATCACGGCGACCACGTGGTCGGTGCGGCCCAGCACCTCGTTGGCCTTGGCGAGACCGTCGGCCCAGCCGAGGACGGTGGAGGCGTGGCTGTTCTCGATCACGTCGTGCTCGGACTCGGCGCGCGACGGGTAGCCGGACAGGCCGCCCTTGCTCTTGAGCTTCGCGAAGTCCTTGCGTCCGGTGAGCAGTTTGTGCACGTACGCCTGGTGGCCGGTGTCGAAGAGGATCCGGTCGACGGGCGAGTGGAAGGTGCGGTGCAGGGCGATGGTCAGCTCGACCACACCGAGGTTGGGGCCGAGGTGCCCGCCGGTCTTGGACACCGCGTCGACGAGGAAGGCACGGATCTCCCCCGCCAGCTCCACGAGCTGCTGCTGGCTGAGCCGGTCGAGGTCGCGCGGTCCGTTGATACGGGTCAGCACTGCCACCCGTTCCTCCCTCTGCTGCCTGTCGGTACCTGTCGGCACCTGTCGAAGGTCTGTCCCACGGTTTTGCCGACGTGGACGCCGACACGGCCGGATCGCTTCGATACGGCCGATCCGACGAGTCTAATCTTCCGGTTCCAAGGCTGTCGGCCGCCCTGTGCGATGTATGTCACGGCACGGCAACGGCGAACCGGGGGGGGGGGGGGGGGGGGGGGGGGGTGGGGGGGTGGGGGGGGGGGGGGAGGGGGTGGGGGGGGGGGGGGGGGGTGTGGG